>CANMMM010000019.1 GCA_947498935.1 uncultured Aquimarina sp. | reverse complement strand
ATTTTTAACTAATTTTAGATGGAAACTAGTAAAATGGTTAGATTTATTACGTGCTTAATTTATTTAGGACAGGATTGTTTTTGGTGTTATATATTCCCCATAAACCACACAATTTTAGCTAAATATCTCCTCCCTTTTTTAACCAGATATAATTGGTAGTATTAGGATATAATTAGCAAAAAAATTACCCTTTTCCTTCTCTTCACTCCTTCCCCCTACATAACCAAAAATAAAACTAAAACAACATAATAAACTGTACTACATAAGGTTAAATAAACCAACTTCTATAAAAGCTGAATTAAGTATAATTTTACGTAAACGATTTAGCTGAATAAGCTGTTAAAAAACAGCAAAAACACGCACTTTGTCGGTCTTAAACAAACTTTCATCGAATTTTTTTATTTTTACGGATCTCACACTTGCCCCCTTTACGCAACTGCAAATTTTCACCCTGAATTAACTTTTTTGTGAAAATATCCTTGCACTTCGCATTAAAAAATTACGAAATCCCCTATTTATTCACACTACAAGCCGCTTTAGATTTATGCTGTAGGAATACTTTTTAAGGGACTAATATGATAGTTTTGCACGCCCACTCACAAACCCCAAAAATGAGAAACTCAACTAAGCTCCGTATAGTAGCAGTACTATGTATGTGTATTGGAAGTATCTATGCACAGCAAAAAACAATCACTGGAACCGTAGTCGATAAACTAGGTATCCCCCTTACAGGTACCAATATCATTGTTAAAGGTACTACTGTGGGAGTACAAAGTGACTTCGACGGAAACTATGCGATAAACGCTCATAAAGGAGACACCTTAGTGTACTCCTTTGTGGGTTTCATACCAGAAAAAATACTGGTAGACAATAGCAATAGAATAAACGTTACACTACAAGAAGATGTTTCTAGTCTAGACCAAATCGTATTGGTAGGGTATGGATCTTCTTCTAAGAAGAGAGTAACCTCTAGCATCGGTAGTCTAAAAGCAGAGGATCTTACCGACGCTAACTTCCCTAGTATTCAATCGTTAATGACCAGTCGTGTAACTGGGGTACAGATTACACAAATATCTGGAAAGGTAGAATCAGGGATCAAGGTTAGAGTACGTGGTATCGCCACCGTAGGGGCTTCGCAAGAGCCGTTATATGTGTTAGATGGAGTACCATTAATCAATGACGATGAGTCTATAAATAACTCTCCTATCAACCCCTTAATTGGTTTAAATCCAAATGACATTGCCTCTATAGACTTTCTTAAAGATGCTTCTTCTGCTGCGATTTATGGTGCTAGAGGTACAAACGGGGTGATTATCATTACCACCAAAAAAGGAAGGAAAGGAAAAACCAAAGTAACATTAAATACTGCTACGGGAATCAACTTCCCCACCAATAGAAGAGAACTCCTAAATGCAGCAGAGTATGTAGAACTATATACAGAAGCCGCACTGAATAGTGGTATGGAATTAAGTGAGATCGAAAGCAGATTCGATGCATTAGCCCTTGGAAGAGACTGGAGAAATGGCGAAGTAGATACAGACTGGCAAGAACTAGCGCTCATAGAAAGTACCACACAAGATATCGATGTATCTGTAAGCGGGGGGAGTGAAAAAATTGATTACCTAATGTCTACCTCATACAATAAGACCGAAGGAATCATACTGGGCAACGAATTAGATCGCTATACGCTACGCGGTAAAGTAAATGCAGCAGTCACTGAAAAATCAACAGCAGGTTTTAATATCAACTTATCAAAAGTTACTATCGATCGATTATCCAATGATAATGCTTTTGTATCACCACTACAATCTATTGCACAATCTCCACTTACTCCAGCCCTACTAGAAGATGGTACAGCCAATGTAGATGGTACCTCTACCTTATATCAGAACTTCTTAGGACAAGAGCAAACAGGACGATTCGTAACCGATATCTGGAGAAATACACTAAATATTTATGGTAACTTTTACATCAATCCTCACCTAAAATGGAAATCAGAAATTGGATACGACGCCAATAACCAAAATGCAGAACGTTTTTCAGGGAGTCTTACAGAATTTGCTTCGGCAGGAGGTGTAGGTACTGTAAGTAATGCTATTACCGAGCGCTACATCCTCACCAACTACTTGACTTATAAACGTACCTTTGGTGGTAATTTCAATTTTTCTGCTACACTAGGGGGAAGTTTCGAAGAAACCAATAGAAAAAGTCAGTTTACCACAGGACAAAACTTCCCATCAGATAATTTACAAACATTAGATAATGCCGTACTAATCACTGATGGTGGATCTAATAAAACGAAATACAACTTCTTATCCTATTTTGCTAGATCACGCTTTAGTATCGCTAATAAGTATTTAGCCAATATCAGTATTCGTAGAGACGGATCTTCTCGATTCGGAGCTGATTCTCAGTTTGGATGGTTCCCAGCAGCTTCTTTAGCTTGGGTAGTATCTAAAGAAAGTTTTTTACAAGGTTCTAGAACCGTTTCTGATTTAAAAGTACGAGGTAGTTGGGGAATCACTGGTAATGCTAATATCGGAGATTTTGCGAGTAGAAACTTATTTGGTGTTACCACCTATGACGAACGTCTAGGAGTATCCCCTTTTCAATTAGGTGATAACAACCTACAATGGGAAAAAACGACACAATACGATGTGGGAGCTGATGTGGGCTTCTTCGGTAATAGAATTTCTGCAGAAGTAGACTACTACCATAAAAAAACAAATGATCTACTCTTTAATCAACCATTACCTAGCACCTCTGGATTCACATCTGTGGTCAAAAATATTGGAGAAATCATCAACAAGGGATACGAAGCTAAGCTAACTGCACAGATCTTTACCAAAGATACCTTCCGCTGGACAGCCAGTGCACTCTTTACCAAAAACCAGAATGAAATCACAGAATTACCAAGTGGTGATATCATCGATGGTGTAAACATTCTAAGGAAAGGCAACCCTATCTCTGCATTCTATCTCTATGAATATGCAGGTGTAGACCCAGAAAACGGAAACGCATTATACTATATGAATACGCGTAATGCAGATGGAACGATGAGCAGAAACACCACAACTAATACGGCTAGAGCTAGCAAAATCATTACCGGAGACCCATTTCCTGATTACCAATTAGGATTTACCAACTCTTTTAAGATGAAAAACCTAGATATCCAGTTTACATTTCAGGGAGAGTTTGGTGGCTCTATCTATAACCAAGGAGGAAAATTCAGTTCTGGAAATGCTCAACTTTTTGATAATCAAACCATAGATCAATTAGACAGATGGCAGCAGCCAGGAGATATTACCGATATTCCACAAGCCAGACTCAACCAAGAAAATGGACAACAAGACTCAACTAGATATTTAGAAAAATCTGATTTTGTACGTCTCAGAAACTTTACCGTAGGCTATACCATAGACCCTGCATTCTCTAAAAAGTTTTATTTAGAAAAAGTGCGATTCTATTTCAATGGTATCAATCTCCTAACCTTTACAGACTACCAAGGATTTGACCCAGAATCTACCGCAGATTTCAATGGTAATTCTGGCGTACGAACAGGAATCGCTTTCTATTCAGCTCCCCCAGCTAAGACATACTCTTTTGGAATACAAGTAGAATTCTAACCCCTATCAGACTAAACGTAACACAATCTCAATCCCATGAAAGCATCTATTCATATACTCTTTTTCGCTGCCATCACACTACTACTAGCTAGCTGTGAAGACCGATTAGAAACCACCCCTAAGCAAGGGCTCAATGCTGATGAAGCATATGACACCCCAGAAAAAATAACCAATATCCTTACAGGAGCCTATGCACAGGCCGCACAAGGTGCAAGTTATGGCGGTCAAATTACCACCATTTCCGAACTCCTTGCCAATGCTGGTGCCCTAAAATGGAACGGTACATTTACAGAATTTGGAGAAATCAACAATAAAAATATCAAAACGACCAATAGTTTCGTTAGTGATTTTTGGGTTAATCAGTACGAAATCAGCAACCAAGTAAACATCGTACTCGACCACTTAGACCTTTACGAAAGCGAAGACATTAGTAATCCCATAAAAGGAGAAGCTAAATTCCTAAGAGCTGTCGTATACTATGATTTAGTTCTCTTCTTTGCAAAGCATCATAATAACAGAAGTAACGCCGATCAACCCGGAGTACCGATTATCAAAGCTCCAGTACTCTCGTTAGATGACATTACGTTTCCTACTAGAAACACCATAGGAGAAGTATACAACTTTATCATCAATGATCTGATCGAAGCAGTAGACCTACTACCTGCAAACAACGGCTCATTCGCTAATAGCAATGCTGCAAAAGCCCTATTAGCTAGAATATACCTACAGATTGGCGATTACGAATTAGCTAGAGACTACGCCAATGAGGTGATTGAGTCTGGACAATACAAATTAGCCGAGACCATCGATGATGCCTTTAACAACGATGACAACTCTACAGAAGACATCTTTGCATGGCAAATTACTGACTCAGACGGCACCAACCTTATGAATACTTTTTGGGCTACCGAGCGATTCGGAGGAAGACCCGGTAACCCAGATATCTCTGTAGAAGAACAATTTTTCGAAATCTTTGACGACTTTAATGACGCCAGAGGGAATTACCTATACGTAGACAATCAGACAGGCTCAGAAATAGCTAGCTACAAATGGCTAGTTGGCAATGCTAATATCCCTTTTATCAGACTTCCAGAAATGTATCTGATTAGAGCAGAAAGTAACTTTAGACTCGATACCACTATTGGAGCAGATCCATTTGATGATGTAGACGTATTACGTTATAGAGCAGGTGCCAGCTTATTAGATGAAGTAACTTTTTCAGACATCATCTTAGAAAGATTAAGAGAATTTGCCTTCGAAGGCCATAAATTACACGACTTTAAAAGATTAGAATTACCCGTTGGATCCTATACATTCGATGATCCAAACCTGATCCTTCCGATTCCTCAAAACGAAAGGAACGTAAACCCTAATCTAGGACAAAATGATGGTTATTAGTTCATAACTCTTGCTGTATATAGCCTAGCTTATAACAGCGTAGATAGAACTTAATAAATGTGTGTGTTGAAAAAGGTTACCACCAAAAGTACGTGTTGCTTTTGATCCGGTGGCCTTTTTCCTTTTTTAATGTACTGCTATATAATATGGGCGTTCCCCAAGGGTCGGGCTATTCGTTCCAATTCCTCGCCCTCCTAAGGTCGGGACTGCGGGATTTCCTCTGCTATCCCTAACGCAATAAATACAACCCCCGTTTCCTTTACATTTCTTCATCTTTTTTAATATTAAACTCATCTTAGCTTTTTGTTTTTAATAGCTAATTAAAAGAAGCTTAACGCCGCGTTAAGAAAATTTAGAAATGCTATCCAATATATTTGCACCCAACAATCGTCAAAATTACAATTATGCTTAAATGGATAAGAGAAAAAACAGAGTTGCAAAAACTACAGCTTCAATACTGTAAACTCATGAAACGCTCTTACCAAACCGCTATAAAAGACAAGCAAAAAAGTGATTTCCTACACGATCAAGCACATAAGATACTTCTAGAAATCCAAAAAATAGAACAACCACAGTCTTAAATAACGATCATGTAGCTACCACAATACAGTCGCTTTTTCACTTTCGGTAAATTCCTAAAAAAGTTTATTATATTATAACAGTACAAAGCCAACTATTAGCTCCATTATAGGTATATATAGCTAAGGTTCATTATAAAAAATAGTACATGACTTTATTCAAAAGACAATACAATAAGCAAAAAAGAGTAATGTTATGATAATTGCTGTATAAAATGAATCGATGTTTCATTAAACACCTCAGGCTTTTCTACATTCACCACATGTCCAGCGTCTTTTACGACATGCAATTCAGATAAGGTATGAATAGATACAATCTTTTGAATCGATGGCAAGAACAAATAATCCTCTTCTCCCATCAGATACAATGTCGGGATTTTAATATCCTTGTCTCTAAAAAAACGTAGTAAAGGATTGATCTCAGAAGTTAGTTTAAACCACCGTACAAATTCTTTTTGATACAATTTCTTAGCCTCATTCACGAACAATAAGCGAGATTGCTTATGATTCTTTTTAGGCATAATGATAAAGGCAAAAAACTTATACAGCAGCATATAAGGTACTACCGACTTAAACAGCACACCTAATTTCATCAATACCTGTGACCTAAAATTAAGCTTCATAATAGCTCCCCCCATCACCATACTACTTACCAGATGCGGATGCTTTTCTGCTATATTACGTATCAATATGGTTCCTAGAGAAATCCCTATAAAATGAGACGTTTTGATCCCCTCTTTATGGATCACCTCTATAATATCCTCAGTAATTGAATCGAAAGTATATTTAGAATTAAACGCATCCTTTAGTAAAGGTTTAGAATTTCCGTGACCTCTTAGATCTAATAAAAGCACATTAAAATATTTTCGAAATTCTCTCACTTGCTTAAACCAGATAGAAGAACTCCCTCCAGCTCCATGAACAAAAGTAACCCACTCTGTATTTTCTGGATGATGATATGTAGAATAATTAAGCATACATTATATAATATCGTAAATTTACTAACTTATTCATTAGCAAACAGCATTTTTAGAAAGAAGTGGTTTAAACTTTCTCAATTTATGTAAAAAGTGAAGTTAGGGTTCTTATATAGCCACTAAAACAACTTCATCTACCTCCAAAGAAACCTTATTCAAACTACAAAACACTATAAATATAATGACGTAAAGTAAGCAAAAGCCTCTTTTATTCGAGATCCATACCAAGAAAAATATGTTCCATCCACTAAAGTGATTCGTACAGAAGCTGGCAATACTTCTCTTAGCTCAGCCACATGCCTCTCCTGAAACGGATACGGCTCAGAAGACAGAAAAACATCCGTCACCTCTTTGTAGTCCATTAGCGATTCTATAGCAATCTCAGGATACCTAGTAGCACTAGCTAAATTCGTAAACCCATTTACAGAAAGCATGTGATCTATAAACGTATCTCTACCTGCAAGCATCCATGGCGATTTCCATATAAAATAAAGTACCTTTCGATGAGGCTGCCGCTGTAGTCTGTGTGTAAAAACACTCTTTGTATGTTTAATATCGCGTATCAATTCACTAGCAGCATGCGCTACATCAAACAGCACCCCATACTGCGCGATCAATTCCAAAGCATCACTTATAGAAGCAATCATCGATACATGTACTGCAAACTGTGTTGCCAAAGTTGTTACAATTTCTTTAGTATTCTCCTCTTTATTGCACAAGATTATAGTAGGCTGCAAAGCTGCTATACGCTCATAATTTACTTTTTTAGTACCGCCAACTATTATTTTATCCTTTCGGAGATGATCAGGAAATACGCAGAACTTTGTGATCCCCACAAGTGCTTGTTCTAGCCCCAGATGTACTACTAATTCTGTAAGTGATGGCACCAAAGACACAATCCGATAAGGAGCTGTAGACACTGAAACAGCATTTCCTAATTGATCTTTAATAATCATAAAAAAATCATAAACATCTATAAATCAGCAAAAAACACTTGACTTACATTTGTTTTTTTCCGTAAATTAAACATATAATTTTAAATTTTAGGGCTATGAATTCAATTGTACTTAACATCATCATTTATGGAATCATTGCAGTTTTTGCTGTATTAATGGCTTATGGACTCTTCGGATATGCTAAACAGGTATTCGATGCCAATAGACACTAAAACAAATGATGTATTAAAAAAAAGGTGGTAAGCACCGAAACCTTGTGTATCGTAGCTAAAAAAGTTAGCTTATTAGCTACGATACATATATTCGTGTTCTAGCTATTTTGTGCAATCGAACTCTCCGCAAGTATGGTAGCCATTTGCTCTTGTAACTCCAATGCTTTTTGCATTGCAGCAGCTTCGAAATTAACATCATTAGAAGCATAGATAATCCCTCTAGATGAATTGATTAACAACCCCACCTGAGCGTTCATTCCATATGCACACACATCTTGCAAATTACCACCCTGAGCCCCTATACCTGGCACCAATAAGAAACTATCAGGTATAATCGCTCGTATCTCTTTAAAATATTCAGATTTCGTAGCACCTACCACATACATCAGTCGGTCTGCATGATTCCACTTCTTCGAAGTTTCCAATACATGTTTATACAGCTCCTTATCATCAATTTTTTGAGTCTGAAAATCAAAAGCACCTTGATTAGACGTCAAGGCCAATAAAATGGTATGCTTATCCTTAAATGCTAAGAAAGGTTCTACAGAATCCTTTCCCATATACGGCGCAATGGTAACAGAATCAAAAGCCAAATCTTCGAAAAAAGCCTTGGCATACATCGTACTCGTATTACCTATATCACCACGCTTCGCATCAGCAATCGTATAAATTTCTGGATAATTTTTATTGAGATATTGAATCGTCTTTTCTAGCGACTGCCATCCCTTTAAACCATACGCCTCATAAAAAGCAGTATTCGGTTTATAAGCTACCGCCAAATGATGTGTAGCATCTATAATTTTTTTATTGAATTCAAAAATAGGATCTTCTTCTTTCAATAAATGAGGAGGAATCTTAGCAAGATCCACATCCAAACCAATACATAGAAATGATTTCTTTTTCCATATTTGATTTACAAGTTCCTGAGTAGTCATTAATATACTATATTTAAGATTCTACACCATCTACATACTCCTGTAGATAGGCATATCTGGGAGTTAATTTTCCATTTTCTGTCATTCGAGCACGTGCCAAGATACCATCGGCATCTTCATTAAAAAAAGCAGGAATCACATGCCCTAGAAACATCGCACCAAACCCCTCGCTAGCATCTTTAGGCAATTCGCAAGGCAAATTATCTACAGCCATAACTGCTATCGCATTAGGATCTGTATAGGCAGTTTCCATTTCACTCACAGGATTATACCCATAAATAGGATCTGCTATGGTAGAAGAGCGTATCGTAGATGCCACAGGCCCATCAACATCACACGAAATATCAGCGACTACACTAATATTAAAATCATCAGACTTCGCATCTTCTCGCGTAAAGATATACGGAGCTCCATCTCCATAAAAATGTCCCGCAATATATAAATCTGATACTTTGGCAAATCGCATAAAATCAATTTCATAATCCGATGGATGGGTATAAAAATCTGATTTATCTAATATCTGTCCATCCTTTCGCTTGTTATAATCCAATACATCGATCTGTACATAGACAGGGTGATCATAAGTGTTCTGTAAATAATCAGACACAGAAACCTCTTTGATCTGCATCGCATCTAACATCTCTTTAGCCCCACTTCCTACCTTACCCGTACCTGTAAGTACTATTTTTATAGGAGGTAATTGTAATTGCCTTAACTCAGTTATCAAGGCAGCCTGATCTGATAATGTAGTTGCTTTGGGCAGTTCAAAACTAGCATGTTTTAACCCAAAAGCTCGAAACCCATTATACGTACCTACAATACCCGCATACCGTCCAAAACCAATCAAGCGAAACCCTTTGGCATTCACAATCACCTCATGGTCGTATAACTCGATGTTTTTTTCCAGTACAGCCTGTAATAACGCTCTATTGTATGGTTGTTTCTTGATCGTATGCGAAAAGAAAAAATACTTTTTATCAGGGATCAATGCGTCGATTGGCACTTCTTTCACCCCCAATAACACATCGCATCCAGTGACATCAGTTACAATCGGAAATCCAGCCGCTACATACGACGCATCGTCAAAAGCACGTATGTCAGAACTTTCTACCACAAATGAAGCCATTGGGAATTGCGACACTACGTCAGTTAAACCATTGGGCGTAAACACCACACGACGATCTGGCGGACTTTTGCGCTCTTTGAGTATTCCAAATGTAAGCATAGATAATATGGTATAAGAATTGTTTCTTTAAAAGCGCGACTAAGATATGACAAATATGATTATATTTGCCGACCCGATGCAGAATAAAAATAAGCATAGGGTATTCATACGGGGTCGACTGGTTTTGACAGCGAGATGAATAGAGTGGTAAGCACGTCGAGCGCTGGAATATAGCTCGTAAATATCATATTTCAACTTTTTTAAACGGCGAGAATAACTACGCCCTAGCTGCATAATCTGAATTATAGTAGGATAATGCCTCGGTTCGCAAGGCGAACAAGCAGGATACCTCTCAAGAGCCTTGGTTTACGGCGATTGATCATGAGGTATCGTAAAAGTAAACCTAGAAATACTAGCATCTCGATAGCGTTTCGAATCTAAAGAGAATAAGTGTAAGATAGGTAGTTTTTGATCGGTCTTACATCGAAAATTAAACAAAAACTAAGCGTGTAGAAAGCTATTGTATTCCTTGTTTGGACGAGGGTTCGAATCCCTCCGACTCCACTTCAAGAGAATTATCATAATTTTTATGGTAATTCTCTTTTTTGTTTCCGCCCATATTGCCCGATATACTTGCGATTGCAGAGAAAATGGAGTTTACTCTAAAAGTTCGAACTCGGTGATTTTTGAAGTCATAGTAAATTCCCTCGGGGAACACCATATATTGCAATGCTCTTTTTGTTTCGATATTACCAGACTCCCATAATGACGGGAGATTCAAAGCGTAATCTATTGCCTTATCGACTGCCTTTCTAAGGTTCGAACTATTAAATTTGAAGTTTAGCTTTTTACTTTCAAATTCCCGTTTTTCTAGCTCTAATTTCTGTTTAAATTTATCGTATTGCGGTTTAGTTATCTCTTCAAAAACAAATCGCTCTTCCAATCGTTCCAAACGCTTTTGAAGGTTTTCAATATCAGCTTCTACACGTTTAGCATCTTCTATACTTTCAGAATTTAACTCGATAAATTTGTCTGTAATGATTTCCTTCAATGGCTCTACAAGCTTTTCATCTCTTAGCTTGTAGTCATTTAAAAAATCTATAAATGTCTGGTGTAGTTTTTTAGCACTTCTATTTTCTTTACTACCCTTTCTTCTATTTTTATAATAATACAGGTTTTTAGAACGCACTAGATAACCTGTATACGGCGTTTTACATTCAAGAGATTTGACAAATGATTTTAAAGGCAAATTTTCGTCTTCTGAGTTGTAAACTCTGTTATCTGGTCTTGTATAAAGAATGTTGTTAATCTTTAAAAACAACTCTTGATTTACCAGAGGTTGTTGTTTACCAATTACTATTTCGTCAGGAAGTAATGGACTAATTATTAACCCACAATAGAAAGGGTTTCTCAGATATTTACTAAAACTCTTTTCTGTTATTTTAAGTCCTTTCTTTTTAAACTTCCTCACGATTTCAGAATTTGCCAAACCAAGGTTTGCCTTCAAAAGAAAAGCTTTCCTTAATAATTTACCCTGCTCGTTAATTATGTATTCAGGAGTTTTTCCATTACCAGGATTTAAGTTGGTATAACCGAAAGGCAATGGACCAATATAATATCCTTTTCTGATTTTTTCTTTCATACCAGAAACGCACTTATCCCTTCTCAATTCATTGTCAAACTGAGAAAACATATAATATAAATTCTGCTGAAATGAACCAGCACTCGTTGATGTATCTACCTCTTGAGTCGCAGATATAGTTACAATTCCCTGCTTTTTAAGCTGGTCGCTAATATATGCTCCATTTGCTCCTGTTCTTGAAAACCTATCATAGGAATACACAATGATATAGCCTACGTCTTTTCTTCTCTTTACATAAGTCAACATCTTTTGAAACTGTTTGCGCTCATCACTTTTTGCAGACTCGTAAGTACCACCAAAATACTCAAGTACTTCTATACCTTTCTTATTTGCAAGTTCTTTGCAATATTTGAGCTGGGTTTCTAGGCTAGCATTATTCTCTGCTTGTTCCTTTGTAGATACCCTGGTATAAATAACTGCTTTCCCATCTGTTTTGAACTGAATGGATTTGCTTGGTTTTGCAAACTGTTTAAAGACTGATAAATCTTTCATATTAACTCGTATTCATAAAATGTATGCAAACTACCTCTGCAAGCATTTCTAATTCTTTGACTATTCTGTTCGACTCTTCTTCCGAAATATCTTCAAATCCAACAAAGGATTTTAACCACTCGTCGTTGTACTTTTCTTCTTTTACTTTTTGCTTTCCAGCAATTGCTTTTGACATTTTGATTTCCTAATCAATTGCTCCAGTATTTTTGGTTGCAATCAAATCTGAAATAATGACCCTTATGGTCTTCTGGTTTAGCTTTAAAGCTTTTAATCACTAAACCTCTTGATGTCTTGGTTTATTTAATCTTTGTTTTTATGGTACGATTTATAAATACTACGCGACCATCATTCTGTTTTATTTCGATATTCTGATAGTTGTGTTCTTTCAATATATCTACTATTCTTGTTCGCTCCTCAATACGCTCTGTTCCTTCTATCATATCAATGCGCCCATTGCGTTTGGTAATCTTTAAAGATTGAAATGTTTGAAGGCGCAACATTTCAATGACCTGTCTCTCTTCTTCAGATATCGAAGCAAGCTCTTTTGGTTGTAAATCTTGCTTCATAATCAATTACTATTTTTCTTTTCTAGTAATTGTCTAAGTAAATCGATTTCTCGCTTCATCGCTTCATCTAATTTCTGACGTGTTTCAATAAGTTGTTTATCCAATAGTTCAAGTTTTTCTTCAAAATACTTCCGCATATCTTGCATTTCGAGCGATTTTGCTTCAAACAGTTTTTCGAACTTTTTAGTCGCTTGTTTACTTTCTACTTGTATGGACGATATAATTTGAAGAAATTTTTCAACTCGGTCTTTATCCATCTGAGAGATAAAGTTGTTAATCATTGTATTAACTTCTACTACCTCCACGAGAGTATTCTTTGAACCTGCAGCAGCAGTATTAATTCCTTTAATTTCACCTTTACCAGCGTGAATATTTGTAGTATTTGCTCCAGAACTATTTATACCGTTTCCCGAAACAGTCACATTCATTATGGTATTTGGCTTGTAATGTAAAGGTTTATCATCGGCATAAAAGTAATTCATATCTACATTGAATGCTTTTGCAAATTTGATTAGTGCAATGTGAGGAATATGCTTATTGCGCCCTCTTACCGCCGAAACAATACTTCTATTATTTGGATAGACTGCTTTTCCGATAGCGCTATCATTTGCTGGTTTTATACCTAATTCAGTATTTATAGCAATAACTTCATCTACAGCTTCTATAAACTTGTTGTCAATATTATCTAATAGGGGGTTTTCTTTCATTCTTTTAAAGTGTTGTCTCTAAATTGGTTAGTTATTATTTATTAATTTAATGTGAAATTTGATATCAATAATTAGTATTTGAATGGCAATATTATATATATTTGGCATCATAAACAACTAAAATGATGTTTAAATTTATGAATAAATAACAAAACGATGTCAATTATTTTAAAAAACTTTTACAATGTATTTACAGTCAGAAATTAAAACCGTACTCCTAAAGATGGAAAAGCTATACGACAGCCCCATTACTTTGCTAACCAAAACATCGGGACTTTCACGACCTACGGTGTCCAAGTTCTTTAATAAGCAAATCATAAAACCTAGTAGTGTAGAAACCCTTTACGAGCTTTGTCTTGACCTAATAGAAGCTAAAGAGAAAAAGAGGCAAACCTCCTTAAGAAGAGAGCAGAGTCTATTTAAGGAATCTCAACGTGAGCTCAATAAAAAATCACAGACCACCTTAAATCTGTAAACCCAATGCTATAACAGCAAGCAAGACATACCACTTCACTGACAGTAATTTACTGAGGTGTGGTTATCTCTTACTAAATGTCCATAATACACTACGCTACTGCATTTAATGCTTTAGATACTTATGTAGAAAACTACAACAGCAACACAAACTCCCTGTCCAAACAAGTGCGACAGGCTATGATTCTTACAACTCGTGAAATCATTAAGATATACTCGCTTTCTCTTCTCAAAGCGAATAGTATTTCATCTGTAGATTTACAAAATCTCCCTCCTTTAAGAACAAATAATGTTCAACTGGCTAAAAAAGCAAATGCCAGCATAAGAACCATTCAAAGACATATATCTCGCTTAAGAGAAGCCAATATCATTACTGCAAAAAAGTGGCGTGGTTCTAAAGCAGATTATGAGCTTTCCATTAATCCCAACATCCTGTTAGTAACTGGAAAACAAGTTGTGGATAAAGCAAAAAGTACGCTAAAAGAACCCCAAAATTTAAACACTGAAAATCAACACCTTAAAGAAACACAAACGCCAACTTGTCCTCATACAGATACTAGTAACAATGGTTACATAAATAATATAATAATAGCGGTTGATAAGTTGAAAAAAACAACGAGTTCGTTACCTCTCACAAAGCTTCAGCGGTCACGCAACGCTACTAGTAACACCTTGACAGGATACACAGGGAAAATAGCCCCTAAAAAAAATGATGATGCAGGGGAAATAGTGCGGAACAAACGAGTCACAGAGCAAACTGGCGCCGAAATTTCGGAAGCCGATGTGGCTCGTTCCGCCTCCCTATCTGTGTATGTAAAAAGTCTATGGAAACTTGCTCGAAATACACTTTACAAAAACCACTATCTCACACAGAGTCAAGAAAAAAGAGCTTTGGAACTATTACGACTTTGGTACGAACCTGTTTCGGATAAAACGCTATCAAAAGTGCATCAAGTCTATGTGGAACGTATCGCAATCGTGGAGAAATACATTGCCAAAGATTCCGAAAGGAGATTTGTACAACTGCCTCATCAATACTTTGACCCTAAAAACCCTAGCGGATTTACAGGTACTCGCAAATGGTATTACAACCAGAAAAAGCGGGAACTTGAAGTGCAACAAAAGCTCATTCTACACGCCCAAATAAGGCGCTTTCTTAACAACGAGAAGAAAGATACCGCAAAACAAAAGCCTCGCCTTGAACTCTATAAAGCGTGCGAAACACGTATTGGAAAACTTGGGCAACCAGAACTCATAAAGGCTTTTCAAGCGGCAGTACTAGACCACAGCACACACTCATTTTTACAATTCAATACTTAATAAATGAAAAACAAAACGAAACAAAATAGCACCATAAAGGCAAAACTCAAGGGTGCGTTAACCGATTTGTCCGTAGATATTTTTGGTTATGAAAAAATGGTATCAAAAAATATCATCAAAAGAACCACCTACATCTCAAATCGTATTCGCATTCCTAAAGAGCGATTGTTTATACGTCTATTTCAGGCAGAGCATCAAATAAAGTCCCTGCTATACGACAATGACAAACCATTGAGCTCAATCCCTACAGAAGACTTAACCTATTTCTTTCTGGATGAGCAGACTGCTGCTTTAGGAAGCATCAAAAATAAAATTGCCTTTAACATCAAGCAGTATTTAAAAGATTTCGCGGAAGCGAACCGCATAGATGACCACAGCGTGCGCATCTGGATACACGTAAAAGACGAAAAAGTACACGTTAGAGCCTTTCAAAATGAAGAGTTCATCAAGCAAATCCCACTTAATTCACTTATAAAATACTTCAAATAATGACACAGAAAAAAGGATGGAAACTAGGACAAGACTCCTACACAAAAATGATTGTATGGTTCAAAGACGGAAACGTACGCACAATGTACTCCATAGATTGGAAACATAAATTATCTAAAACACGTAGTAAAGAAACAGGACTAGAACGCTTTCGTAAAAAGATAAAACAGTACGGACCACTTGCTGGCACCATTGAAATTTATGACAAAGCAACTGGACAACGTATTGCAAAATATTATGAAGGCATACAGAAAGAACTTCCAAATATTATATAATGAGAACAATAAGAGAACTCCAAGCACGATTACATTTAAGCAATAAATTTCAAGAGAAATATAATATTGAGCCAGATGACAAAATCCACGTACTTTATGTAAGTCCCACACTTAATGCCACGGGATATTATAGAATGATAGCTCCAGCTTTAGAAATTAACAAGACTGACACCCATAAGGCGATTATTACGGGCATTGAAAACAACGACTTTTCCAGAAAACTATCTGACTTTGTTAGTATACTCGACGAACAATTAATTACCTGGGCAGATTATATCATCTTTCCAGCACTTTTTAGTGATGTTAGCTACCTGTTACAGGCTATAAAAACCCTTAACCCACAGGTACAATTAGTTATGGATGTAGACAGAAACTACTTCGCTTTACCTATTTCAATTCCGCTTTCGCGAAAGCTAACCACAGAAAAACTAAAGCACCTTGAAACCAATTTAGGTTTGATGGATATGGCAACAGTAGCCAATAAACCATTCCAAAGTTTTTTACAAAAGTTGATTGCCGACCGCTTACCAGAATCAAATGTCTTAGTGGAGTTTTCACCTAGCTTAACCTCCCGATTTGGCTACGAAGAAATGCCTCCTCTTATAAAGAACGATTCAGAAAAAATACGAATAGGAATCATAAAACCAACAGAAGAAGATTTGCTATCTCTTAAGGAGGTACTTATAAAAACACGTTCAACTTTTAAGAAGAACATTCAATTTGTATGCCTTGGAAAGCCCCATTCTTCTAAGGAAAGAGATATGCTTCTTAAAGAGATTGATTGTGAATTACACGATACCGTTTCCTTCACAGACTACTTTGAAAAGCTAAATAATCTTCGACTTGATATTGCTTTGCTACCTGCTAAAGAAGGGCTTTTTAATAAACATCAGAATACGCAACTTTTTATGGAGCTATCTGTATTTGGCGTACCTACAATTACTTCAATTCATCATTCAGCAAAATCCATCCTAAAAAAAGGTGAGACAGGATTACTGGCTAGTGAAGCTCCAGAATGGATTGAAAATATCAAGCTTATGGTAAAAGACTCAGAAATCAGAAGTCGTTTAGGTAGAAATGCACTTAAATGGGCTTGGAGATTTCAAGGTTATAATACCAAAAACATAGAGCTACTAACAGAAATATTCATATAAGTTATGCGTAAACTCATCTTAAATGAAGCTTTTGGTATTATAGCACTTACCGTTTTATTGATACCACAAATAGCACATACCATTTATGTTTTCAAAATTAATAGTCAGTACACAGACCCTTGGTTTGGGTGGTGCTATGCGATAGGAATAGACTTGGCAATCCTAATATTTACGGTAAAAGGATGGACTCGCACCGCATACGCGTATTTTGCTGGTACGCTAGCTCATAATTTAGTCTATCAATTCTATCCAGAAAGTTTATGGAGCTCCGTTTTAATATGCATAATGCTTTCCGCAACCATCTTTAGTTTTAGTCACTTATTTTACCACAAAGACAGAGCGGTTGAGCACAATGATACCGCAACACAACCGCAAGCTAGCGCAGAGGCTTTGCACATAACCACAGCGATAAAAGCGGGTATCTACTTTGAAGCGCAACCCTATTTATGCCCTGAATGCAAACAGTCGTTTACAAGCACAAAGAAACTTAACGGCCATATAAGCGGTCACAAGCAAAAGGATACGTGGTTTGCAGATGACTATGGTAATTGGGAAGAAGAAAATACAAAACGTGCAGAAATATGCGCTTAAGGAAAGTAAGATAAAAGTAATTATTAGAAATAGAGTAAATCCTAAGATTTCAAACTAACTGAAAAGTCTAAATTTTTCAGGAGACCAAATGAGCGCCATAATACAAGATAAATTGTAACGCAAACTGCGTTCTATTTTTTGAGTTATGGTTCTCTTGTTTCTCATATTTTTTTGATTCAACTAATTTCACACTAAAACATATCAACAATAATAACTATTACAATAGCATCATCAAGTATATTACTTTTTATTCAACCCATAAATTTAAAACCCTTATTATTCCTACCATTACCCATTTCAAATTAATTTTAAAATAATCCCAACGTACCAAGGTACATTTCTGTTAAGTCAATTCGGACTCTCATAAAATTATATTTATCCTAAATCACTATTAAAAATTATCTCCTAAAGAGAGGAGTTTTTAAGATGAAGGATAAAGATGGAGCTATTAATTACAGAAAACAAAAAGAAAAAAGGTGTAGAGCTTTCCTTTAGCGAAGAGCTACCACAAAAGCTTGCTACTTTCCTTAAAGAACTAGGATTTAAGGAAGCATTGCGCAATCCACTAAAATGGTATGCAGATGCGCATCCAGCGTATCAAAAATTTGCTACTTCCTTAAGTGAGGTGCTTTCAAATAATGGTGATTGGGAAACAGTCAATGTCTATCCCTCTTTTAAGCCTTCTTTAGAAAATATAGACGCCAACAAGTTTAGTGTCATTACCATCTACTTTCAAGGAACTGAAAAAGCGCAACAGCAAGATTATGTGCTTTTTGATTCTTATAAGAAAGTTGCTTTAGAAATTGCCACTCATTTTGCAATGATTCAATATGGCGATACGCTTAAACATATTGAGGTCTATCCACGCAACTATAAGCGAAAGGCTCGTGAGCTTTTTAAAGAAGGTAAAATCATTCAACGCGTTCCAGAAGAAGAAATTGATACGGTGAAAGAAAGTTCATCTGAAGAAAAAAGCAATACAACTCCTAAAGAAGAAAACAAACCAGAAACAGCCAAACCAAAAGCTAATCTTCTAAGAGAAACTACAGTCTCCGTAATTGAAACACTTGAAGAAGCAGAACAAAATCTAGACGGTGAAGCTGAAACAATCATTGCAACAACAATCAACGATTTAGAAGAAGCCCTAGAACAAACACGTGAACTTCCTTTTAAAAATAACCTAAACAAAGCCATCCTAATTTTCAAAGATTGGGTTAACGACCTAGATGCGGACACCAGATTAATAGCAACCGTAGCAATGAGTAAGTTAACCCAGCTTTTGGATGGCAATGCAATTGATTCCGAAAACAGCAAGGACGAAAGCCTCATAACCGTTAAGGATATTTTCAATCGAGACAAAATCATTCCTAATGTGCTTGTCCCTTCTCAAGCTGGAGAGCCTTTTCAATCTGGCGGACTTAATATTGGCGATGGTAATTTCTTGAAGTTTAAGTTTCCTCAGCTATACAAAATCAATGATGAGAATCTTTCTCAAGTTTCTCCATTAGCCTTATTCCAATTATCGCAAATGGCACATCCCAAAGATTACGGGATGTTTGTAAACCGTAGTACATTACTTAGAGAATGGGAATCTCGTGGTCGTGAAGCATTTGAGATATTAGGTTTTCCTACGGATTTGGATTACCCATACGTAAACATTCATACTGGCTACAAAAGTGTGTCAACATTAGCATCGCAAATAGGTGCTTATGATGATAGACACCAATGGTGGTCTGCGGTAGAACATTCCAGACCAGTAGCAGATTTAGAAAAAGGAATTACCATCATCGATGACCTATTACTGAAGCTGGTAGAACAGCAAACGGAATACATCAATCCTAAAACCAACAAACCCAAAACTGATAAAAAATCAAAAGAAGCTTTTAATGATATTGAATGGGAAATCAATCGCTTGGAACGTTCCAAGCAAGTCATCGTTGATTATTTAGAAAACCATAAATCACAATCGCCTGTTCCGGCTATTCCAGAACCCAAACCTTCGAAGCAAAAAGAAGTACCCAACGACTATCTTGATAAAGTCATTGCTATTATGCATACCGCTTTCGCGAAAGCAGAACGTCTATCTAAAAAGAAGATTGAAAAGCTTAAAGAAGAAACCAATGCACCTACGATGGGCGCACTTTGGGAAGCAGTAGAACTCAGTTGGCTTTTATGGTACAAAATGCTATACAAAGAACCGATTCCCTTTGAAGCACGACTCAAAAAGATGGTGCAATTCTGGAATAATGTGCAACCGACTTATGCTTATTCCGACAGTAGTAAAGAACTGTACAAACAATATTCTACACCTTGCCCTATTGGAGCCATCGTAGCAGAATACACAGGAATGGATGAAGCTGAATTCATCTTCGAACCCAGCGCAGGTAATGGTTTATTACTCGTCGGAGCAAACCCAAGAATAACGCACGTTAACGAAATTGACAAAAGCCGAAAGCAATCTTTAGAATATCAAGGTTTCGGTAGAATTACCTCTGAAAACGCCGCAGAGCCATTTCCCGAAATGATGCACAAGGTTCACGATGTAGTGGTAACCAATCCGCCATTTGCCAGTTGGGATGATACGAAGTTTGATAAGGAACGTATCATTCAAAAGTATTTCCACAAACACCGCGGATTGGCTAATCATATCCGTCTGGAGCATTTAATGGCTGGTCTTGCATTGTACACGATGAAAGATGATGGTAAGGCTGCCATTATCATAATGGGGCACGTATATTTTGGCGACGATGGACTCTTTGCCAAATACCGTCCGTTTTTCAATTGGTTGTACCGTCATTACAAAGTGGATGACATCATCAATATGAACAGCTACAAATTATATAACAAGCAAGGTGCTGTAACTAAAACGATGCTTATTCTCATCGGCGGTCGCAAATCTACGCCCGCAGGAGTTGCACCTAACAAAAGTGAGCAACCACATCTGGAAGATATGGTCGAGACCTTTGAAGACCTTTGGATGCGAACCAAATCGCATATTAAGCCCCATATAGATACCATCATTCAACAGCTAAAAACTGCACAAAAACAATGATTTATTTCAACAATCAATTAATGCCAAACAGCACGAGTGCAAAGCTCTTTATGGTTACAAACACAAAACCTTTTGAACGCTATGAAGACCACGAAGCAGCACTTTACATTCAACTGCACCAACTGGTGGAACACGCTTTTGCGAAAGGTGAAGACCCAATTGCTCTTATTGAAGATTATCTGGAGCTGGTCTATACCGAAGGGAAATCGGTAGCCGAAATTGCAGACTTTTTAGCACAGACTGACAAGATGCAACTCGCACTTTGGACACTTAAAGAAAGTTGGGATAAACTGGATGATAGCGCACCACAAGATTCTCTGCTTTATGGAAGTGGAATAGACAAAGAAGAAGCGATTCAACTGTATTCAGAAATCACATTGCGAACCTATTTAGAAGCCTTAGCCCAACACCAGAATGAGTAATCAAGAATTAGAAATAGAACAGGCGGACTTCAAGCAAAATGCCGAAGAAGTTGCACAGCTTGCCTCGCAAGAAAGTGCTTTGGTAGAGTACATTCCTAAATCAAAAGCACCGTACCGAATGAATACACTCATTCCGCGAAATATGGCTTTTGAGGTACAAAAATCCTTAAACAGTATTGTCAAGGCAAAAGGCAATATTGACAATTATGTACGTAACGAACTCAAATATGAATCTACCAAACAGCTCTGGAAAGGCCTAGGAGCGGAACAAGTAGATGCAGTTGGTTTATACCTCAAGCAATTTGAAAAAGAGCAAGGTATTATTATAGCAGACCAGACAGGAATAGGTAAAGGTCGGCAGGCTGCTGCGGTGATACGACACGCAGTTATGAACGATTATATTCCTGTCTTTTTTACCAAGAAACCAGACCTGTTTACCGATATGTATCGTGATTTAAAAGCGATAGGTTTTGAAAACATCAGGCCTTTTATCATCAATACAGATACCAATGCAAAAATCAAAGATGCGGATGGTAATGTGGTATTTAGTCCGCTCAGTAGTTCTGCTCAAGCTGATTTGATTTCGAATGAAATCGAATTCCCTACAGAAAGTCCAGAGTCTATCGAGTATCATAAAAAGATTGGTAAGAAATTACCAGACCCAGACAAAATTCCAACGATTAAAATTCCGCAAACGCTAGACCACTTACCACTCGGTTACGATATGATTTTTGCGACCTATTCTCAGGTGCAATCGGCACATCCTTATAAACGAATGTGGATTGAAAAAATGGTTGCCAATGGTGTTGAAGGAAGTAAAAAGTATAAGAAGCTTGTATTCATTTTAGACGAATCGCATATGGCAGGTGGATTTGATTCTATCATCGGTACTTGGATGCGCGAAGTTTTACCACAAACCAAAGCCTGCTGTTTCTTAAGTGCCACTTTTGCCAAATATCCAGAAGTGATGCCGTTTTACGCCAAGAAAACAGCGATTGCAGAAACTGGATTGACGGACTCTAATTTTGTTCGCTCAATGACAAGTGGCGGATTAGCCTTACAAGAAATCGTGGCTTCTAACTTATCAGAAAGTGGGCAGCTTATTAGACGTCAGCGGTCTAACGAAGGAATCAATGTCGATTACATCACACTTGATGCTGAACCACAACGCAGTAAAAGTCGAGCGAGCGTTAACCGTATTATCAGCTTGATGAATGAAGTGGTTGCGTTTGAACAGGAATTTGTTGCACCATTGTTGGCAGAAGTACACGCTTCCGCGAAAGCGCAAGGAGAACATATGTCTTCAAAACCAAGAGGTCTTGGAGTAAAGCAATCACCTTATTTCTCACGTGTATTCAACATCATTGACCAAATGCTATTTGCTTTAAAGGTTAAAGATGTGGTGGCGCACACCGTCAAATTATTGAAAGAAGACAAGAAAGTGGTCATTGCCTTCAAGTCCACAATGGGCGCTTTCTTGAAGGATTTGAACTTAGTGAGTGGCGATGTCATTCCTAAAGAACAATTGGACTTTACCAGGACTTTAGTCAAAGGACTAGACGGCATTTTTAATTACAATTACGTAGCTATTGATGGCGAAAAAACCAGAGAACGCATCGCCTTAGAAGAACTACCTCAAAACGGTATTGAGAAATACCACGACATCAAAAAACGAATGTTATTAGAAAGTTCTGGACTTTCTATTTCGCCTATTGACGAGCTCATTCATTTATTACAAACCGAAAAGAAACCCAAACATTTAGGTGGTCATTCGGATATGTATTTCAAAGTAGCTGAAGTTACAGGACGTAATCAGCGTATCGATTTAAACGATGATGAAACGGTGGTAGAATCCTTCCGAAATAATACGGAGAAGTCATTCCGATTGTTTAATAGTGGCGATTATGATGTACTTCTTATCAATCAAAGTGGTAGCACAGGCTCATCGGCACACGCTAGTAAAGACTTTAAAGACCAACGCCAACGTGCAATGATTGTACATCAGTTTGAGTTAGATATCAATACCGAAGTTCAAAAACGTGGTCGTATTAATCGTACTGGGCAAGTAAACCTACCTGAATATTATTACATAACGAGCGATATTCCGACCGAAAAGCGTTTGATGACAATGCTTAAAGCGAAATTAAAATCGCTAGATGCCAATACTACAGGTTCCCAAAAAACAAATGATGATACACTTAAAAGTGCTGATTTCTTAAATAAATACGGAGATATCGCTGCTTGGAATTGGGTCGATGAGAATCAGGAAATGATGGAACAGCTTGGTTATCCTACCTATCAAAAACGAACCGACAAGCAAGGCAATATCTTTTATGAGCGTAATGGTTTTAAAGACGGAGCTATACGCCAATTGACTGGACGTGCCGGATTACTTAAAGTGGAAGACCAAGATGCCTTATATGACGATTTGTTAGAACGTTACGACCATCAAATCAAGTTAGAAAAACAGCAGGGAACTTATGATTTAGAAACCGAGTTTTTACCACTTGATGCCGAAGTGAAAAAACGCTTTTTATTTCAAAAAGGACAAGGTGGACAAACGCCTTTCGGGAAAGATACCGTGCGTGATATAACCATTGTCAATAATTTGAAACGTCCGTTTACCAAACAAGATATTGACCAGCGTATTCAAGAAGCTTTGAATGGAGAAAAGCCTGTTCAAGTGCGATTGAAGTTAGAAGACCAAATCAACGAGGCGTATCCAAAGCTCTTAGAAGAACGAAAAGCCAAACGTTTCAAAGTAATAGAAAAGCTCAAAGAAGACCGAGACGTCTTGCCCCAACGAGGTAGCGGAGAAACCGAGGAAGAAAATGAGAAAATACTTTCGGACTGGAACAAGCTGGAAGCACTTATCAATCAAAAGACATCGCTACTGGCTACGTATATGGCTGGATTGGAAAATATTCAGCGTATCATTTTACGATATATCAATATGTGGAATATTGGTGATGTAGTTCGTGTTCCTTTTATTGGAACCACTATCAAACCATCTTGGGGAATCTTCTTAGGTGTGAGCGTTGGGAAATCTGGAAAGAACCCATACACTCTGAGTAATATCAGTTTAAAGTTTGGAGTTACGGATTCTCGTAAAATTTTAACCTACAGTTTACAACCTGCCGAACAAAGTTTCATCAGTCAAGTATTTACAGAGAGTCGTGGTATTACCGATACCGATGTGCAAATGGTCAATCTGGAATGGAACGAGCTAATTAAAAAGGCGTCGTCTAAGCGAGAGCGTCGTCATATTTTGACCGAAAATATTGTGGGTGCTTCAGGTCAAATCGGTACTCAAAATAAGCTAATTAAATACAATACCAAAGAAGGAACTATCAAAAATGGTATTCTACTGCATAGAGATTTCGGTAAAGAAGGCGAAGCCGATACTGCTTTGCTTCCTGTATCTGAAGCTTACTCTATTATCAGTAAATTGGAGTTAGACGACTTCTTTGCCGACCATAAGTTGAGTTTTCGTGCTAAGCGAATAAGTGACAATTACTATCAAGTCTATCTCGATAAGAAGGACTTATATCCTGCGATTATTGATGAAAAGCTACGTTCGCTTTTAAGGCGTGAACCTGGGCAATCTCAAGATGAATTACCAGACTTTGTTCAAAATGCAGGAGATATGACTGGAGCTTTGCATTTGGAAAACTTGCAAGCGTTTCTGAATCGACTGGATGCTTTTCAAGTGCAGTATATGGGTAAAGCGCGTGAGCTGGAAGATTGGGAAATTGAAAATGAAACCGATTGGAAGGCACAGACTCAACAGAAAAAAGGCACTTTTAAATATCAGTTAGGTCGTGCTTATGGCCAAGGAAGCAATCCTACCATTGGTTTTGTGAACTACGAAGAACCATCTGCAGATTATGAATTTGGTTTAGTCATTTACAATCGCCCATTAACGGATAAAGAGAAATACAATTACTCATTGATTCCAATTTTTAAGAATGTGGAAGAGCCTTACCAAGATTGGAAGCAGGCAATTCTTCAGACAGGAATTAAAGATGATTTCAATGCCATTGTTGAAGAAGTTAGAGACTTGCCTTTACACGATGCGATTGAAACATTAGGCTACTTCGTTTTAAACAATTTACACGAAGATGGTAATGCTGAATTTGTTTTCGGTAACTATACTGCTCAAGATTTGGGACGTGTGTTTTATGAAGATACTATTACTCCTATTGAAGCCATTGACCAAATTATAAATCAATTACAATTAGCTAATTCGCAATGAACAACAGAAAATTAGATATCCCAGAAGTACAACAGATTCCGCAGTTTATGAAAATTATGGATGACTTAAGTGTTGGAAATAATCCATACTTGGTTGGAAGTGCCGGAACAGGAAAAACCACCATCGGCGAGAAAATTGCTTATGCAATAAAAGGACGTGCGGAAAACGATGGACAAGAATTACCATTTACCATTGTAAACTGTAACCAATGGACTTCGCCAATTGACATTAAAGGAGGGCAGACTATTTCTGGTTACAAAGAAGGCGCACTCATTGAAGCTTGGCGTGATGGTAAAATTCTAATCCTAGATGAAATGCCGAAGCTCGATGCCAATACCGCTGGATTACTCAATGACGCTTTGGCAAAAAGCGCCCGTGAGGATGCCATCATCTTTAACGGAAATAATGAACCGATTAAAAAGCATAGAAATTTTGGTTGTATTGCTACTGGTAACGTCATTGGCAAAGGTGCAAGCGGAAACTATGTTGGGAATAACAAACAAGATGCATCTTTGCTTGACCGTTTTAGTGGTTGTATTTACCGCATTGGTTTTAACGAAACTTTAGAACGTCAACTCGTTTATCCTGCGGTAGTAGAAATTTGCCTTAACATTAGAAAATCCATTCTCAAATATGAAGGTAAAGAAGCTGGAGACGACGATACTGAAGATATTATGACACTTCGCACAATGCTCAACTTTGAACGTGCATACGAGCTTGAAATGAAACGAGAAACAGGAATGAAAGATGAGTTTGGTAAAACCTATCGCAAAATGCCAAATGGGAAAACCCTTAAGGATTCACTACACAGCTACTTCCTTGCAATGACCAAAGAAAAAGCTGAACACATCAAAACTGAAATTAACCTAGAAGGCTTTTTAAACTCTTATAAAAGTAGTGGGATGAAGCAGGCTTTTATTACGGAGTTTAAGAGAAGGATTGGTTAATTCTAGCAACAACCATTACCTTCTTGAATTGGTGGACAAGCAACAGTTCCATATGAGCAATACACGCAACAATCTCCATCTTTTGGTTTCAAAACTGTTTTACAATTTTCGCATTCATAAAAGAACTGACAGGCATTCGTTGGCATATTCTCAACTTTTTTATGTCCGCATTTGGGACAGGTAATTTCTGATTTTAATAGAACTTCCATACTTACTACTGCTTTTTGTTTATTACTTTATAACCTGTTGAGTTTATTGCTTTTTCTATATCTTCTACAGTAGTTTTTGAATTATCGAATTCTACCGTTGCATTAGCATTATCAAAAGAAGCAGCTACATTTACAATACCTTCTAGCTCATTGACAGCGTGCGTAACGTGCTGTTCACAAGAAGCGCAGGTCATTCCTTTAACATCAAAATTTACAGTTTGAATATTTGATTGATTTACTATAACTACTTCTTTCTTATTATCTGGATAAAAAATATGTGAGTAATACGGGAAACTAATAGAGATGGCTGCAAATAGTGTAATCCCAGCTAAAAATCCTTTGGTTTGAAACCATTTTGGTTTTTCATCAACTTCACAATTACAATCATCTGTGTTTTTAAGCTTATAATAATTATACCAAGCATAGCCAATAGCCACAACTGCCAAACCGATTAAGTAAGGTCTAAATGGTTCCATCCAAGATAAAGCCGAGGCACTCCCGCCAACTCCGGCAATTAGAGCAATAACGGGTGGTATACAACAAGACGATGCTGCTATTGCAGCAAACAAACCCGTATATGCTGCTTTCTTTGATGATTTTTCTGTACTCATTATTATAAACTTTATGCCGTTTTTCTTTCTAATTTTATTGACTTAAAAATATTGTTCAAAATATCCGTTTCATCCTCATTTAATGAATAATATAAGGTTTGCCCTTCTCTTCTGGCTGTAATAATACCAGCGTCTTTAATTTTACGTATATGTTGTGAAACTGCAGGAACACTCATACCAAGAATATCGGCTAAATCGCAAGGGCACAACTCTTTTTCCATATGTAAAAGGAATAGAATCTTTAAACGAACCTCATTACCTGAAATGGATAGTAGTTTTGAAATTTTATCAAAACCATTAGCCATACCATCAATGGTAGTTCTACAGTTTTGTAGCTGCTTATGGTCGGCTTCAACTCTTGTACAAGAAATTTCTAGTTTCATAGTATTGCTTTAGACGAACAAAACTATAATTAATTACGTATTTAAGCAAATACTTAAATAAAATCGTACCAAACTACAATCCCACTACGCCACTTACAGCACCACAAAAATTACTTTTATGAGCATACGTGAGCGCACCACAAAAACATACCATTCAAGGCAACGATGGCAAATACAACTATCTCTTATTTGATAGTGTGTTTGCCTTTAATGCATTTGTAGATGATGAAGTCAAGCAATTATCTACCGCTAATCAATCACGTTGGGATTGGGTAACGCAAAGCACGAGCGATAACATAAAAAACGGCACGAATTGGTACGGCACACCAGCACCCAACGATGTAACCGAACTAGAAACGCATCGCACCTTTTTGGGAATGCCTCTGGTAGAAAAAATCCAACCCAAAATTAAAGATAAGCTTGCCGAATATCTTCAGTATCTCAACGATTCTGTAATACCTAAACCTAAGATAGCGTATAACGATAGAGGCCTGGGCGTTTTCTCTTTTGAACGTGCTGCAATGGCGATGTTTCAGCAGTTTCCTGTGAATACAGGAACACCGCTAGATACTTCTATAAGCCAAATGACTATTGAACTACGCAACAAACAAATTCAGACTTCGGTAAAAAGTGTGTACGCTTATTTTCAGGATAAACAGCAATCCTATCCATCGCTGCAATTGTACCTGATGGCAGGCGCAAATGCACAGATAAAAGGGAACGATTTACTCTATGTAGGTCTTGCTTGCGCCGAGTTGGTAGAGTTTATGGAGTTGCGTGGCGTTTCTGTAGAAGTGAATGTGATGATAGGCACATCCTTCAATAATCAGGTCACAATGGGTTGCGTTCGTGTCAAGCGATTTCAGGATAAACTGGATAAGAATCAGCTGTTATTAATGAGCAGCGACCCAAGGTATTTCCGCTATCGAGGTTTCAAGTCTCTGGTGGCGATGAGCAACTATTTTGACTTGACCATTCCTTCAGGTTTGGGGACAATTTCTGCTAGTATGGGTGATGCTTTCGCGAAAGCGGTAAACGAAAAAGGCTTCGTATTTGAACAAAGCTACTCAATGGAATCTGCCGTAAAAGAGGTCTCACAAATCATTACCAATTATAAAAAACAACTCGATGCGAAAACCAAAAATTAAACTGGAACCACAAGTGGTTCAACGAATAATGGACAGAGCTATGGAAATTAATAAAGGATGTTCTGAGAAGTGTAGAGATTTTCAAGTTATGCTTTCGCAAAAGCGAAAAAACACCTTAATCCTGCGCTGGACTACCATAGATATTTCAGATATAGAACGTCCTGTGCAATGTTACAGGTATGAGTGTTTTGAGATGGATGGCACACCGCAATTATGTTCCATTCATTATGCGAATCAAGAGGAAGCCAATGATTTTTTCTGGTCGTTAGAACCGCTCTACCAACAAGAATATGCCATAGACCATAAATTATAGATGATGTATAAAACCAAAGAAATAAGCAAAGCTGCTTTAAAAGCATTGCAGATAAAAAATCAAGAGGAAATTGTAGAACTCACAGGTAGTAAACTAAACCCAGTACAAGCTTGGGAAGTTATTAAATCTACTTCTGAAAATTTCAGTAAGCCTGATGCTAAGGCACAAGAGGCAGATGCCTTGCTTTATAAAATGTTATATCCAGATGTTTCTAAAAAGACAACAAAAAAGAATGATAACGAAATCATTCGCCTAAAGGAAAAAGAACGTGCCAGATCCCTTGAGCTTCTGGAATTAGAATTATTAATCGCTGCTTAAAAATATAAAATGACGATACAACAATTACAAGCGCTCGATATGAGCCAAGTCCAGCCCGAAGCGTTGCAAACGGCTGTTCAAGATATTTTAAATGACTACGACGCCACTACCGACAAAAAGGCTTTTGAAGACATCGCCAAAGAGAATATTGAAAAAGTATACTCAATGGTGGAACGTCTTGCTCCAAATGCAATTAAAAAGGCAAAGCAGGAAACTCCTAAAAAACAGGAAAAGAAAGAAGTTACCAAAGAAAGAACACAGGTCTCTAAAGAGAATAGTACTTCTGACAAATCTAAAAAACCGAGTAAAACGGTAAAAAAGGAACTTGATGCTTTAAGTAAAGATATCAAGGCGTGTCGGCTAAAAATTAAGAAGTATAATGAGGAAAAGCGCAAAAATCAGCCCAAGAAACCCAAGCCGATGCGTCACACCAAAATCAAGAACCATTTTATAGCGATTGCCAATTTGATTCCACTAGCACACAAGGGAAATATCAAGATGCAAAAGGAAGCTGAGAAAATTTTGTTACGCGCCTACCGTGGTATAATGAACACCTACGGAATCAACTTTGTACGTGCCGAAGCTGGCGAAAAAGATATCAAGGAAAAGTATGATAAAATGGAAGAGAAAGCCAAAAAATAACTTATGAATAAGAAAGTATTAATTATCACAGGTGCAGGACTCGCCATAGGATTTGCCGAAGCACTTATCTATTACAACCTAGGTAAGAATGAAAAGCAAGAAAAATTCAAGTTTCAAATACCAAGAGGTGCCGAACTTTTAAAAACTACAGGTATCATTATAGCTACTTCACTCGCCACCGCAGCACTCTCAAACATCATTGAAAATGCAATGCAAGACAAAGAACAACTCATCCCAGTAACCGCATAGATTATGAAAAAAATAGAACATAAGACTTTCCTAAAGAATAATAGCCTCGATAAAAAATTACTTCTAGAACCAATTCAAGATAAAATTGAAATTTTTGATAGAATGTATAAACTCTTAGACACCGTTTCTGATTGTGAAAAAGGAGACTTACTTGAGCAACTGGAGGAACTAGACCTCGAAATCCTCGAAGATATAGATGAAGAGTATGCTGATAAGCTTGAGTTTAACGAGATTGAAGAAGCTTTGGAAGAACAGCCTGTTCTTGAAAAAGTAATGTCTAAAAAGGAAAGTCTAAAACCCACCAACGACGAAGCTATTCTGGATGAATTGGTAAAAATGGGACGTACTCAGGATATAGGTCGTTCTACCTTTAAAGATTTAGGTTTGAAGTCTAAACTCGGTTGGGAAACTGTTATTGGGAGGTATCGTGTGGTTAGGACAAGTGTTTTTAGGTATCGGTATGGGATAAACATTAAGTAGGCATTCAGTCTTATTTAGGTATTTGCCTCAGCATATCTGGGTTCGTTTTAATCCTATCTACTATTCTTGTTTTTTCCATTCCTATGGAATCCAAAATGCAGATACTCAAGATTATTTGAGAAAATCTATACAAAGAATCTAAGGCCTTTCCTTGAAAGGTCTTATTTACTTTTCCGTGAGAAAGCTTGTGTCGAAACTCTTTTGCACTATTTGGATAGGATTTTAAAAATTCTTCCATAGCTCCCAAGCTCAATAGCACATCTCTATATTTATCTATTAAAAATGAAAGCTTGATTGAAAAATTAGCATGCTTCGGAAACTTTGAATGCGTACGGACCCATTCCTTGAGATTTTTTGCTTCAAGTGCATTGATTACTTCTTGCCTTTGTTTCACGAATTCTTCATTAATTATCTTAAAATCTGGGTTTAAAAAATCATAATAGGCTTCTAGAGCTTGCATTACATTCAAGAATCTATTATTGAAGCTCACATTAGATATTACACCATCTTTCCCCCAATCTATCGTGTCAATATAAATATCATAAATTGGTTGTAACTCGACATTCGCGAACCATTCTTTTATGAATGAATCTAAAGTTTCATTGGATTCTGACCACTTACTAAAGAGTAACCAGTTTTGATGTAATTTTCGTTTCTCTTCAAAAGGAGCTTGGTTTAACGTAAGTCTGCTGAAAATGTATGTTCTTGCTTTTGCAGGCTTTTTTCCAGAAGATAATACGTACCTATTTCGTTGTTCCTTGATATTTTTAAAATCTATATCGGCTCCACGTATTATAAAAGCCAATTTTCTACTTGAAGAAAATTCCATCATTTTTTTGAATACAACGCAGTCCTGATACACCGTGTCTATATCGACAGGCTCTTTGTAGTTAAAGTTAAAATGGTGATGATACTCTATTGCATAATCTTTACCTGATGATATTTTTTCACGTTTTTCATTTATTGAATCAACACTCAAATTGTGGTTGATAACAATGGTATTGGATTTACGTCGATATTCCTTAACTTCTTTTTCTCCTTCATCACTAACACTATCCCAACCATTAAAAAAGTTATCAGAGTTTGGGAATAGAACAGTTAGATTATTTAGCTGAAGATGCTTTCGACTTATAATGTGAATATCCTCAAAAACAAATTGTATGCTATATTCTAATTGATGTATATCGCCTCCAATGTGAGACAGTTTAGAAAAAGAACAACCAAAAAGTGTTACTTGGCCAAAGCTACTTTTATCATTTTCACCATATATAAATTCAATATAGTCGTCATCTCTTTTTGACTTTAAAAACTCAAAAGGATTACCGCTTATGTAAGTCTCAGCGAAGAGCCTTAACCTAATCTTTGACTTATCTTCATCAACAAATAGTTTTCCTGGAACTTTAATATCTGAATTGGGCAAAAACCATAGTCCTTGTTTTTTCATTTAAACCGTTTCATTTTTTAAAGCTTCGCAAGTTTTACTCAGTACAGCTTCCAGCTCTGATAACAAGAACTTTCGTAACACAGGGAGTTTCTTATCTTTCATATTTTTCTTTACAGCTACATTTAATGTTGCAATGCATTCATAATCCTTGGGATAAAACATTACAACATTTGTATGCTTATAGCGTGCCTTAATTTCATTAGAAAATAATGAGAGGTATTGATTACTAATGGTTTCAATTACAGCAAATAGCTCATCACCATCTATATAGGCAATAAAATCTTTGTGGAATTTTTTGTCTTTAAAAAGCGTGCTCAACTCTTCATAATCTTCGCTTTTTAGCACTTGTAAAAGCATATTACTTTCAGCTTTAATCTCTTCTCTATCAATGGCGGTATGCAACTCCATTATCTTATCTCTAACAGGTTTAACCTTTGGGTCATTTAAATCAAAATGAGTCAAATTATCGTATACGCGACGGTCAATTTCTTTCCGTTTCGCAGCGATGTCTAATCCTGCTAATAATTTGCCATCAATGTCCTCATCAGTATATGAGATAATACCTTTTTCCGCGAAAAAATGATAGAAATTTGATATGCGTTCATAAGAATACATATCATAAATGCCCTTCTCCGCAAAATCGAGAACATCGATAAGGTATTTTGCAAAGTCCTCGTCATTTAATTTTCTGAAATTATAGCCAATGAGTTCGGCATAGGCTTCCTCTTCAGGTGATTGTTGTTTTGGTCTTCTAGCTTCAATTTCTTCCTTTAAATGGTCTTTATTTAGATAACCTGAAAGGATGTAGGTATAAACACTACTGTAAAAATGAAACGCATCAACGTTTGCGCTAATATATTTTAAATAAAACTCTTCAGCATACGTTTTTGGTTGTTCGGGTTCTTTCTTTTTACCGAATCCTTTTAGACTTAGCTTTTTGTTCTCCAAGTTTTGATACCAGAAGTAATTAGCATTATTCAACCCTCTGTAATTATTGGCTTCACTCGCTTTTAATTGCCCTCTTTTAAACTCAATTGAAATTACTGCAGTTAGAAAAAGAAGTTCTTTTTTTAACTCAAGCTCAATATCGCCAGCGTGTTTCAAAACTTCTTCCAAGCTGTCTAAAAAGAAGAGTATTATCCTAATGTTGCTTTCCTTTTGTTCTTCAAAAAGTGCCTTAATGTAGTTCTCGTTTTCCTTCAGGAATTTGTGATATGTAGGATTTCCTGAATATCTTTCAAATAGCTTAGGTAACGTATCAGTCAATTCTGGCTTGTAATTTATAACTCGACCAATGACTTTTTCTTTGATACTATAATAACTGGTCTTTTGATTAGTTTCCGACTCGAAAATTTTATTCTCGTCCGCAATAATTAAACACTTTAATTGTTTGTGCTCCACAAAGCCATTTATAAATCCGAGTAGTTCCTTTATTGGTATGCGGCAACGTTCCAAATCATCAAAACACACAAACTTATTTGAGAAATCAAGATTTTCTAACCCGACACCTTGAAGTAAATCCATCGGGTCAACCTTTAGAAATACCTTACTCGCATTTTTAGCTATGTTTCCACTAATAGTCATTGCGGTTTTTAACCAAGTATTCTTTTTTGCATCTTCTGTCGTTTTCGGCATAAAAGAAAACAATAGTGAACGTTGTAACGCTTGGATAGTGTTTAATCCATTTAAGGAAATGTAAATCGGTGTTTTTTCATTAGATTTTATAATTGGAACAATACTGTTTTTCCAGAAGAATGTTTTTCCTGTTCCCCATCCACCATCAAGCTGTAGAGCGTATTGAGTATTACTATCCTTAATGTAAGATTCTATTATCGAAAGTGTATTTTCTGGTGTCATATTCTAAAACCCCACAAGTTAAAAAACATTACCACCTACTCAAACGAAAACGGGAGTAAATAATCTGTAAATCAATTATAAATGCGCTGTAAAACAACTTTCTATACTTTGCCTGTCAAACAATTCGGCATTTGCCCAATGAAAAAGACAGCATACGATTATCACGATTTACAGCAAAGTATAGACTCCTTAATTGGCAAATTTGGACTTCAAAAAACCATTGAAATTATTGATAGTTTAACTAGTAACACAGAGCTCACTTCTCAAGACAAGGAGAAAGTAAAACTCCTTCTCGTGTTTATAATTTCGCAAAGTATAGAGGTATTCAATTTAAAAGAAGACAACTTTTACACAAGTACTGTGCAGGAGTATCGTGAGGCACGTATGTGTTGTTATTTTCTACTCAAAAAATATACAGATTCTAGCTACGCTAAAATTGGAGAAAGCTTTAATCAGTCTAAACGTGCCATATTGTACAACTATCATAAATGTGATGAGATTCTGTCCATCCCACAATTCTACAAACCTTTTGTAGAGAAGTTTAAAATCCTAGAAAACAACACTATCAATTTTATTGCAAAATTGAACTAGCCTATGCAAGATACTATCGCCCAAGAAGTGCAAGATGCCCTAACCGCAAGTCCAGAAGAAATTAATTTTGAACAACTTCAAAACGAAGATAGCAGTCCGCTCAATCAGCCTGTTATAGAAAAAGATATAGGTGGTGAACGTCCTGTGGAAACGGAAGAAGAGAAACAAAAAAGCTGGAACGTCTGGAAACCCGAACAGGAACATAAAACGCTTGACGAATTAGAACCTGGACGTAGCGGAAATACCCAAACAGACTTTAGAAGTTCGGTTGAAGCAAAGGTCGAAAAAGAGAAAGCAAGAGAACCATTGGACGCACCAGAACAAGATATCAACGGAAACGGATTTGATGCAGATGAAGATGATACGGTAACAGACCAAGATTTTGAAGTACCACTTGCACAAGCTAACCAAGCTGCAGATGCTATTTTAGGAATGTCCAACAACGTTCTTGCAGTCGGTGGTGGTTACTTCGTAAAAATCAAAAAACATCAGGAGTTTTACGAGTTTGAAGAAATTATTCAAGTTGTAGATGAGCAAAACAACAAGAATGTTGAGCGTATCAAACTTGATAAAGAAGACCAAGCCTTACTGAGACCTCTACTCGCTCAAGTGCTGCGTAAGAAAGCTAAAAAGCTTACGCCAGAACAGCAATTGATGGGTGCAGTCATTTCCATCTTAATGAAAAAAGCACAAATCGTTCTGGAAGTACGAGCAGAGAATAATCTTCTTGAAAATCGCATTCTCGATATTGTTCGTCAGGAAAAAGGAGAAACAGAAGTTGATGATATTGAGGAGGAAGATTCCGAAGAAGTGAAAAATAATGACGAATATGCTTTCGCTAAAGCAGAATCGGAAGAAGAACCTCTTAAACAAAAAGTCAGTAAGCCAGAATCGACTATCGAAGATATCGAAGCAGAAGAAGTTGATGAAGACCTGCCTATTTTAGAGGTTGGTGAAGAACCACAAAACAATTCGTAATGGCTGGAACTACATCTAATCGCGGTCGAAAACCTATCACTTACAAAAAGGAAGATTTAGAACGCCAACCTATGATTATGTTGGTATGTGGTGAAACAGGCGTTGGTAAGACCTACCGTAACAAACAAGAGATTAAACATTATATGATGGACCATCTCGTGATGGGCAAAAAAGGTCGTAAAGTGTTGGCTTTTGATACCAATGATGATGATTATCCACAATTTAGAACTGTAAGTCCTAATCATCTCAAAGCACTTACAAAGGTATCATCAAGACGTATACGTCCATTTAACCCAGATGGCTCGCCTATGGATAATGACCAGAAAAAAGAAGTCATTACCAAAATTATGAAGCATTACAAAAATGGTCTTGTCGTCCTGGACGATATTGACCATTATATGACAGGTGCAAAAGGGCAATCGATGATAGGTGCATTGTGTACCGTTCGCCATAAAGGAATTGATATTGTACTCACACACCAGTCAGTAGCAAAAATTACCACTTCTGAGTGGCAAAACTGTACGTGGTTACGATTGCATCATCAGGTAGATGATGTAACGCGCTATCGAGAACGTATCCCAAAATATCAAATGGTACGCATCGCGCAGCTCATTGTAGACGAGCAATACGAATTATGTTCCAATGCTTTTGCAATGGGTAAAATTACCGAGCAACAATATAAAATTCAGAAAAGCTTTTTTGTGTATGTAAATATGCGAGAGCAGCGCATTAAAGGTTGTAGTCGCGCTGCATTCATTAGAGCCTGTAAAAAGTTTATTGACCAGGAAGAAGGTCGAAAGGTTAAGATGTTGCTTAATGAGCAGGACTTTGAAGGTAATAATATCTACAAAACCAAAAATGAAGCGATTGTAAAATTGATTTCAGAGAAACTTCGTTACCACGAAAATGGATTAACCAGCCCTATATAATGGAAAATATTTATCAGATTCATTTGCATAGTGGAAAATATTTATCAAAAAAATACTTTTTCGATGTTTTATTAGAAAATAGTCAAATCTATTATATTGGAAAATATTTGACAAATAAATCGTTATAATGGAAAATATTTATCAAATTTGTGCTTTGATATCATTATAATGGAAAAAAGTAAGCCTATACATCTTCAAGAAATCATTTATGGTTCACCAGAATCTAATGTTTCGAGACAAATATCCAAGCTTGAGAAAGAAGGAAAAATTAAAAAGATAGCTTCTCGTATCTACACCAGCAACCTAGAAGATACGCCAGAAGATATCATACAGCGCAATATATTCCCCATTTTAGGAAATCAATATCCAGGAGCCGTATTAAGTCATCGCTCTGCTTTTGAATTTGCGCCTACGTCAACAAATCAATTATTCGTCACTTACAAATACACTAAAAAGGTAAAACTTCCAGGAATAACTATTCGGTTTATGGAAGGCTCAAAAGCCATTGAGGGTGACACCTCATTTTCTGGCGAACTTATGGTATCACAACGTGAGCGCGCCTTGTTAGAAAACCTACAAGTCTCCAGACAAACAGGTGGAGACTCAAAAACACTTACCTACCCAGAAATAGAAGAGAAATTAGAAAAGATAATTCGTGTAAATGGCGAAGCCGAATTAAACAGCGTTAGAGACAAAGCTCGTGATATTGCTGAACAACTAGGGATGCAAAAAGAGTTTGAAAAACTGAACAAAATTATAAGTGCTTTATTAACTACGCATCCTGTTTCTGCTTTAAAATCACCTTTGGCAGTAGCCAGAGCAAATAATTTGCCTTACGACCCAGCACGTATCCAATTATTCGAAACACTTTTTAAAGCACTCAAAAAAGAAGAGTTTAAAAACCGTGAAGAGCAAAATACGACAACCAGAGCGTACCGAAACTTTGCTTTCTATGAAAGCTACTTTTCAAACTATATAGAAGGTACTGTTTTTGAAATTGATACAGCAAAACGCATCATTGCCACACAGCAACCATTGCCTGCACGTAATGAAGATTCGCACGATGTCCTTGGTACATACCAACTAGCATCCAATAAACAAGAAATGCGAGTATTACCCTATTCTGGTGAAAATCTCATTGACATTTTAAAATACCGACACGCTATTTTACTAAGTGCTAGAACAGATAAAAAGCCCGGTGTTTTTAAAGACAAAAACAACCAAGCGGGCAACACCTCTTTTGTAGATATGGAATTGGTAAATGGCACGCTTATACAAAGCTTTGACTTTTATAAGGCGCTTGTTCATCCTTTTGCAAAAGCTGCTTACGTAATGTTCGTGGTAAGCGAGGTGCATCCGTTTTTAGATGGTAATGGACGTATGGCTCGTATAATGATGAATGCAGAATTATCCGCAGCAAACCACACTAAAATTATCATCCCAACCGTATATCGAGAAGATTACTTAGGTGGTTTACGTAAGCTTACGCGAAATAATGACCCAGAAGTTTATATCAGGATGTTAAACCGTGCGCAAGCTTTTAGTCATACACTTCTGGGTGATGATATGGCACAAATGGAAGCTACTCTTGAAGCTAGTAACGCATTTAAGGAAAGTAATGAAGGGGTTTTAAAAATAGTAGCAGAATAAAATGATAAGTAGAGGTTCTTTAATTGGCAAGATAGTAGACGATATTTCATCATTGAAATATCAGATAGAAACACGTAATAAATTAGGGTATACTGACCTTACTCTCTTTTGTGAAGATTTCATCAAAGAAGTTCTCAATATTACCTTCAACTTAAACCTTAAAAATTTAAACCAGATAAGGTCAAATAATCCAGGTTTAGATTTAGGAGATAAAAGAGAAGAAATTGCTTTTCAAGTGACTTCATCTAACACAAGTAAAAAAGTGAACGATACACTTCAAAAGATTACAGAGCAACAAAAGAAAGATTTTACAAGATTCAAAATAATAGTAATTGGCAAAAAACAATCTTCATATTCGTTAAAACCAAGCAATATTAAATTTGATATCGATACGGATATTATTGACTTGGACGACTTACTAAAGTTTGTAGTGATTTTAGATTTAGAAAAGCTAAGCGCACTTTACGATTTGTTCAAGCTTGAGTTTCGTTCGGTGAAAATTGAATTGGAAGTTGTCGATACAGAAGGGAATTTTGAAAGCTCATATACTAACATTGCAGAAAAGGTACCAAATAGTCCGCCAAAGAATGCTCTAAAGTATCTACTTGAAAGGAATAAGCAATATGATGAAAGTTTCAAGGAATTATTAGATTTATATAGGCGTTTGTCAAGAGTCCCTAAAATATCCAGAGAATTATTGTTTTACATTGCAGATAGAGGTAAGATTAAAAACTTCAATTCTCATTTTTGTATAATACCAGAAATTTTAGAAAGGATTTTCAGAATAACTCAAAAGGAACTTATTGTAGATATTAATATTTTGGAAAATGAAGGCTTGGTTTATATCAATGATGACGACATAGACGGAAGACCTGTTCCTCAAGTAGAAATATCAGATGAGCACCTTAATTTAATATTTCATCATCTGATAGAAAAAGAAGAATCTATCCGCACACTCTTGAATACAATGGATTTTACAATTCTTGATGAAGAAGAATAATTTAAGAATGCTTACCAGTAATAGGTTTCAAATCTCTTGCAAACTTCAATTCTAGAATCGAAACTAAGTCGTGCATTTCTGTTTCAAAATGATAGGCGTGTAAACAAACATCTAAGCCAAACTCTCTAGCCCAGTAAAATAGCTGCAACCCTTGCGTTCGTGGAACCTTGTAATATCCTAAATGCTGAATTACTCTTCCATAAAAGTTACGCTTCACCTTTCCTACATATAGAATACGAGAATCTTTATTATATCCTTTTTTCAAAGCAGGAACCGATTTAGAACCTTCCAGAATTTTATAAGCTCTCATACATTCCCTTACTGCGCCTGAATCCTGAGTGGAAATAATTTCAAAGAAATATAGAACTGGACCAGTAAAATTTGTCACTTCTTCGAAAAAGCCTTTATGCTGCGGTGATTTCCTTATGTCATTATCATTCCAATCTAATAATTCGCTGCACTTAAAATCGTATTGAATATACCCAGAACTTCCATTAATCTCCACATTTTTTAAGTGGTTAGATAGTCTTCCTGCAGCTGCTTTGATTTCGTTTTCTATTTTTTCTTTCATAAAGCACAAAATACAATTTAAATAGCATCCCGTCCCAAAGTCCCTTTCGCGACAGCGGAAAAACAACTACCTCTTCTCAACTTCGCAGTCTATCAAGGTTTAGAGACCTCGCCAAAAATTCAAAAATCAATAAACAACAAAACGAATGGCAAACAACAAAGACATCGCCTGGACACCAATTCTCTATTGTGTGGGAGCAGGTATTGCTGGACTCGCATTAGGAACATTTTTGGTCGCTCCAATGGTTCAAAAGATGAAAGCAAAAAAGATAGCCGAAAACAAAAAGAAAGCTATCGCTAGTCCTACAAAAAAGTAGTGTTTAGAGACACTCGTGGACACTTTAAAAAAGTTTCATCCTGTGAATACAGGCAAAAAAGACAATTAAAATGAGTGATTATAACGATGAATTAATGCGTTACGAAGAAGCTGCTGAAGACCAGTATGACGACTACGATAACGACGAATTATATGATGACGAAGAAGACGACTTCGATTCTGGATTTGAAGGATTAGAAGACGGCTACGACGAGGAGTACGAAGATGAATACGACGATTACGATGACTATGCCGATGAAGGTGAGTATGATGAAGAGGCGTATGATGACTACACACGTTCAAGCATCGGGAAAATAGACCCTAACGACAGAACCTTAACGGTAGTTGTAACCAATAAATCTGGAGCAGCTGCTGAGGCAGTTATTTTTGGTGGTAACGCAGAAGCAGCGCAACCCAATGGTGTCTCTGTAGATATCGAAGAGTCTAGTCATAAAGAAGTGCGAGAAGAGAGTAAATCAAATCCGTTTAAAATTGCGGGAATGAAATACTCGGTAAGTAATGCGCTCCAGTTTGATAACGTCCTGCGCATTGACCGTAGAACAGCATCTGGTTCTAAGACCACACGCGTGTACCAACCACGTAATGCAACATCACCGCAAAACTTTACCCAGCAACTTATCGATGACGATAACTTCGAGATGGATGTTACGGGTCAGGATTCGCTGCGTGTAGTTGTAGAAGACGGCGTAACGGCGGTATTTACTTTCACTATCAAGGCGAGAGCAAATCTAGGTAACCTTTTAAAAGGAAGCAACGTAGCCGAACTTTCTAGAGCGCCTAGAACAACAGGCTTACCGCAGTTAGATTTGATTCGTAGACGCAGACCTACAGCTTTAGGCTTACGCCGTAAACGTAAAGTAAGACGAGTGCGTAGACGACCATCTCCTAGAGTGCGCTACATTCGTAAACCAGCGCCACGTAGAAGAGTGCCTACGAGACTCGTAAGACGTAAAAGACGATAGTCTGCAACTTGCAGGCGCGACTTTGCTACCCATTACCAGACAGCCAGAGTCGGTTTCCCCCAAACCATTAACTCTGGCTGTTTTTATATCTAAAACACTATGAAGCAATCAGAAACACATACGCTAGGACAAAATAGAATAGACTATATCGTGTATCACAATGCGAGCGCAGTATCTCATCTATTAGAGCAATACGGTTTCGAGGCTCCAAAAAACCCTACACATCTTGCAGAAGCAATTAAAGAGCTTACGCGAAAGAAAGGTCGTAAGGTCATAAAGGAACTTATCCAGTTGCATCCAGACAAAGAAGCAATTCTTAAACTAAATATGCTTAAAGAAGATAACTTTTGTGGTGCGTGTAGCAACGATTCTTATAATACCGAAGGTAACTTTTGTAAAGCCTGTGGGCATTCTAACTATTCTGGAACAGGCGATGAAGACAGCTTCTTAAGCCAGTTTGAAAATTATAAAGACCGCGAGTTAGAACGGTATTATCAAACCATCGTCAAAAAATCGAACGCAAATCCACAGGATAAAAATCTTGCTCAGGAAGTGCAAATGGTCTGGAACGAAATAAGAACCAGAAAACTCGCCCTAAAAAAAGAAGAAGCAACCCAAACTGAAACCCCAAAAAACTTTAGCATCACTAAAGATGAACTTATCCTCTTCGGAGTGGTATTCATTGCTGGTGCATTGGTAGGTCACGGTTTAAAATTCAATTTCAGTAATGTCAAATAAACAATCACAATACAATCAGGCGATAGATAATCTTACCTATCTGGTACTCAACTACCCCAAGCCTGTGCAAGAACTACTTGCCGAAAGCAATGTATTCTTTCAAGGAAAACCCTCTAAAGAACAGCTTATCAATGAAGTGGTAGAACTTCTAAAGGATGGAGATTCCGCTTTCGCGAAAGCACTAGAAAGTCTAATCCAAAAGTTTTCTTCACAAGAGAACGACCAGTTCTGGGGTGCCATTGCTAAAGGTGCCGTGGGTGTTTTGGGCGGATTATTCAAAAAGAAAAAGCGTAGAAGCTCATCAAGTAATGCCGCTGCCGCACAAGCTGCACAGGCTAGAGCTGCAGCACAAGCGGCAGCTGCAAAAAGAGATATGGAAATGCGTATGCAACGTATGCGAGAAGAGCAGGAACGCAGGCGTCGTGAAGCCGAAGAACGTCGTAGACGTGAAGAAGAGCGCCGTCGTGAGGAAGCCAAACAAAAAGCCGAAGCTGCCAAAAAGAAAACCAATATGATGCTAATGATAGGCGGTGGTGTTGTGGTTTTAGGAATAGGCGCTGTAGTATTAATGAAATCGGGACGTCCAGCGATGCCTTACGCACCACCGATGCAAATACCCAAATAGTATGGTAAACACTTTTGCAATAACCGATTACGATGTGTATCAGGATGAAGCCTTTGATAATTACAGAAGGCGACCGCGTCGCGCACATAGAAAACGTTTTTCAAAACGAAACTTTAGAAACAACCGTGTGACGCGCTACCCAAAATTAGGCAGACCACCACGAAATGTTAGGTATACAACTATAAAAAGGCGACCAAAAGTCGTGGTTAGAAAACCTAGAATTATACGTGGGCGTCCTCTAAAGTTACCGCCTATAAAAGTTAGACCTGCATATCAAATAAAACCTGCTGTTTTACCCAGAACTATTGTAAAACAAAAACCAGCGATTATAAAAAAGAAGGTAAAACCTGTTGTAAAAAAGAAAACACCCATCAACCACTTAATTAAAAAAACGAATCCAAAACAGGTTAAACAACCACTATCAAAAGTTTCTAAAGCTGATGTTAAGCAAATAAAAACTCAGCAACTGGAAGCCACTAAAAAAGCAATGCAATCAGATTCAAAAAGTGGAAAGCTAATAAAAGTAGTTGCTATTGTGGGTGTAGTCGGTATCACAGGGTTTGGTATTTATAAATTCATTCAATTCAAAAAACAAAACAATGGACATATTAGCACAAGTAAATGAAACGGACACCGAGCAAGCAGGGGAAATTAATGATGGCTTTTTAAGTGCATCTATAAAAAACGTAGGAGAAGGAAAAGCCTTGGTGAATGGTGTTGTTTTGATTCCTGGCGAAGCAAAAGGTTATCCTTTTGTAGGTAAAGGTTACAAGAAAATCTCCTACGACCCAGGTGCTTCTACTTTACGAATAATGGCAATCTATTAAGGCTTATGATTACAGGAGAAACAGAACAATTATTGGATGACCATTTTTTAGAAGATTATGACGACTTTTTTGGGAACAAAAAGAAACGTCGTGCTCGTAGAGCGGCCCGCAAAGCAAAACGACTACAACGCAGAACTATAAGACGTTCAGCACCTAAACGTATTGAACGTCGAGCGAAACGAAAGCAGTTTTTTAAAGATGTTGGACAAGTCTACAATGACATAGGTGGCGCAACAGCTATTGGTGCAGCCATTGACTCGTTTACAAGACCAAAGTTACCTTCAGATTATGGAACTAATACTCCGGAACCAACTTCTGATTATTCAATAGGTGTAGGTGCGCCTTCGGAATCTATAGAAGAGAAAAAAGGCATCCCAACGGTGGTATATGTGTTAGGAGGTGTAGTTGTCGTTGGTGTCATTGGACTAGCCGTAATGAGTAGTCAAAAGAACAAATCTTATCAATCCTACTAAGTGATAACAACGATACCATCAAATAAGGAACGTTTTCGCATTCGGCTAACGGTTTTGGCTCGAATGCCTTTTCAGTTAGGTATTCGTGTATACGACCCAAGATATGCCAATTCTTATTATTTCCGAAGAAAGGCAGCTTTCGCGAAAGCTGGAATTGAAAGAGAATTTATCATCTCACTTCCAGTTTCTCCAGAAGTATTGGAAATGGAAGTATTTGATAAAAATGCGCCAGATGATGATGCGTTTGAGATTGAAAATGTAAAGATTGAAAAAATGAAACCTATTGAGATGTGGGCTACAGATGACCAACATCGTTATTTGGAATTTGCAATACAATTTGCTCAAAAAGCAGGTTATGTACCACCTGGATTTTATGATAGTGCAGACCACGAGTTTTTGTTTCAGTATTTGCCTAAAATTACTGATGCTTTTGGTGGCGAACTGGTAACACCAGCGAGAACACATCGTAAAATGCCCAGAGTTCAAATTTCACAGCGCTTGTTTAAGTCCTACACCATTCCTATCCGTGTCGCAATTTTAGCTCACGAAGGCTGCCATTGGTTCTTAAATACCCGTAGTCAAACGACTGCAGATTTATGCGGGATGAAACAATATTTAGATTATGGTTTCCCAACCATCGAAGCTGTATATGCAGTGACGAAAGTCTTCGGTAAAAATCCTGAAATGGTAGGTGCATCCCAAATAGAACGCACTAAAGATGTCATCAACTTTATAGAAAATTACAGAGTAAATGCGTAGAACAAGATTTAACTGGTTAGAGAAGCAAAAGGCAATAAACAGCTTCTACAAAAAACTACAAAAGGATACCGAGGTTACGCAAATTACCGTAACTAATCATACCGACGACATACGAAAAGTATGCCTCTGGGGAGCTAATGCCTGTCTCCCACTTACAGACCCAATGCAAATAGAACGTTCATTTACCAAAGAGGTATTGGTTCAAAAACATCCACAGGGCGTGGTTTATAATGCGGTAAATGACGCGTTTTACTGCATTAATCAGCTTTCGAATTCTATATCCGTGATAAGTAGTGCTGGTGATGTAATTACCACTATCGATTTATCAAAAAATCCAATAGCTTCTGAAGGCGAAGGTAGTGGTCCTGCAAGGTTAGCTAATTCTGAATTTAATCTATTGCCAGGAGCCATAAGTCCTTCTGCAATTACTGTAAATTCAAATGAAAACAGTTTAGAATATGGAACTATAGCAGTTGCTTGCTCCGTATCAAATGAAGTGGCTTTTATCTCGCCAGACAATAAAATTATAAGTAGAAGAAATACTGGCGTAAGACCTGTTGATATTGTTTTTAACCCAGTCGATGGTTGTTATTATATAGCAAATATTACTTCTGGTACGATAACTAAAATCTGCGCACTCAAGCGAGCCAATAACCTACCGCGTGTAGAAGGCGTAAAATCTTTAGGCGTTGACACGAATACTGGAGATTTATTTGTCCACACTATTATTGATGGCAGAATTAACGTTTACGACCTTTCAGGGAACTTTAAAAGTAGTGTTGGCGCAACTGTAGAAGAGAACATTTACTTCGCCTTCAATCCAGAAAATGGATTGATGTACATTTCCTTTTATGAAGGTAAAACCGTGCTTTTATACGATGCTGTACAATCCAAAACTATTACAAAAATACCCTTGCGTAAAAGTCCATCAGTTATGGTATTTAATCCTTATAATAACTTAATGTATATTGGATGTATTGAAAATCAAACGGTAACAAGAATTACAACTGCAAACGAAATTCAAGATGTAATTAAACTACCTGGTTTTACAAGTCATATAGCAATAAGTTCAAAGGAAGATGTTATTGCAGTGAGCGATACTGAAAATGATATCGTTACTATCACAGGAAACCAAAGTAGCCCGACGGTTACTGTAAATGATGAGTACTACGAATATCGTGAGGATTTCCAACACAACCCAACATTAATTTCTCATCTAAAAATTGTGGCTTCAGGAGAAGACCGTATCAACGCATTACAACTCATTGAAAAATCGGCTACTGGTAAAGAGACGTGCCAGACGCTTTCATTAGGTAACTATCAAAGTCCCCAAAACTTTGGTAATATTTCTGAAGTCTTTGATATTGATGGAGACATTATTGATGGGCATTCTATTTGGTGTTTTAAAATCAATCCTAAACAAGTGGTAACCTTCTTGATATACCACAAACAATTTGAGATGTACAGCGTACTTCCCGAAAAATCAAGAATATCTACTGGCGTGCAAATGAGTGAAGGCATACCAGCATCGTGGCTCGAATACAATGAAAACGAGCCTCCAGATGACACAACTTATTAATATCGCCTTAAGCCAATACGGGGTTACAGAAACCGTAGGCAACCAACATAACCCACTTGTCCTTAATTATTTTAAAGAGATTGGTCATACTTGGGTCACTAGAGATGAAACTGCTTGGTGTTCTGCCTTTATAAATTGGGTAGCTCATAAAGCCAATGTGGAACGAAGCCATAAACTAACGGCTCGCTCTTGGTTAAAGGTAGGCAACAAAATCAAAGAGCCTGAACTCAATGATGTTGTCATATTCTGGCGACATAAAAAGTCGAGCTGGAAAGGGCACGTCGGTCTTTTTATAGGCTATACAGAAGACAAAAAACACATCTACGTCTTAGGTGGAAATCAGAACAATCAAGTCAACATCAAAACCTATCCAACCAATCGTTTGTTGGGCTTTAGACGTTTGCAACCAATTAATTTTTAAATCTAAAAGAAATGGAAAAAATAGATTATCTCATCATACAAAGTACTGATACAGGCGAAACCAAAGACTTTGGAAAAGAAGTCATCATAGCAAAACATACGGCTTCAAAACGCGATGGTGGTTTTGGCTGGAATCGTCCTGGCATTGATTACTTGATACCTCAAGATGGTTCTTTGCAGACCATCATCAATGAAGCGAGTCCAACAACCACCGATTTATGGGGAATATCTCACGGTAAAAAAGGTATCACAGGTATTGCAAAGCACATTGCTTATGTAGGTGGCAGAACACTTAAAGAAGCTTGGGATAAAGACACGCGTACCGATGAACAAAAAGCCACGCTTGAGGCTATTGTAAAGTTCTATATACTGCGCTTTCCAGATATCATAATCGCTGGATTTAATGAAATTCCTGCAAAAGCAGATGAAGATAATCCTGGATTTGAAGTTGCAGAGTGGCTACGTGAATTAGAGATTCCAGAGCATAACATTTTCAAAAAATAGCAAATGAAAACGATACTCACTTTAGGTGTAGGTTTTTGGCTGGGTAGGCAGATTTACATCAACTATGATAAACGAACTACACTCAAAAAAGAAGCACAGCTAAAAGCGCGTCTTCAAAAATTTCTGGAGGACAATGATTTTAGTAAAGCCGAAAGTAAAAAACAAACCCATCGCATTGTAGGATAATGGCCATTCAAATCAACATAGAGAACCGCATTTTTCTGGTCCCAGAAGCAGACGACCCGTGTGACTTCTGGACGAGTTATTTTACAAAACTTAAAAGTGAACTTGGTCAGGAAAATGCAAAAATGATATGGTTGATTACTTGGAAATCTAATGGTTCTTCGTCTTGCACCACGAGTCCTAACTTCAATAAATGGTTACATAAAAACAATCTTGACGTATCTAATATGGCAACACGCACCATAGCTGATATCTCCGAAATAGGTGGAAACATTTTTGGCTTAGGTAAGAATCTTACAAAGATTTTATCTATTGGAGTTCCCGTAATTCTTGCGGTGGTTTTAGTTGGGATTATTCTTTTGCTTAGAAATACATCAAAAAACGCAGACCTCTCAGATGTAGCAATGCTCACACCTGCAGGTCGCGGTTTAAAACTATTAGGCAAATGAGTATGACGTATAAAATTATAGGCGCAAGCGTAGGCACATTGTTCATTGGCACCACTTTTCTGTCGTTAAGAAAGCGTAGTCGTGATATACGCACTAGCAAATTAATGACTGCTATTCAAGCGCAAATTCGGCCTATTACAAATGGACTCAACTCACAAAACGCATTTGATATTCACTTTTTAAACAAGGTATTACAGAGTGTTAATCGTGAAGTTTTGGTTTTAAAAACTAGCACAGCTTCGCGCTATGCAGACCAAATTCACAAGGCTTGGGGAAGCTGGTACCAAGGTGGTGATGACGAAGAACAAGTGTATGCTGTATTTAGGCAACTAAAAGATAAAGTACAGGTGTCACAGGTAGCAAAAGCCTATCAAGAAACCTATTCTAAAAACCTTATTGACACGCTTAAAGACCGTTTTGACAAACAAGAAATAACTATAGTGCTCAACATTGTAAAGGCACTTCCTAACTATAGAACCGCATAAAATGGAACTCTCAAAAACAAGTTGGTGGATGATAGGTGGCGCAGGATTAGGCGTTATCGGTATCGGTGTTTTTGTTACGCTTTCGCGAAAGCATAACAAGCAACAATCAATGGCTTCTGCAACAATAACAGCAATAGGGTCTGGTGTACAAGTTTCTACTGGAAATGTGGGTACTACCAAACAAGAACCCAACTGGAATAGTCCATTTGATATGAATTATCTAACGGATGTACAGAAATGGGTAGCACCGAAATCCATTAGAGTATTAGACGATGCTTCGGCTAAACAACTCGCAAAAATCATTAAGGAAGCTAAAGGCACTTTTAATGATGATGAAGATGCTGTAAAAGATGTTTTTGGAAAAAAGCTTCGTGATAAAACCCAAGTTGCTAGTCTTTCTAAAGCTTTCTATCAACGCTATAAAAAGGATATGTGGCAGTACTTAAACAGCTTTTTAAGCCAAAGTGAAATGAAAGAGTACGTGTCAAAATATGTACAACGATTACCAAACTATCAATCATAAAACGATACAATGAAACAGATAAAAACGAAAACAAAACCATCATTTGCAAAGAAGAATAAAGACATCCTCGTTGTGGGAGGTGTTATTGTGGTACTCGCAGGAGCGGCCATCACTTACTACGTAATGAGTAAAAAGAAAGAGAAAAAACAGATTGCTAGCGCGAGCTCATCAACTACTGGAGTTCCTATTACGGCTGGTACATCTAGCTACCAAACACCACCTTTTATCCCAAGTAGTTCAGGTACGTCAAGTTCTGGAAGTAAGCCACCACAGACTAAAGCTGGCTATCCTATAAAATACGGTAGTCGTCATCCTGATGTAAAAGTGTTACAACGCTACCTTAAAATCTATAAGGAAGATTTAGGTCGTAGCGGTCCTAAACGAGATGGTGTAGATGGCATTTTTGGTCCTAAAACATCTCGTGCTGCTCAAAAAAGATTAAAGAAAACAGTCTTTAGCACTACTGATATCGCAGGAATGCGCAAAGCGCTGAAAAGTCTAGGAAAATGATGAGTGAGCAAACGATAAATAAAGGATTGATAATAGCTGGTGGATTACTTGGCTTAGGAATTCTAGGATATTTCTTTTTCAGAGAAAAGGAAGAGCAAATCGAAGATGCGGAATTTATAATTATTGAAGAGCCACAACCTAAAAAAACAGAGAAGCCAACCATTCAAGAAAAAGTAGTTCCTGTTGTTGAAATGAAACCTATTGTGCCTTTAAAAAAGAAAGAGAAAGTCATCTTGGTAGAACCTAAAGCTCCACTCGAACCTAATGACGACTTCCCTCTAAAATTGGGCAGTAAAGGAGAACGCGTAAAACAGTTACAAGTGTATCTATTGCGCAATCACGGAAATCAGGGCATTGTTAATGACACTTTTGACAAAACGATTGAAGAACGTGTGCTTAAATACTTGAAAGTAAAAACCATAACAGCTTCTCTATTTAAGAAATTGAATATAGCTGGCACGAAAAACAAAATAAGTAATGACCCAAAAAAGAAGCATTAAAGATTTAATAGATGGTCTGGTGGATAAGGATGGGATTAAAACCGAAGTTACGGTAACACTTACCAATCAGACTTTAACCAAAATTGTTCTGGCATTATTGGCTTCTGGCGCCACCATAGTTGTGGTAGCACATTTAACCAAAAATCTTTTTCCTAATCATCAAATAGCGTCTTTGCAAGCTGATATTAAAAGCATCAAATCATCCCTAAAATCACAACTAAAATGATAGAAATATTACAACACATTTCAAACTACCTAAATAGCCTAGACTGGTCATATATTTTGACTTTCATTGTTATTGCTTATGGCCTAAATCATTATCGCGCTACCGACTTCTTCTATGAAGTATTCAAATTAAAAATAGCCACACGCTATCGTGTCTTTATCATCGGGCTGGTTTATGGAATAGCGCTCTATTTTATCCGTGGGTATCAGCTTAAAATGATTGAGTGCCTTTTACAATCTTTTGCTTTTGCATTGGTGTTTCATAAGCTATTACTAGAAAAGTTTTTAAATAGACTGTTTCAAACAAAGCCCAAGGCATAATGAAATATTGGAAACCCATTTTATTGTTGCTGTGGATGGTTGGATTGATACTTTTATTAGTGTTCTACATCATTCCTCAAGAAGAGCAATTACAAAATGACACCATAGAAAAGCTGGAACAGGAAAACAAAAAATTAGTACTTAGAAATTCAACGTTAGATGAAGAAATTCTACAACTAAAAAAGCAAACTGACAGCCTAACTAGTCATATTTCGTTAAGTGAACAAACCATCAAAAAACTAGAAACCCAACTATATGAAAAATTGGATAGGATTAATGCTATGTCTGCTATGGACTTGCACGAGTACTTCGCAGGATTTAAAACCGATAGTACGGGATTTCAAAAACGGTAAATTCTTCTGTTTTGATATGGAACAATCACGTTTTATAGCAACGAAGTTAGAGTATAGTCTGTTTCAAGATAGCATTATTGATACGCTTAAACTTAGGCAGATAAGGTGGAAGCAACTTTTACAAAAGAAGGATACTACCATTTTCAAGCTGGAAAACAAAATTGAGAATCTGTCACTCATCCAAGTCAATGATGAAGCACATATTCAAGAGCTCAACTTGACTGTAAGAAAGCAACAAAAACAATTAAAAAGAGGTAAGCTAGAACGCTGGTTTTTTGGGGGTGGCTTACTCATATTAACCGGAATAATAATAGCACAATAATGAGTATAGTAGGATATCAAAGTACCGTAATACAAGCACCTGGAAACTCTGGGAATGTGGTTAATTCTCAAAGGGAATTGAGAGTTCCACCTAATCATCTTAATCCTGATTTATTTCATTCTCCAGAGCGCAATGTGTACGCGGTACTCAATGAAAACATTGTAATAGGAAAGGATATTAGACTGCGTACCAGGTCTGGTAAAGATGAAATTGCAGGATGGCAAGTGAGCCTGCCTGCTCCATTGGTAAAAAATCCACAAGGTGAATATACAGGAACGTTGTTGAGCAGAAAAGGCAAACCCTTTTTCTATGCCATAGATGATGATGGACGTGTTTTCCTCTCAGGGAAGTTTGAAGATGAGCAGGACGAAGTGATTCTTAACATAAATCCTTATGTAGCCGAGTTACCCTTAAAGTTCAGGTCGTTTCCAGATAGACAAGCACCAAGAGAGCGAAGAGCGAGAAAAACCACAACTACGGATGTTAAAAATAAGAAGTAGCTAAGCTAGTGCAAAAGTGATAAATGAAACAGCAATTTGTACAGACATATTACCCTTATGCTAAAGAAGCAGAACAGCGCACAGGGATTCCAGCACTTTTTGGGCTTGCCCAATGTGCGCTAGAAACAGGTTGGGGCAAAACCATTAAAGGTAATATGCTATTTGGTATGAAAGTAGGTAGTGGCAGAAATTATGGTGGTTGGAAAGGAAACAAACAATTGATTAAAACAACTGAATATTCTAACATATCAACAAAATGGTTTCCTGTTATTTTATCAGGATTTCCTGTTCTACTTTCTAGTGGCAAATGGAAATATCGTGTACTCGACGAGTTTAGAGCTTATGTCTCACCGCTACATTCTTTTATTGATTGGGTAGGACTTTTAAAGAGTAATGTTAGATATCGTTCAGCATTTAAACACACCACAAATCCACATCAATTTGCAAACGAAATCGCTAATGCTGGTTATGCCACAGACCAGAACTACGCTTATAAAATCTCTCAATTAATCTTTGAAATTGAAGCGTTAGTTCCAGTTTCGTCAAAAAAGAGGTCATTCAAGAATACTAAGAAACCTCTTATAACCTTTGTAACCATCGGTGCGACTCTTATCACTTTGGCTATTTTAAAACTTACAGACGTATGGAAATAAAAATCTTTAAGCTTATTGCTATCATTTTAGGAGCTACAGGATTTTGGAAGCTCATTGAAATCCTGTTGCAATATGGAATGCAGAAACGCCTTAAAAATGCAGAAATACGCAACTTAAACATTCAAGCTAACAGTCTGGTAGTAGAGAATTACAAGTTATGGTCTGAAAATATGGAAAAGCGTTTGAAACAGTTAGAAAGTAAAAATGCTTTGATGAACAAAACCATCACAAAACAGCGTGACCGTATTACCGAATTAGAAAAATATGTAGACCAACTGGAAGCCGAAATACAGGCTAATAAAAAAGAGAAAAACGATGAACGTGGATAAAGGAAACAATACACTCAATTATATTTTTGGAGCATTTATTTTACTGAGTGCAGTTAAAATAAGTTCAGATTTATATCTGCGCTATAAAAAATCGAAAATGCCTTCAAAGGGATGTGGTTGTGGTAAAAAATAGCAATCAACATATCTATGTAGGCATAGGCACTCTATCAGTTTTACTGTTGGGTGCTTTTGTTATTTACAAAGTTTCTAAGCATAAAAAGAGACAACAATTGATTGTGGGTAATACACCAATGGACTTATCCGTATTTGATAGTCCAGATATTCCTGGTTCTGGAAACTGTATGGACAGACGCTTACTATTTATGCTTCAGCAACTAGAAGCTCGTACTGGTTATCCTATTTTTAGTTGGATTAATTCTGGCGCTCGCAGTCCGTCGCATAATCGTAAGGTTGGCGGTGTCTCTAACTCATCTCATAAAATACCAATCTGTAAAGCGGTTGATATTAAAGCTCCCTCTAGGTTTATACGTAATCATCTTGTCGCTACAGGGCGTGATGTTGGTTTTAAGCGTATAGGTGTTGGTAGAACTTTTGTACATCTTGATGTGGATGATTTAAAGTCTCAATATGTAGCTTGGGGTTATCCTAGTGGTACTCCTGCCGAGGTTAATCCTTTTGTGTAAAGATCGATAAGTTCCTAGAATGCTTTGATAAAGTGAGTTCATTCTAATCTTGAATCAAAGTAATCATTTCTTTAAGATGATTGTCCTCTTCAGTTATCCAGTGATTTTTCTCTATTAAATTAACTAAAATATCTTTGTGTCTATTATCTAAATTCTTCACACTAAGATTGGAGTATTTAGAAGGGTTATCCCTGTCAATCCAAAGACTTTTGTGTTCTGATTTCAGGATGCTTTTAGAACTAGCTGTTGGATAAAGAAGCTTAATTTGTGGAATAAGTTTACAAACCATATTGAAAATAAGTAGACCATCATAATCCCAATCGCCGGAATAGTAGATAGGCAAGTTCCTGTCATAGGAATATTTTAGTTTTTCAATGTTTTTCCCTCCAGCATACCAAAGTTCATAACCGTATTTTCTAGGTAATGAAGGTCTCTTTAAAAAGTCTAAATTTTCACAGAGAATAATTAACTTAGGATCTTCACATTCTAAACGATACATATATTGCTGATCTCTATCATCAGCAAGCTCATCAATTTGAAGCATCTGTTTAACGGCATCAATTAAAGCTTTCTTACCAATTAAATATTTTTCATTTTTGAAAAACATAGAAGACACATTCCTGACGGTTTCCTCATTTTGTATTATTTGATTTCTAATTGGCAAAAGTTCGCCGCTGTCCATACGACGTTTCATATCCATTAGCTCTATGATATCTGCTTCTTCAAATCTGGTTTGAGGTTTTAAAAGTTGATTGTTTTCTAAAAATGCGTAGTACTGATTAAACTTCTCTAGATACTCTTCTTCATACATCTCAAAAAAATCTTCATCATCAGAATAATAAACCTTATAGCCTTCTTTGATTTCTTGGGTATCATTCAGCAAGTGTTGAAATAATGAATCTTTGATTAAAGTTTCCTTAATCTTGGTTTCTTTATTTCTGTAAAGTTCATTTAATGATTTTAATGCTACCCAATTCATTGGTCATTTACATTATTTAAGTAATCTGACAGATCTTGTCTGGCTTCATTAGTTTTAAAATAGCTACTTGGCGGTGCATAATTGATATTAACATCTTCGTAACCTTCAATTAAGTGATGTAAATACCAGCCTTCGTCTTCGTTAGAGCCATAAGGTTCTGGTGTCATTGTCAACATTTGATATCCAAACTCTTTTGCAATATTTGGAAAGGTGTTAAAGTTACCCTTATCCATATTAGAGACTTCTTCAAGTATTAAAAATTTGACACCTTTTCTATCTTCTTTTTGCACAATTGAAAGTCTGCCAATCCCTAATAATACAATCGCGGTATAGCTTTGTCCTGTACTTCCTGTCTGGTCAATGCCATCTTTATCTAATAATCTGGTACTTAAATCAAAATAAGTTTTTGGGTCTAATAGGTCTGAAAATTTTATCTTCTCATTGTAGGAGGTCGTTTCTGCAAATATCTTTTCTACAAAACTTTCTACTGAGTCTGAAAATTGTAATTCTCCTTCCGAGTAAGCGGCTTGAGTGGACGACTGTAAATTCTTCATCCAATCTATTTTGAATGTTTCATTTGGCGTAAAATCTATTTTGAAATGGTACTTATCACTAATTAGTCGCTCGTTAAAAAAATCGTTCAAATCTTCGACTGTTTTTTCAAAGTCTTGGTACTTTGTTTTTGTCAATTTAAATATACGAAGCATCGCCTGCGTAATGGCCTGCATTACTTTAGTTCTGTTTTGATTAGATTTTTTAAGTGCTGGGGCAAGATTTTCAGTGTGTTTTATTTTTGGTCCTAATAACACTAATTCTAAGACAGCAAATGAATAATTCTGATCATCCATTTGGTTTTTTACTTCTAAATCATCTTTGGTCGTATCAAATTGGGATGATGCTTTACCATAAGCGTTTATGTAGTTGTCCTTATTTGTGTTATATAATTTTTGAAGATTTTCTACATTCACTTGATTGATATTAGTAGGCACAAAATCCTTAATATGCAACTGACTAAAACGCGTTTTAAAGATAGTAAGCGCACCCTCATACTTTTTCTTTAGCTCATCTCGTTCTTTCTCCTGTGAGTCAAGCAACGCTTTTAGTGTGACTAAATTTTCTTCCTTTTGGGTTATGGTTGATTTTGAAGTCTCAAGTTTGTTTTGCAAATCTGTATGGACAGACTTTTTAGCAGCTACTTTTTGAATATAAGATGTTAACTGGTCGTCTATTTTCTCATCTGTAATTTTAATTGGAATTTTCTTTTCAAGTGCTTCTAATTCTTGCAACGATAGCTCCAAGTCATTCTGGTCTTGAGTAATTTTAGTTGAAAGACTTTCGGCAATACTCATTGCTTTCTTTGACCTTTCGTATAACGAAAAGTCTTTAAAATCTTTGTTGAGATTTTTCAGCTTATCAACTGCTGATAAATCGTAGGGATCTCCTTTCTCAAATTTTAAAATTTCACTAAGTTCATTATTGATAGACTTTACTTGCTCGTTAATTGCATTCTGCTTTTTTTTCTTAGCATCATTCATTTTAGCAGTATCAGCAAATATCTGTTTATCATTAGAGTAAGGTACAAAGGTTCGTAAAGCACCTATTGCAAACCAATAACCGGAATTTACCTTATCTTCTTCAATATTTTCAGATTTTAAGAGAGAACTATCTTTAGTGTATTGACTTCCTTTAGTAGGATTATCTGGTTTTTCCCAATCCACATTTTTAAGCAATCCGAACAGTACAGTTTCCTGTTCTTTAGTAAGATTATTACCGTCTTTTAAAATCTGTGCGATTAAGGAACCATCTTCTCCAGCAGATAGAATACGATTGAGTGCTTCTAAGTCAGCAAGCTCTGAGCTCTTGACTGCTTTGTAGTCTGCAATAATTTTTAGCTGTGATGATGTCTTCTTATTTATTTTATCAATCGTACCGTATCTTTTTAAATCAGAATTAAGTTTATTTACCCTATCAATGATTGACTGGTGATTGTATTCATCAATATTTATCTTAACTAAATTTGCTTGATCTATTTCAGGTAGCTTCATTTTTTGAAGCTGATCAAGACTTGCTAATTTTTCTGCTCTTTCATTAAAGAGTTTTTTATAGTTTGTAAAGGATTCTTGAGCTTTAAAATAGGTGTCATAATCTGACTTTGTAATTTCAATTTGTTTAGAAATTTTTGGTAGATCTGATTTTAGGTTACTAATGATATCTGTCTCTTTTTCAATTTTATTAGAAGTTCCTATGCATTTATTTGCAACAGTTTCGTATTGCGAATAATTACTATGGTATTCAGCTGTTAGATAATTTTGTTGCGCATCGTTTTTTAATTGCTCTAACTCTTTAAGATTACCTAATACTTCTTGTTTTAACTCAATAGTATGTATTTCTTCGTCCAGCTCATTGTATTCATTTATAAGTTTTTCAAGCTTCTCCTTGTTTGATTTGTATTTGGTCTCAAGCTTATCTAAACTATTCTCAAAAAGAAAATCCTTTAAAATTTTATCGCTCTCCGTATCTAATGAGTTTGCTTTTGAAAAGGATTGTATCACTTTCGCGAAAGCGTCCATATTTTCATCAATCGCAAGATTTATAGGCAAAAGCTCATTAGTATATAAAAACTCATAGTATTCTTTTTTATCTTCTAAATCTGTGAAGGATTTTAGAAAGCCTTTTTTATTCTTTTTAAGATGCCTTGCAAGCTGGTTAATGGGCAAAAATTGACCATCTTTTAAAAAATCTTTACTGTATGCTAACTGATCTGCGTGAAGTGCTAAAGTTTCAAGGTCTTTTCTGTCATTATCATTATAGGCTTGATTTAATATCCAGAATGACTTTAACGGCCTGCTACGCTTATTACCTATATTAGTGCCAATAGTTATAAATTCATTTTTCTTAAATTCTATATGTATAAAAACATAAGCATCATCAGTATTATAAGGTATAGTATGTATATGTCTGTCTTTATTTTTGAAGCTCTCGGTGCCAAAACTTATTTTGCTCTTTTGACCAATAAATATGAGTTGAAATAAGTCTGCTATAAGCGATTTACCGATACCATTGTTGCCGGTAAAATCAGTCCTTACTTGATGTAATAAATAGTCTTGATTATAGTGCTTTCTCACACCAACTGTGGATAGCGAAAAAATTCTTGGATATTCTATCATTATAATTGGCTAAGGTATTTTTCACTAAACTCTGTGAAGTTTGTAATTTCTTTTTCATACAATTTTTGAAATCTAATAATTGGTTCTCGTAATACGAAGTGTATATCTTCGCCATCTTCTACAGCTAAATTTGTAATCCATCCCAACTTATTAAATTCTCGTAGTACACTCTTAAATGGCTTAATAACCTTTAATGACCAGTCGCCTTCCAAGTAGTCGTCCTGTACTTTGTTAAAAAATAATTTTTTGTACAAAATATTATTGTCACTTTCTTTAATCTCCTTTTTTATATCTGCAAAGCGTACTTCTTTTTTACTTTCAAAATATCGCTCGTAATACATATTAAGTAGTATAAGACCTATCAAGGTTTGTTTTTGCGTTAGCTTTTTGTGTCGTGAGGGGTTAGCACGTGCTCCTTTAGATGCATCTGGATAATCTACGTAATAGTATTTTGAGTCTTCTCTACTTTCCATTATTAGTTCTAAACCATATATCTTTTCATAATAATATGAAAGCTCGTTGAAATAGTCCTTAAGTAGTTTATAGAGATAAAATCTATCGTTTTGAATATGTCTACCAGATAGTAGTTCAATGTTTAAATCTGCAAAATATTCTTGCACATCTGCGTTTTTAAAAAACGAAAAATTTTGACTTACTTCTTTATTATTTTCATTTTCCATAATGCAATATTTTGAGACAGAGATGACTTGGGGATTTCTCTGTCTATTTTAATTTCGTAACCGTTATTATGTCTAGCAAACTCTACAAGTTCAAATCCTACTTTAAGTGCTATTAAGGCATCATTTTCTTTTAAAGCTATATCGTAAAAATGATTACTAAAATCAATTTCCCCATCGTCGTTTAACTGCTTTTTAAAATGATTTACCCATCTGGCGGTATTCTCTTGACGAGTTAGTTCGGTATCTAATTTTGAGATTTGTAACTCAAGGTGTGCTTCATTGACTTTAGGTTCAATAACATAGCTCTTCTGAATACCAAACTCTTCATAATAAACCAAACCGACGTGTTTAAAACGTTCAGAAACAATAGATTTTAAAGGGAATTTTTCAGTCAATGTAATACCATCTTTTTTAGAAAAGGACGCTTGTTCTAATGTGAATTTTAAAAACCGTTTTATATTTATTCTAACTGCCGATTTATTTTTAAAATTATCTTGAACCGTAATTAATTGAGTACTTGCGTAAGCTGACCTATCTAATAATTGCCCTAATTTATATTCTACTTCAACAAAAAACTCATCTACCTTCTTTTTAATTTGAACGGCTCTACCGTATTCTTCTCTGAATATTTTATGTGTCTCTTTCTGTTCAGGCGTTTTAGTGTTAGGAAGGCTGTTTTTTCTTTTTAAAAAATAGTCAACGACTTGCTCTATTTCTTCATCAAGGCTATTACTTATTAGTAAAGTGTCTTTAATCTCGTCGCTTTTTGCAGTAATTTTTTCAAATAATATGGAAACATTCTCAGCTGTTTTTAATGCCGAATCTTGGTCTTGATTGATATAAATATTGAGCTCGTCAATAGCTTTATTAACGTAATCCTTTAATGATTCTAAATGATCTATAATTACAGTGCCGCTATTACCTTCAAAATTAAATTCATACCATCTATTAAAATCATCTATACTTTTAATATCTGAAGCTGTAAAGTCTGCAAGTTTTTTGAAAGTGTCCCGTAGCGGAAACTTTGCGTAGGGGCTATAAAGTTTATTATCTATAAGCTTAACGAACTTAAGTGCAAAGTCAGTAAGCGCATATTTAAAGCGTTCTTCTCTTGGATGTTCTAAATAGTACTTCAACAAACCATCTACAATAGGATCAGTATGAGGTATGCTACTGCTTTCCATTAATGCCACCTCTTTAATACACCTTTCGATATCTTTATAGGTAAAGTGCTTGTTAATCTGCTTATTAATGATTTTTTTATGAAGCATATAAACGGTTATACCATCAGTCTTTTTAGGGATAAGACTTGAGTATGATGCGTTTATGTCTGTTAGATTGAAGTCTATAGCGTGCTAATATTTAATTATTTGAACTTACTAAAGTAAAAGAATTTGATTGTGATTTATTCTTATTTATCGAAAATGTGATTTTTCACTATTATACAACATTTCGTTAAAACAAACATTTATGTTAAAATATTTGCTAATTTTGCAATAATGAAACAAATTATCCACAAATCAATGGCAATGGTAATGGCTATTGTGGTTCTACTGACCACAATGTCGTTTACTGTGAATATGCATTATTGTGGAGATACATTAGTAGATTTTTCATTCATCCAAGATGTTAAGACTTGCGGAATGGAAAAAGCTGAACCTGCTAAGAGTTGTTCTAACTCAATGGTTTCTAAAAAATCTTGTTGCTCAGATGAACAATTAATTATTGAAGGTCAGGAGGATTTAAAACAGGATTTTTCACAACTTACTTTTGAGCAACAAATATTCGTTGCCTCTTTTGCTTACTCATATATCAGTCTCTTTGAAGGAACTGAATCACAAGAGATCTCTTTCTCAGATCACTCGCCCCCATTCATAAGGCGGGACTTGCAGGTATTGCACCAGACATTCTTAATTTGATTTATTAAACAGTACCAGTAGCAATGTAATTGTAACTGGAAAAGCCTGGCGATACATTCGTTTTGGGCACGTTTTGTTGTTTCTCATTTGTACTGAGAGCAAACCAAAGCATATTTCTATAACTGTTTAATAATCATATCGTATGCTAAATAAGAGCATAAAATTTCTCATAGAAAACAAACTTGTTGCCGTTATACTACTCGCCCTATTCGTAGGTTGGGGCATTGTCAATGCACCCTTCAATTGGGAAACAAGCATTTTACCAACTGATCCTGTAGCGGTTGATGCCATTCCAGACATCGGCGAAAACCAGCAAATTGTTTTCACAAAATGGCAAGGGCGTTCGCCACAGGATATTGAAGACCAGATTACCTATCCACTTACAACTTCATTGTTGGGAATCCCTGGTGTCAAGACCATCCGGAGCTCTTCAATGTTTGGTTTTTCAAGTATCTATATCATCTTTGAAGAGGATGTAGAATTTTATTGGTCGCGAAGCCGTATTCTCGAAAAACTCAATTCCCTTCCCGCAAACTTATTGCCCGATGGTGTAAACCCAGCTTTGGGTCCAGACGCCACAGGTTTGGGTCAAATATTTTGGTACACGCTGGAAGGTCGTGACAAAGAGGGCAACGTAACTGGCGGTTGGGATTTACAGGAATTGCGCAGTATACAGGATTATTATGTGAAATATGGATTGTCTTCGGCAAGCGGTGTTTCTGAAGTGGCTTCAATTGGTGGTTACATCCAAGAATACCAAGTGGATGTTGACCCTGAGAAAATGCGGCAGTACAACATCGGCTTAAGTGAAATTGTAAAGGCGGTCAAGGAAAGCAATCAAGACATCGGTGCGCAAACATTGGAAATCAATCAAGCTGAATATCTGGTGCGTGGTTTGGGATATGTGAAATCTGTTGCAGATATTGAAAATGCGGTGGTTGCTTCTGAAAATTTTACTTCTATCCGAATCAAGGACATCGCAAATGTTCATCTGGGACCACAAACGCGACGTGGTATTTTAGATAAAGAAGGTGCCGAAGTGGTAGGCGGTGTGGTGGTAGCTCGCTATGGCGCAAACCCAATGGAAGTCATCAATAATGTAAAAGACCAAATAGCCGAATTATCATCCGGACTGCCCACAAAAATCTTGGCAGATGGTCGCACTTCACAAGTGACTATCGTTCCCTTTTATGACCGAACGCAACTTATTCAGGAAACACTTCACACGCTCAACGAAGCCCTTACACTTGAAATCCTGATAACCATTTTGGTCATCATCGTGATGGTGTTTAACCTACGAGCATCTATTCTAATCTCTAGTCTGTTGCCTGTTGCCGTTTTAATGGTTTTCATAACAATGAAGCTCTTTAATGTAGATGCCAACATTGTTGCCTTATCAGGAATTGCCATTGCTATCGGTACGATGGTGGATGTGGGTGTCATACTTGCCGAAAATATGATTCGGCATTTGGAAGATGAAAAATTACGCTTTCGCGAAAGCGGAATAGAATACACTACAAACGAAATCATCTACAACGCTACTGCGGAAGTTTCCGGTGCAATTTTGACCGCTGTGCTCACGACGATTATCAGTTTCCTACCTGTGTTTACGATGATTGGGGCTGAAGGAAAATTATTTAGACCACTGGCATTTACCAAAACAATGGCACTTGCGGCATCGCTTGTAATCGCGCTGTTTTTAATACCGCCTTTTGCCGCGTTTCTTTTTAAGAAAAGTAACCTAATGGAACGCTCAAAGTACATTATTAATGGTGTTCTCATTGTCCTTGGTATCACAGCCATCTTTTATGGCTATTGGCTTGGTCTCATTTTGATTGCCTACGGTGTTGTTGCGCTTTTGAGCGTAAGGGATAGAATTACAGAAAAACGAGCTAATCTCATCCATATTATTATTTCCTGTGTTGCTATTGTTTTCCTACTCGCCGAATACTGGCGACCACTTGGTTTTGACCGCAGCATTCTAATGAATTTGATTTTTGTAGCGATTATCTGCTTTGGACTGCTTGGTGTGTTTACAGTTTTCCGAAGATACTATGACAGCATTTTGCGTTGGGCACTTCAAAACCGATACCTGTTTTTAATCATTCCAACCACGGTGCTGATTTTAGGTGTGGTCATAATGCGAAACACGGGAAAGGAATTTATGCCAGCACTTAATGAAGGTTCATTCTTATTAATGCCTACATCCTTACCGCACGCCGGTGTGGAAGAAAATAAACGGGTGCTACAACAACTGGATATGGCTGTGGCGAGCATTCCTGAAATTGAAACGGTAGTAGGAAAAGCGGGTAGAACAGAATCTGCTCTCGACCCTGCGCCACTCTCGATGTATGAAAATGTCATTCAGTATAAGTCTGAATATATGCGAAATGAGAATGGCGAAAGACAACGCTACCGTGTAAACGATGATGGCCTATTTGTGCTGAAAAATGACAAGTTCATTATTAACCCCAATAATGAAATCGATGATGATGCAAATTATGAAGCGTCACAACTCAAAACAAGTGCAACACGCAATGATTTGATTAAAGATAACGATGGGGAATATTATCGAAACTGGCGACCGGAAATCAGCAGTCCTGATGACATTTGGAATGAAATCGTACAAGTGACCAAGTTTCCAGGCGTGACTTCTGCGCCCAAGTTGCAGCCCATCGAGACGAGGCTCGTGATGTTACAAACGGGTATGCGAGCACCGATGGGAATTAAAGTAAAAGGACCAGATTTAAAAACCATAGAAAACTTTGGACTACAACTGGAAGACATCCTAAAACAAGCCGAAGGTGTTAAAGAACAAGCCGTTTTTGCAGACCGCATCGTGGGCAAACCCTATTTGCTGATTGATATTAAACGAGACCAGCTGGCACGCTACGGAATCTCTATTATGGATGTTCAGGAAGTGCTTCAAGTAGCTGTGGGCGGTATGCCACTTACCCAAACAGTAGAAGGACGTGAGCGCTACGGTGTAAGGGTACGCTATCCAAGGGAATTACGTGCAAATCCAGAAGATTTAAAAAGCATCTATGTTCCTGTATCAACTGGTAGTCCGGTTCATTTGGGCGAAATGGTGGATATACGATATGAGCAAGGTCCACAGGTCATTAAAAGTGAAGACACCTTCTTGATTGGGTATGTGCTGTTTGATAAGCTCGATGGCTTTGCCGAAGTCGATGTGGTGGAAAATGCACAAGCGCTCATTCAACAGAAAATCGATAATGGCGATTTGGTCGTGCCACAAGGAATCAGTTACCGATTTACAGGAACATACGAAAATCAATTGCGAGCAGAAAAAACGTTATCGGTAGTTGTGCCACTTTGCTTGCTGGTCATTTTCTTGATTTTGTATTTCCAGTTCAGGTCGGTTTCTACGTCGCTAATGGTTTTTACTGCCATCGCTGTAGCCTTTGCAGGTGGTTTTATAATGATATGGTTATACGGTCAGGATTGGTTTTTCAATTTCAGCTTTTTTGGCGAGAACCTACGGGACTTGTTCAATATGAAAACCATCAATTTAAGTGTGGCCGTTTGGGTCGGTTTTATTGCCCTTTTCGGTATTGCGACTGATGATGGTGTTGTAATGGCAACCTATTTAGACCAATCTTTTAAAAGCAACGAGCCAGACAGTAAAAAAGGGATACGTCTCGCCACATTGGAAGCCGCAGGAAAAAGAATACGTCCTTGCTTGATGACCACCGTGACCACAGTTTTGGCATTGTTGCCAGTACTCACATCTACAGGAAAAGGAAGCGACATTATGATACCGATGGCCATCCCCATTTTTGGCGGAATGATAATCGACGTCACATCTTATTTCCTTTTACCAGTTCTATATAGCTGGAAAAAAGAATACCAACTTAAAAGAGCAAACAAATGAAAAATATTAAAATCATAATCTGTCTTTTGTTTGTTTCCGCTTTAGCAAAGGCGCAACAATTACAGTCCTACATTGAAGAAGCAGAAGGTAACAATCCAGAGATTCAAGCTTTTGAACTGCGCTACAATATTGCCGAAGAAAAAGTCAATGAAGCAAACTGGCTACCTAATACGGAAGTAAGCGCAGGTTATTTTGTAAGTGAGCCAGAAACAAGAGTGGGTGCACAACGAGCACGGATTGGCGTAAAACAGATGTTGCCTTGGTTTGGTACCATTAGCGCACGTGAAAATTATGCGATTTCAATGGCCGAAGCTGAATATGTGGAAATCACAATCGCCAAACGAAAATTGGCGCTTTCAGTAGCGCAATCCTATTACAGATTGTATGAAACAAGAGCAAAGCAAAAGGTACTCGACGAGAACATCCAACTATTAAAAACTTATGAGCGTCTTGCCCTGACTTCGGTAGAAGTGGGCAAGGCATCTGCGGTAGATGTATTGCGGTTGCAGATTCGTCAAAATGAATTGCGGCAGCAAAAAGAAGTATTGGAAGAGGAATTTAGCGCAGAACAAACAACCTTCAATAATCTTCTAAATCGGGATGAAAATAGCACGGTTGAAATAGTTGCAATAATGGAAATTCCAGAGGATGACCCCATATACGGAACAGACGCACTATCGCTCAATCCTGAACTGCTCAAGTACGATATATTGTACGAATCCGTAGCACAATCAGAATTACTCAATCAGCGTGAAGGATTGCCTATGATAGGTTTTGGCGTGGATTATTTACCTGTTAGTGAGCGTACAGATGCATTTCCTAGCGATAATGGTAAAGATATTTTGATGCCTATGGTTTCTGTTTCTATTCCCATTTTTAATAATCGTTATAAATCTATTTCCAAGCAAAATGAACTGCGACAGCAAGAAATCAACTTGCAAAAGGATGAGCGATTAAACGTGTTGGAGTCCGCTTTCGCGAAAGCGATATCCCAACGCAACCAGTCCAGAATAGCATACAACACACAAGCTAAAAATTTGAAGCAAGCTAAAGATGCGGAACAGATTCTCATCAAGAATTATGAAACGGGAACCATCGATTTTAACGATGTACTGGATATACAAGAGCTACAACTCAAATTTGAGTTAAATCAGGTGGAATCCATACAGATGTATTACATACAATCTGCACTTATTAATTACCTAATCAACTAACCGATGGAAAAGAAATTATTCATAAAAAATATGGTGTGCAATCGCTGTATTAAAGCGATTCAGAGCGATGTTGAAACATTAGGGATTCGATTAAAGCATATTGAATTAGGTTCTATTATTTACGAGGAGAAATCTAAAGATGATTTTGAGAATATAAAAACGATTTTAGAACGTAATGGTTTTGAAATTTTACTTGCTCAAGACAAACAATTAGTAGAACAAACTAAAATTGAACTTATCAAATTACTGCGAAAATTGCCTTTGCAATTAGAGAAAACACTCTCTAAATATTTAGAAAGTACGATGAATATTGAGTACTCAAAAATCAGTAAGATTTTTTCATTCAATGAAAGTATAACTATAGAAAAATACTTTATCAAATTGAAAATAGAAAAAGTAAAAGAACTGATTCAATTACAAGAAAACAACTTTACAGAAATTTCACAACTACTTGATTATAGCAATTTAACGCATTTAAGTAATCAATTTAAAAATGAGACAGGTATGAGCTTAACAGAGTACAAAGACAACAAGCAAAATTTTAGGAGTCCTTTAGACCGAATTGTGTAAACACCAACCATAATTAATAGATAGCAAGCTGGTAACCAACAGTATTTTTATAAAAAAAAGATAACTATGAAAACAAAATTGATATTTCTTTTATTACTTGCTTTAACAACGGGCGTTTTTGCTCAAGAAGTACAAGTAGAAGGAAACATAAATGACCTTCCTGTGAGAGAACACACCATCACCTTACGAGAGGCTACCGTTAATAAAGCAGGAAAAGACGTTATGGGAATGACCGTTAATGGAACAATTCCTGGTCTGACATTAGAATTTACTGAAGGAGAGTATGCAGTTATTTACGTAAAAAATGAAATGAGTGTAGAAACCTCCGTGCATTGGCACGGACTTTTATTACCAAATTTTTACGATGGTGTTCCTTACTTAAATACACCACCTATAGAACCTGGGCATACACAAAAATATGAATTCCCTATCAAGCAATCCGGAACATACTGGTATCACTCGCATACTATGCTGCAAGAACAAAGTGGTGTTTATGGTTCCATTGTTATTCAGCCTAAAGAAAAAGTGTTGGATTATGATAAAGAATTGGTATTAGTTTTATCTGATTGGACCAATGAAAAACCAATGAATGTACTACGTAATTTAAAACGTGGTAATGAATGGTATGGTATTAAAAAAGGTACAGCTACACCACTAAATCAAGTAATCGCAAGAGGCGCTTTTGGGGCACAATTAGATTTTTGGAGACAACGTATGGAAGGTGCAGATATAGCAGATGTATATTATCCTGCATTTTTGATTAATGGAGAAGAAAGCATTGAGTATCCAGAATTTAAAGCTGGTGAGAAAATAAGACTACGATTGATTAATGGAGGAGCTTCTACCTCTTTTTGGATGACGTTTGGAGGAGAAATACCGGTATTGGTTTCTTCAGATGGATTAGATGTGGTTCCTGTAGAAAGGAATAAGACATTTATAGGTGTAGCCGAAACGTATGACTTTATAATTACAGTACCTCAAGAAGGCAAAATGGAATTTAGAATTACTGCACAAGATGGTTCTGGTACAGCTTCTGCATTTTTAGGAAATGGTAAAGTTCTACCTGCAATGGATGTTGCGCGACCAGATAAAATCGGGATGATGCAGAAAATGGCTAAAATGGATATGAAAATGGGTGCACACGCCTTAAAATTTAAGCCAGGTAAGGATGAGCGTTTTGAGATGAAGGAGGAATACGGGATGCAGATGGACAAAATGGAGGGTATGAAAATGGATGGAAAGATGAAAATGGATCATTCTAAAATGGAAATACCTAAAGATTCAATGCCAATGGATCACTCTAAAATGAAAGGTATGAAGATGGATCATTCAAAAATGTCTGGAATGGATATGAATAAGCCAAAAGATACTACAGCAATGGGTAAGATGGACCATTCTAATATGGTAGGAATGGATATGAAGAAAGACAAAACAATGTCTGGAATGAATATGAAGAAAGAGGATTCTATGCTAGGAATGAAGATGGAGGGAATGGATATGTTTTCCGAATACAATTACGATTATTTAAAGTCGCCAGAGAAAACAACCTACGACAAGAATGTTCCCGTTAAGGAAATATTACTAAACCTTACTGGTAATATGAATCGTTACGTCTGGAGTATGAATGGTGTACCATTATCTGAGGCGGATAATATTAAAATAAATAATAAGGAGGTAACGCGCATTACATTTAATAACCTAACGATGATGCACCACCCAATGCACTTGCACGGTCACTTCTTTAGAGTGCTTAATGAAAATGGTGAATACTCGCCATTAAAGCACACGGTAAATGTGCCACCAATGCAAAAAATGACCATAGAATTTTATGGAAACAATGGCGATGAGGCTGGAGATTGGTTTTTCCATTGCCACATCTTATATCATATGATGGGTGGTATGGCAAGAGTAGTGTCTTATGATACGCCACGAGACCCAAGAATGGATGAATTTCCAGCTTCTAAAATTATTGAAGAGACTAACAAATGGTACTCTTGGGGAATGGCAGATGTTGCATCACATACAACAGGCTTTAATTTGATGACTTCTAATATTAGAAATCAATTTAATGCCTCTTTTGAATATGGATGGAATGAAAATCTGGAAGGAGAATTTACGTATGAAAGATATTTACACGATTATTTGAGAGTTTTTGGTGGTGTAAATATTGAGAATTCAACACGTGATAGCTTAAATGAGTTTAGCACAACGGCAGTTGTTGGTGTACGTTATTTAACGCCTTATTTATTCAATTTAGATGTGCGTGTTGATAATAAATTAAGACCAAGAATTGGTGTAGGACGCAGTATAATGATATTCCCTAAACTGTCAGTATTCGGTTATTATGAATACCAATTAGATTTAGGTTTCGTAGATGATTTACCAATCAACCAAGACTATCTGTCCGAAACCGTATGGAGTGCAGGTGCAGAATATATGCTTTCAAGAAACTTCTCACTTATGGCGAGCTACGATAATCGTTTTGGTGCCGGTGGAGGATTATCAGTAAGATTTTAAATAATTTAATAACCTAAAATAAATAAAAATGAAAACAATTAAGAGGAGTATTGGAACAGTTGTCTTAGTAGCTACAATGATCTTAACCGTGTCTTGTAAAGATGCTAATAAGAACGAAGAACCTTCGTCTGCAAGTAATGAAGTAACCCAAGTAAAAATGGATAGCTCAAAAGATATGGCAATGAATAATTCTCAAGATGCAATGGCAGAAACTATTTTAAAAGATTATTTCAATCTTAAAGATGCGCTAGTAGGAGATGATAATGACAAGGCTAAGATGCTTGGTGCAACACTTGCTAAGTCACTGGGTAATCTTGACAAGTCAAAATATTCTGAAAGTCAACAAAAGGAATTAACCGACATTATTGAAGATGCGACAGAACACGCAGAGCATATTTCTGAAAGTGATATCAAACATCAGCGCGAACATTTTAAAATTTTGAGCAAGGACATCACAGATATGGTTGCTATTACAGGAACAGCAACAAAATTGTATGAGCAATTTTGCCCAATGTATGATGGTGGTACAGCTTGGTTAAGCATAAAAGAAGAAGTTAGAAATCCGTACTATGGAAGTCAAATGTTGAAGTGCGGTAAAGTACAGCGAGAAATTAATTAAATGAAAATTTTAAAGATCATAGCTTGGATAGCACTAATCGCATTTGCGATTATTCAGTTGTTCCCAACGGATAAAAACGAGAGCTATGCGACACCTGAAACTGATTTTATGTTAGTCAATAAAGTATCATCTAAAATTGAGAGTCAACTTAAGGTGTCTTGCTATGATTGTCACAGTAATAATACTGCATATCCTTGGTATAGTAAAATTCAGCCAGCAGCTTGGTTTTTAGATGACCATATTAAAGAGGGAAAAGCAGAATTGAATTTTAATGAATGGAATAATTATTCTAACAGGAGAAAGAAAAGTAAGCTACGTTCTATCATTAAACAGATAGAAAGTGGCGAGATGCCTATGGATAGTTACACGCTTATTCACAAGGATGCCATTTTTTCAAAAGAGGAAAAGGAAACAGTATTAAACTATATTAAAACTTTAAAAGATGATTTAGAGTAAAGTCCTGATACGGGAAGGGAATTTTTTTAATTGATGGTTGGTTAGTTAGAACCCTTCCCATTTCAGGCACAAAAACAAAGCACTATGAAGCACACCTATCACATACAAGGAATGACCTGTAACGGTTGTAGGAATCACGTCGAGCAAACACTTTCAAAAGTTAAAGGTGTGACCAATGCTTCGGTTAATTTAGAAAATGAAGAGGCGACTATTGAAATGGAATCTCATATTCCCATCGAAACATTTCAGAAAGCATTGAAAGAAGATGGAGGTACGTACAGTATTCACAAACCAGGCGAGCATCATCATAAAGATGATTCCGTTTCCGCGAAAATGCAAAAACCTAATGGGAAAGTTAGAGGAACTTTCTATTGCCCAATGCATTGTGAAGGAGATAAAACCTACGACAAGCCAGGCGACTGCCCAGTCTGCGGAATGGATTTAGTCGAAGAGCAAAATTTGTCAGCAACGACTTCAGAGCAATGGACGTGCCCTATGCATCCAGAAGTCATCAAGGATGAATCTGGAGCTTGTCCAATTTGCGGAATGGATTTAGTGCCGATGGAACCTGATTTATCTGCCGAAGAGAAAACATATAATAAGTTGATTAAGAAATTTTGGATAGCGGTAGCTTTTACGCTTCCTATTTTCTTAATCGCTATGAGTGAGATGATTCCAAACAATCCGCTATACGATGTAATGGAACAGAAATGGTGGAACTGGATTCAATTTGGCTTGTCGATTCCTGTGGTGTTTTATGCCACTTGGATGTTCTTTGAACGTGCCTGCCGAAGTATCAAAACGTGGAATCTAAATATGTTCACACTAATCGGTATAGGTGCAGGCGTGGCTTGGCTCTTTAGTGTTTTTGGGATGCTGTTTCCAGACTTTTTTCCTGAACAATTTAAAACAGAATCTGGTGCGGTTCACGTGTATTTTGAAGCTGCTACCGTAATTCTCACCTTGGTATTGATGGGTCAGGTTTTGGAAGCGCGTGCGCATAGCAAAACCAATTCAGCAGTGAAAGAATTATTAAAACTTGCACCTAACAAGGCAGTACGCGTAGTCGATGGAAACGAAGAAGAAGTTTCCATCGACCAAATCGAAAAAGGCGATGTGCTACGAGTAAAGCCAGGGGATAAAATTCCTGTGGATGGCAAAATTACCGAAGGCGAAACTACCGTAGATGAATCAATGATTTCGGGAGAGCCTATCCCAGTCAATAAATCTGTAGATGATAAAGTAAGTAGCGGCACAATTAACGGGAATCAATCGTTCTTGATGGAAGCCGAAAAAGTAGGTAGCGAAACCTTGCTTTCCCAAATCATACATATGGTCAACGATGCCAGTCGCAGTCGCGCCCCTATCCAGAAATTGGCAGATACGGTTTCAGGCTATTTTGTTCCTGTGGTGGTTATGATTGCGGTTATCACTTTCATTGTGTGGGCAATTTGGGGTCCAGAGCCAGCTTATGTCTATGCGTTGGTAAATGCCATTGCCGTATTGATTATAGCCTGTCCGTGTGCATTGGGATTGGCAACGCCTATGTCCGTTATGGTAGGTGTTGGTAAAGGCGCCCAAAATGGTGTGTTGATTAAAAATGCCGAAGCTCTTGAGAAAATGGACAAAGTGGACACCCTTATCGTGGATAAAACCGGGACGATTACCGAAGGCAAACCGACGGTTGAGAAAATTGGGTCGTTTGATGAATCTCGCTTTCGCGAAAGCGAAATTCTACATCTTATCGCATCCCTAAATAGTTCCAGCGAGCATCCTCTTGCCGAAGCTACCGTGAAATATGGAAAAGAGCAGAATGTCGAAATATCAAAAACCGAAAACTTTAGCGCAGTAACCGGAAAAGGCGTAGAAGGAACAGTTGATGGCAAGAAGCTCGATTTGGGAAATGCCAAAATGATGGAGTATGCAAATGCCAAGCTATCACCTGAAATGGAAACCGAAGCACAATCCTTTCAGAAACAGGGAAAAACGGTTTCCTACTTATCCATTGATGGCGAAGTTTCAGGCTACGTGGTCATAGGCGATAAAATAAAAGAAACGAGTGCTAAGGCAATCAAAGAATTACAGGACAAAGGCATCGAAGTAATAATGCTCACAGGAGATAATCACGACACCGCCCAAGCTGTGGCGAGCGAACTCAATCTCGCTGACTTCAAAGCAGGAATGTTACCTGAAAACAAACTGGATGAAGTTAAAAAACTACAACAGCAAGGCAAAGTAGTCGCAATGGCAGGCGATGGTATCAATGATGCACCAGCACTGGCAAAAAGTGATGTGGGTATTGCAATGGGCACAGGAACTGATGTCGCTATAGAAAGCGCTATGATAACCTTGGTAAAGGGCGATTTGCACGGTATCGTAAAAGCAAGAAACCTTAGCCACAAAGTTATGCGTAACATAAAACAAAATCTATTTTTTGCTATGATATACAACACGCTGGGTGTACCGATTGCGGCAGGTGTATTATTCCCATTTTTCGGAATTCTATTATCGCCTATGATTGCAGCACTGGCAATGAGCTTTAGTTCAGTTTCTGTAATAGCAAACGCACTTAGACTCAGGACAAAATCAATTGATTAATAACTAAAAACCAAAAATTATGAATTCAAACGAACACAACAACAAAGAAGGAATGAGCCAGTACACTAAGTTTTTCTTGATGCTGGGAGCATCATTTATAGCAATGTACATTACAATGTATTTAAATACTTATGAATTTGATCACGTAAGATTTAGTCTTACTCGATTCTATATGGTCTGTCTAGGTATTTCTACTATGGCTGTAATAATGTTATTATTTATGCTTAATATGTATAAAAATAAGAAGAAGAATATCGCTATTCTGACAGGTAGTGTTGTATTGTTTCTTGGAGCTTTAGGATTAGTACGCGAGCAAAAATCTACTGTAGGCGATATACTTTGGATGAAAGCAATGATACCTCACCATTCAATAGCAATTTTAACAAGTGAGCGTGCAGATATACAAGATCCTGAAGTAAAAAAACTTGCAGAAGAAATCATCAAGGCACAACGTAAGGAGATTGAAGAGATGAATGCAATGATCGAACGTTTGCAAAACGAGAAATAATAGTATGAAAAAGAACTTTTTATATATAGCAATTGCACTAATCGTGGGACTACTAGGTGGATGGCTTATTTTTGGAAATTCTGGAAATTATGTAAATCCAAACAAGGATGTTTCTGAAATGTCAGATACCCACGACCATTCTGGCGAATCAGAAAACCAAATGTGGACCTGCTCAATGCACCCACAGATTATGCAGCCCGAACCAGGCGACTGCCCTATATGTGGAATGGACTTGATACCTGCTGAATCTGGTGCTGATGGTCTTGCAATGAATGAGATTAAAATGACAGAGAATGCAATGGCACTGGCAAACATTCAAACTACTATTGTGGGTAATAGCACTATTTCAGAAGATGATGGTATGATTACGCTTTCTGGCAAAATCGCCACCAACGAAGAAAACAATGCTGTACAAGCAAGCTATTTTAATGGGCGTATCGAGCGTCTGAATGTCAATTATGAAGGCCAAAAAGTAAATCGTGGTCAATTACTTGCGACTATTTATGCGCCAAATTTGGTCGCTGCACAGCAAGAATTGCTCACAACAGCTTCACTAAAAGAATCGCAACCTGAACTGTATAAAGCTGTGCGAAATAAATTGAAACTCTGGAAACTTTCAGAAACCCAAATTAATGCGATTGAAACTTCAGGAAACGTGCGCGATAATTTCCCTGTATATGCCACCGTTTCAGGTACTGTTTCAGAAGTGATGGCACGAGAAGGCGACTATGTAAAACAAGGTCAGCCTATTTTGAAAGTGAGCAATTTCAATTCGGTTTGGGCAGAATTTGATGCCTATGAAAATCAGATTTCAGATTTAAAAGTAGGTCAGAAAATAAAAATAGAAACCAATGCCTATGCCAATAAAGAATTTGACGCCACGGTTTCTTTCATTGACCCCATCTTGAACAATGCAACGAGAACGATTATCGTAAGAGCAACACTAAAAAATACAGACAACCTCTTTAAACCAGGAATGTTTGTAACGGGCAAACTCAAAGGGGAAATGATGATGACTAACGAAGTGATAACAGTTCCTGCAAGCGCCGTAATGTGGACAGGCGAACGCTCATTGGTCTATATAAAAACAATTCCAAACGAACCCGTTTTTGAAATGCGTGAAGTAACCATCGGAAATCGTAATGGTGAAAATTATGCTGTAACAGAGGGCTTACAAACTGGCGACGAGATTGTGACAAACGGAACTTTTACAGTAGACGCAGCAGCCCAGCTACAAGGCAAAAAATCTATGATGAATCAGGGAAAGGAAGAGGCATCTGAGATGCCTATGTCTCAAATGAAAATGGAATTTACAGAAAATTTTCAAAGTGAATTTAAGAAAGCGCTTAAGCCTTATTTGCAGATGAAAGATGCTTTGGTAGCGAGCGATGCCAGTCAAGTTTCTGCTTTCGCGAAAGCGACATCAACATCTTTAAAGTCCGCAGATATTAAAAGTCTCGGTAGTATGGAACAATCACATATCAAGAAAAGTATTGAAATGCTAGATGCCATTGCAGCGAACGATAATCTGGATAATCAACGTGACCATTTTGTGATATTAAATGAAAATATGGTGCCCATCGCGATGAATATAAATGCAACCGAAGAGATACTATATGTTCAGAAATGCCCGATGGCAAATAATAATAAAGGCGCGGTCTGGCTAAGTGTCGAGAAGGATATCAAAAATCCATACTATGGTGAGCAAATGTTAACTTGCGGGAGCACAATAGATGAGATAAAGTGATGGGTAAAGAAGTTGAAACTGAGAATAGAGATAACGATTGGAGAAAAATCGTAGAAGGTGGTTATATGGGAATCATCAAAGGTTCTTTAAATAGAATTGCTGTCTTTGGACACGATACAATTTTAAACAATGTCATTAGATTACTCGTTAATGTTAATACAGATGGTGAAGAGGAAAATCAAAATGCAGATGAAGTTTTAGTAGCTTCAGACAAGTTTTTCATATTTAAAAATATGTGGAAACCAACTCTTGAGATTCTTTATGAAAAGTACTTGCCAGGAGTTGATTATGAATTCAATTGGATTATAGAAGCAACACCATATACTCTAACAATCTGTAAACTTACAGAAGAGCATTTTGAGGACGTTGAATTAAAGTACCTTATGGATCTTGCTAAACTTGATGATAATGACATAGAACATAATTTTTCTAAGGTTGTTGAAGATTTAGGCTTAAAAAATATGAATCTCGATAGCCACTTAGAAAAAAGATTGAGTCAATCTACGCTACCGTCAACTAACAAAGAAAAATTAGAGCTACTTTTTAGATTAATGAATTTTCCACCATTACAGGAATTAACTCTTTTTTATAGACGTTATGTTGAAAAAGTAAATAGAGAGCATAGAGAATTAGGCGTAGGGTTTACAACCATTGCAGAAGTGGAAATGCCCAAAATTGGTATGAGTGAAGCTCTTCACTACTCGTATTTTCAAATAGATCACGAAGTATTTAAAAAACACGGATTAAAAGGTTTTTCTATAAATCCTGAGCTTAAACAATTTTCCAAGCAATTTGAAAATATCAGAGCAAAAGCGCATTCCAGAAAAGATGAGCTTAAAGATGATATGATTTGTCCTTGTTGTGGTGAAAAACAAACTATTACTTTACCAGAAGAACTTCTTCAATACAAGTTGTTGTTAGAAAACACTAAGATAGCAGAAAAAATAGGATTTGTATATTTTAATGAGTTTATTGACGATTTTAAAAATTCTATGGCTGATAGACTTGGAAATTTCTTGCCAAATCTCAATAAAGTTAATAATCCTAAAATCATCATTTTAGTTGAGGGAGAAAGTGAGGAAATTGCTATACCAATCTTAGCATTCAGAAAACGATTTGTATTATCTCATAATGACATACAAGTCTATAATTCAAAGTCAAAGCAAAAATTGAAAGAAGACTTTTTCAATTTCCGAAGCAAATACCCTAAAAGAAAAATGGTGTGCTTTTTAGATTCCGATGCAACTAAAGAAAGAGATGATATTAATCGCGTCATACAGAATGAACAGAATAAATATAGAATGATCTTTATTGAGAATGGAACGTTTGAAGACTTATTTGATATTAAGTATTCTGTGGAAATTTTAAACTATTTATATCCAGAAGAACCCAAGATTTTAGTTACAGATTTTGACCCTACTAAGGACTTTCTATCAAATATCAATAGAATTTTATATCAAAAGAAAAAAGCGTCTTTTGATAAAGTACTCTTTGCACGAACCATTGCCCTACGTATAAATATTGATAGTGTCCCAGAACCTATAAATCAGATTCTGGATATTGTAAAGGATTTCTCAGAGCCATCTAAATTTATTCGTAAATAATTTGAATAAAAACCTTTGCACACCAGTTGCATTATAATTCTGTTATCTTTGTATTGTGAAAATTTTTACGCTCATATTCTCATTTTATCTGCTTGCGCTTAATTTTGCGCCTTGTAGTCATGCAAATGTTGACTCTTCTGAGGATAGCACGCAAATAGAATTGTCACAAAATGATACTGGCGATCACGACTACAACCTACTTGATATGTGTTCTCCTTTTTGTCATTGTCATTGCTGTCACGTTCACACGTTGGATTTTGGGTTAAATGTCTTAGACCTTTGCCATCCAGCAGACTATAAAATTTCTACGGTTTATTTTGACAGTATAGGTAAGGATATTTCCCTTTCCCTATTCCAACCACCACGGGCATAATTCAGTTTTTATAGGATAGCTATATCCTTTTGTGATGTTTCCCTTTGGGAGATATTATTTGTTTTCGCTTTCGCGAAAGCGTACACCCATTTATTAACTGAATTAATACCACAATTAAATGATTAATAAAATCATTGATTTTTCAATCAATAATAAATTTATTATTGGGTTACTCACATTTGTACTTATCGGTGCAGGTATATGGAGTATGACACAAGTACCTATTGATGCTGTGCCCGATATTACAAATAACCAAGTACAGGTAATCACTCAATCACCTAATCTAGGGACTGAAGATATTGAGCAATTTGTAACCTATCCTGTCGAGATTGCGATGAGTAATTTGCCTAATGTTCAAGAGATACGCTCTGTATCTCGTTTTGGGCTATCAGTGGTTACTATCGTATTCGATGACGATATTGGCACCTATTTACCACGACAGTTAGTTGCCGAAAAACTGCCCGAAGTACAAGAACAGATACCAGCAGGATTTGGAGAACCAGCAATGGGGCCTATATCTACTGGATTAGGAGAGATTTATCAATATACCCTTGAGGTAGATGATAAAATGCGTGATACATATACCGCAACAGAACTGCGTACGATGCAAGACTGGATTGTACGTCGCCAGATGTCTATGGTGCCAGGTGTGGTAGAAGTCAATGCCTTTGGTGGTAATCAAAAGCAATATGAGGTGGCTGTAGATCCTAATGAGCTCCGTGCCATAGGTATCACAATTTCTGACGTCTTTTCTGCCTTAGAAAACAACAATCAAAATACTGGTGGCGCTTATATAGAGCGTAATCATCAAGCGAACTTTATACGTGGCGAAGGTCTAGCAAGAACTACTTCTGACATCGAGAATATGGTTGTAAAAACCATAAACGGTATTCCAATTAAAGTTAAGGATGTAGGGACAGTAAATATAGGAAGTGCTGTACGTTATGGTGCACTAACTAAGGACGGTAAAGGCGAAGCCGTAGGTGGAATGATTCTAATGCTTAAAGGAGCAAATTCTAACGAGGTTATTGAGAATGTGAAGACTCGAATGAAGCAAATTCAAAAATCTCTACCAGAAGGCGTGAGCATTGTTCCATTTCTAGACCGTAGTGAGTTAATTGCAGAAACTACTGGAACGGTAACTGGTAATTTACTGGAAGGTGGACTAATAGTGATTTTTGTATTAGTGCTCTTATTAGGAAACTGGCGAGGTGGGCTTATTGTAGCCTCTACCATTCCACTATCTCTTCTTTTTGCATTCATTTTGATGAACGTTTTTGATGTATGGGCTAACTTAATGAGCTTAGGCGCTATTGATTTTGGAATCATTGTAGATGGCTCTGTAATCATTGTAGAAGCCACCGTTTTTTTGATGTATTCTTACATCGTTAAAAAACACAGCGTTGATGAAGGTAACGCTGAAGTTTATACTGAGCGCAGTCGAAGTGCGAAAGCGGAAAACAGAAAATCACTCAATGATGAAATAGCAGCAAAAGCATCCAAAAAAATGATGAATGCGGCCTTTTTCGGTCAGCTCATTATACTTATTGTATTTCTTCCCATTTTAGCACTAGAAGGAGTCGAAGGTAAAATGTTTCAACCTATGGCGCTCACATTCATCTTTGCAATGATAGGTGCAATGATATTGTGTCTTACTTATGTTCCAATGGTTTCGGCGTTATTCTTACGAGTGCCTAAGAACGATAAAAAATCATACGGAGATAAATTTGTCCATTGGGTAGAACGTAAGTACGAACCGCTTCTCACTAAATCCCTGAGCAGAGGAAAGATAATTATAAGTGTTGCCGTTGCACTTTTTGCGGTTGCCATTTTTGCTTTTACAAGAATGGGTGGAGAATTTATACCACAATTAGATGAAGGCGACTTAGCATTTCACGCTATTTTAAAACCAGGAAGTTCACTTACTGAAACTATCGAAACCACAACAAAGATTGAGCGTATTGTTAAATCTGAGTTTCCAGAGGTAAAAACCATCATGAGCCGTATAGGTGTTGCAGATGTTCCTACAGACCCAATGCCTATGGACATTGCAGATGTATTTGTGATTTTAAAACCAAGTGACGAGTGGACATCAGCTAGTTCAAAAGAAGAACTGCTGGATAAAATGAAGGAAGCCGTGAGCATTGTGCCTGGTGTAAATTTTGAATTCACTCAACCTATAGAAATGCGATTTAATGAGCTGCTCACTGGTGTACGTGAAGATGTTGCTATAAAACTTTTTGGCGAAGACCTAGATATACTGGCTAGCAAAGCCGAAGAGATGGGTAGAATTATCGCAAGCGTTCCTGGTGTGGCAGATATGAAGGTGGAAGCTACAGACGGCTTACCTCAAATCACTGTAAACTACAATCGGAATAAACTAGCACAATATGGGTTAGAAATCAATCAGCTTAATAGCGTGGTACAAGCCTCATTTGCTGGTGGTAAAGCAGGTGTCATATTTGAAGGAGAAAAAAGATTTGACCTTGTTGTGCGATTAAAAGCTGAAAACAGGACGAGTATCAATGATATTCAAAATCTATTTATCAATTTGCCTTCAGGAGCTCAAATCCCCTTAAAGGAAGTAGCAAACGTTTCTTATGAACCTGGACCTATGCAAATAAGTCGTGACAATACAAATAGAAGAACGTATGTAGGTATTAATATTAGAGGTCGTGATGTAAAATCTGTGGTTGAGGATATACAAGTGAGACTGGATGAGCAATTTGAATTACCATCTGGTTACTTCTTGCGCTATGGTGGTGCTTTTGAGAATTTGGAACGTGCTAGTAATCGATTGCAAACCGTCGTGCCTATTGCGCTCCTGCTTATTTTTATACTTATCTATTTTGCCTTAAAATCATTTCCGCAGACGTTAATGATTTATCTCGCAATTCCTATGGCAGCTATAGGTGGTGTATTTGCACTATGGTTACGCGATATGCCATTTAGTATTTCGGCAGGTGTTGGTTTTATTGTGCTCTTTGGGGTCGCGGTTCTCAATGGACTTGTAATGATAAGCGGTCTTAATGAATTAAAAGAAGAAGGCGTCACAAACTTGAGAGACAGGATTGTAGAAGGAACAAAGCGCAGGATACGACCTATTATGCTTACCGCATTAACAGATATTCTTGGGTTTTTGCCTATGGCCATATCATCATCTGCTGGTGCAGAAGTACAACGGCCACTTGCAACCGTAGTTATAGGTGGATTATTGACCTCTACCTTACTTACACTTTTTATTCTTCCTATATTTTATCAATGGGTAGAAAAGCGTTCAGAACGCAAAATGAAGCTTAATCCACATTATGTAACTGCGACAGTAGTTGTCTGTTTGTTCTTATTCATACCAAGTGCAAGAGCACAAGAAGTGACGAGAAGAATGGATACAACTATTTTGCAGCAACAAGGCTATCCAGAGATTACCCTAGATAGTGCTGTAGTGCTAGCAAAACAGAATTACCCATCATTGCAAACTGGTAAATTAGAAGTAGAACGTCAAAATATGCTCAAGGCTAGTGCTTACGATTTGGGAAGTACACAAGTTTTTACTGGTGGAGAAGAAATAGCAAATGGTCAGGGAATTTATACTTTAATAGGAATCGGACAGCAAAATATTGATTTACTAGGTATTGGCGCAAAAAAGCGATTGCAAAAACAACGTATCGCTCTAGCTGAAGCGGCTTATAATCTTACCGAACTTCAAGTTACTCAAGAGGTAAAAAATGCGTGGTCAGAAGCTTTTCAGCAAAAACGTAAGATGAAATTGTACAAGGAACTAGACTCGATTTACAGTCAGTTTTCAAAAGCAGTCCAACTTAATTTGGAAGTAGAAGCCATCTCACGATTAGAATTTGCTTCTGCAAAAAATCAAGCATTGCAAATTAAAAATAAATATCATCAAGCACAACGAGATTATAGCATAGCATTGCAGAAACTAAATCTTTGGTTAGGTTCGGAGATTATTTATACAACGCCCGATGACTATCAATCTAATGTCCTTGGTTTTAATTATAATAAGGATTTAAATGAGCATCCAGAATTATTGCTTTCACGAAAGCGTGTGGATGAAGCCGAAGCTAATTATAATGTAGCACGGGCAAATTTGTTACCTACATTTAATTTACAAGGCGGCATACAGCAAGTAAATGGAAATAGTGGGTTTTATACCTATCAAGCAGGTATATCCATACCTCTTTTTTCTGGTTCCGATAGAAGTCGAGCTAAAGCTTCAAAAATTGAAAGCCAAATAGTCAGCACTAATGCAGATTTTAAAGAGCGACAGATTGAATCAGAATATCAACAAGCGGTTCAAGCCTATCAGAAGTGGGAAGAAGCTTGGCAATTTTACAAAAATGAATCCTTACCACTTGCAAAAGAGCAACGGAAAGGAGCATTACTGGCTTATCGAGAAGGTGCGGTAGACTACGCTGCATTTACCCAGATTATTCGTGATGCCATACAAACAGAAATGGATGCGCTAGAAGCGCTAGACCAGTATTTAACTGCATTGTTCAAACTTGAATATTATACCTTATAAAATGAAAAACTTAAAAACATATAAATGGATTGGGCTGCTATTGATTGTTATCACAATGACAGCTTGTGGAGACACAAAAAATGAAACGTCTAAAAAGGGTGATGAACATTCGGAATCTGAATCTAAACATAGCGATGGTGAACATAATGAAGAAAATCACGCTGAAGGCGAAGAAGTAATGTTGACTACAAGACAGTTCGAGGCTTTGCAGATGTCTATAGATACATTACAAACGCGCAGTATGAGTGGTTATGTAGAGGCTAATGGACAGCTAGAAGTGCCACCACAAAATGAGGCAACTATTACAACTGTAATAGGTGCAAACGTCGTTTCTATCGAGATTATAGAAGGAAATGAAGTTAAGAAAGGGCAAGTTGTTGCCTACATATCACATCCCAGCATTATTGAGAAACAAACGATGTATCTTAACGCATACAGCAATAGTCAGTTTCTTAAAAAATCTTTTGACAGACAGAAAACCCTTTATGATGCTGGTGTAGGTAGCGGTGCTAATTTTCAAAGTGCAGAAGCCGAATACAAAGCCTCGCTCGCGATGGTAAATGGTCTGGAAGCTCAGTTAAAACAACTTAACATAAATGCTTCAGGTGTCAGAAATGGAACGATTTATCAGCGTGTAGCGCTACGCAGTCCCATTGAAGGATTTGTGCAAAAAGTAGAAATAAAAACCGGTCAGTATGTAGAGCCACAAACAGACTTAATGGATATAGTAAATACGCTTCACGTACACGCAGATTTTATGGTTTTTGAAAAAGATGTCTATAAAATTGAGAAAGGACAAAAAGTAACGTTCAATGTCCAGTCCATTCCTGGAAAACAACTCTCAGCAGAAATTTACTCGATAAGCAAAACTTTTGAGGAAAACCCAAAAGCATTGCACGTGCACGCGGAAATAGAAAATAAGGCTGGAAACCTTATTCCCGGAATGTATATTCAAGGACGTATCCAAACAGATAATGCAACCACCACGGCATTTCCAGAAAGTGCAATTTCTATTGAAGGAGAAAAAGCTTTTGTTTTTAAGGCGATGAAAGAAGGTAATGACTGGAGCTTTGTTCCTATAGAAATTGTAACAGGAGCAAAAGATGGAGATTGGGTAGCCGTTAGCTTTTTAGGACCAAATAAAAAAGATGAGCAATATGCTATGAATAATGCCTATTACCTAATGGCAGAAATGAAAAAAGGAGAAGCAGAACATAGCCATTAAAAACTATCAAATGACAGAAATAGAAAAAACATTAGAAAATTATCAAGTACGTCCTACGGCGATGCGCATTTTGATTTATAAGTATTTGGCTGAAAAGGAAATTGCAGTAGCACTAACAGATATTGAGTCCGCTTTCGCGAAAGCGGAACGCACCACACTGTATCGTACGCTCAAAACCTTTGAAGAAAAGAAAATTGTACACCAAATAGATGATGGCACGGGCATTTCAAAGTATGCCTTGTGCGAAAAGGGTTGTAACTGTGAGATTGAACAAGATTTACACTTACATTTTCATTGTAACAATTGCAATGAAACAGTATGTCTTACGGAACATAAAATTCCACAAATCAAAGTACCTGACGGCTATATAGCCGAAGATGTAAACCTTGTTGTAAAGGGAATATGCGAGAAATGTAGTGGGCAATAAATGCACTTCTGTTGCACTAGTTATTAAACTACTTTTATAAAAAATCATTGGATATGACGTTAAATATTAAAATACCAAGACATCTAAAACAGGCATATTGTAAAGAATTAGAGTTGTACCGCAATAATTTAAAAATGGAACAATTTGCTATTGCCTGGCATCATTTAGAAAGGAGTCATATTATAGGTCAATCTTATCCCATTGAACATACCTATTCACATTGGTTAATGTTGAAATTTGGGTTTATGCAAAAGAATACTAAAGAAGTATTTGGTCAAATAATCAGATTAGTTGTTGGTGGTTGGAAGTCGTTTATTAATCACGTGCCACTAGGAAATACAGGAGGTTCAAATGTGCCACCATTAAAACGTATGCCTATGCCAAATGACATAATTAATTTATTCAATAGTAAATGAAAAAGAAAAAAGTAAACTTAAGAGACTTAGACACGCAAAAACATTCTGGTGACCACAGTCACGATGATGGACACAATCATAGTAGCCCAGACGAAGTGTCTAATTTGAAAACATATCTACCTGCGATTATCAGCTTTGTAATGCTTATATTAGGTATTGCAGTTGACTATTTTGACACTTTTTCCTTCTTCAAAGGATGGGTAAGAATCGTATGGTACACCGTAGCCTATATTCCTGTTGGGCTTCCAGTAATTAAAGAAGGCCTGAAAAGTATCAGAAATGGAGATTTCTTTACGGAGTTCTTTTTAATGTCCATTGCAACTTTGGGTGCATTTGCCATAGGAGAATACCCAGAAGGTGTAGCTGTAATGTTATTTTATGCTGTGGGTGAATTGTTTCAACAAGCAGCTGTTAACCGAGCAAAAGGAAATATTAAAGCTTTGTTAGACGTACGACCTAATGAGGCGCTAGTATATCGTAATGGAGACTTCATCTCGGTTAATCCTGAGACGGTTGAGATAGGCGAAAAAATTCAAGTGCGAGTAGGAGAAAAAGTACCACTTGATGGTATTTTGCTTTCAGATAAAGGTTCGTTTAATACCGCCGCTCTTACTGGAGAAAGCAAACCAGCCACTATTCAAAAAGAAGCGTCTGTCTTTGCAGGAAGCATCAATCTCGATGGAGTTATTGAGGTAGAAACTACTAAGGAGTTTAAAGACAGTTCTATCGCACGTATTCTGGATATGGTGCAGAATGCAACCGCTCGTAAATCAAAGACTGAATTGTTCATCAGAAAGTTTGCACGGATTTACACACCTATCGTTGTATTTCTGGCAATTGGTCTGACTTTTCTTCCTTATTTCTTTGTTGATGATTACGTGTTTCGTGACTGGTTGTACAGAGCATTAATTTTCTTAGTTATTTCCTGTCCCTGTGCATTGGTCATTTCCATTCCTTTGGGCTATTTCGGTGGTCTGGGTGCAGCATCACGTAACGGTATTTTATTCAAGGGCGCTTCCTTTTTGGATGCGATGACCAAAGTAAATACCGTGGTAATGGACAAAACGGGAACTGTTACTAAAGGGGTCTTTAAGATTAAGGAAGTGGTCAATACATCCGCTTTCGCGGAAGCGGAATTTATGCAATACCTGATGGCGATGGAAGAGCAATCCACACATCCCATCGCCAAAGCCATTATGGAATATAAAGCTGACGGTGCCGACTATGACGCAACCGACGTAACTGAAATCGCGGGAAAAGGATTGAAAGGAACCGTAAACGGAAAAACCGTGCTGGTAGGAAACAAAGCTTTAATGACTTCAAATAGCATTGATGTCCCTTCAGAAACTGATACTATTGTGGAATCTATAGTAATGGTAGGAATAGATGGCAAATTTGCAGGTTACGTAACGATTGCAGATGAACTGAAGGAAGATGCCCATCAGGCGATTAAGCAAATTCGCGAGGCTGGTATTTCAAAAATCATAATGCTGTCTGGGGATAAAGATTCCATTACGCAAAAAGTCGCTAAAGAATTAGGTATTGATTGGGCAAAAGGTGGTTTGTTGCCAGAAGATAAGCTTAACGAAGTAGAAAAACTCAAAGCACAACCAGATACAACAGTCGCTTTTATAGGCGATGGTATTAATGACGCACCAGTTTTGGCAGCAAGTGATGTTGGTATGGCAATGGGTGGTTTAGGAAGTGATGTTGCCATAGAAACGGCAGATGTTATCATTCAAAACGACCAACCTTCAAAAATTGCCCGTTCTATAAAAATAGGACGTTCTACCAGAAGTATTGTTTGGCAAAATATTGTTTTAGCCTTTGGCGTAAAAATTATAGTTCTCATTTTAGGAGCCGGTGGACTAGCCACAATGTGGGAAGCTGTTTTTGCAGATGTAGGTGTTGCCTTGCTTGCAATTTTAAATGCTGTCAGGTTGCAAAAGATGAAGTGGAACTAAATCCTTGCAGCCTGATTATTTATAAACATTGATTTTGAGATGATTAAGTTAACATCGTCATTCAAAAAGTTCGAACTCTTTCGCTTGGAGCCCACAAAAAACAAAATAACCCCTTTATTTTCAAGGGGTTATTTTTTTTAGGAGAGTAAAAAGGGGAATGTAATTTTCGTTTAACAAATTAAGGACAATTCAAAAAACACTTCATTTTAAATTCGATCAACGAGCGTAGTTATTACTTTTTTATAGTTATACACCTCCTCCAATCACTACTACCTACAAAAACTGCAACTATGGGAGCACTACGGATTAACCGTATACACCCTCAGTAAGATGCATCGTATCTTTGACATGATGGTTACATCATAAGCTATTGACTTTATATACTGTTTTTTGTCTGTTCAGTTCCCTGTCTAATACAGGAGCGAGACGTACAGGGAGAAAAAAAGAAAGTCAATAGTTGCAGCTATTGACTTTATCTTTTTTGTTCAGGCTATTGTTTCATACGTCGGCTCTAAAATGATGGAAAATTTAGTTTGGAAGACCATCATCGGTATTCTTGGATTGATTACAGCTATTATAAAGCTGTATACCGCGATCAAAAATGCCAGAAAAAAATAATTTTTTATTTATCCACCCCACGGGGTGGTTTTTTCTTAGTACAAATATACGTATTCTACTAAGAATAACCCTACTTTTTACTACAAACACCATCATTCCCCAAAAAAAACGCATCCTACACTACCCTTTTAATCCCACTAAAACCAAAAGCAGCCCAAAAGCATATATACTTTTGGGCCACTATTACAGTTGAGTTTGGAGCATTACCAATAGTATGGTAGATACACAATACTTTTATTTACCAAAAGTACTATGTTATGATTGCTTATACACAAAAACCAAACAATACATTTCTACCACCTATTGTACTTGTAGATCAGGACATAAGTCCTTTGCATCTTGATCTGTGAATATCTTTCTACTAAACAATCTATCCCCTATAGACGACTGTGTCGCAGTTCCTGTAACAAGAAATCTATTAGGCTTCTGACCTCTTTCTGAAAACAAAGCATCCCATACTTTTATTTGTCCTCGTCCAACTTTACCTTGGTCATTATATATGTATTGCACATATCCATCAAACTCCATCCAAAAACTAAAATCGTTCTCAGCCTCAAAATCTCTAGTAAATTCTCTTAGTAGCATTGCTGACATACCTGGAACATTTAGATTTGCAGTATATGAAATAGATTCTGTAGTAGATTTTGATCCACCTCCACCAGCTGTAAGCGTAATTGTAGTTGTAAGTCTACTTTCCGCTAAAAAAGGTACCATTACTCCTCCCTCTAGAGCAACTGACAAACCACCTGTTACATTCCAATTAGATTCTTTGGTTTTTGATTCTGTCCTTGTAAAAGAATCAGACAGTGGAGAATCTGCGGGATTACAACTAATATATCCATTACCCTTTTGCTTTAATTTATTTTTTAACACCTTACTCGGTCCATACGTAATAGTTGGATCTGATAATGCCCAAGCACCAAAATCTTTTTCCTTTTGCTCTAATTCACGCTTTATACTAAAAGGAATACTTGATGCGACGCTATTTGACTTATAATATGTTTTTCCACCGACAGCAACTGCCACAACATTCTTACCTGTTTTGGCCGCAATATTCGATAAAATAAAATTCTTACCTACCCCTGATAGCTTAGACAGGTCATCAATATTCATTTTTGTTCTTATTCGTTCAGGAAATTTCAGTTCTTTTGGCTCTTTAATAAACTCAATATCCGCAGGAACCCTCTTTAGTTCCCTAGAATTTGAAATCACATTAGCTACCTGCCCATTATCCTCAAACTTAACCAATCGAATCCCTCTATTTTTAAAATCATCAGCCCCTAATTCATTAGGGATATTATTTGATGGAATCTGTGTCGAGACAAAATCAACAGGAGAAATTGATTCATCCACTACTTCTTCTTCGTTTTCACAGGAATTAAATACGAATAGCCCTGCTATTCCTAATCCTACTAACCATAAATTCTTGTTTGTTTTCATTTTTAAAAAATTTTAGATTCAACTTATGTTCACAAGCTAGCAATGACTGTAAGAGCTTCTAACATATATACTATTGTAGTACACTGGCCATTTTGCACTAAATACGTATTCTTAGTAAACTACTCACACATTGCATTTCGCTTGTTACAAAGTTGTCTAACAATCCAGATTCTTCAAAAAAAAGAAGGCCTACAAAAGGTCAATTGACTTCTATCTTTACTAACCAAAACAACAAAACAACAACAAAAACCTGAAAACAAACAACTTAACACACAAACCACCATATCACTAAAACTAACCAAAAGAATGTTAACAATCCTTTATTTTATACACTAAAAACAAAAATAACTACTTTAATAAACAACATTAAAATAACCACATAGCAATTCAACACCTAAAAAGAAGCTCATTTTACATACTACAACACCAATTTCTGATATTGAAATGGTTTATTTTTCTAAAAGTTGTTATGCAAAATGATCTTTGAAAAGTTTTAAACTCTGCAGTACCCCTATACAACAAGCAAACCACTATGCTGATTCGCAGAATTTTCGATTTTTGTTGCAACAGCAAGAATTCAAACCACTTCACCCTCTACATCATACCATAATTCGCTGTATTTCCATAAATGTTCTATTTCATAAAAATAAATTACCTACTATTGATCATTTTATTTTATAGCATGAAATATGTTTATAAAAAGAAGGGAATTACATCTTTTTCTTTACTCAAAATAGAACGCCTAAAAAAGCACTCTCTCAGGAGCCTGTAACTAGACCAAAAGCTTGCTATCACTCAATTAACTGATAAACAAAAACATAAGCAATAGGCAAGATTTTCTATCAACACACTACTTTTTCTTACATTTATACAATAGATGTTACGCTTTGTACAACACAGTAATCTGATTGTACATTTTCCCCTATCAAAAGCACATAAGCTTGTAATTTACCTATATCAAATCGACTAAATAGAAACATAATGATTCGTAATTATCTTACATAAGAAATACGCTTATAAAGAAGCTAAACATCAAAACCATCACAGTATAAAAACTAAAAAAACATGCAACAAAACTATACCTCCCCTATCCAAACCTGATCATACAGTACCTAAAACATTTTTAAAATTAACCTCATTATAATCCCCAAAAAATGAATTCGATCTCATCATCTATTTTAGAAAACAATAGACTAAAACTAAACAGTGTAGCACTATTATCTATATTTATACTTATTGAAGTTATATCGTTTATAATCCCTTATACAAACTCCGAAACGCATGAATCTATCGTCAGTCTACATAGAATACTTCACATCCCTCTCGACAGTATCTTATTACTCCTTCTTTTAAAAAAGAATAAAATCATTCGCTTATTAGAGCAGAAAAACAAAAAGTTTAACTGCATTTCTAAACAAAGTATCACATTATTATCTATAGAGAATAAGCTAAAAGAGTTTAAAAAGGAATTCAGCAACGATCTAAACAAAACGAATGCATTGACTAGCCTATTAGAACATTTTTCTTCTAATCAGGGAGATCTTAAAGAATCACTTAGTTATTCATATGCTATGAACGAAGAATTGGTCACTAATTTAAAACAAGCTCACCCCTCATTAAGTAGATCAGAAGTACGATTATGCATCTTAATACAACAAGGGTTTGATTCTAAAGAAATTGCCAAAATTCTGAATATATCACCTAATAGTGTAAAAACAATACGGTATAGAATTAGAAAAAAAATGAAGCTCAATAGAAAGCAAAATCTATACCAGCTACTGAGCAAATTCCAACTACTAAACCCTAACAATACCGCTTTAGATAGTTGATTAACAATGCACATAAAAAAAATCATATTCATTTTTTGAATATGATTTTTTTTATGTGTCTTAATTTAAGTAGCTGATAAACACTACTCAGTTACTTTTTTTCCTTTGTATTTCCATTCTGAAATACCTCCATCTAGGTCGTATATTTTCGTAAAACCTGCTTTTTGCATAACAGACGCACAAGCAGCACTTCTTCCACCTCGTCCGCAGTATACAGCTACTGGCTTTGTTTTATCTACACTAGAGATTAAAGATTCGAAATTAGCATCTCTAAAATCGATATTAATAGCTCCCGAAATATGTCCTTTTTCGTATTCTTTCGGAGTACGTACATCAATTAGCTGCACCTTTTTCATTTCTAATAATTGATCCATTTCCTCTACAGTAATCAATTCTACTGTTTGGTCATGTGATGTTGTATTTTTACAACCAGTAAGGACAAGCACACAAAAAAGACAAATACCAAAAGAACGAAAAAATAATTTCATAATGCATTAAAATTTACTACTCAGCTACTTCACCATCCCAGTCCATAAATCCTCCGATCAGATTATAAGTAGTTTCAAACCCCATCTGATTCATCAATGAACACGCCTGAGCACTACGCGCTCCTGATCTACAATATACGTAATAATTTTTTGATGTATCTAATTTCTCTACTTCATCTAAGAATCCTTGTCCCAGACGAATATCTATATGCTTCATTTTAGGAATAAACCCTTCTGCTACTTCCTCAGCAGTTCTCACATCCAATATGATTGCGTCCTGATCTTTAGCGATTAATTCTTCCCACTCTTGCTGTGTAATATCCTCAGCCATATCTTTATATTAAAAAAAATTAGTAAATAATAGTATTTGAAGTGATGTACACTTTTTACAATTTGTTATAAGAAACGATCCGTTACCATCAAACTTTTAAGTTACTGATTTCCAAAACATTATTATACTGCTAAAAAATCACTGTATTTGGTCACAAAGACTTTAATTTTCACTAAAATCAAAAAAAATACACACCTCTATTTAATAAGCCTACAGTAATTAATGTAAAGCTTCATAACTTATGCAAATATAGGAGTACTACATAGAAAAATCACACTCTATATAGCATCATTTTTACTCGTGCTAGCATTCATATATTATGCTTTGATACTGCAACCGATAGCCTTAGTCGTTTCTACAGACACTTTCTTACCTGATAACAATTCAGAAACAGCATTTTCTACATATTTCTTATCTGCTTTTTTAGCATCTTTATAATTATTATCTATAGCTCCGATATAACGCACTACTAACCCTTCAGTTGTTTTCTCTAGCACGTATACATGTGGCGTTTTCGTAGCCCCATATTGTGGATAAATTTTCTGACCTTCATCAAATAAATACGGAAAAGTAAATCCTTTGTCTTTAGCCCTGATTTTCATGTGTTCAAAACTATCTTCTGGATAGGCTTTTGGGTTATTAGGATTGATCGCAATTACTGGATAACCTTTTGGCGCTAATGATGCATTTAATGCGATAATCCTATCTTCATACGCTACAGAATATGGACAATGATTGCATGTAAAAATGACCACAAAACCTTTTGTGTCTTTGTAGTCTGATAAAGAAACCATGGTATCATCTACATTTTTTAACGAAAAATCAGTAGCAATATCTCCCACAGCATATCCCGTATCAGAAACTGCTTGGTCACTCACTCTATCTATTGCAAATGCGCTTACTGCAATAACCAGTGCTATGACCACTAAAATTTTTAATGTTTTCATAACTAACTATTTACTCTTTTGTGCGGTTTTAAGAGCTTACAACATTTTTTTGAGTTCTTTTTCGAGTTCATTATAGGTGAATGAACGCTCGTAAAAATTGGAAGAATTATCCTTATAAATAATAGTAGCTGGTATAGAACCTGTCCACTCCTTATCCACTTTTCTTATCCAATTATCAGCATCAGGATCGTCTAACAATAAAATTTTACTCTCTATACGCTGTCTTTTTACAAAAGGAATCAATTTACTTTCTACCTGACTAGGCAAATCCAAGCTTACCAAAATAACTTCTACTTGGTCGTCTGGATACCTGCTATTGATCAATTCAAAATATGGCAATTCAGCTACACAGGGCTTACACCATGTTGCCCAAAAGTTTACGATACGTGTTTTACCATCTTTCATCCGTAACAAAGGCTCTAAATTTGCAAAATTATATACAGGAATTACAACACCTTTACTCGTAAGCACTTCATTGGCCTCCATCGTAAATTTCTGTTCTCCCTTACAACCTATCAATAAAACAAATAAACCTATATATAGTAGCGATTTTTGCATATTACTAAATTATTGAAACGCTTTTTTGAATAAAAGAAAATTAACTAAGGTTTAAGTAATGTATAACATCAATAACTGAGTTATCATTAATTGAATCGCAATAATAGCATTAATGAATAGCAATTATTAAATTTTAACATTTAATTAGTAAAAAACATAAACTTAACAATTTTATTAATATTTTCTCATAAAAACACCTTTTAACAAACACAATAAACAAAATAAACCATGAAAATTCCCCAAAAACTCAAAAATTCACACAAAAAAATATACTTTCCTTACCTAACAAATAGTGCATACCGACGCCCCCATCTATCATTAAAACTATTTTTTCCATCAATTTACAACTCCATTCATTTAGCAATCAATCATTAGCTACAAAACTTAACCACAATCATTATCCCACTAATTATGAGCACCTATCAACGCTGACGAAAAAACCCCCACAAAAGATTAACATTTTTTAGCGTTTGTTTAGCAAGCAATTAAACCAAACATGGCATACATTTGTAAAAACAATAGTTGTATGTACAAATGAATATTGAAAAGATCACACATACCACACAAATATTGCCATTAGCAAGAAAAACAATTGTCAATTTATTGTACACCGAAAAATGGCTTAGTGAGCAAATGAATGCAGTCTTAAAACCATACGATGTATCAATACCTCAATTTAATGTACTTAGAATTTTAAAAGGTCAACAAGGCAAGCCTGCTAATCTATCTACTATACAAACCAGAATGGTTAGTAAAATGAGTAATACGACTCGATTAGTCGATAAATTGATTGAAAAAGGGTATGTAAACAGAATCACATGCACTTCTAATCGTAGAAAGGTAGAAATCACCATTACCAAAACTGGCAATAAATTTATAAATAAGGTAAGTAAAGCGGTGACTATATTAGAAAATGATATTACTGATAGTATTACCACACAAGAGCTTACACTGTTAAATGAATTACTCGAAAAATTAAGAACCAAAAATATACCATAAAACAATCATTAATTAATTTTTATATCATGAATATTAGATTTTCAAAACTCGTTTTCGTATTTGCAATTGCTATTAGTACAGCTTCTTTTGCACAAAAAAAAGAGATCAAAACCACTGAAAGCACCATCAACTGGACAGGAAAAAAAATCACAGGATCGCATACGGGTACACTTGTATTCGAGAGTGGTTTTTTAACTCTAGAAGCTGATGTGTTAAAAGCAGGAGAGTTTGTCGTAGATATGACATCACTTGCGGTTACAGACCTAGCAGCAGGTCAAGGAAAAGAAAAACTAGAAGGACATCTTACCTCAGATGATTTTTTTGGGACTGCAAACTACAAAAGCGCTACACTAGTAATCACAGAAGCTACTAAAGCAAAAGCAGGAGTATATACTGTAAAAGGAGACTTAACTATCAAAGGAAAAACCAATCCTATACAATTTGATCTTGCTGTAGACGCTAAAGCTGGTACGGCTGCGACTACCCTAAAAGTAGACAGAACAAAATACGACATTAAGTATGGATCAGGAAGCTTCTTTGATAACTTAGGAGACAAAGCCATCGACGATGCATTCGAATTAGCTGTAGAATTAAAAATGTAATTTTTATTTCTAAAATTATAATTAATTTATATCTTTGAAACCAAGAATAAATACAAATGAATATAATCTTAACAACTAGCTGGTGGAATACTCAATACGCAATCGTCGTGAGATAACACCTGTTATATAGTTAAGTAAACATATCAAAGGCTTGTCAAATCACGACAAGCCTTTTTTTTGTTATAAAATAAGTCAACGCTACAACCTCAAAAACAATGTTGTAGTATCTAATAAAACATACGATGAGTTATAAGTTAACCACACATTTCAAACAAATTCTTGCAGACACCATCACTCCTGTAAGTGTATATCTGAAAATAAGAGATCGTTTTCCCAATAGTCTGTTATTAGAAAGTAGCGACTACAGAGGAAATGAAAACAGCTTCTCTTATATCTGTTGCAATCCAATTGCCACAATCAAGATTGAAAATGAGGTTATCTATGAAACCTATCCAGACAAAAGTACCAAGCAAACCCCTATTACCCCTACTACAGACATTCCATTAGTTATAGAGCAATTCGGAAAACAATTCGAAACGACTCAGAGTGATTTTAAATTCATTAATAATGGACTATTTGGCTATATCGCATATGATGCTGTACGGTATTTCGAGGATATTACGATTACCAAAAAAGAAAAAGGACTCGATATCCCAGACATCCAATACACTGTATACCAAAACATCATTGCGATCAATCATTTTAATAACGAGGCTTACATATTTGCCCATTGCTATGAATCTGAAAGCAACATTGCAGCCATCGAGTCCTTGCTGAATGTAAAAAACTTTGCATCATATAACTTTACAACTGTAGGCGATACGACTTCTAATCTAGATGATGAAAACTACAAAGAGCATGTAGCACTGGCTAAAAAACATTGCCAGCGAGGAGATGTATTCCAGTTAGTACTCTCCAAGCGTTTTTCTCAGCAATTCAAAGGAGATGAATTCAATGTATACCGTGCATTGCGTAGCATCAACCCTTCTCCTTACCTCTTTTATTTTGACTATGGAGACTTTAAAATCTTTGGCAGCTCTCCAGAAGCACAATTAGTGGTCAAGGATGAAATTGCAGAAATTCATCCAATAGCCGGTACGTTTAAACGTACTGGAAATGACGAAAAGGACGCTGAATTGGCTAAAAAACTAGCCGCAGATGAAAAAGAAAATGCAGAGCATGTAATGCTCGTAGACTTAGCCCGTAATGACCTGAGCCGCAATGGAAGTCAAGTAACCGTAGAGAATTACAGAGAAGTACAATTCTACTCACATGTAATTCACTTGGTAAGCAAAGTCACAGGAAAAAAACATACAGACACCACTACGATGCAAATTGTAGCAGATACATTTCCTGCAGGTACCCTTAGTGGTGCCCCCAAGCATATGGCCATGCAGCTGATCGAAAAATACGAAACTGTAAACAGAGATTTTTACGGAGGCGCTATCGGTTTTATGGATTTTGATGGCAACTTTAACCATGCGATCATGATCCGAACCTTCCTGAGTAAAAATCATCAACTTCACTGGCAAGCAGGTGCTGGATTAGTAAATGAGTCCAATGAAGAAAGTGAGTTACAAGAAGTATATAATAAGCTAGGTGCATTAACCAAAGCATTAGAATTAGCCGAAGAAATATAAGGGGTGTTCCCCTATCAAGATAAAATACAGTCTCTGAATGATACAGAGCAACAGGAAAATAAACAGCAAAATGAGTAAAAAAGTATTAGTAATAGACAACTATGATTCCTTTGTATACAATCTAGTACACTATCTAGAAGATTTAGGCTGCCAAGTAGTCGTCAAACGAAACGATCAGTTAACACTAGAGGAAGTAGCAGACTATCATAAAATACTTTTATCCCCAGGACCGGGGATACCCGATGAAGCAGGATTACTAAAAGCAATTATAGAACAATATGCCGCCTCCAAAAGTATTTTTGGAGTGTGTCTAGGACAGCAAGCCATTGGCGAGGTATTCGGCGGACGTATTATCAACTTATCAGAAGTGTATCACGGTGTAGCTACTCGGGTGAGCCAAACCCAGACAGACGCACTTTTATTTCAGGGGTTAGAAAACACCTTCGAAGTAGGCAGATATCACTCTTGGGTAGTAGCAGATAATGAGCTACCCGATTGTTTAGAAGTCACTTCTTATGACGAAAACGGACAAATCATGTCGCTTAGACACAAAGAACTAGACGTGCGCGGCGTACAATTCCATCCAGAATCAGTACTGACGCCTGATGGAAAAAAAATGTTACAAAACTGGATCAATAACTGATTCTAACTAAATATGAAATACGTTAGCATGCTATATAGTGACTTCATACGAAACGAAATAGTTGCTCACGAATTCCATCTGACCACCAAAAATTAACAACAGATGAAAAACTTACTAAACAGGCTTATCAATCACGAAACGATTTCTAAAGAAGAAGCAAAAAGTGTATTGGTCAATATATCCAAAGGAGCATATAATCAGAGTCAGATCGCTTCTTTTCTTACAGTATACATGATGCGTAGCATTACTGTAGAAGAATTAGAAGGTTTTAGAGATGCTTTATTAGAATTATGTGTTGCCATTGATTTAGACCAATACAATCCTATAGACCTCTGCGGAACAGGTGGTGATGGCAAAGATACCTTTAACATCTCTACCCTATCCTCTTTTGTAGCTGCTGGTGCTGGCATTAAAGTTACAAAGCACGGAAACTATGGTGTATCCTCTAAATGTGGTAGTTCTAATGTAATGGAGCACCTAGGGATCAAGTTTAGTAATGACAAGATTTTTTTAGAACGCTGTATTGATCAGGCAGGGATTTGCGTATTGCACGCTCCGCTTTTCCACCCTGCTATGAAGAATGTAGCGCCTATACGTAGAGAACTGGCCGTTAAAACATTTTTTAATATGCTAGGACCTATGGTAAATCCTGCGTTTCCAAAAAATCAAATCGTAGGGGTATTTAATTTAGAACTGGCTAGAATGTATGGCTACCTATATCAAAATACGGATAAAAACTTTACTATCATCCATGCCTTAGATGGGTATGACGAGATTTCATTGACTAGCAATACCAAAACGATCTCCAATAGTACAGAAGGTATGCTTACGCCACAAGATTTTGGTGTAGCAGCACTGCGACAAGAAGAAATCACAGGAGGCGATTCTATAGAAGATTCTGCTAAGATATTTATGAACATCCTACAAGGGCAAGGTACTACTGCACAGAACAATGTAGTGTGTGCTAATGCAGGTATGGCCATTGCTACCGTAGAAGGTTTGACTCCTAAACAAGGCTTCGAGCGCGCTAAAGCATCACTACTAGGAGGCAAAGGACTCGAAGCACTAAAAAAACTACAAACCTTAAGTGCTAGCGCTTAGAAAATGTAGTACCACCACGCTGAAAAAGAAAAAAGAAAAAAGAAGAAAAAGAAATGAACATATTAGAGCAAATAGTAGCTGATAAGAAGATCGAAGTAGCCCTGAGAAAAAGCTTGATCCCTACCAAACAGTTAGAAAATTCGGTTTTGTTTGGCAGAGAAACTGTATCTCTAGCCGAGGCACTACGTCAGAGTACTACAGGTATCATTGCAGAACACAAGCGTAGATCACCCTCCAAAGCAGTGATCAATCAGAAAGTAAGTGTACAAGATGTAGCCACGGGTTATGAAACGGCTGGAGCGTGTGGGATGTCGGTACTCACAGACGGCAAGTATTTTGGGGGATCGCTAGACGACCTCATTCTAGCCAGAGCTGCTGTAGCAATGCCCTTATTGCGCAAAGAGTTTATCATCGACGAGTACCAGTTACTAGAAGCCAAGGCACATGGAGCAGATGTGATATTGCTCATCGCAGCGGTATTGACTAGAGATGAAATAAAATCCCTGTCCGAATTTGCCAAAAGCCTATCACTAGATGTATTACTAGAGGTACATAATCTAGAAGAATTAGAAAAATCCATCATGCCGTCACTAGACATGCTGGGTGTTAATAATAGAAACCTCAAAACCTTTGAGGTGAGCACCGATGTTAGTAAAGCATTGAGCACACATATTCCGGATGATTTTGTAAAAGTATCCGAAAGTGGTATCAGTAGTATCGAAGCGATCAAAGACTTACAACAATATGAGTATAAAGGATTCTTGATCGGTGAGAATTTTATGAAAACTACAGCCCCTGGAAAGAGTGCTGTCGAATTTATACAGCAATTAACCTAAAAAAGCAGCGCATGGATACTGTATTAATCACAGGAGTTACGGGTAATATAGGTTCTCACGTTTTGTTTGAACTGTTATATGAATTGTATACCGAGCAAAAGGAAGCAATCATCTATGTACTCATACGCAAAAAACAGCATATGAGTGGTGCACAGCGATTGGTAGAGGAAGTCTGTACCACGCAGCTGATCCCTGAAAAAATAGCTCCTTTCTACAAGGCGTATCTACAGCAATATGTACGCGTGATCGAAGGTAGTATTCATGATTTTGAATTACCTGCCGAAGCAGGTAATGAACTCACTGCCTATCACCTTGCTGCTTCTGTAAACCTTAGCAATACAGAAAAAGCCAAAAATGAAATTGCGGATGTAAATTATAAACATACGCAAGCCTTTTTAGAAACCATCAAAACACGTATCAAAAAACTGGTGTTCGTAAGTACTGCTTTTTCTAGAGGTGAAATCACTGGAAAAATCACCGATGATTACCATTCGGCTACCGAGTATGATTTTAGAAACTTCTACGAAGCGTATAAGATGAAAATCGAAAAGCAAGTACTGCAATTGGCCAAGGAATACAACTTTAGTTGTACTATTGCTAGACCTAGTGTCGTATCTGGTAGATTGATTGACCTCCCTAAATTCGTGAGTAGTAGGTATATTGTTTTTTATTCGATTGGAGAATTCTTTAAGAAAATCAAAAAACAATATTCCGATATTGGAAAAATACGTGTGGCCCTGAATATGGAAGGCGGACTGAATATCGTACCTGTAGATTATGTAGCCAAGGGGATTCTGCGTGCTGCTACTATTAGTGATGAACAGCTAAACATCACACTCACTAAAAATGTACCTACGCGCTACATAGCCACCAGTATCCTGCAACAATGCGGTGTGGATATCGAACTCGTAGCAGAAGAACCTACTGATAAAACAGTGATCGAAACCTTGTTTTACAAAACTATCGGTAGCCAATTAGTCAAATATTCTACGGCTAAGAAACACTATTTCGAATCCAAGCTGATCCGAAAACTATTGGCCGATATCGAAGAACCCAACATGATCGATAATTTTAGAGCCATTTATAATTTTGCGCATAATATTAATTTTGACAATAAGAATATTGTATTAGCGCCCAATCTATAATTCGTAATCGCTATGAAACTAAAAATTTGTGGAATGAAACATACAGATAATATACAAGCGGTAGCAGCGCTATCGCCCGATTATCTGGGTTTTATTTTTTACGAAAAATCTCCTCGGCATTTTGCAGGTACGATTCCTGCCCTACCCGATCGCATCAAAAAAACTGGCGTGTTTGTAGATGCTGCCCTAGCCTATGTGGTCGATAAGGTGACTACCTATGGATTTAGTGCCGTACAATTGCATGGCAATGAATCTGCGGAATACTGCACTGCCTTAGCTAAGGAGCTTAAAGAGCTATCCCTAGATAGAAACATAGAGCTATTTAAGGTATTCGGTATCAGAGACACATTTGATTTTAGTAAGCTCACCCCCTATGAAGGTGTAGTAGACTATTTCTTGTTCGATACCAAGGGAAAAGAAAAAGGAGGCAATGGATATACCTTTGATTGGACAGTGCTGAAGAACTACCCATCACAAACACCGTTTATACTTAGTGGCGGTATTGGTATCGATGAGATCGCTGCACTAAAAAGTATCGCACAAACCGAATTACCCATTCATGCGATTGATGTAAATAGCAAATTCGAAGATGCACCAGGTCTAAAAAACGAACAACAATTACAGCTGTTCATACAGCAAATGTATGATACAACACAAGATATATCTGCGTGAGGGATAGCAGTGGAAATCCCACAGCCCGACGCAGGAGGTGCGAGGAATTGAAACGAATAGCCCGACCCCTTAGGGTCACGCCCAGAAAATTATAGAAAAATTAAAACATGTATCCGTAGTAGCGGAAGTATAAAAAATTGTACCATGAGTTATCAAGTAAATGAAAAAGGATATTACGGAGATTTTGGAGGTGCTTACATTCCCGAAATGCTATATCCTAATGTAGAGGAATTGCGATCTACCTATTTGGAGATCATGCATACCCCCGATTTTAAAGCAGAATTCGACCAACTACTTAGAGATTATGTAGGGCGCCCTACGCCATTGTATTATGCCAAACGCTTATCCGAAAAACACGGTACGAAAGTATACCTAAAGCGTGAGGATCTAAATCACACAGGTGCTCATAAGGTAAATAATACGATTGGTCAGATTTTAGTAGCCAAAAAGTTAGGAAAAAATAGAATCATCGCCGAAACAGGCGCTGGGCAACATGGAGTAGCCACTGCTACGGTATGTGCACTGATGGGCATCAAATGTATCGTATACATGGGCGCGGTAGATATTAAACGACAAGCCCCAAATGTAGCTCGTATGAAAATGCTAGGCGCAGAAGTACGTCCTGCACAATCAGGAAGCAAAACCCTAAAAGACGCTACCAACGAAGCCATTAGAGACTGGATCAATAATCCTGTAGACACGCATTACATCATCGGATCTGCCATCGGGCCACATCCATACCCCGATATGGTGACTCGTTTTCAGTCCGTGATTTCCGAAGAGATCAAATGGCAGTTACAAGAAAAAGAAGGTAGAGAAAACCCAGATTATGTAGTAGCCTGTATTGGTGGTGGTAGTAATGCTGCGGGTACGTATTATCATTTCTTAGACCAACCAGAGGTAGGCATCATCGCTGTAGAAGCTGCCGGAAAAGGAGTGCATAGTGGCGAGAGTGCTGCTACGTCTCAGCTCGGTAAAGAAGGAATCATACACGGTTGCAAAACATTATTGATGCAAACACCTGATGGGCAAATCACAGAACCGTATTCGATCTCTGCTGGATTAGATTATCCTGGTGTAGGACCACTACACTCGCACTTGTACAAATCAGGACGCGGAGAGTTCTTTTCGGTAACCGATGATGATGCAATGACCGCAGGATTGGAGCTATCGCAATTAGAGGGAATTATCCCTGCGATAGAATCATCGCATGCGCTAGCCGTATTTAATGAAAAAAAATTCAAACCCGATGATGTCGTAGTAATTGGATTATCAGGTAGAGGGGACAAGGATTTAAACACATACATCGATTATTTTAAGCTATAAAGAAGTACCGTATACAATCATAGGTGAGTATACCATATCATACATATTATGAAAAACAGAATCAACACTGCCCTAGCACAGGATAAAAAATTATTATCCATCTATTTTACGGCGGGGTATCCATCACTACATGACACCAAAAAAATCATCGAAGATTTAGAAAAAAGTGGTGTAGATATGATAGAAATAGGATTGCCATTCAGTGATCCACTAGCCGATGGCCCTACCATACAAGCCAGCTCTACTGCTGCGTTAAAGAATGGTATGACTACGCAATTACTATTCGAGCAATTGGCCGATATTAGAAAAACAGTCAGCATCCCTTTAATCATCATGGGCTATTTTAATCCTATGATGCAATACGGTGTAGAGGCGTTCTGTGCCAAGTGTCAGGAAATCGGTATCGACGGATTGATCATCCCCGATCTGCCTGTCGCAGAATACCACGAGCATTACCAAGCTACGTTTGAAAAATATGGTTTGATCAATGTATTCCTAATCACACCACAAACCTCAGAAGAACGCATCCGATTTATCGATAGTGTTTCTAACGGGTTTATCTACATGGTCAGTTCGGCGAGCGTTACTGGATCTACCGCAGGATTCGGCAGTACCCAAGAGAGTTATTTCGAGCGTATAGCCAATATGCAATTAAAAGCACCACAAATCGTAGGATTCGGTATCAGTAATAACGAAACATTTGTACAAGCTACCAAAACCGCCAAAGGAGCGATTATCGGATCTGCTTTTATCAAACAATTAACCCAAGAAGGCGTAGATAGTATCGATCCCTTTATACAAAGTATTCGATAATATTTGTATTTTAAGGCTATGAAATGATGTAAATCACTTCTATGAATCACAAACGCATCCTTACTGATACCATATCATAAAAACAGTAAGGATGCGTTCTGTACTATAGGGATAGATGACTTATGAATACTATTAAAATTGCTGCTATTGGGCTGATCTTGATCAATGTGATTGTTTCTTATATAGGGATAAGAAACAAAAGTGTGATGCAACGATTTGCTTTCGATATCGAAGCCATTCGCTCTCAAAAACAGTATTATAGATTGCTAACCGCAGGCTTCCTGCATGCGAATTGGCAGCACCTACTCTTTAATATGCTATCGCTCTACCTATTTGCCACTGTAGACGCTGGTACTTCCCTTAGCATCACCACTTACTTGTTACTCTATTTTTCGAGTCTAATAGGCGGCTACTTACTGGCATGGTATCGTTATAAAAATCATGATTCCTATACAGCTGTTGGCGCTTCTGGAGCCATTAGCGGCGTTATCTTTGGGATGATCGCACTGATCAAAGGTCTAGAAATCGGAATCCTCTTTATAGACATAGGCATCCCGGGATGGATATATGGATTACTGTTTATAGGAATTTCTATATACGGCATCGCAGCTAAGCGCGATAGAATCAGTCACGAAGCGCATTTAGGAGGCGCCATTACAGGACTGATACTCGCCATTACACTAGTCCCCACTGCACTGACACAAAATTATATTGCCATCTCATTACTACTGATTCCTAGTATGATTTTTATAGGGATCATGAGAATCAAACCCGATTTTTTAGCCTTTAAAAAAGTAATCACCGAAAAACCAGAAGGACTCCTCACCATCGATGATCGCTACAATAGTTCTAAGATAGACAAGGAAAAAGAAATCAATGCCTTACTAGATAAAATCAGTCAGCAAGGACTGCATAAATTATCCAAAGAAGAACGACAACGCCTCGAAGAATTGTCTAAATAGCCATCCGTACATACTTTATTAAATTAGGGCGTTACCCAAGGGTCGGGCTATCCGTTCCAATTCCTCGCACTCCTCTCGTCGTACTGCGGGATTTCCTCTGCTATCCCTAACGCGAAAAATCGTATCCTACAAACGGGAAGCATATCATCATTTGATAGTATTCACAAAATAGTCATACGTTAACTTAGTAACATCAGCAATGATTTGTTTATTCACCGTAGAAGTCTCCTTAGAATCACTAATTAAAATTGAGATATAGTAATAGGTACCATTAGGTAAAAATAATACAGTCCACTTCACTCATTATACAAACCCGTTCCCTCATTTGCTATTTTTTATAAGCTCGTATCACAGTAGGTTTACAGTAATAATCTAAACAACGATACTATGAAGAATGCATTTAATGTAACCATTGATACACCATGCGCTGCACATTTTGATAGCTTTACACCTACCGCACAAGGTGGTTTCTGTGGTGCTTGCCAAAAAGAAGTGATTGATTTCACTAAAATGAACGCACAGGAAATCGCTCATTATTTCCAAAACCGAGCTACACAAAATACCTGCGGTCGATTTACATCCCAACAGCTAACCACCTATACATACCCACCCAAAAAACGAAATAGACTTCGGTTTTTAAGCAGTATCGGCATCGCTATGATGGCCTTATTTTCTTTTGGAAAAATACAAGGACAAGAGCTCAAAAAAACCACTTCAGCGCTGGACACTGATACAACAAAAATACAGGACAGTACCCATCAAAAAAACATCGTGGTAAAAGGTACTGTTACCGAAAATGGAATGCCATTGCCCGGTGCCAATATCATCTTAGAAGGAACGGCTACTGGAGTTAGTAGCGATTTCGACGGTTATTTCGAATTTCCAGAAAAACTTAAAAAAGGAGATGTATTGGTAGTGAGCTTTATCGGTTATACCTCAAAAAAGATTGTTATCCAAAACGAAAATTCAGCGAACAACATAGCACTCAAAGTTAATTTAGAAGAAGATAGCTGTGTACTCTTGGGTGCTGTATCTGTGAATCAAATTTATAGCTCAAAAAAAGACTAATCCATGCGCATCTTTATAAAAACCAGTATTTCTATAGCAATATTCCTATGTTGCAACCAGTATTTACGTGCTCAAACTTCTGATTTCAAAACCATTGATTTCACTAGAGCAGACCGTATCGCTAGTGTATATAAAGGTGCGCGTATTGACAACCTTTCCTTACTAGCGCATCAGCTTACCCATTCTTTACCCACCACAGTAGAAAAATTTAGAGCTATCTATACATGGGTATGTGCTAATATTAGCGGAGACTATGTACAACATACTAAGGTACTGCGTACACGCAAAAAACTAAAAAACGATCCTACTGCACTTGCACAATGGAATCAGGAGTACAAAAAAAATGTTTTCAAAAAACTTCTAAAACATCAGAAAACCATGTGTACAGGATATGCCTACCTCATCAAAGAACTCTGCCATTTAGCCAATATAGAAGCTGTAATTGTAGATGGCTATGGACGAAATGCTGCTAGTAATGTTCAATCGCTAGACATCCCTAACCATTCATGGAATGCTGTAAAAATCAATCAAAAATGGTACCTATGCGATGCTACTTGGTCCAGTGGCTATATGACATCAAATGGTACTTTTATACAAGCATATAACAATGGGTATTTCCTAGCAGACCCCGCATTATTCGGAAAAAACCACTTTCCGCTTAAACAGCAGTGGCTACTCAATGAACCGATCACTGCAGCAGCATTCGTGAGTGCGCCCTTGGTGTACGAAAAAGCGTTTGAACATGCGATCTTGCCGATCAGTCCTGCTTATTTAGAAACTACAATTCTTAAAAATGAAGCAATACCCTTTCGTTTTAAAACAACTACGCCAATGGCAGACAAAACCATCTCGTTGATATATTATCATGGTACTAAAGAATACCGTTTACCCATTACTAACATTCAGCATCAGTCGGGAATCGTTTCTTTTTCCTGCACATTTAAACATAGAGGCACCTACGATACACACTTAAAAATCAATGATGATATCGTAGCGACCTATACCATAAAAGTAGCAAAACGTAAACATAGTATAGTAAGTCAATGAAGCGTTTACTGACAAATATTACTTAAAAAGATGTACTGTTTTTGACTCTAATAATCGCTAAATCATCTGTTACTAGATGATTCCATTTATCACGTAAAGCTCTTATTTTTCGATCCAGAAAATTATCAAATGTAGCTCCCTCATCATCTATTAATAAATAGTCTATAATTTCATATTCAGATTTCTGTTTAGATGTATCTTCAAGGCTTTTAAAGCTAAAAATACCATCAGTACAGATGGATATATCTTTAAAGCTAGAAATCGTTACGGTCTGTTGTAAAGCAGTAAACCAAACTTCGAAATCATCCGCTAAATGATACCCAAAATAATCAGGTTTATCACCTTGCTCATATTCAATAAGCTCTCCATCTTTACAAATCAATCCATCTCCAATCGTTAGAAATTCTGCTTTCGATTCCTTAGTATTAATAATACCTATAATTAAAGTTGATAACAATTCATTGGTCTCTAATCCTAGTTGATTTTTAAGTAGTCTGACTTCATCGATTAATAATCTAATTACTTCCTTAAGTTTGCCTTTTAAATCCATTGGAGCATGCACTACAAACTCTTCATAGAATTTCTTTTTAGCTATCGTACGTAATATTTTACCAAAAAGTATAGATGCAAATACAGATTCTTTTCCCATAGTACATCCATCTAAAACAGCAATCAATATTTCATCCGTTCCAATTTGTTCTTCCACTAAAAAATCTTCACAATAGTTTGTATGAAATTCTCCTATATGCAATGTTTTATATACTCTCATAAAATATTCATATCTGCTATGAAGCTATTCTTGTTCTAAATCATTATCTGACAAATATTTAAACTTATGAACCCTTAAAAATCAACTCAATAACATAACTATTTATTTAGATTTTAAATCATTCTTTACTTTAACTCCATTTTTGTATTGTATAGTATCAATAATTATTCCTTCATCATTATAAGAAAAGACACTACCATTTCCATCTTTTAGAGACCCAATTAACACTTTTCCCCCACTCTGAAGATATTTATATTTGACATTAATTAACCTCCCTTCTTTATAGATCACAGATATATCTTTTCTATTATCGGGATACATTATTTCAACTAATCCATCTATTTTATCATTTACAAAATTTCCTTTAAATTTTAAATCTCCATTTTGATAATATTCTTCAAACTTACCATTTAACAAATTGTTTTCATAATTCATTGTTTGTTTAAGATTACCATTTTTAAAATATATTTTTCTAGCACCATTTTTTTTTCCATTTTTATATATACAAACTTCATCTAATTCTCCAGAATCATAATAGTATCTACAGGTTGCATTTTTGATAGTAGCAAACAGTCCTTGGCCATTATCAGCATATGTTATAATTGATCTTAGATTACCATTCTTGTAGTACTTTTTCCATTCTCCTATTTTTTGAGCAGAAAAACTATATTCCATTATTTCATTATAGGATTGAGTACTTTTTTGAGTATCATAGAGATTTTGTATTTTATGAAAACCGTGAATTGCTAATACTCGATTTTCATAAAATTGCTTTTTCTCTCCTGTTTTAACTATATATATCATACTTAAGGATTTATTTTCAAAAAAATCTACTAAAGTATCTACCAGTTTACCTTGATTATATTTCCTATAAGTTTTTCCATTACCATTTTCATAGAATTCTCTATATACACCATCTTTTATTCCACTTTTAAATCCAACTCGTTTTCTCAGATTACCATTTTCATAGTATTCTTTCCATACACCTTCTTTTTTCCCTTTTATTTTTTCACCTAAAAGCTTAATATTCCCATTTTCATAGTAAGCTTTAGTAATAGTCTGAGCATTTAAATATCCAAACGATATGAGAAATATCATTACCAAATTAAAGAACTGTATTCTTTTTAATATATTCATATAGTAAAAGAATTAATGTAAACCTTTATTTATTAAGATTATATTTACTTCAATATAATATTCATATCTGCTATAAAGCTATTGATGTACTAATCCATTATCAAATCCTTCGCTAGAGCAGGCTTGCAACTTATATGCCCTAATCGCTTCACTTTATCAAACCTTATACACAACCTATCCTAAAAATAGATTTTGGCTGTTTTTGCTTTTACTTATTCTTGCCCTTCTGGGTTCGTTATTTACACCTTTCATTATAGAATCTTACCACATTTTCAATATCCTTTTTTTTGTACTCTTTGTTTTGTATTTTTTCTACAAGCTCAGAACAGTCTTGGAAGTACGTACTAGCAGCTTTTTTAAAGTTCTTGCTAAACAATTCCGTAGACCCCAAATGGGTTACTACTTGTTCACCTTCTTTTTGCACATAATAACTGTTGATAGAATAATGATGGTACATCACAGGAGCAGCTCCAAAACCTCCGGGGCCACCCATATTCATTGGGGTCATACCACTGCTATTTACTTTATATAACGTAACTTTTCCTTTTGTGACCACTTGTAAAATCTTTGGTTGTAGCTGACCTTTTACCTTTCGTCTTACATAGTTGTTAATCCCATTCGATTCATACAATTTGATATATTCGAATTTATCAAAATTGTATTTGACTCTTTTTTCGCCTTTGGCTTTTCTGTATTTCACCAATCCTGAAGCTGTGATTTTAGCCAGTCCTTCTTGACTGGTACCATCTTTAAATATCAAAACGGCTTTGGTGTTTTGCGAAAAAGCACTAGAAAAAGCGATCATAAAAAGTATGATCAGTAAATATATAGATTTCATTTTTTTGTTTTATTGTATATCCTTACGCAGTTCAAACTGTAATTCTCACTGGCACAAAGTTATGCTTTTAAATGTACTATAGCTATTTATGAATTCCCAGCTATAGTAACATCATCATATGTTTGCTAGAGCGTAAGGTCTATTGTTCCACCTGTTAAAGACACAGAAGCATTATTCGCAGCTGTTACAACACCATGAAAGTTCCCTTCTATTTTTTCATTAGAGTTCACTGTAATCGTAGATGTAAAAGGGTCTGGCTCGAATTCTGTATTAGGTTTATATTCTCTAGAGATGATAAAGATCGTAAAATCAGTAAGGATATCCGTACCAGTTGCAGAGGCTTCCAGTTCAATCGACACCCAATTATTAGAGTTCTTTTCTTCTGCTCTAATCGTTAACGCAGTTCCATTTTGATCAATTGTTACATTCTGGTCAAATGTTTTAAGTAATGAACCGACTGATACACTGATCGTTTTTTTAGATGGTTGTTCAATACAATCCCCTAAACCATCTGCAATAGCTTGTAGCACTCCTAACTCATCTCCACATGACGTAATTTGAGAGTTGATTGCTTCCTTATAGCGTTTACAGGTTTCTTCACTCTTAGTAGCATTATACGCCTCTGCGGCACTTTGAGTGGTCGCCGCTATATCAGCACAATCAATAGTAGCTGTTTCATCATTGTTGTCTTCATTGCTATCATCATCAGAACAGCCGATAACCAATACACTACATAAAAGTGCAAATAACAGTAAGTTTTGTTTCATCATTTTTATTAAAATTAGTTATAAATCAAATGAATAAGATACCATGTATAATGAATTGTTTTCAACTTTTTACAATTTGCTATAAATCGAAAAAGTATACACCACTTTAATACCTCATTTACTATATGTGTCATTTTCAAGTGAATTGTTACCCCCTTTTTTGATTTTTTACGTATTAATGATTGATTTTTAACTAAACAAGCACAATCCACTCTACTAAAAACCCCCTACATTTATAGTTATAAACGTAGAGGGTTTTTAAGTAAAAATTATTTATAAATAATCAAAAATAAGACTAATAATATAAAGCTATAGACACTGATTCGCTTCTTGGCATCCATTATTTACCGCATCTTGTGCACTCTCGAAACACTGTCCACAGAAAGAATATTTCCACTTCTGATTCTGATCACAGCGTTGCGCATTGGGCGCACAATTAGCATTGCCTCCGTTATTAGCACCACTACCATTGGTACAGTTATTCGCTTCTTGGCAACCATTATTTACCGCATCCTGTGCACTCTCGAAACACTGTCCACAGAAAAAGTATTTCCACGGCTGACTCTGATCACAACGCTCTGCATTAGGAGCGCAATTAGTACCACCATTGTTACCTCCATTACCATTACCATTACCATTGGTACAGTTATTCGCTTCTTGGCAACCATTATTTACCGCATCCTGTGCGCTCTCGAAACACTGTCCACAGAAAAAGTATTTCCACGGCTGACTCTGATCACAGCGTTGCGCATTAGGAGCACAATTAGTACCTCCATTATTACCTCCATTACCATTGGTACAGCTATTCGCTTCTTGGCAACCATTATTTACCGCATCCTGTGCGCTCTCGAAACACTGTCCACAGAAAAAGTATTTCCAC
>CANMMM010000018.1 GCA_947498935.1 uncultured Aquimarina sp. | reverse complement strand
GACTTGGATAGTGATAATGATGGTATTCCAGATAATGTAGAGAGTCAGCCCTCAGGTAGTTATGTTGCTCCATTAGTTGATGATCCATTGACTCCAGTGAATGAGGCGGATGCAGACGGCGATGGATTGAACGATGCCTACGAAGGTGCAGGAGATGCAGGAATCACACCAGAGAACACCGATGGTGTAGACACCCCAGATTATATAGATACGGATAGTGATAATGACAATGTACCAGATACAGTAGAGGCAGGATTTACCCCTGCAACTACGACTACAGATACCGATAGTGATGGATTATTAGATGCGTATGAAGGAGCCGATCCAAACGATGGATTTGATGTAAATGACGAAGTATTTGATGGTACGAACTTGGTATTGACCAATACAGACACTACAGATGAGTTTGATTACCGAGATACGGATGATGATAATGATGGTGTTGATACGGTATTTGAGGATTATGACGGAGATAACGATCCAACGAATCAAGACAGTGATGGCGATGGTACGCCAGATTATCTAGATACAGATGATGATGGTGACGGAGTAGATACAGCATTTGAAAATCCAGATCCAGATGGTGATGGCGATCCAACCACAGGAATTACACAGAATTCAGATACCGATGGTATTCCAGATTATTTAGATACGGATGATGATGGTGATAATATCCCAACATTAGCAGAAAATCCAAATCCAGATGGCGACGGTGATCCAACGACAGGAGCTACACAGAATTCAGATACAGATGCGATTCCAGATTATTTAGATACAGATGATGATGGTGATGGTGTTGATACGGTATTCGAGGATTATGACGGAGATAACGATCCAACGAATCAAGACAGTGATGGTGATGGTACTCCGGATTATTTAGATACGGATGATGATGAAGATGGATTACCAACAAGCACTGAGAATCCAGATCCAAATAATGATGGCGATCCAACAGATGCAGTTGATAGTGACGGGGATGGTACTCCAGACTACAGAGATAGTGATGATCTAGATGGTGATGGTATTCCAGACAGTGTTGACTTAGATGATGATAACGATGGTATTTTAGATACCGTTGAAGATCCAAACTTAGATGGCGATAACAACCCATACACAGCAGCGAATCCACTAGATATTGATAGTGATGGCGACGGTATTCCCAACTTCCAAGACTTGGATAGTGATAATGATGGTATTCCAGATAATGTAGAAGGTCAAGCTACAACAGGTTATGTTGCACCATTAGTTGATGATCCATTGACTCCTGTGAATGAGGCAGATGGTGATGGCGATGGATTGAATGATGCCTATGAAGGCGCAGGAGATGCAGGAATCACACCAGAGAACACTGATGGAGTAGATACCCCAGACTATATAGATACAGATAGTGATAATGACAATGTGCCAGATACCGTAGATGCAGGTTTAAATCCAGCAAATGATATAGGAGACGCAGATGGAGATGGATTATTAGATGATTATGAAGGCACAAACATCAGTGATGGATATGATGTCAATGATGGATTCCCTAACGGTTCTGTAGATACCTTAAATACAGACGGTACTGATGAAGTGAATTTTAGAGATACAGATGATGATAACGATGGATTAGATACCATAGCAGAAAATTATGATGGTGATACTGATCCAACAGATCAAGATAGTGATAACGATCTGACTCCAGATTATTTAGATGTAGATGATGATAATGATGGATTAAATACGATCATTGAAGGGGCTGATCCAAATGGAAATGGATTACCTGATGATGCTATTGATACAGATACTGATGGTGTTCCTAACTATTTAGATACAGATGATTTAGATGGTGATGGCGTTCCAGATTCACTAGATATTGATAATGATAACGATGGTATCTTAGATAGTGTAGAAGATGAGAATTTAGATGGCGATAATGATCCATTTACGAATCCAACAGATACAGATAGAGATGGTATTCCAAACTTCCAAGATATTGATAGTGATAATGATGGAATTCCAGATAATATAGAAGCACAACCTAGTATAGGATATATTCCTCCTCTAGAAGATGACCCATTAACTCCTGTAAATGAAGCGGATGTAGATTTAGATGGATTGAATGATGCTTATGAAGGTGCAGGAAATGAAGGGATTACACCAGAGATCACAGCAGGAGCAGATGCAGACTATTTAGATACGGATTCAGATGATGATAATGTTCCAGATACTATCGAAGCAGGATTTACACTATCAACGAATCCTACAGATACAGATGGTGATGGATTATTGAACGATTTTGAAGGATTGAATCCAAACGATGGATTTGATGCAAATGACGAAGTTTTTGATGGTACGAACTTAGTATTAACGAATACCGATAGTACAGACGAGTTTGACTATAGAGATACAGATGATGATAATGATGGAATTAATACCCTATTCGAAGATTATGATGGAGATAGTGATCCTACGGATCAGGATAGTGATGGCGATGGTACTCCAGATTATCTAGATACAGATGATGATGGCGATGGAGTAGATACAGCATTTGAAAATCCAAATCCAGATGGAGATGGAGATCCAACTACAGGAGCTACCCAAAATACAGATACCGATGCGATTCCAGATTATCTCGACACGGATGATGATGGTGATAACATCCCAACATTAGCAGAAAATCCAAATCCAGATGGCGATGGCGATCCAAACACAGGAGCGACTCAGAATTCAGATACGGATGCGATTCCAGATTATTTAGATACAGATGATGATGGAGATGGAGTGGACACCGTATTCGAAGATTATGACGGTGATAACGATCCTACAGACCAAGATACAGATGGTGATGGTACTCCGGATTATTTAGATACGGATGATGATGAAGATGGATTACCAACAAGCACTGAGAATCCAGATCCAAATAATGATGGCGATCCATCAGATGCAGTTGATAGTGACGGTGATGGTACTCCAGACTATAGAGATAGTGATGATTTAGATGGCGATGGTATTCCAGATACTGTTGACTTAGATGATGATAACGATGGTATTTTAGACACTGTAGAAGATCCCAACTTAGATGGAGATAACAATCCATATACAGCAGCGAATCCATTGGATATCGATAGTGATGGAGATGGTATCCCTAACTTCCAAGACTTGGATAGTGATAACGATGGAATTCCAGATAATGTAGAAGGTCAACCATCAGCAAGCTATACTGCACCATTAGTAGATGATCCACTGACTCCAGTGAATGAGGCTGATGTAGATGGCGATGGATTGAATGATGCCTATGAAGGAGCAGGAGATGCAGGAATCACACCAGAGAACACTGATGGAGTAGATACACCAGACTATATAGATACCGATAGTGATAATGACAATGTGCCAGATACTACTGAAGCAGGATTTACACCAGCTACTGTTGTAGCAGATACCGATAGTGATGGATTACTAGATGTATTTGAAGCAACAGATGTAAACGACGGCTTTGATGTAAATGATGAAGTATTTGATGGTACGAACTTAGTATTGACCAATACAGACAGTACTGATGAGTTCGATTACCGAGATACAGATGATGATAATGATGGATTAGATACAGCACTAGAAAATTATGACGGTGATACTGATCCTACCAATCAAGATAGTGATGGCGATTTAATTCCAGATTACCTAGATACAGATGATGATAATGATGGACTGCCTACGGATTCAGAGAATGCAGATCCGAATAATGATGGCGATCCAACAGACGCAGTAGATAGTGATGGCGATGGTACCCCAGATTATTTAGATACGGATGATAATGATGGTGATGGTATTCCAGACAATGTGGATCTTGATGATGATAATGATGGTATTTTAGACAGTGTAGAAGATCCAAACTTAGATGGCGATAACAATCCATTTACAGAAGGAACACCGGGAGAGAATGACAGCGATGGTGATGGGATTCCTAACTTCTTGGATATCGATAGTGATAACGATGGTATTCCAGACAATGTAGAAGGTCAACCATCAGCAACTTACATTGCACCATTAGTGGATGACCCATCGACACCAGCCAATGAAGCAGATGCAGATGGTGATGGATTGAATGATGCGTACGAAGGAGCAGGAGATGCAGGAATCACACCAGAGAATACAGATGTATCAGATACACCAGACTATATTAACACTGATAGTGATAATGATAATGTATCGGACACGGTAGAAGCAGGCTTTACACCAGCAACTACCACTACGGATACAGATGGTGATGGATTATTAAATGCATATGAAGGAGCTGATCCAAATGATGGCTTCGATGTAAATGACGAAGTATTTGATGGTACGAACTTAGTATTGACTAATACAGATGCAGCAGACGATTTTGATTACAGAGATACAGACGATGATAATGATGGAGTAGATACTGTATTTGAGAATTATGACGGTGATACTGATCCTACCAATCAAGATAGTGATGGCGATTTAATTCCTGATTACTTAGATGTAGACGATGACGGAGATGGAGTAAATACAGTATTTGAAAATCCAAATCCAGATAATGATGGAAATCCGAATACAGGAACTCCTCAGAACTCGGATACAGATACGATTCCAGATTATCTAGATACGGATGATGATGGTGATAATATCCCAACATTAGCAGAAAATCCAAATCCAGATGGCGATGGTGATCCAACTACAGGAGCGACTCAGAACTCTGATACCGATGTGATTCCGGATTATTTAGATACAGATGATGATGGTGATGGAGTAGATACTGTATTCGAAGATTATGACGGTGATAACGATCCTACAGACCAAGATACAGATGATGATGGTACACCAGATTATTTAGATACGGATGATGATGAAGATGGAATAGATACCATCAATGAAAATGCTGATCCAGACAATAATGGAGACCCAGCAGATGCAGTTGATAGTGATGGCGATGGTACACCAGATTATATAGATCGAGATGATACTGACGGTGATGGTATTCCAGACAACGTAGATTTAGATGATGATAATGATGGTATTTTGGATACTGTAGAAGATCCAAACCTAGATGGAGATAATAATCCATACACAGAAGGTACACCAGGAGAGAATGACAGCGATGGTGATGGCATTCCTAACTTCTTGGATATCGATAGTGATAATGATGGTATTCCAGATAATGTAGAAGGACAATCTACGGCAGGCTATATACCACCATCAGGAACAGACGCTAATGGAAATGGAGTAGATGATGCATACGATGCTACTGGTATTACACCGCATAATACAGATGTAACCTCTGCACCAGATTACATTAATGCAGATGCAGATAGCGATGGAGTTCCAGATACTGTAGAAGCAGGATTAACACCATCTACCATCACAGTAGATACTGATAATGATGGATTATTAGATGGTTATGAAGGAGCTGATCCAAGTGATGGTTTTGATCCAAATGATGAATTAGATCTTGGTTCGATTGATAGGCCGAATACAGATGGAGTAGATGATGTAGACTATAGAGATACAGATGATGATAATGACGGATTACTAACAGCAGAAGAAAACTATGATGGTGATACTGATCCTACAGATCAAGATAGTGATGGCGATGGTACTCCTGATTATTTAGATGTAGATGATGATAATGATGGAGTAGATACCATTAATGAGAATGCAGATCCTAACGGTAATGGTACTCCAGATGATGCAGTAGATAGTGATGGCGATGGTATTCCAGATTATTTAGATGCAGATGATGTAGATGGCGATGGAATATTAGATGTTGTAGATATTGATATTGATAATGATGGTATCTTAAACATTGATGAAGATGCAGATGCAGATGGCGATGGAAATCCATTTACCAATCCTACAGATTCAGATGCTGATGGTATTCCAGATTATCAAGACTTGGATAGTGATAATGACGGTATTCCAGATAATGTAGAAGCACAGCCAACAGTAGGGTATATTTCACCATCAGGAGTCGATACCGATGCAGACGGACTAGACGATGCCTATGAAGGAGCAGGTGACGAAGGAATTACACCAGTGAATACAGATGGCGATGACAGACCAGATCATTTAGATATCGATACAGATAATGATGGAGTGCCAGATACTATAGAAGCAGGTTTGGAAATAACTACATCCACAACTGATACAGACGGTGATGGAATACTCAATGCTTATGAAGGTAGAGATCCAAATGATGGTTTCGATCCAAATGATGAATTGGATGCAGGTTCTGAAAGCACACAGAATACCGATGGAATAGACGAAGTAGATTATAGAGATCTTGATGATGATAATGACGGTGTATTAACAGCACAAGAAAATTATGATGGTGATAACGATCCAACAAATCAAGATACAGACGGTGATGGTATTCCAGATTATATCGATATAGATGATGACGGAGATGGTGTAGCTACAGTAAATGAAGGACCAGATCCAGATACTGATGGAAACCCTAATACAGGTAGTACGCAAGACACCGACGATGACGGTATTCCAGATTATATAGATGCAGATGATGATGGTGATGGAGTCCCTACTGCTAATGAAGGTTCGAATCCAGATGGAGACGATGATCCAAATACAGGAGACACGCAGGATACAGATGGCAATGGTATTCCAGATTATCTCGATCCAGATGATGATGGAGATTCTATAAGTACGATCAATGAATTAGATAATAATGGAGATGGTAGTTCGCCAGATGATACCGATGGTAATGGCATTCCAGATTATTTAGATCCAGATGATGATGGGGATGGTCAAAACACAATAGATGAAAACCCGGATCCAAATGGCGATGGAAATGCAGATGATGCAATAGATACCGATGGCGATGGAGTTCCTAATTTCTTAGAACCTAATACACCGATTGATCCAAATGAAGAAGATGGTATACAAGTATTTACCGCCCTATCTCCTAACGGTGATAATAACAATGATAAATTAATGATTGTTGGATTAGAGAATATCGAAAACACGGTAGAAATCTATAACCGATGGGGAGTAAAGGTATACAGTACTAAAAACTATGGAAGAAATGATAATTTCTTCAGAGGGATCTCTAATGGTAGAGTTACAATCGAAGAAAGAGACGAACTACCAGTAGGAACGTATTATTACGTGATAGAATACACCCTAGAAAGTGGAGAACGCAAGAATAGAGCAGGATACTTATACATCAACAGATAAATAGACCGAAATAAATGCCCGTGAGTGTGTCTGCTCACGGGTTATAAAAGAAATACATATGAAGAAAACATATATAATACTTAGCACAGTAGCACTTTTAAGTTTCTTTTTTCAGAATCGAATCTATGCGCAGCAAGATGCTCAATACACACAGTATATGTATAATACCATAAGTGTAAACCCAGCATATGCAGGGAGTAGAGGAGTGATGAGTATCATGGGACTGCATCGTAGTCAATGGGTAGGTTTAGACGGTGCTCCTAGAACACAAACCCTCACCTTTAATACGCCACTTGGTGATGAAAATAGAGTAGGGCTTGGAGTATCGATAGTCAATGATGAAATAGGGCCTACAGATGAAACCTATTTCGATATAGACTTTTCATATACCATACCTACTTCTGAAGAAGGAAGACTTAGTTTTGGTATTAAAGCAGGAGGTCATTTATTAGACGTAGATTTTCAGCGATTATCTCAGTTTGATATTGATGATCCTAACTTTCAGAATAATATAGATAACAAATTTAGTCCTAATGTAGGAATAGGAGTCTATTACCAAAGAGAAAAATTTTATGCAGGATTAAGTGCTCCGAATCTTTTAGAAACCGACCATTTCGATGAAGAAGCTACAGTGAATAGCAATAATTCTTCAACATTTATAGCAGAAGAGCGTGTCAATTATTACTTTATTACAGGATACGTATTTGACATTACTGATAATCTAAAGTTCAAGCCAGCATTACTAACTAAATTAGTATTTGGGACACCATTACAAGTAGATGTGTCCGCTAACTTTTTATTATACGAGCGATTTACATTGGGAGTCGCTTATAGATGGAGTGCAGCCTTTAGTGCTATGGCAGGATTTCAGGTCTCAGATTCAATGATGATTGGTTTTGCATATGATAGAGAAACGACAGAATTAGGCAGAACACAGTTTAATGATGGTAGTTATGAAGTAATGGTGCGTTTTGAATTATTCAGAAAATATAACAGAATGCTAACACCACGTTTCTTCTAATACCCATAAAACCATTTAATTGATTATAAAAAATAAAGAGATCATTCTAAAATAGTTTTATCGTGGCGATACCATCGCATCGTATAAATCTAAAAATAACAGACAATTATGAATGTACGTAAATATGTTATCAATATATCTTTGAGTATGATGATTTGTTGTGCAGTAGTAGCACAAGAAAAACGTTTAGCAAAAGCCGACGAAAGCTTTGAAAAATATGCTTTTGTAGACGCTCGTAAGATTTATTTAGACGTAGCCAAAAGCGGATATGGATCTGCGGATTTATATAAAAAACTAGGAGACTCTTACTACTTTAATGCCGAGTTGGAAAAATCGGTGCAATGGTATGAAAAACTAGTGGAAGCATACCCCGATCAATACGATACAGAATATTTATTTAGATATTCCCAAAGTTTGAAAAGTGTAAAACGCTACAAAGAAGCAGATAAAGTGATGGAAGACTTTAATCGATTGTCTGGAACCGACCAGCGTGCATATTATTTTGTGAGTACCAGAGACTATTTAAAATTTATTGAAATGCAATCAGGGAAGTACAAACTAAAAAAATTGTATATTAATTCTAAATATTCAGATTATGCACCAAGCTTTAACAAGCAAGGACAGTTAATTTTTGCATCCTCTAGAGGAGGAGGTAACGGTATCGTAAAAACAGTTCATGAATGGAACGAAATGCCTTTTTTAGATTTATTTTCCAGTGATATAATAGGAGATAAACAAGCACTCTCAGACCCTCGTAAGCTCAAAGGAAAAATTAATACACGCTTTCACGAGTCTTCTTCAACCTTTAGTAATGATGGAAAAACAGTATATTTTACAAGAAATAATTATACGAATAAGAAAATCAAATCTGATACCAAAGGAACCATTCTGCTAAAACTATACAGAGCTACCCTCAAAGATGAAAAGTGGGTGAATATAGAAGAACTTCCTTTTAATAGTGATGAGTATTCAGTAGCACATCCAGCCCTTAGTGCAGATGGAAAAAAATTATACTTCGCTAGTGATATGCCAGATAGTAGAGGAAGCTCAGATTTGTATGTAGTAGACGTGTACGAAGATGGTACATTTGGCACACCAAAAAATCTAGGAGATAGGATTAATACAGAAGGAAGAGAAACCTTTCCATATATCAGTAATTCAGGTCGATTGTATTTTGCAAGTGATGGCCATGTAGGTTTAGGAGGGCTAGATATATTTGTATCTGTACCAGAACAATTAAGTTTTTCTACACCTTACAATGTAGGAAAACCCGTAAACAGTCCAGAAGATGATTTTTCTTTTTTACTTAATGAAGATACCAAAATAGGCTTTTTTGCTAGTAACAGACTAGGAGGAAAAGGAAGTGATGATATTTATAGTTTTAAGCAATTAGAAGATCTAATTACTACTTGTACCCAATATGTAGCAGGAGTACTTACAGATGCTAATACCAGAGAAGCATTGCCCTATGCAGATGTGATACTGTTAGACGAAAACAATCAAGAATTAGAAAGAACACAAACCGATGGTAAAGGACAATATAAGTTTACACTAGCATGTGAAAAACAGTATATTGTTAGAGGAACCAAAGACACATATAATACTACAGAAGCACCATTAACATCTAATACAGCATTAGAATATACACACCAATTACCATTACAACTATCTAAAGGAGGAATAGCAGCTCAAGTACAAGAAGTAAGACCAGGAGATGACCTAGCTAAGATTTTAAACCTTCAGATTATTTATTTTGATTTAGATAAATCATTTATTAGACCAGATGCAGAAGTAGAATTGCAAAAAATAATAGCTACACTTAAGCAAAACCCTTCTCTAAAAATAGATGTACGTTCACATACAGATAGTAGAGCAAATAACAATTATAATATGTACCTCAGTGAGCGTAGAGCTAAGAGTACCATAAAATATATTGTAGAAAAAGGAGGTATCGATCGTTCCAGAGTTATAGGAAGAGGATATGGAGAAACCTCATTAATTAATGAGTGTGCAGATGGAGTAAATTGTAGTGAAGAAAAGCATCAACTAAACAGAAGAAGCGAATTTATTGTTTTATAAGTTGTAAACTAAAACATAACGAATGTACTATTGGAATACAGATAGTTCTCAAAAAAAGAAAACAGATTCAGTAAAGTGTCAATCAGACCTACTTGAATAGTTTATAGTACTAGCAGAAGCTCAAAACTATATAGATTGTCTATTGCATAAAGCGAATTAAATAGAACGATGGCGATAAAAAACTAGTAGAAAACAATTTTGATAGCTTATTTTGAGTTGGATTGACATGAGTCTCCTGTATCGAAGGGTAACGATCAGGAGACTCTCTTTTAGTTAAGATTGAGCACGTTCATCATAATATCGATCAATGATTTTTTGATGACTTTTAATCACCTTTTTCGCCCAATCCATACGTTTTTGTAGTTGCTGTTCCTCCGATAATCTCCAAGGAAGTGTAGAATTGCGTAATCGGTTCGTTACAGATTGTAAAATAATAGCCGCAGATACCGAGATATTTAAACTCTCAGTAAATCCTACCATAGGTATGTGTAATTTACTATCCGCAGCATCCAACACCAAATCACTTAATCCATGTTGTTCTTGTCCAAAGAAAAAAGCAGCAGGTGTATTGATATCAAAATCTTTGAGTTGTACAGAATCATCATGCGGAGTAGTTGCCACAATTTGATACCCTTTCGATTGCAAATGTTCAATACATTTCTTGGTCGTACTATAGCGATGTACATCTACCCATTTTTGGGCACCCATAGCGATTTCTCTATCAATCCGCTTGGCATTAATCTCTTCGATTACATGTACATTTTGCACCCCAAAGATATCACAACTACGAATTACGGCACTCGTATTATGCAGTTGATACACATCCTCAATCGCTACTGTAAAATGATCGGTACGTTGTGTAATCGTTTGTTGGTTTAAACCACGTCTTCTAGGAGTAAGGAAAGACTCTAAATATGTTAACAGTTCTCTATCTACCATGGTTTCAAAAAATAGCTTGCATATGATGTCTATAAGAGCCTATACCAGTGAATCATGAATCACTAATTACGATCCAGTATTTTATACTCTTCATAACAATCACTAATAGCATCCAGTATCTGTAGATCATTAGCAAACTTTATAAAATCCACAGAATAATTACAATTACGCAAAATCTCATCTATATCCACGCGTTCTACGTGTAGTAAGGCAGATAAAGTAGCTCTATCAAATTTAGATTCTAGCAGATTTCGGATTTCATCATCCTTTTTCATCTTACGCAGTTTACGCAATTCCTTAGAGCGTTTGCTAAAAATATTATATAAAAAATCTGCAGGATTAAAGATAGCTCCTAACACTTTATTCACAGCACCAGGTTGTTTATTTCCACCTTCATACGCGCTATTTAATCCAGAAATGCTGTACCTGTAATTATTATAAATAGGAATTTTCTTCGCATCAATTTCTAAATAACCTGTGAGTTGTACATCAGCCACCACTACTTCCTCTAGTGCGATTCCCAATTCAGTCATTTTAATTTTTACATCACCAAATTTCTTCCAGTCATTGGTCACACGCACCCGTAGCGATTTATAACCGATATACGAAAAATACAGCGTATCATTGACCTCGGCTTTGATACTAAAATTTCCTTTTTTATCAGAGATTGTACCAATCACTTGGCTTAAGTTTACAATATGTACACTTTGGAGTTTACCATCCGTAGCAGCATTTAATACCGTACCCGCTACCATACTAGGTTCAGGTTTCGCTATGGTGTCAGTAGTTTGCTCCTGAGACATGACAGTCAAACTCAAAAGTATCATGATACTAAAGGAAATACTAATTTTAAAAGGATTCAATGTTCTATGCATAATACGATACAATCAACTATATGAAGTGGTTTAAACTTTTTTAATTTTAGCGAAAAACAAAGATTTTGTGATCAAATACAGTGGTTTTTTGTTACATAGTAGCACTACGAAACTCAAAAATTGTAAAAATTGAGTACAAAAGATCGTTTTTCGCTAAAATTAAAAAAGTTGACATCGCTTCTATGTATATAAGACGCTTTATAAATACGAACATAACATAAAAATCAAGCCCAAGAAATAAAATACCTAATTATTTATAGCAAATTATAAAAAGTTTAAATCACTTCATAGGCCTTATCTACGGTCATTACGTTTTTTACGATCTCTTCTACCATTTCCACCACGATCATCATTACGGTCGCGTCCTCCTCTTCCTCTAGGTTTAAATCCATCGCTTCTACGTTTTCCTTTAAAACCGCCATCTCTACCACGACGTCCACGATTACGACCGCTATCTTTAGAAATTTCTATATTTACGTTTCTACCCTCTAAGACAAAGCTTTCAAAGACCTCCAATACCTTATCTTGGTGTTCACTATCCGTGTTAAAGAACGAAAAACTCTCCTTTACATCTACGCGATTCACATCATCTCTACCAAGATCTAAGTTTTCTTTTAAGAAGTCTTTCAGCGTCATCCAATCAAATCCATCTTTCTCTCCCACATTTATAAAATAGCGAGTACTTCCATTTTTAGAACCACCTCGGCTATCTTCTCGAACTGCGTTAAGATCTTTAGCCTTCTTGTAATAATTATGAAAACGAGAAAACTCTACAGAAAAGAATTTCTTAATCAATTCCTCTTTAGAAAAGTCTTCCAACACCTCATTAATAGAAGGTAAATAAGCATCGATTTCATGATTAATCTCCGCTTTGGCAATATCATTTGCTAGGTGGAATAACTGTACTTGACAGATTTCCTCACCGCTCGGAATTTCTTTTTTCTCAAACGCTTTTTTAATAATGCGTTCTACCGATTTAATCTTTCTAATTTCACTCTTAGAAACGATCACCATAGACACCCCACTTTTTCCAGCACGTCCCGTTCTACCACTACGGTGTGTATACGTTTCTATCTCATCAGGTAATTGATAATTGATCACATGTGTCACATCATCAACATCGATTCCCCTAGCAGCCACATCCGTAGCCACTAACATTTGTATCTGTCGGTTTCTAAAGCTCTTCATCACTAGATCACGCTGATTCTGGCTCAAATCACCATGCAGCGCCGCAGCGTTGTATCCATCCCCTATCAGTTGTTCAGCCACTTTTTGCGTATCGCGTTTCGTACGACAAAAAATTACCGAAAAAATATCAGGATTCGCATCTGCCAATCGTTTTAGAGCCGCATAACGATCCCTAGAATTCACTACATAATACTCATGTGATACATTCTTAGATCCTGTATTCTTATGTCCTACAGTAATTTCCTTAGGCGTCTGCATAAAACGTTTGGCGATTGTAGCCACCTCTTTAGGCATTGTTGCAGAAAACAACCAAGTACTTTTTTCATCAGGCGTGTGCGATAAAATCGCATTAATATCCTCGTAGAACCCCATATTCAGCATCTCATCTGCCTCATCCAGTACACAATAGCCTATGTTGCTAATATCTACCATTCTTCGGTTGATCATATCTTGCATTCGACCAGGAGTCGCTACAATAATCTGTGCCCCTCGTTTGATCTCCTTAGATTGATCATGAATACTAGCCCCACCATATACCGCTACCGTGCGGAGTCCTTTGATGTATTTAGAATAATTTTTAAGCTCATTAGCAATTTGCAAGCATAACTCGCGAGTAGGAGAGAGGATCAATCCCTGAGTAATTTTACTGGTATGATCTACTTTCTCGATCAGCGGAAAACCAAAAGCAGCCGTTTTTCCTGTACCCGTCTGCGCCAGTGCTACAATATCAGTATCTTCATCAAGTAGGATAGGGATTGCTTTTTCCTGTACTTCACTAGGAGCTTCAAACCCCATATCATTCACCGCTTTTACAATAGCCTCACCAAGGCCCAATGCTTCAAATTTGTTCATATGCTTAAAATAAGCCGCAAAGGTACGGTTTATTATCTGTCTATTATAGCCAATACCTAGGGGATTTTAATTTTTATGCCAGTTATGCACGCTTTGTATAGTATTTGTATATACCATTACTAGCAGTATTCGGGCGTTACCACAGGGGTCGGGCTATCCGCTGTATCTTTTTGTTTTGAAAAGAAAACAAAAAGGATGCCGCTCCTATCCCTAACGCAAATATCGTATCCAATACATCAGAAGTGTGTAGTTCATTAAAATTGTATTAGAATGTAGCTGTTGCTGTAGTGTAGATTTTAGTAAAATAACGTTTCGTGTTTACAAATTAAGAGCAATCAGTGCGCTAGAAGAAGAGGAGTTGTACATAAATATAAAATTAAGTAGCAAATTTAGGGTAACATTTTACAGCGTAAAGACACTTATATTAGTATAGAGAGGTTTGAACTTTTTTGATTTTAGTGAAAAACAAAGATTTTATAATCGAATATAGTAATTTTTTGAGTCGTATGGCAGCGATACAGAATTCAAAGATGATAACATTTGAGAATCAAAGATTGTTTTTTTAGCTAATTTTGCAAGTTTAAAACACTTTTCAAAATAGAAATCATCGAACTCATCTTGACTTTTCGTTTTTGACCGAAAATGAGAAGAAATTTAACTAGATAAGGCACTTTTTGAAATTTATAGTAGCGCTACGGATAAAAAAAGCAACGTAATACAGGTGGATTTCAGTCATTTTTTAGGGAAAAGAAAAAGTCAAGATGAGTTCATCAATAAAATAATATGAAATCAAATTTTAAGAACATCTTATTTCTAGCCATTACTTCTTTTGTAACAGCGTTGATTCAATCACAAGATTATCATTGGCAATTCAATGACAATCAAGTTATTTATACAGCAGGGTATGCTACAACACTAAAAAATACAAATCCTACCATGTTCATTCCTGGTAAAATTGATAGAGCAATTTCTTTTCACAAAGTAACTCAATTTCCTTATAGCGAAGAGGTAAGCTTAGGGAAAACAGGTAGCTATTCTATTTCTTTTTGGGTGTATATAAGTTCCTCACCTATATCAGGGGAAGAGTATTTTATAGCAGCGAAACGAAAAGAGAATGATCAATTTCAGATTTTTATCAATGATTTTAATGAATTAGAATTTTATCTTTTTGATCAGAATTCTTACAATTTCACGAATGTAGTTAGTAATCAGCAAATACCTTGTAATAAATGGTCACATATTACAATTACTGTTTCCAATAAGGTTGGAAATAGACATATAACGATGTATTTAGATGGGGTGCAAATCAATAAAGAACCATTTTATTTTACACCAAATACGGTGTCAAGTACAATCGTTTTTGGGAATAAAATTTTAGAAAAGAAAAAAGAAGATGATGAAGAGGATGAAAAGTGGTGCTTAAAAGGAGCTATAGATGATTTCAGGATCAATGGAGGAAGAGTTATACTATACGATGAAATCCAAACTTTAGCGAATAAAAATCCAGAAGCCAACCATAGATGGAAATTTGATGAATATCAAACCAAACCTGAAAATGATGAGTATAGAACTATTATAAAAGATTTCCGTGGGTATAAAGATGGTAGGATGAACCGGATCTTAGCCACTGTGCCTGGAAAAATTGGGTATTCTGCATTGAAGCTAGAAGAAAATGCGTTGAATTATATTTCGATAAACAATGTAGAAACTTCAAATACTAAATCATATTCACTTAGCTTTTGGATAAAGCCAAACCAAAAACTACCATCTTCTTCTTATACAATATTGAAAAAAAGGGAAACAAAAAACCAATACCAAGTAACCCTACTTCCTAATGGGCAGATTCGATTTCATCTCTGGGGGCACAGCTATCAATCAGTAAGTTCTACTACTATAACAGTAAACAAATGGACAAACGTTATTATCACAGTAGATAATGCGACTAAGACAATAAAAATATTTAAAAACGGTATTTTAGATGCAGAAAATAACTTTGATTTTGAGCCTTGGTATGGAGTAGACCAATTAATCATAGGTGATGAACAACATAATGCAACATCAGAGATTCTTTTAGATGATGTAAGGATTTACAATAATAAAACGCTGAGCCAAGACGTAATCTCCAAAATCAATAACTATAAAGAACTCCCTACTTCTGTAACCACTCCAATAAAGTACGAAAGATATTCTCAAACAGAATATAAGCTATTCGATTATGATCCAAATTTTATTCCAGGGCCAGTTAGTTTCGATAGTAAAAACGTACCATACATCAGAAAAGAAGGCTATGTACAAACTATTGAAAATGGACAATGGATGAGATTAGATTTCACAAAATCCATAAAAAAATATTTTCCAGAATGGAATGGTAAGTTTGATCATAATGAAAGTATAGATACCAGAATTATTTTTGACGATAGTGATTGGGCATATACGTATGTGAAGATTGATGACGCGAGTATTAAAAATAATATTGTACTTTATTCATTAGATAAATGTAGAACGTGGAAAGTTCTGCAACTCGATAAGAATGATGAAAAATGGCAACTTGGCTTATGGGAAAGCAAGCAAGCTCATAACGAATTACAATATCCACCAATTCTGTTAACATCAAAATCAAGTAGAGATACCGTAGTAAAAGACATAGGGATTAATATTTTCGAAAAAGATGGAAATGTATTGAAATATAAAGACTATGGAGTTATCAAAAGTGCTCACATTGGTGTTACACATTCTGCTGTTCCATCACAAGTTGTCACTAAAAAAGATACCACATATCTGATATATAGTAAAAGATATGAAACTGGACAAACTCAAGATGGTAATGCAACTTATGTTCACAAAATAGATAGAACTCAAAAGTTACCTAGTATTATTAATAAAAACGATAGTGAATTTGTAGGTTATGCTGGTGAAAATAATAAAGTAATAAACCCAAAAACTGATGGAGCTGATGGACATAATTATGGTTCTTTAGTGATAGATAGTAAAGGGGTTCTTCATGCGGTTCTAAGCGGGCATCATGATAAAGCGCTAAAATATACGAGGTCAAAAAAAGCATATGCAATCGATAATCAGTGGGAAAAAATCAAACCATTTGGATCAGAAAGTAATAAAGACGGACATACATATAATTCACTAATATGTGGGAAAAATGATAGATTGTACTGCATCACAAGATGGTCAGGTATTAATTTTGAATTCAGAATAGCTTTGATGACCAAAGATGACGATCGTTCTGATTGGTCTAGGATTACTAGTTTAGTACGTCCTCACGAAACTAATTATCATAAATGGTATCAGACAATTTCAATGGACAGGAATAATAACCTTTATATGAATTACCAGTTGAGTCATCAAAAATTCACAGAAAAAGGAGGTTATGATAGCTACATGAAAAACTGGCCAGAAGATACTATAAACCTTGTAAAAGATACTAATAATATAGAACAGATAATAGCTTATAAAAAGGATTATCAATATACTAAAGTGCGTCCAAAATACCCAAGTATGTTGCGCCTTGCGCATAATAAAAGTAATTGGAGTTTAGTAACGACTCAGGATTTTATAAATACCACACTTTCATTGTCAAAAAATAATAAAGATAAGAGCAGTACAGTACTGAAGAAAGAAGATAGTTTTGTAATAGCACCTAATCCTTCTGATCAGTATACAAACTTACAGCTTCATCAAGTACCGAGCAAAGGTAGTAAGCTTATTATATACGACATAAGCGGACGAAGCATTAAAACAATGCCAATAATCGATAAAGACATAACTGTAGATATATCTGATGTAGAAAAAGGAATTTATCTTTTTGAAGTAACAGGTAATAATAAGGGCATTAAAAAAGTACTAATAGAATGATACCTGTTTCAGTAACATATACTTTGCGAAAAAATAGTTTTATATATTTGCAAATTGTTAAAAATCAGTATGTCAAAAAAAGGTGAAAATCTAAGGGAAAGTAAATTAGATACAAAAATAGGGTAACATTTTACAGCGTAAAGACACTTATGTTAGTATAGAGAGGTTTGAACTTTTTTGATTTCACCGTTACATAGCATCGCTACGGAATTCAAAGATGATAAAATTAGTGCATTCAAATCGTTTTTATAGTAAATTGTAAGAAGTATAAACCAATTTTTAATAATACGTATGCATAAAATACTCATTGTAGTAGTATTCATCACACATTTTGCCTTAGCGCAAAGTATAGCATATCATTCTCCATATGCTGATTTCCAAAATGGAGTAAAGTATTACTTGTTTGGCGATAATGTGCAATTCAGAAATCGTCCGAACCTAACATCAGATGTGTTAGCATTGTTAAAGATCGGAACCGCAATTACTGTTATCGATAAAACAGATAAAACAGTTCCCTACAATGGTATAGCATCTCATTTTTATAAAGTACAGTATGGCGATCAAATAGGTTATGTTCTAGGAGGCTTACTATCGTTAGAGAAAAAAGAAAACAATACACACCAATTTTATTTTACGTACCAAAAGAGTGAAGAGCAATATTCAATTATAATACGATCGCTTCAAAAAGGCGGTGAGATCAATGAAGCTACAACATTACTACAGACCAATAGATTTTTGATAGAACTTCATGATGATAGAGGGGTTAATGGAGTAGACAGCATATTGTATATCAGCTATATTTCCGAATCCTGTGGTGTAGATGAAGGTGGCATTTACTATTTTCAGACAAACAATGAACTGAAAAAAGTATTTGAAGTAGCTGAAATTTCAGACGCAGGGATATACTGGTTTGCAGAAAGTTTAATTTTTCCAGAAGATAAAAATGGCGTACCCAATAAAATTGTCTATACCAAGGAAAGAGAAGAATATATGAATGAGGAGGCAAATTGGGTAGAGATACATAAAACGATTCGAGAATTAGAGTGGAAGGATGGTCAAATCCTTCCTAAAATAACATCAGAAGAGTAAGAAGCATCTATTAAATCAGTGCCTTACATCAGGAATAAATAATCAATGAAACATAAAAAAAAGACCCTAATACTACTGATTCTGATATTCCCCATACTATTCGTTGTGGCAGCTAATTATTCGATAGAAAACAATGCACAAAACAAAACTTACGAAGACGCTGCTGCTATTCCCAAAAATTCCATAATGAACGAGCCATCTATCTAGCAGAAAAAAACGGAATAGCTGCTATCGGATTTAATGCAAAGGATGTGACAAAAAGATATGGAATAAAGACGCACATCCGAGAATATTTTGCAAGGACAAAAGCCTATCTAGATGTGCTTTTTCATGTACAACCAAAATTTTTGGGCAAGCAAATCGAGATTAAATAAGTATAGGCGGGCTATAAATGAATATATGTACTTGTATTTCATTAAATATGATTACCTTAATCCGTATCTATTTATGATATAGAAATGGTTTGAACATTTTTTAGCACTGAACTCATCTTGACTTGTTATTTTGACTGAAAACGAAAAGAAATTTGACTCAATAGGTGTTTTTTGAAATGTGTAGCAGCACTACTGAACTCAAAAATGACATCGTGTACAAAACCATTTCTTAATTGAAACCACATAACAATGAGCGTAAAAGCAAAGCTAATTATCGATGGACAAGAAATCAATGTCTTGACCTATGATTATGGATTTAAACAAAACACAGACATCTCAGGAAGGCCGTTTTCAAAGCCTGTTTTTGTAGGACTTACTGTAGAGATAGAAGCTAGAAAAGAGTTAAACTTAGAAGATTGGGCGTTTGCATCGAATCAAACCAAACAATTAGAATTACACGTCTATTCAGTAGTAATGGGAGGAAAGACCAGAAAACTAAATTTCTATGACTGCCACTTATTAGAATGGAACAATCATTTTTTGTCTACAGGAAAACAACCCATGACAGAAACCCTTCAGATATCTGCTGGGGGTGTCCATGACTCAAATACTACAGCTACCTATTCTACCTATTGGAGAACGACATTTCCATAGCAAGATACAGCTACTTCGGTTACCGAAGAAGAGAAAGACGGTAGGCTACAAGAGATGTATTTCGAGGATGAGCAGGGTACCAAACTAAGCCGTTTGCGACCCAATACAGAAGTGACCTTGGTGATCAAATCGACAGCTATGGACGGAAAATCGATAGGAGTTGATTTAATGAAACATAAAGTAGGTTTTAAGCACAATGGAGTTGTGTTAGAAAATAACCTTTTAGAAGATATTTTTATATCAGGTGATACGAAAAGAATGCGTTTAACAACAATTAAGAAATAAGCTATGGGACGTGTTTATCAAATGGATAATCCAGATAATTATTACGAATTCGATGCCTTGCCTGTCGATGAATTTTTACCACTAGTTACATTTAAAGAGCCCTCAAAATATGTAGTCGAAGACGAAGAGCTGACGATCAGTGATGAAGAGGTGACACTGTCAGAGCATCTAGATAGCGAAAAACGAACTGCTAAGGTGCTACAACTTACGACTAATAAAACCAAAATAACACTACCATTCCGTATCGAAAAAGGAAGTAACGATACTTGGGATGATGATGGGTATATAGAACCTACACTTTCTATCCAAGACGAAAACTTTAGGATCACCAGTGATGTAAAGATTTTAAAAAAATACAATACAGAGATCGAAGTAGCTATCGAGCTACAAGGAACAGAAACCACCGAATTTTATCTTGATTTCTATGCCAATGATAATGAAAATGATTTTAATGTAGGGGAGTATAAAAATGTGTATTGCGGAAGACTAAAAATCATCTATAAAGTTCCAAACGAATGGGAGTTTAGCCAAGAAAAAATAGAGAAAATAAAACAATATGCTGTAGCGAATAATGTAAGATATAATGGTTCTGGAGATGCAAATAGGTACCATCATTGTACAGATACACACAAAAATATTATATATAAACTTCTAGACACTCCTAATGATTTAGAGTTAGGTAAAGATCAAAATCATTTACCTTCAGCGAATAGAATAACGCCTAATGATTTTAAAAAAGCAGGAGAATCTACCACTCAGGGTATTAGAGAAACGATGATAGCTACCACCTATGCAGAACCCTCCAAAACCTTTACAGTGATCGATGTTACGGATACAGAGGTGTTAACCAGGAGTGGTACAGCAGGAAACACAGAGAATGCTTTAAAAAGCTTTAAGGAAAGCCCTATAGCATACCTTAAAAGTAAATGCCCAGAAAATGGTTATTATGTATTTGTTGGTGCATATAATGATGATTATCATTCATTTACCATTATTGTAAACAAACAAGAGGAAACATTTAGTTTTCAGTTTGTAGATCAGGTTGTTGGCGTGGATAGTTATACAGAAAATAATTTTGAAGCTTCGAAATTGCTTTATGATGTCAGGATATACAAATACAATTTTCCTATGAAATTAGAATTGTATCAGTTACGAAATAAAATCAAATAGTATGAAAAAGCATTCCATCGTTTTATTGTTATGTTGTTTCTCTTTTTACAATTGTAACAAGATAGTTGATAATAATTTAAAAACTGATACAATTCATAAAAAGGTTACAGATACTTTACATAATTTAAAGGACAAAGATCATGACGTATTAATAAGTAAACAGTTAGAGTTAAAAGTTAATTATGCATTATCCAAAGTGTTAAATTCATTAAAAAATATAAAAAACACTAAAAATAAAAGTAAAGATTGGATGAGTGATTATAGTTTTGTTTTTGCAAGATTATTTGAGCTTGAAGCAGAGGAGTTTACAATAAAAACGACTAGCTATACCTACAAGAAGGACTGTGTGTTTTATTTGCATACAATCCAGCATACTAATGATACGATTTCCATACAGCCTTTTCTGGAAAATATAAAAGGAAAACAAACAGAGGGCTATACTAGAAATCGTGTTTTAATTTTTGCGATGTTAAATGACAAAGAAGCGAATTTTATAGATATACCTGAAAAATTAAATCCTTTAGTACTCAGAGAGGAATTGGTGGCACTTTTGTATGATCATATAGATAGTGATGTGATAGCGTGTTATAGAGCTAAAAAATGTGAGTACAAAGATTTACGAAAAAGCTAGGTGATGTAAAACATGTATACATGCTCAAAAAATGGTATCAATCTTTTCAGTATTAAGGAAAAAATGAAAAATAACTTAATCCTGTTGTTGGTTTTAATAGCATTTATGAGTTGTAATGATTCAAAAAAGCGGCATGCAGATCAGCTCAACTTTAAAAAGGAAATATCAGATACAGTAGCTGATAGTTCCAAAACCTCCACAGATCTAATAACTGTAGAGCGATTACAAAAGAAATATCCTTTTAAGAATTTATTACACACTTTAGATGGAGTAAAACATACTGGAAATAAACATTCAGATGAGTTGAGTAATAGTAGTCGTAACTTTTTAAATACTATTTTTGATCTAAGATCAATAGATCTTTCGGTAAAAACGACTAGCTATACCTATAAGAAAGACTGTGTTTTTTATTTACATACTATAAAATGTGTTAATGATAGTTTATCTATTAAGCCATTTTTAGAAAATGCTCAAGGTAAAAAAACAGAGGGATATTTAGGTATTCGAGTCTTAATATTTGCTATGTTAAATAACAAAGAAGCGAATTTTATAGATATTCCTGCCAATTGGAACCATATAGAATTAAAAGAAGAACTTCTAGCACTTTTATACGAGCGTATCGATAGCGATGTGATTGAGTGCTATAGAGCTAAAAAATGTGAGTACAAAGATTTACGAAAAACCAATTAATACACACATGCTCAAAAAGCAGTTTCAAATTTCTGCATATAAAAAGCTAAAAGGCAGTGGTATGAAGAAAGTCGTTATTGTTTTAGGAATGTTGTCAATTGTTTTTGGTTGTAAGCTTGCTAAAGAAGAAAGCGAGCAGCAAGTAGTTGTAGCACCAAAAGAAAAAGCGGTTCAGGAAGTTGTAGCGCCGATTAAAAATACGCTAAGAACCACTTTTGATCTAAAAAATGTATTAGATACTATTGCAGGGATTCGACATACAAAGGATAAACATCAAGATTGGATGTTTGATAGAGCTAGTACCTTAAAACCATCATTAGAATTAGATTATAAAGATTTTAAAGTTAGATCTACTAGTTATACCTATAAGAAAGACTGTGTGTTTTATTTGCATACAATCCAGCATACTAATGATACGATTTCCATACAGCGCTTTCTGGAAAATGCTCAAGGAAAACGTACGGAAGGATATACAGGAGAACGGATTTTAATTTTTGCAATGCTAAATGACAAACAAGCAAATTTTATAGACATTCCTGCTAATTGGAATCATGTAGCATTAAAAGAAGAATTGGTAGCGATTTTGTATGATCGTATCGATAGCGATGTGATAGCGTGTTATAGAACTAAAAAATGCGAATACAAAGATTTACGAAAAGCTAACTAACGCACACATGCTCAAAAAACAGTTTCAAATTTCTGCATATAAAAAGCCCAAAGTCAGCAGTATGAAGAAAGTCGTTATTGTTTTAGGGCTGTTGTCAATTGTTTTTGGTTGTAAGCTTACTAAAGAAGAAAGCGAACAGCAAGTAGTTGTAGCACCAAAAGGAAAAGTGGTTCAGGAAATTGTAGTGCCGATTAAAGATACATTAAGAACAATTTTTGATTTTGAAAATGTATTAGATACTATTGCAGAGATTCGACATACAAAGGATAAACATCAAGATTGGATGTCTAATAGAGCTAGGACATTGGATTCTATTTTTTTATTAAACAACAGGGTGTTTTCTATAGAAACATCTAGTTATGAATATAAAGAGAAATTGGTGTTTTATATTCATCGTCTAAAGCATACTGTAGATAGTATATCTATTAAGTCTTATTTAGAAAATGCTATGGGAAAAACTACAAGAGGCTATACAGGAGAACGGATTTTAATTTTTGCTATGTTAAATGACAAAGAAGCAAATTTTATAGACATTCCTGCCAATTGGAATTATATAGCATTAAAAGAAGAATTGGTAGCGCTTTTGTACGAGCGTATCGATAGTGATGTGATAGCGTGTTATAGAACTAAAAAATGTGAGTACAAAGATTTACGAAAAACCAACTAATACACGCATGCTTAAAAAACAGTTTCAAATTTCTGCATATAAAAAGCCCAAAGTCAGCGGTATGAAGAAAGTCGTTATTGTTTTAGGGCTGTTGTCAATTGTTTTTGGTTGTAAGCTTGCTAAAGAAGAAAGCGAGCAGCAAGTAGTTGTAGCACCAAAAGAAAAAGTGGTTCAGGAAGTTGTAGCACCAATTAAAGATACGCTAAGAACCACTTTTGATCTAAAAAATGTATTAGCTACTATTGCAGGGATTCGACAGTACAACTGTTTTTTTGCGTTAGGGATAGGAGCGGCATCCTTTTGGTAGCACCTTAGTGCTTCCAAAAGATACAGCGGATAGCCCGACCCTTGGGGAACGCCCTTATACGTTTCAAAACAAATTACTTAATGATCTCTATTTCGAATAACTTGTCCCAGTTCTTACCTGTTACAAATAATTGCTGCGTATCTTTCTTATACGCTATCCCATTGAGTACATCTAATTCTGGATGTGGAGTGACTTGATCGCGTAAACCTTTGAGGTCGATCACAGCTTCTAAAGCACCATTGGCAGGATTAATAATGGCAATTCCATCTTTCTGCCATGTATTGGCATAGATTTTACCGTCTACCCATTCGAGTTCATTGAAGCGAGATTTAATTTTTTTGTGCGTAGTGATCTCTATATACTTTTGCTCCGATAAGTCTTTGGGGTCTAAGAGCCATATTTTTTCGGTACCATCACTCTTATAGATGTGCGTACCATCATTGCAGAGTCCCCAACCTTCTTTACTTTGTTTATAAGAGAAATCTCCTGTTTTTTGTAGGGTAGTGGCATCGTAGGTAAATCCTTTATTGGATTGCCATGTCAGTTGTACGACGCTACCATTTAGAATCGTGATGCCTTCTGCAAAATACTGTTGATCAATGGCTACTTTATTGATGATCTCTCCTGTAGTATAGTTTATTTTCCGTAGGGAAGAAGCTCCTCTTTTTCCAGTACTTTCATAAAGGGTATCACCGACAAATTCTAGCCCCTGTGTAAAAGCAGTAGGATCATGCGGATAGGTAGCAAGGATTTTATAGCTGTATAATTTTGGAGGTTTGTTATTAAGTAAGGTAACAGTGGTATAAGCCGTTTCTTTTTCGGTGCCATTATAATGAATCACAGCTTTGAGGGTATGCTTCCCTAATCGTTCGGTATCGATGAGCTCTTGGTAGGTAAAATCGGTTGTGTTTTTGGTTTTTTTGTCTTCCAAAAAGAAAAGAACACTGTCTATTGGTGCTCCACTAGCATTAGAAATAGATGCTTTTAGCGTTTCTCTGAGCTTATATTGCGCTTTTTTTTGTGCAATCTGAATAGAAAAAAGCTTTTTTTTAGAAGTATTATTATTACCGCATGCAATGTATAAAAATGATAATGCGATGGTGTATAGTAGGTTATGGAATTTCATGTCGACTGATTAATAAGTGTCCAAGATATTTATTTTAATTGGGTAAAAAAAATTCTTGTATAATCTCTTAAAGGTTGTATATTTGCAGCCGGCAAGTCCTACACAACTAGCTCCTGTTGAATCCCCCAGGGTGGGAACGCAGCAAGGGTAGACGGTCGTAGCAGTGTGATGTAGGTAGCTTGCCTTTTTTTGTACCCAAAAGTCAAGGAAATGCTACAATGATTACAGTCTTTACTCATTGAATTTCCTTTGTGAAAAAACATCTTTCTTTCCACTTATTATTGCGTATTCATCTTGTGAAGTGGTTTACGCTTTTTGATTTTAGCGAAAATCGAAAATTTTGTGACCAAATGAAGTAGTTTTTTTGTTGCATAGCAGCGCTACGGAACACAAAAATGGTAAGATTTGGGTGTAAAAGATCGTTTTTATAGCAAATTATAAAAGTTTAAACCACTTCTGTATATTTGTGTGCATGAATACACAGCAAAAAGCAGCAATTGTTTTGATCACAGGCGGTTCTTCGGGAATCGGTAAATCTGTAGCCTCTTATTTAGTAGAGAAGGGGTTTATCGTATACGGAACCAGTAGAAACCCTGATCGGTACACCGATCTTCCATTTCCATTACTAGCGCTAGATGTAGCCAATAAAGATACGATAGCCGCAGCAGTACAGCAGATACAGGAAAAACATGGTCGATTAGATGTACTGATCAATAATGCAGGTGCAGGTATTACAGGGCCGATAGAAGAAATACCAGAAGCAGAGATACAGGCTAATTTTATGACCAATTATTTCGGTCCTATTAATGTAACAAAAGCGGTATTGCCCCTCATGCGTGCGCAAGGGAGTGGATTGGTGATCAATGTAACCTCGATAGCGGGATATATGGGACTGCCCTACCGTGGAGTTTATAGTGCTTCTAAGGCTGCCTTAGAAATCACCACAGAAGCATGGCGTATGGAGTTAAAGCAATTTGGGATTCAGATGACCAATGTGGCGCCAGGCGATTTTGCTACTAATATCGCAGCAGGTAGGTATCACGCACCAGTGGTAGAAGACTCTCCATACCGACAGCCTTATGGAGATACACTGGCATTGATGGATGCACATGTAGATGCGGGGAATGATCCTCTAGAAATGGCAAAGGCAATCCATCGTATTATCCTACAGAAATCGCCAAAGGTGCATTATAAAGTAGGAGAATTTATGCAGAAGTTCTCAATCACCCTTAAAAAAATACTGCCTGATACCGTGTATGAAAAACTACTGATGAATCATTATAAGTTATAGTTATAAACTACTGTTATTGTGCAGTCGTCGAGTTGTTTTTTCTTTGTAGAATGCGTAGATAGTTACGTAGTTGGTTATCTAAAAAAGGAGAGAACAGGTCGGCATTGGCATTGATGATCTTGCCGTATTGATCGACTAGAATCACTTTATTAGCATCATGAATTACGAGTTCCTCTGAGGAGCATTTCGGAAATTTGAATTCATATTCATTACTCAGGGTATAGCGATTTCTTTTGATGGTCTGAATCCAGTTTTTAGTTTGTTCATCATCTGTGTTGATAGCTATAAAATCAATATCAGCGTAGCGCTGGCTTAGGATATCGGTTTTAGTGTGTGCTTTTATGTAGTGATTCTTTCTTTCTAATGACCAAAAGTAGAGCGCAGTCATTGGTTTTTTAAATAATGATTGTAAAGATACAGTCTCGCCATCAGAAGATATCAGGTCTTGATCAGGGATTAGATTATCGGGTTTCAATTTAGCAGTGGCATCGGCCAGTTTTTTTAGTTCCTTTTTAAACTTAGTATTCGTGCTCAGTTTTAGGTAGTGATTGAGTACCTTCTGAATCGTGTAATTGTTTTTATTATCCAGCATAAATTTGGTAGTGATGCCCCTTAATAAATTGTTTTTGATGTAGGAGTGTTGGATAGTACTGTCTACAAGATCTAGTTGGCACATGGTGTATCCTGTCATATTTTTATAATAGCCAGAAGTGGGTTTACGGTAGTTCGTATACGCAGTATTGATAAAATAATGATTTAGAAAGCGGTAATAGGAGTACAATCGTTTGAGCTCACTGTTATTAAAATTCACTTGGTTTCTATACTCAAAAAAGGTAGGAGGGATGTGCTTAAATGATTCGATGTTCCCTAAACCAGAGTATTGGTATCTATAGAAATACATTTCATACCTAGCATAGAAATCATATTCGTAACTAGATTTACAGATTTCGTAAGCCATATCGCTGATGGGGTGTTTAGAAACTAATTTTCTAAAACGTTCAGACCGTAGGGCTAGCATAGAGTCTTGTTTTTTCTGGAATTGGCTTGGCGGTTTTCTAAAATCAGACTTGTCTAAAAAACTTCTTTCCACCTCGTTTTGTAAAAACATATCGATCAGGAAATTATTCTTTTTAGCACCATCTCCTGTAAATACGAGAGATTCGTCGAACTCTAATGTATTGAGCCGAATCAAAAGACTATCTCCTTTTTCTAAAATAACCAATTGATTTTCGGGATTATGTCTAAAGGAATAAAGTCCTTCTTCAAAATCTGTGAGTGTAAATAAAAATCGGTTGTTCTTATCTAGATATGTAGTATCGCCAGAATTACTATCCTTAGACAGTACTACATAATCTGTGTTAGGATTTACGATTTCTCCACCAAAATACGTGATAGCTCTTTTTGGGTTGTTAGGTGTGTTACAACTTAGAAAGCATAACGATGCGATAAGTACGTAACTTATATATTTTAAACGGAGTACGTGCATTGTGGGGGAGTTTGTTTTTTAACAAATAAGCTGTCAAAAATAAGGGAAACCCTTATCTGTATTACTAATATTATGTTAATCTTTACGATTTTGTTGCTAAATAAGTGGTAATGTAGCAGACGAAGTAAGAAGTATTGGTATGTAGGGTTTAATTTTACGATATTCTCAAACCTATTTTATAGAATAGTATTTAGTCATGCGGAGAGGGGTAAAATAAAGATAAGTTCATTGCATAGCAGTACTACGGAATTCAAAAAAATGCAAAATTTGAGTGCAAAAGTTTGTTTTTATAGCAAATAACAAAAAGTTTAAACCACTTCACTGTATAAAATAGGCTAAAATAGTATCTTATTGTTTTTAGGTTCTGAAAGCATTTTTCTACTTTTGCCGAAAATTTAACTATTACAATACTTGTTACGCTATGTTATCAGTTTCTAATCTATCTGTTCAGTTCGGTAAACGTATTTTGTTCGACGAAGTAAATACTACCTTTACTCAGGGCAATTGTTATGGAATTATTGGAGCCAATGGGGCAGGAAAATCTACTTTTCTAAAGATATTATCGGGAGTTACCGATCCTACCTCAGGACACGTACATTTAGAGCCAGGAAAGCGTATGTCTGTACTAGAGCAGAATCACTATGCTTATGACGAATATACGGTATTAGAAACGGTGATTATGGGTAATAAAACACTGTATAAGATAAAGACTGAGATCGACGCACTGTATGCAGACTATACCGATGAAAATGCCGAAAAGATAGGAGAGTTGCAAGTACAATTCGAAGAGATGAATGGGTGGAATGCAGATAGCGATGCCGCGACGATGTTGTCTAATCTAGGAATCAAAGAAGATCTGCATTACACGACGATGGCAGATTTAGATACCAAGCAGCGTGTACGCGTATTGCTAGCACAATGTTTATTTGGTACTCCTGATGTATTGATCATGGATGAGCCTACCAATGACTTAGATTATGAAACGATTTCTTGGTTAGAGAATTTCTTAGCCAATTATGATAATACGGTGATCGTGGTATCTCACGACCGTCATTTCTTAGATTCTGTATGTACACATATCTCTGATATAGATTTCGGAAAAATAAATAACTACAGCGGTAACTATACATTCTGGTATGAGTCTTCTCAATTAGCAGCCAGACAGCGTGCACAGCAGAATAAGAAAGCAGAAGAAAAGAAAAAAGAATTACAAGAATTCATCGCGCGATTTAGTGCCAATGTAGCTAAATCAAAGCAAGCGACTTCTCGTAAAAAAATGATCGAAAAATTAAATATCGAAGATATCAAGCCATCAAGCCGTAGATATCCAGCGATTATTTTTGATAGAGACAGAGAAGCAGGAGATCAGATATTAAATGTAGAAGGGCTAGCCGCTAGTACCGAAGGCGAAACCTTGTTTAAGGGAATAGATATCAATCTAGCTAAAGGCGATAAGGTAGTGGTGTTCTCTAAAGATTCTCGTGCTACCACAGCATTTTATCAGATATTAAACGATAAGCAAAAGGCAGATGATGGTGCACATGCATGGGGGGTGACTACTTCTCAGTCGTATCTGCCAGCAGATAATAGTGAGTATTTTCAGAACGATCTTTCATTAGTAGATTGGTTACGCCAATGGGCTACCACCGAAGAAGAGCGCGAAGAGGTATTTATCCGTGGTTTTCTAGGTAAAATGATCTTTAGTGGAGAAGAGGCTCTTAAGAAATCAAATGTGCTCTCTGGAGGAGAAAAAGTACGTTGTATGCTTTCTAAAATGATGATGACTAGAGCCAATGTATTGATGCTAGATGAACCTACCAATCACTTAGACTTAGAATCGATTACGGCTTTCAATAATTCGCTAAAGAATTTTAAAGGGACCATCTTATTTACTACGCACGATCATGAGTTTGCACAAACGGTAGGAAATCGTGTCATCGAATTAACACCGAATGGAGTGATCGATCGCTACACTACTTTTGATGAGTATATGAGCGATCCTAAGATCAAAGAATTAAGAGATAAGATGTATGCCGTAAATGCATAAAAATTAAAACACTTCCTAGTGTGGTGTAAATATATAGTATTCAAATAGCTGCCTAAGTACACCTGTGTTTAGGCAGTTTTTTATGATTTTTTGGGCGTTACCCAAGGGTCGGGCTATCCGTTTCAATTCCTCGCTCTCCTAAGGTCGAGCTGTGGGATTTCCTCTGCTATCCCTAACGCGAATCTTCTTCGTCATTCGTATAAAAATGCCTAAAAATAAGATACCCACCATAGATGATAAACAAACAGGTGACTAGAATACGAAAGTTAATTTCCATAGCTTCCTGAAATTGATTGTACAATCTAAAAAAACCAAAAATTACCAACGTGATGCCTATCATTAGATCCCAAGATTTTCGAGGTGCTTTTTCGTCTTCTTTCATAGAGTGTAAAGTGTATTAAAGATTACAGGGTATGATACGAATCATTATAAGTTATGCATTAAAATAGGTGCTATCCCATATAGCAGTATTAAAGTTTTTGCCGAGTGCAAACCCATAAAAAATCACAATGGCACCTACGGCTTTAAACATAAATAGAAATACCATAGCTTGCGTGCTTATCGTAGTTTCCTTACTTAATAAACCATCAGGGACTAAAAATGTGAGTAGTAGACTCACCAATACAGTAAGTACGACTAGATTTTCAAAGCTCTTAAAAAACCACATCATCATTTTTCGAAAGGGATGTAAATCCTCTCCCCACTTGTGGATCAAATAGTAGTAGTCATTACCAATAGGTACAAATAGTAGTGGATCATCAGCATTTTCGAGCTTAAACAGTTTAGAGGGGGCTATGATTTTATACCCACTAAGTGTGGTTTGATGCGTTTTTTCTAATGATTTAATGGCAGTAATCGCTTCATAAGGGAGTTCACCCTTAAAATAGGTGTAATCCAAGAAGCGCAATCGATAATCGATACATATCTTTTTGATCTGTTGGATATGGTAGATACGGTCTGTTGCTAAGGCATCGATATTAAAATCATTGGTATTCGTATCACATACTGTTTCTAGCGTCTGTAAGATACGAGTTGTGTCTGCATGCTGTTGGTCAAAAATAGTCATCACTTGCGATCGCCATGTAGCAGGGTCAATTTTTCGATTTCTTAACTGATTGAGTTTTTCTTCGATGTTGGTTTTTGGAAACATAATTTTCTTTTCTTTAGCGTCACTAAGTTAATGATTTACAGTTGTGATCGCAAAAAAAAGATAGCCTAGTGGTGGCGATGTGTTTTAGAAGAAAAGATGCTGTGTGTATGGGTATAGTTTATGGTGGTGCTTTGGAGGGGAACAATAGTATCCACCCATCTATGTAGTAAAAACAAGATGGGTGGAATATTCTAGTTAAAATTTATGAGAAGAAATCAAATGATTTTTTTCATTAATGAATACAATATTGTCGATTTCGTCTATTAAATAGTTAGGTGTTTTGTCTAATAGTTTAATCTGTTTGTCAATATTTCCAGTTATTTTATTGATCATGTAGATGTAATGTTTGTTACTATCTCCTTCTTTAACCTTGGCTACGATAAACTTATGTGTTTTATTTTCTTTAGAATTATAAAATCTAGTTTGTGTTATTTCGAATACGGTGGCCATGTTGTTTGGATCATTACCTATATACATACCTGCCACCATACTAGTAGTGCTTGTTGCGTCTGTTTGATCTTCCGATCTTTTGTATACCCCATTGGATAATGCGGTAAGTGTATTGATATTATTCATGGCTCCTTGTATATCGATATCTACACCAGCTACATATAATCCTTTTTCAGCGAGATCTAATAAACCATTAATCGTAGAAGGAGGGCGGAAATAGTTTGTGTATTTTAGTTTTCCATCACTGCTTAGCATAGAGATGTGTTGGTCGGTGTTTAATAAATACCCTTCACCTTTTATGTACTCGGCCTCTAGAGGTGTTTTTTTAGTTACATTTTCTAGATTAATGTCTTCTCCAAAGAGTTCGATATTCCCTGTAGCTAAATCGAATTTATATGCTTTCTTGTTTTCGAATAAAATGACTTTGTCTTCTTCTTCGTCATAAGTAACTGCTGGAATCGCTCTAAACTTTACATCTCGTTTCCAGACATCTTTTCCTTTTTCATAATCCAAGATATTCGAGCGTTCGCTAGATACATACAGTACTCCTTTGGTAGTAGGAGTTACATAATAGGAATACCCTTTTACACTGCTGACCCATATTTTTTTTCCGTTAGCATCTACCAGTGCTATGGAGCCATCTTTCATGCTTTTTCCAATAGCGATAAATCCTTTTTCATGAGGAATGACTTCGTCTAGAAAATTGATTTTAAAACTTTTTTTCCACTTAAACTCATTTGTTGACGGGTCTATGATATTAAATCCTTCTGTTTCTACTAAGATCAAGTTGTTATTGTTATCAGGGCGTACGTCAATTAAGGTGCCTCTTAGCTTTAGTTTACCAGGAGTGATGTCTTTTCCTGAGAGTGGATCAAGTACTGTGAGTACCTTAGATTTTTTGATTCCTAGATAAAGGCTGTTGTTTATCTCTGAATATACTAATGCTTTTATTTTTTTCTTTGTTTCATGTTGCCAGATGATTTTTCCTGTATTGGTGTCTAAGGTATAAATCTCAGCTTTCAATCCAAGTGTGATATTTCCATTTTGATTAAAAAAAGGACCATGCTTTATAAAGGAGCTATTGGTTAGACTTTGCAAAAGTCCTTTCGGTTCACCAATAGCAGTAATCCAGTTTTTAGACCAAGTTTTTAAGCTAAAAGACATTAGATTGATTTCTTTATCTTTTAGTAATTCAAAAAGTATAAAGCCCTTATCAGCAAATAATGTAAAGTTTTTGATTCTATAATCATCATCTTTTGTATCGTAAACGATAGTTCCGTTACTAGAGTTAATGATTACTCCTCTGGTTTTGCCTGCTAGTGGGCTGTATTCTACATAAAAAAGAGGAAGTCCATCGATGTTTAAGAATGTGCTTTTATCAATACCCTTTAGTTCAGTGTTATGCCATATGGTTTCTCCAGTTTGATGGTTGAGTCCCATGAGTCCTTTTGCACCAGAAGCGATAATCACACCGTCGTTAGTTTGTTCGATCCATCCTACTTCATATAATGTTTCTTTGAGGTTGATTTCCCAAAGTTTGTTTTGAGCCATTACAGCATGGTACATGAAAATGGTGAGAATGGCGATTGAAAATTGTTTTTTCATAATTAGCCTGAATGTTTTTATTGAATACTTGAAGTGATTTATACTTTTTTTGATTTGTGCGAATAAGTGTAAACCATTTCCTCATAAATTATTACTGAATATACTACATAGGTGTTAATTTTTTAACAAAAATCACTTTTATTTTATAAATCAGCTATTTAGGTCAGTATTCAATAAAAAAAACAGCTTACCTAACCTTTAGTCTGGTTAGATAAGCTGTTTAACTTATTACGGAAAGAAGGAAGAAGAATTATCGCAATTCAGCCCCTAGTTTATTTTCGAAATTATGCTGTAATTTATTCATGATCTTATCGATTTGTTTATCGGTAAGTGTTTTGTGTTCATCCTGTAGTGTAAAACTCACGGCATATGATTTTTTACCTGCTGGCAGGTTTTTACCTTCATATACATCGAATAAATTTACATTTTTAAGCAATTTCTTCTCTGTTTGTTTCGCTATAGTATCGATGTCTTCAAAACGAACTGCATTGTCTAATAACAGCGCAAAATCTCTTCGTACTTCTGGAAATTTAGGGATTTCGCTAAATTTAGTTTTGGTACGTCGTGCGAATTCTAAGATGGTATCCCAGTTAAAGTCTGCATACAGTACTTCTTGTGCGATAGAAAAATGCTTCAGCACTCCTTTTTTTACGATACCAAAGCTTACTAAGGTGGATTTGCCTAGGCTATAGGTAATTCCTTCTGCGAATACATCATCTTTTACAGGTGTGGTTTTAGACACTTTGATGCCTAATCGCTGTAGTATAGCTTCTACAATCCCTTTGATATAGAAGAAATCTCCTGTTTGCTGTGGTGTGTTCCAGCTTTCATTATTTTTAGCGCCCGTGATGAGTAAGCTTAAATGCTTGTTCTCTACACGCTCATTGGTATAATTATGGTATGTTTTTCCGAATTCAAAGAGCTTAAGATCACTTCGTCTTCTATTTATATTGTAAGAAATAGCTTCTAACCCAGAGAAAAGTAATGATTGTCTGAGTACAGCTAGATCATTACTCAATGGGTTGAGCATGGCTACGTTATGTGCAGTATCTAATTGCTCGCTCAGTTCTATATAGGTAGGAGAAGTTAGTGAATTAGCCAACATCTCATGAAACCCTTGACCTACTAATTGATTGGCAATTGTGTTTTGGATGGTATGATCCGAAAATTTATCGATAGTGGCAATAGAGGCATTGAGTTTTTGGGTAAACTTGATATTATTATAGCCATATACACGCAAGATCTCTTCGATTACATCTGCCTCTCTTTGTACATCATTTCTATAAGAAGGAATGGTGAGTCCTAGACCACTCTCTGTAATGTTGTTTACCTTTATATCTAATGAAGATAGGATGCTTTTTACGGTTTCATCAGGAAGTCGTTCTCCGATAAGTTTCGCTGTATTGTCAAAGGATAAGAATACCTGGAAATCTTCTATTTTCTTAGGATATAAATCGACGATATCACTAGTGATATGTCCTCCTGCTAATTCTTGTATAAGAATCGCAGCTCTTTTTAGAGCATATTCAGTAGCAGAAGGATCAATACCTCTTTCGAAACGGAAAGAAGCATCGGTATTCAGTCCGTGTCTCTTGGCTGTTTTACGTACACTTACGGGATTAAAATAAGCACTTTCTAAGAATATAGAAGTCGTACTATCTGTTACACCAGAGTCTAATCCGCCAAATACCCCTGCAATGCAAAGTGGTTTTTCGGCATCACAGATCATTAGGTCTTCTTCGTGTAGGGTTCTTTCTACGGCGTCTAAAGTGGTGAATTTCGTACCAGCGGCTACTGTTTTGACTTCGATTTTGTTTCCAACTATTTTCTGAGAGTCAAAAGCATGTAATGGCTGTCCTAGTTCGTGTAATACATAATTAGTGGCATCTACCACATTATTGATAGGAGTTAGACCGATAGCCTTGAGTCTATGCTGTAACCAAGCAGGAGACACTGCTACAGTAATATCAGAAATAGTAACACCGCAGTAGCGAGGGGCTAGCGTAGTATCAGCTACTTGTACATCTATTTTATGAAGTCTGTTTTCTACCTTAAAATTAATCACAGAAGGCGTGATCAGTTCTATTTTTATATCTTTTTGTTGCAGCCCAGCTTTCAGGTCTCTTGCACATCCCCAATGTCCCATAGCGTCTGCTCTATTGGGAGTCAGTCCAATCTCGAATATTTGATCATTCTCGATTTCGAATACTTCGGCAGCAGCAGTACCTACAGGAATATCCTTATCCAATACCATGATACCGTCATGCCCCTTACCTAGACCTAGTTCATCTTCGGCGCAAATCATTCCATGACTTTCTTCGCCTCTAATCTTCCCTTTTTTGATGGTCCATTCTTTTCCTTCCTCATCATATAATGTAGTACCTATAGTAGCTACAGGTACTTTTTGTCCTTCTGCTACATTGGGAGCACCACATACAATCTGTACTGGGGTTGCTGCACCAAGATCTACTTTGGTCACCTTTAGCTTATCTGCATTAGGATGTTGCTCACAGCTCAATACTTGTCCTACTACGACACCTGCTAGTCCACCTTTAATACTCTGATAGGTTTCGATACCTTCTACTTCTAATCCAAGGTCAGTAAGGAGTTCTCCTGCTTTTGCAGCTTCCCAATCAAGCTTTATAAATTGCTTTAGCCAGTTATATGAAATTTTCATTAATGATGATTCTGAAATTAGGCGGTAAAGATAATACTTTGAGTATTGATGACAAATAAGAATAGTCGCTTATGTTATAATTATAAATGCAATGTGTATTTTTGATCCATAAGCATTTTGTGTCACTACCGATACGACATAATTCTACTAGATTTATAATTTATGACTACAAGAAACGCATTGCATAGCATTTTAGGGGTACTCATGGTATCCTGCTTATTTTTTTCGTGTAAACAACAGGCACAGAAAGAAGAGATCATAAGCTTACAAACTGGGGCATGGCGCGCAGTATTGGAAGTACAAGATGGAAAAAAATTACCATTTTTACTAGAAGTACTAGACAATCAGCAAATTCGTGTTTTTAATGCCGAAGAAACGATCGATACAGAAGCTGTGGTGATCCAAGGTGATTCTGTGCGCATTAACTTTCCTGTTTTCGAAGGGTATATCGCAGCTAAATTACAGGATAGTATGACACTATCGGGTAGTTTTATCCAAGAGAGTTTGCAAAGGTCAGTACCTTTTATAGCTACTTATGGCGTACAAGACCGTTTTGAGATTCTACATGCAGCGACTACGGATATGACAGGGAACTGGGAAACAGTGTTTAGTGAGGATGTTCCAGAGGATCGATACATCGCACAAGGTGTTTTTACGCAACAAGGAAATATGCTCACAGGTACTTTTAGAACCACTACAGGAGACTATCGTTATTTAGAAGGGGTGATGAATGGTAGTGATTTCGAACTGTCTACTTTCGATGGAGCGCATGCGTTTTTGTTTACAGGCACGGCCACAGATAGTACGATGCAAGGTTATTTTTACTCAGGATCGCACTGGAAAGAGCCTTTTGTAGCCAAAAAAAATCCATCCTACGAATTACCAGCAGCAGATACACTCACAGGGATTAAGGATGGGTATGATACCTTTACCTTTAATTTTCCAGATCTAGCAGGGCAGATGGTAGCTGCTACAGATGCACAGTTTCGGGATAAAGTAACGATTGTACAGCTCATGGGGAGTTGGTGTCCTAATTGCTTAGATGAATCTAAGTACTATACTTCGTATTACAAGAAACACAAGGGAGAAGATATCGCTTTTGTGGCATTGGCCTTTGAATATGCAAAAACACCAGAAAAGGCGATTAAATCACTTACGCGATTGCAACAGAAATTAGGAATTGAGTATCCTATTTTATTAGCACAGTACGGTACATCTAATAAGCAAAAGGCACAGGAAAAAGTACCTATGCTTGAGAAGGTATTATCGTATCCAACGACTATTTTTATCGATAAAAAAGGAAAGGTACGCAAGGTGCATACTGGGTTTAACGGACCTGCTACAGGAGAGAAGTACATAACCTTTAAACGCGAATTTGAATCTTTTGTAGCACAATTACTCAAGGAGTCGTAGTTGGGGATTACTTTTTTTGTAACAGCTTTTTTACCAAATTGAAAAAAGTTTAAACCATTTCTATACTTAAATAGTACATTTTATACATGTGCTATTTTTTTTGTACAGTTAGTAGGGTAGTTAATACACTCTAGTAGGGTGTTTGTACAATTAGCGATGTAGCTCTTAAAAACCGTCTTATATTAGCACCAGTATTAAGTCTCAGAAAAGTTAGAGTTATGTAAGATGAGGCTGATTCGTAAATAATGCTTTATTTGTTTGTTAGAGTATGTGTTACTTATAAATGTCTGAATTATAAGAGTTATTTGAAAAATGTTTGTAGTTGACTGTTTTTCAATTTGAATACTAAGTAGAGCATTATTACTAGATCAGTCTCATTTTTTTTATTGTTATTTTCTTCTTCTTTTACTTTCCATATTATTAATTCCATAGTTAGCATAGTATACTTCCTACAGATACCATTATGAGGTAAAAATTCTATTGTATGTTGTATATGTAAAAGGCCCAGATAAGACTCATATATCTGTGTAATCATACAAAGGATACATCAAATGGATTTAACAGCTTTTTTACCCATTATGTTACTACATACCTATCTAAATATTACATTTTATACATCGTACTATTTTTCTTCATACAATTAGTACGGTATTTAGTACACTCTAGTAGGGTGTTTATACAATTAGCGATATGGATATGAAGAAACCATCTTATATTAGCACCAGTATTAAGTCTCAATAAAGTTAGAGTTATGTAAATGAGGCTGATTCGTAAATAATGCTTTATTTGTTTGTTAGAGTATGTGTTACTTATAAATGTCTGAATTATAAGAGTTATTTGAAAAATGTTTGTAGTTGACTGTTTTTCAATTTAAGTACTAAATATAGCGTTATTATCATATCGGTCTCATTTTTTTAAACTAATGTTTCTTCGTTTTATTGTATCTTCTTTATATTTTTTTCTGTTAGTATATATACTATTTTACAATTTGATCGTTTAAAAACGTGATGTGTATATGGTATGCGTTAGGGATAGTAGTGGCATCCTTTTTTGTTTTCTTACAAAACAAAAAAGATATAACGGATAGCCCGACCCTTGGGTAACGCCCTACAAATAGTATAGCACATCATAAGAAAGTTAAATGCATGCATAGCATATGGCTTATTAGCGTATCTTTGTAGCTCCAAATTTACATCTATGAGTAAAGCTGTTTATATCGCCACGATAGAGCCCAATAGTGGTAAATCAATTGTTGTTTTGGGATTAATGCGTATGCTGCTGGGTAAGGTAGCTAAAGTAGGCTATTTTAGACCGATCATCGATGATCCGAAAGAAGGTGAGATCGATAATCATATCAATACAGTGATATCTCATTTCGAACTGGATATTAATGTAAAGAAAGCCTATGCATATACCAGGAATGAGGTGCTTCAATACTACAATCAGGGACGATCGAGCATGATCATTGATGGTATCATACAGAAGTATAAAAATCTAGAAGAAAAATTCGACTTTATCTTAGTAGAAGGAACTGATTTTTCGGATGAGGGTAGTATTATAGAATTTGATATTAATGTAATCATCGCTAAAAACTTAGGAATTCCTTCGATCATAGTAGCCAATGGTATTGACAAGACCGCAAAAGAAATTACTGGAAATCTGAAATTAGGATACGATACTTTTAATAGCAAGGATGTAGATGTACTGGCTGTAGTAGCGAATAAAGTACCAAAGGAATCTGCAACAGCAATAAAAACGGCATTAACAGCGAATTTTAGTGATACAGTACAGCAGATTGTGATTCCTAAGATTAATGAGTTGATCAACCCTACGATTAAAGAAATCGTAAAGGAGTTGGATGGCAAGGTATTATTTGGAAAAGAATACCTGAATAATCAAGCAGGTAGTTTCGGGGTAGGAGCGATGCAATTACGTAATTATCTCACGCATCTAAAAGACAATAGTCTGGTGATTACACCAGGGGATCGAGCGGATATTATATTAGGAGTATTACAGGCCAATATGTCGGATAATTATCCCAAGATTTCGGGTATTATCCTTACAGGAGGCATCATTCCAGAAGCACCGATTCTAAAACTGATAGAGGGGGTTTCCCTATCTGTACCCATTATCTCAGTGCCACAAGGTACATTTTCGGTAACGAATAAGGTAGGCGCTATTAAGTCTAAGATTTATGCCGATAACCAACAAAAGATTGAAACATCGATCAGTATTTTTGAACAAGCTGTACAAGAAGATAAATTGGTAGATCCATTGATTACCTTCCAGTCAGATAGCTTGACACCTAGTATGTTTCAATATAATCTACTAAAAAGAGCTTTACAGCATAAAAAGCACATCGTATTACCAGAAGGGTCTGATGAGCGTATTTTGCGTGCGACCTATAGATTACTAGCTGCCGATGTAGTGCGTATCACACTCATAGGAGATGAGAAGAAAATAAAGACCAAGGCTACGAAACTGCATATTCCGATTGATTTTTCTAAAATCTCGATTGTAGAGCCTGTAGCTTCCCCACATTATGAGGAGTATGTACAGACATTTTATGAACTGAGAAAGCATAAGAATGTAAATATGGATATGGCTAGAGATATGATGGCAGATGTATCGTATTTCGGAACCATGATGATTTATAAAGGGCATGCTGATGGTATGGTATCTGGTGCAGTACATACGACCCAGCACACCATCCGACCTGCTTTGCAGTTTATTAAAACCAAACCAGGGGTAAAGGTGGTATCTTCTGTATTCTTTATGTGTTTAGAGGATCGTGTCTCTGTATTCGGAGATTGTGCGATTAACCCTAATCCTAATGCAGAGCAATTGGCAGAAATAGCCATTTCTTCTGCAGAGTCTGCTGCGGCATTTGGGATCGAACCCAAAGTAGCGATGCTATCGTATTCTTCGGGTACATCGGGCAAAGGAGAGGATGTAGAAACGGTGCGTTCTGCCACAGAGATTGTAAAAGAACGGAATCCCGAACTGAAAATAGAAGGGCCTATCCAATACGATGCGGCCGTAGATATACGTGTAGGTAGAAGTAAGTTGCCCGATTCTCAGGTAGCAGGTCAGGCCAGTGTATTGATCTTTCCTGATCTAAATACAGGAAATAATACGTATAAAGCTGTACAGCGAGAAACAGGAGCTTTAGCGATTGGTCCGATGTTACAGGGACTCAATAAACCCGTTAATGATCTCAGTAGAGGATGTACGGTAGAGGATGTATACAATACAGTTATTATTACGGCGATACAGGCACAAGGATTATAAATTATATAAAGAATTCAGCATAGTAAAGAGAGATATGGTACAAGTTTTAGTTGTCAATTCAGGAAGTTCTTCTATTAAGTTTCAATTATTCGATATGCCTGCTGCTACAGTGATCTGTTCGGGATTGGTAGAGCGTATCGGTTTAGAAAATGCAAAGATCAGTTATACAACTGCTAAGCATGATATAGAAGTAGTCACTGAGATTGCTACCCACCAAGAAGGACTACAATTGATAGCTGATCATCTATTAGATCCAGAAAAAGGAGTGATTTCTTCTCCATCTGATATTAAGATAGTAGGCCATAGGGTAGTGCATGGCGGTAGTGATTTTGCCGATACTGTAGTCATTACTGATGCGGTCAAAAAACAGATCAAAAACCTGTTTGCATTAGCACCATTGCATAATCCAGCGAATTTAGAAGGAGTATTGGTAGCTGAATCTATTTTTTCAGATGCGACACAAGTAGCTGTATTCGATACAGCATTTCACCAAACCATTCCGACCAAGGCACATAAGTATGCCATAGCGAATGACTTTTTGGATACACATGGGATTAGAGTCTATGGTTTTCATGGTACGAGCCATAAATATGTATCTGAGCAGGCCATTAAGTTATTAGGAGCTGCGAGTAGAAAATTGATTACCATACATCTAGGAAATGGCTGTAGTATGACTGCGATTCAGGATGGAAAGAGTATAGATCATACGCTAGGATTTGCACCGATGAATGGATTGATCATGGGAACACGCTGTGGGGATATTGATCCTGCGGTTATTTTTCATATGGTCAATGCGTTAGGCTATTCGCTAGAGAAAGTAAATACATTATTACAAAAAGAAAGTGGGATGCTAGGTCTCACAGGCTATAGCGATCTTAGAGATATAGAAGCTGCGGCACATGCTGGGAATGAAGATTGCCAATTGGCATTGGCCATGAATGCATATCGTATTAAAAAATTCATAGGTGCTTATGCAGCGAGTATGAATGGATTAGATGCGATTATCTTTACTGCTGGGATCGGCGAGAATTCTTCGTACATGAGAGCGCTAGTATGTGCAGATCTCGATTACTTAGGAATCGCTATTGATACTACTAAAAATGAGGTGCGATCCAAAGAAAATAGAGATATTAGTGCTGCCTCCGCACGTGTAAAAACCCTAGTGATTCCTACTAATGAAGAATTAGAAATTGCTAAACAATCCTATGCATTGGTAGAGTAATCCTAAGTATTTTTATAAAGAATACCGATGCTACACTGAATGCAAAATAGGAGTTGTCCTATACCGAAAATAAGAAAAGGCATATATATGAGCAGCGTATAGGTAGCTATACTGTCTAGATATATAAACGAACGCTGTGTTTGGTGTAGCGTATAAGGTATAAAAGGAACCCAAGTCATTAGCTGGATCCCAACAAGCGTAGTGATAAGGTGGGTTATGGTCAGCCACGTAATTTTCTTTCGATTGAATTTCTCTAGTAGCCAATATATACCTCCTATGAATACAAAGTATATACTTGCTAGTATGGCAAGATGTAAGTATAGCACCACAATATAGGTATCGTGTATATTGATGTCTAAACTAGCATCTGGATGTCGTAAGCTGGGTATAAGAATTATAGGGATACAAGACCAGTAAATTCTACTGGTCTTAGTGATCATATATCGCAGAAAAGTAGCTATTGTATGAAACATATGGTACTATTGGTGGCTTATACAACAATGCTATTTGTGGCTACTACCTTATAGGTCATTTTTTGATGTAAAATACCCGTTTTAGCAGATCGATAGATAGTACCTGTGGGAATGAACCCTTTTTTCTCATAAAAAGAGATGGCGGTTTTTCTAGCGGATAACTCAATAGTAGTCACATCAGCAGCCATGGCTTGTTCCATCAGCATGCTCAGAATCGTATGTCCAATGCCTTGATTTCTATGCATAGGATCTATAGCCATTTGCGATATGATTGCTGTTTTTTCTTTGATATTTAGTCTACCTGTACCAATAACATGCTGATTATCTATAGTAACTAGATGGATTCCTATAGCTTCGTCAGCATCATTGATCAGAGCTAGTGCATCCTTCATGCCTTTAAAAAAAGCAGTAATTCTAAGTGTTACAGCTTTTGGATAATAAGAATCTGTGGTAGCTATGTATACATATTCCATTGCATAGGTGTTGTGACTAATAAGGTGTAAAGTAACATATTTTTTGTGTCAATTACATATTTAGCAATTACAATCTAGGGGAGTGCCAGTAGCAGCAGTATCTCCAGCAGTTGCATATCCATCTTGTTTCCACCATTGGAGTCCTCCGATAAGTTCACGTACGGTAAATCCTAGCTTCGTCATCAGTAAAGCTCCTTTGGTAGATCCATTACAGCCGATACCATCGCAATATACTACATATGTCTTAGAGGGATCTAACTCTTGGGTAGTCATTTGATTCATAGTAGCATGTGGTACGTGGATCGCATTAGGAATATGCTCTGCTTTATAGGCACTAGCTTTTCGGGTATCGATAACCACATACTGATCAGTAGTAGTTAAAGCAGTAAAAAGGTCGGCAGCATCTATTTCGTAGGCTAATTTCTGTAAGTAAAAATCAATTTGTTGTTGCATACTATTGTGTTTTAAATGAGTAGTAAATATAGAAAGGGATATTTATGGCACCTATATGGTGTAAATGAATATTTTGCAATGCCATATGAAAAAAAATCAGGGAATTTAAGGAGCGTTTTTTACTTCTTGTAGGATAGCCACATGCAAGTATGTAATCATAAGTTCTTTGTTTTTCGCCGAAATCAAAAAAGTCTACACCACTTCATGTATTTTTACGGTATGGAAATGAAATATTTTAGATTGATCAAAACAATTGCCGAAAAGGGTAGTATTGCCAATGCTACGGCTACCTTATTCGTTACACAGTCAGCCCTCAGTCATCAGCTCAGAGAACTCGAAAATCAATTAGGATACAAAGTATTTCATCGTTCTAGAAATCAATGGCAATTGACAGAAGAAGGCAAAGAACTCTATGCGCTGAGCTGCAGAATCTTAGACAATTTAGAAGAAGGTATGCAAGCAATCGCTAGATTACGAGAGGGGGCGGCAGGTACGATCAAGCTCAGTACAGAATGCTATTCTTTTTATCAGGGATTGCCTCATTTTATAGAAAAAATGCAGTTGCTATATCCTCAGATACAGTTAGATTTGGTATTAGAAGCTACACACCAACCGATCGACAAGCTAGTTACTAATGAAATAGACATAGCTATCGTATCTTCTAAAGCTACTGAGCCATCATTAACGAGTATCGAAACTTTTAATGATGAGGTATTTGCATTGATGCATAAAGAGCATCCATACGCTTCATCAGCATATATAGATGCTACTGATTTCCAAAAACTTCACTTATTGATTCATTCATACCCATTAAACACAGTCGCTGTATATCAGCATTTTTTACACCCGCATCAGGTAACTCCTGCAAAAATCACAGCCATTCCATTAACAGAAGTAGCATTGGCCATGGTACAAGCGAATCAGGGAATTATGTGTGTCCCTAAATGGACCCTAAACGCTTTCCAACTAACTGATCAATTGGTGTATAAGCAAATAGGTAAAAAAGGTTTAAAACGGAGTCATTACCTAGTGACTAGAACAGCAGATTTGCAAAAAAAATGCATTCGAGATTTTGTCACGAATTTTAGCGAAGAATTTACAATGAGATAATCATTTTGATGGTGAATATTCCTTTTAATTGGCTGTTAACTACTGTTTTTTAGTAAGTATCTGTCGTATAAACGACATCTGTTGGTAAGAAAAGGCTTTCTTTTCTTGTGTTTTGTACTAGTTTTATACGATGAAAAACACAAAATAACTGCTGTAAATGTTAAAAAAAAGATTTTTCCATTTTGTTATGTAATCCGTTTCTTCCTGTAAGACAAAGGATTCGCAGTGGTTTAAAGTCTTTTTTGGGGAATTTTCTCTATTTTATATACGGTATTTCCATAAATAGGTTTCTGTTTTTGTTTGTAAATTTGATTAGTTATAAGTTCTAAGGTGTTAATATATAGTTGTTTAATAGGATTTTGAAGAAGTGTTTAATTGTGTTGTATACCAATAACGAACCGATGAGGAAATAAACCTGAAACAACAGTTTTGTAGTAATGACTACAGGGGCATCAAAGAATTTTCAACCACCTTTTCAGCCCCATTGCTAATTAACAACCGAGACCCAATGAGTACATCTGCTAGTTTTAATATATTTTGTGACACTTTAAAGATTTCATCTAAAAAGCAATCCATCATTACATTGCGACATCATGCAATTACCAAAAAGCTAAACAAAGATTTTTGGGATCTAACCACTAACTACGGGGGTGTTTTTGTGGGGTGTTATGGAAGAGGCACCGCCAATGATAATGTACAAGCATTTCGTATGATTTTCGAAATGCCATCACATCTACAAGAAACCTATAAAATATGCAATGAGAGTGGATTGGTACGCTGTTTAGAAGACATGCGCAGGGCTATTACGACCATTTACCCAAAAACTCGCATCGATACAAAAAAGAAAATCATTTTGGTCAAGTTTTCAGATGGCATGTTATTCGAGATAATTCCTTCTTTTCTAAAAGATGGTAATACGTATATATACACAGTAGATCATTGGAAAAAAATTAATTATGCCTTAGAAGTAGATGCTATCAAGCTAGCAGACGAAACATTCAATGCCGTTTTTCATAAACTGTGTAGAATGGTCAAAGCATGGAAACAAACCTGTAATGTAGCGATTAAAAATACATTGATAGATATTTTGGTATATCGTTTTCTAGCCTCTAGAAAAGGGGAGTTCCTATCTTATTCAGATTTTGATAAAATGTGTTTGGCATTTTTTGAATACATTATGGCGATCAATCCTACCATCACCGAATGGTGTTCCATAGGGGGTGATCTTAAGATTCGTAATTCTAATAAGTTTATTTACAATGCGATTATTGCTCACTATAAAGCAGAAACAGCCATTGCATTAGCGGCTTCAGGAAAAACATGGGCAGCGCATCAAAAATGGAGAGAAATATTCGGGTATCGATTTCCAGAATCAGTATCTATTATTACACAATTAGAGCAATTAGCAGAACGCTCTTTTTTATTACATACGACACAGCGAAAATGTGGCCATTTATTACAGAAACAAATACGCCTCTTTATCAGTTCCCAAACGATGATAGGCGGAGCAGTACTGGGTAGTATTGTAGCCATGGGATATACTTCCTATTCAATCAGTAGTATCACACTATTTATAGTAGCAGCCTGTATGTTTATGTTGCATCTTTATTTTAAGAAATACAATCTTGCTAACATCGTTGTTAAGCATGTCGATGCAGCATCAACACTATTAGTGATCAAGGAGCAATTAGATGAATTGACACAAGATATAACTTGTAGAGATATAGATATTGCTATTGTACGCACTCAAAAAGAAAAACTAAGAATTGCAATGACCGATTTGTATAAAGGAACGCCTAGGTATATCAATAAAAAATACGAAGATGCTATAGCATTATTAGACATCCCACCACAGAAAAAAGAAGACCCAACAACTAGAGTGATGACTAAATACAGTATCCCAGCATGGCAACAAACCAAATTCTACAAAGAGAACAAAGTACAGTGCCTTATGAATTATAGAAATAAAATGATTTAGGTTTTTATAAACGATCAGCACTATATAGTAGTTGCATTCGTTGACTTCTTTTTTGGGCGTTACCCTAAGGGGTCGGGCTATCCACTCCAATTCCTCACACTCCTAAGGTCGTGCTGCGGGATTTCCATTACTATCCCTAACGCAATTTCAGTATACATTTTAGCCCTCGATGAATGATGCTGCATACAAGTGTCGTATCTACATTCATTAAAATATTACTTATAAAATAATGAGTGGTATTGTTATAATAAGATTATCTATAAAAGCTATTTGTTAATAAGCTGCGAATACCATTTTTTTAAGAGCTGTATAGTATTGGATGCTTAAAAAAATAATGCCACTAATAAGCATTTTATAAGATTGTTATTTTGTGAAATTTGATGTTAAAAAAATGATATGTTTCTTGTTTTTTCACAAAAAAAGATAACACTCTTTGTGTAAAAAAATAATGTTTTTATTGCGTGTTGTCTTCTGTAGTAAAAAACTTGGGAGGTGTTGTTTTTACTGGGAGTGAGGTGTTTTGTTGATTTTTTAAATCAACTGACTTTTTAGGATTCAAATTCATCCATGTTAAGAAAAAATCTAACATCATTTGTATATATACAGTATATAGAAATGAAGGAATTTTTCGCGTTATATAAAACCTAAAAAACAAAAAAATATCCCCTTTGTCTAAGATAGACTCCCTTGGTCGATAAGTAAAAAAAGTTGCGTTTTCGAGAGTGTCAAATTTGTAATTTTCCCCCATCAAATTAATTAAACACTATAACCAATTATGAAAACAATTTTACTAAACACCAAAATTCTTCTTTTAGTATCTGTAGTGTCATTTTTTTCAATTTCTTGCGAAAAAGAGACAAATAATACACCAGAGGAAACAGCAACAACAGAAAACGTAGCCAAGGTTCCAGAAATTATTTACAGTAACGTAACGATACAAGGAAACAATGGAAAGTTTATCAGTAGCGAAAACGGACAAGCACCAATGACTTGTAATCGTACCGTAGCAGATACTTGGGAGACCTTCCAATTAGTTCGTACAACTGTAAATGGTTACAAGATCAGGGGGAATAATGGGAAGTATGTACGTGTAGATGAGTCTACAGGTAGTAATGTGTCTCCAGATGTAGCGCCATTGTATTGTGATGCAGATCGCAAAGACGCTATGACTTTTTGGATTAGCAGATACCCAAGACCTAGTGGGAAATATTTCATCTCAAAATACAAAGTAGCACGTTACTTGACTTCAGAAAACGGAGAGCGCCCGATGAACTTAAATAGAACAGAAATTGATACGTGGGAGGAGTTCACAATCACTAATTTTGACCCACACAATAACTAAGAGTAACATTTTTGCAAGTCTATACCCGTTTTATAGAAGTGATTTTAACTTTGTTGATTTCAGCGAAAATCGAAGATTTTGTGACCAAATGCAGTAATTTTTTTGTTGCATAGCAGCGCTACGGAACTCAAAAATTGCAAAATTTGGGTGCAAAAGATCGTTTTTATAGCAAATTATAAAAAGTTTAAACCACTTCATAATAACCTCTATGTTGATAGTCAGCAGTGTAGTGATTTATAGTAAAGCGGGTATATTGTTTTATAGAGACAACAAACGCAGTAATAGATTCATTAGCTGATATAATTCCATATATTTTTATGCTTAGCCAATTGCTGATAGGTAAATAGAAGTACCTTATTTTTTTCTAATTGTAGCGTAGGATCTTCATTCAGTATTTTGGTAGCATAAAAACGTGCCGTCTGTAAGATATCATTATCACGCACGATATCGGCTATTTTTAGATTTAAAACACCGCTTTGTTGTGTACCCATAATATCTCCAGGGCCTCTAAGTTTTAAATCTACCTCAGCAATATCAAACCCATCATTGGTACGTACCATAGTTTCTAAACGCGTAGTGCTATCAGATGATAGTTTATGCCCAGTCATTAAAATACAGAAACTTTGCTCAGCACCCCTTCCTACGCGTCCGCGTAATTGGTGTAATTGCGATAGTCCAAAACGTTCTGCACTTTCTATAATCATCACACTGGCATTCGGTACATTTACACCTACTTCGATTACAGTAGTAGCCACCATAATCTGAGTTTCTCCTTTTACGAAACGCTCCATTTCATAATCCTTATCCGCAGCCTTCATCTGCCCATGTACAATAGAGATCTGATAATCGGGTGGGGGAAATGAGCGGGCGATACTTTCATACCCATCCATCAGATCTTTATAATCCATCGCTTCGGATTCTTTGATCAATGGGTATACAATATAGATCTGTCTACCCTTTTTGATTTCATCCGTGATAAACCGAAACACTTTTAGGCGATTGCTATCATATCGGTGCACCGTTTTGATCGCTTTTCTACCAGGCGGTAACTCATCAATCACCGAGATGTCTAAATCTCCATACAGGCTCATCGCCAGTGTTCTAGGAATCGGAGTGGCCGTCATGACCAGTATATGAGGCGGGTATTTGTTCTTTCGCCATAATTTAGCACGCTGCGCCACACCAAATCGGTGTTGCTCATCGATAATAGCCAATCCTAAATTATGGAATTTTACTTTGTCTTCTAATAGCGCATGTGTACCAATCAAGATATGTAGGCTACCGTCTTCTAATGCTTCATGAATACTTCTTCGTTTTTTAGCCTTGGTACTTCCCATCAGTAATTCTACTTGGATGTCTAGTCCTTCTGTAAGTTCTAGAATACCTTGATAATGCTGATTGGCTAAGATAGCGGTGGGCGCCATTAAGCATGCCTGAAAACCATTATCTAATGCCAGTAGCATAGACATAAAGCCTACAATGGTTTTTCCAGAGCCTACATCTCCCTGTAGCAATCGATTCATCTGGGCACTGCTACCGATGTCCTTGCGAATCTCTTTGATCACTCGTTTCTGCGCATTCGTCAGAGCAAAGGGAAGGTGGTGGTTATAAAAGGTAGTAAAATAATCACCTACTAGCGTAAATGGATAGCCTTTGATCTTCTGCTTACGGCTCAGTTTTTTAGTAATGAGCTGTAATTGGATATAAAAAAGTTCCTCAAACTTAAGCCGAAACTTCGCTTTGGCAAGTAATTCCTGATTTTTAGGAAAATGGATATTCAGCATCGCTTCGCTCTTAGAGATCAATTTCAGTTCAGAGCGGATTTCAGCAGATAAGGTATCATATAGACGTACTTGCGTATCGATAAACAATTGCTGCATCATTTTACTGATCGCCTTATTGGTAATGCCTCTATTCGATAACTTCTCGGTAGAAGGATAAATAGGCTGCATCGCTATTTTTAGGCTTTTTTCGTGCGTAGCCACCAGTTCCATTTCTGGATGCGGCATACTAAACCCGTTGTAATAATTCGTTTTGCCAAAAATCACATAGGGCGTATGTAGTTTTATATTTTCTTTTACCCACTTATGCCCTCGAAACCATACCAATTCTAGCTGCCCCGTATCATCTATAAATTTAGCCACCAGGCGTTTTCCTCGTTTTTGTCCCACCATTTCTAGCGAAACTACTGTGCCAATCACCTGCACTTCAGCAGCAGAGCGCTGTAGCTGATTGATCTTATAGTACTGGGTTTTATCGATGTAGCGATTCGGGAATAGATTGATTAAATCCTGATACGTATGGATACCTAACTCAGTTCTTAATAGATCAGCTCTAGAAGGTCCTACACCCTTAAGATAATCGATAGGAGTTTGTAAAATAGTCGGATTCATCGTAGCGAAGATACTATTTCTCGGCATAGCGATCAACCCTCATTTTTATCCTATTTTTATGCAGTCGCACTTCGTTATTCGGGTTAGAAAAGCAATACAATACACTTTTATTGGTTTTGGATATAGACCAAGGGATACTTTTTATAAATTGAACTTATTTTCAGAACCGAGATGAGTTCCCAAAAATGATGTATCATGCAAGGTGATGTTTCTTATTACAAAACACTGTTTAGAAAATTAATCACTCCTACAGACACTCTGGAGGAGTACGACTCTTTAGTAGCAGAGTTACGCAGCATTCCGTACAATGTAGTGTTTAGCAAAGCATATGATCTCGCAGTATCCAAAAACGAAGAAGAACAGTTACTAGGGCTAAAGACCATACAGCAGTTTGGCGGCACTACACGTTACAAACGTGTACAAACCATAGCATTGTATTTTAAGTTATTAGAAGACACTCCCTCCGAAGCAGTATTACAAGTCATTTTTGATGGACTTGCCCAAGCCAAAGAAGCAATTACCGAAGCACAGATCCTACAGTTAATCGCCTTTAAGAATACACAACCTACACGAATCAGTGATCTGATGATGGAAACCTTATTAAAGAGATGAGGTATGCTCTCTGTAGCGGTGCTTTTTTCTTCTATACATGAGTATTCCTGTCAGAAGGCAGCAAAGGATCAATATCGCTACCCAATAATAAGCAGTGTTTGTATTAGATAATTGAATAGGGCTGTGGTCACCCAAAACATAGAAGCTACTCCAATAGAAGGGATCTAGCCTTTGGATATGCCCCTCTTCTAGGTATTGGAGTTTCGCCTTCTGTAGCGCAATATCTTTAGGAGCCCCTTTTTTTAGTTGTTGGTAAAAATTCTTGATTAGTTGAGGAGTTGTCATGTCTGATACTTCCCATCGTGTTAATACCAGACTTTTCGTGCCAGCATATTGGAAAGCAGTACCCAAACTCATCACCCCTTCACCTGTTGCGATTTTTCCTGTTCCCGTATTACAGGCGCTTAAAACTGCCAATTCAGCGGGTAAATCTAGTGCGTATAATTCATGTGCATACAATGAGTGATCATCTATAGAATCGTTACCCTTAGAAAAAATCAACCTAGAATTTTCTGGTTGTTTAGCGTCTATTTCGCCATGTAGCGCTAGATGCAACATATTGTAACGTCCCGCATGCTTTTTAAAATTGGTTTCTAGTGCCTGCTTTCCATAATAATAAGTGCCTTTTACGATATCAGCGATCGCTTTTACTTCCTTACTCGTTCCGGGTAGCGGCGTATGCGTATTGCGCAAGGTAGATAATCTGAGCGTAGTGGCGTCTGTAGTGTTTTGGTCATCGCTAGCATACGAAAAAGCCAAACATTCGCGAAGCGTATTTTTTGCAGTCGCAGCAGTACGATCGTAGTCCCTGAGTAAACTCGTAGCATTTATATAACTAATAGCATAATCTCGGAGTAGGTATGGAAAATTGTTGGGATGCTTCGTATTGGTAGGTTTGGTCAGCAAAAGATCAAAATCCAATTGCCATAACTCCTCATCAGGTACAATAAGCAGTCTACTACCTGTTAGCTGTTCTTTTACAGGGGCAATGAGGTGTTGGTATAAGTCGTGGGCAGTTTTTTGATATACTTTATGATCCTTAGCAATAATTGCTTTTTTAAAGGTAGTAATCTTGTCAGAGAGCGCACTAATCGTTTGTTTCCGAACGCTACATTGGTTTTTAGCAATTGTTAGGATATACACACTACTATCCTGTACAAAATATTGTAAGATATTTGTAGCAGCGTCCAATCGTTTTTGTGTTTGTGCCAATGTAAGGAGTGTATCATTGTATATCAGTCGGTGGTATTTAGGATACTGCGTTTTTAAGATCAATTTTAGAGAATCCTGTTGTCGTGTGATGTCAAACAATTGATTTTTATGAGCAGCAATTTTTATAGTATCCACTTCTTTTTTTAGCGATGCAGTATTGAGTCGGGATTGTTGGTCTGCTTTCTTTTCTTTTAGATCACGTTCTAATGTGAGTACATGTGTAGGGATGTTTCCGTATTTCTTGGCTTTACTGTCTTTGATCAGTCCCTTGAGCGTATTGGCCTTGCTCTGCTCTATATAAAAAAACACCCCAGATATATCTTTTGGGCGTTGTGTATACTGATACAGCAGTAGATGTGTATCTATCGCATCGGCATATACTTCTTTAGACATCTTAGAAAATGACAGTTGATCATAATGATTCGTCAGTTGTTCGCGGGTATAGACAATACAGGCATGTGCTTGCCTAAATGTTTTTACAGCTTTCTGTAAAGCAGTGAAAGAACGCGTCTGTTGATACAGTGCTTTATATGATTGGGCTTTGTAGAATAAAATCTCTAGCAGTAGTTCTTGATTAGTAAATAAGGAGGGGATCATTTTTTTCTCACTATGATGCTCGGAGGTACCAGCTACAAGGGCACTATCTCCATAGGTAATAGCCGTAGTATATTCTTGTTGTAGAAAATGAACTTTAGCAAGCTCGCTATAGCTATTAGAAACATCATAGTTTTTTTTTCCTACTGTAGAATCGTATAAATGTAAGGCTTTACGATAATAAGGAAGTGCATTCTTATATTCTTTGATATCTCTGTAAATAGTTCCAATATCGAAACTAAAATTAGCTTTTCTGTAGGCATTTTTTTGTGATTTGATAGCTTTTTTATAAAAATAAATAGCTCTGTGATATTCTCTTGCGTATTCAAATATCATAGCTTTTCTTTTATAGCTCTCCTCTTTATTTAATGCGAATGATTTTTTTGCAAAAAATACAGCTTGTTTTTTGTTTTTTAGATAGTTATAGCAAACAGATAAATTATTGTAGATAACACTTCTATTGTGTTGATTACTATTATGTTTGTCAGTTTCTAGTGCTTTGTTATAATATAAAATAGCCTTTTTAATCGATTTCTGATGTAAATAAGCGTTTGCAATGCTTATATATGAATCTACAATAAATCGATGGTGTTTAGGATGTATCTGTTGCCTGATGTTTAATGCTTTTTCATAATACTCAAGTATTGATTTAAAATTAAGAGAATAAGAATATATATTACCTATTTGTATATAGGAACTAGCGACATCTTCGTGTAATTCTCCATATATACAAGTTCTGATTCTCAGGGCTTCTGTTTGGTATGTTAATGCCTCATTAAATAACCCTAGTTTCATACAAACATATCCGAGATTAAAATAGAGCCTTCCAAGAGTGGGTGTATTTTCGGATATGTCAATACGATTAGATGTTAATACATCTTTATAGGTTTTTAATGCTAGATCGTACTCTTTGCTGCTTTTTAAAGAATCTCCTTTCTTTAATTGGGTCGCTACATAAATGGAGTCTATTACACTGTTTTGCGCGTTCAGCGTATTAGTTATGAAGATACTAAGACAGCTAATGATCCATAGTGTGCGTGTAGAAAAAAATGTGGTTAAAAGCATCTGTGTGGTGTAAGTGCTAAATATACAAAAGTAGCCGTAAAATCCCTGCTACTGATGTATCCAAAATTAAGTAACAGTGTGTACTATCTTGCTATCCTAAATACACATCAGTAACTAGTGTTCTTTTAACGATTAATTATGACGCTTATCTAAAAGTGAATTTTTCCCAAGTAATATTTAGACTGTTTTGTTTTACTTTACGAAGTGGTTTACACTTTTTTGATTTCAGCGAAAAACACAGATTTCGTCATCAAATACAGTGATTTTTTTGCTACATAGCAGGGCTAAGGAACTAAAAAATCGCAAAATTTGTGTGCAAAAGATCGTTTTTATAGCAAATCGAAAAAATTGAAAATCACTTCTATTATAGTAAAACAATTATACCATAAAGAATGAAAAAAATTACTTTTTTGAGTGTACTCCTAGTACTATCTATGAACTCTTCCTGTACAGAAGATGAATACAGTAACATCCCTGAAAGCGTAGATCTAGAATTAGCGTCTATGCTAGATAATATTTCAGAAAAACAGGGATTTTCTTTTTTTAAACTGCCTGATAGTGATGATTTAGAGAATATACCACAAGATCCCAAGAACCCGATCACCAAAGAAAAAGTAGCATTAGGTAAGTTTTTAATGCATGAAACAGGCACCGCTCAGGCCCCAAAAGTAGCACACATGAGAGGCACCTATTCCTGTGCTTCCTGTCATCAGCATAAAGCAGGATTTAGTGCAGGCGTTAGACAAGGTATCGGAGAGTGTGGTATAGGGTATGGCGTATCTGGAGAAGCCCGAGTGATAGACCCGTCTGTAGCTGTAGCATTAGTAGATATACAACCTATAAAATCACCAACCATACTCAATGTAGCATATCAAGATGTAATGCTCTGGAATGGGCAGTTCGGAGGTACAGGCACTAACCAAGGTACGGAAGCAAGTTGGGACAAAATACCAGAAAATTTTTTAGGCTTACAAGGGGTAGAAGTCCAAGCTATAAAAGGGCAGGGAGTACATCGATTAAAAATAGATTCCACAGTTGTAAAAGAGCTCGGTTATACAGCCTTATTTGATAAAGCCTTTTCCGATATCGCAGTAGCAGATAGATACACAACTCATACAGCAGCATTGGCCATAGCTGCTTACGAACGAACCGTTATGGCCAATAAATCTTCTTGGCAATCTTGGCTACGGGGAGAGCGAGACGCACTCTCGATAACAGAAAAAAAAGGAGCTATTGTATTCTTTGGAAAAGGGAAATGTTTTGAATGTCATACCGGACCCGCTCTAAATGATCAGAAATTCCACGCATTTGGGATGGGGGATTTTGACAATACGAATACTGCATTGGTAGTAGATACAGAAGGTTTTGAAAATGTAAAGAAAGGTCGTGGAGGATTTACCAAGAAAAAAGAAGATGATTATAAGTTTAAAACCCCAACATTATACAATTTAGCCGACCAACGATTCTATGGACACGGAGGTACTTTTACATCCATACGAGATGTGATTGTTTATAAGAATAACGGTATTCCACAAAACCCCAACGTATCTGCAGAGAATTTAGCACCGCAATTCGGAGCTATAGACTTAACAGACCAAGAAATACAAAACCTCACAGAATTTATAACCAATGCTTTAAGAGACCCAGAGTTAGACCGCTATACTCCCGATGTATTGCCCTCTGGAGCTTGCTTTCCTAATAATGATATGGTGTCTAGAGAAGATTTAGGATGCAGTAAAAATGAAATAAATTACTAGCCAACTGTCCTCTAAGCATCAACACATTTTGACTAAAAAACAATACACATGAAATTAGATAGAACAGGAATTATATTGTATACGATTAAGTATAAAGCGTGTGTAGAATTTTACCAAAATAGCATAGGACTCAGCGTACTATTCACTACGGATAGTTTAACATGTTTTGAGTTTGGCGAGGCATATTTAATGGTAGAAGTGGATGATACGTTTAACGGAGTGCATACTGAGCAAGATCGGATTAAAACTTGTTTGCGTATGAATGTACAAGATGTAAAAAAAATAGCTCAAAAACTGACCGATAAAGGTATACAAGTAGATTATCAAGAACATTCTTGGGGTACAGTAGCTAAGTTTTTTGATCCAGACGGTAATCTTTGTGCCTTTAAGGATTCAGAAACTTTTGAAAAACAGCTTACATAACTAGGGCGTTACCACAGGGGTCGGGCTATCCGCTGTATCTTTTGGTAGCACTAAGGTGCTACCAAAAGGATGCCGCTCCTATCCCTAACGCGGGCAAATGATTTTTAGAACAGTAATGATACAAGGGTAGGGATTTCAGTTTTTAAAAAATAGTCATAACAAAACTAGATATTTCAATCCCTTATTTACTGATTAGCTGTTGCGATAGCCATCGTAGACAATCGCTAGCAAGCAGATGCATTACAAACAATTAAAAATGCTTTGGATAATTAAACGGATACTAGAAATATAGCTACCTTTATTACGTATATATAATTGTTAGCACACATTTAAGAGTAAACTAAAATAATGAAACTACCTAAAGGAAGTATAACCCGATATGATGAAAATGGGGAAACTGAAATAATTCGCTCAGCACTAAATATTGGACTAATCTCATTAAAACTAAACTCAAAGGTTCGTAAACTGATTGAATTCGTCAGAGTTGCTCAAAAAGGTGAAAGAACTTTTCAAATACAAAAGAAAAAATTTTTTGACAGATATGGGACAAATGATAATGAATCTAAGAAGTATGAATATCATATTTATTTAAAAGCAGTTGAATATACTATTTATGAATTAAACAGAATCGTAGAGATTTATCATCATGAATTTCTGGCACATATAGACAACGAAGTTCAAATTGATCTACTGAACAGTCCAAAGTTTGATGATTTCAAAAAAGGTTTCAAAAAAAATGGTATTTACATTTCTAAAATTGACGGATATCAAAGTATTATTCAACTACGAAATATATGTAATGATTTGAAACATTCATACATTCAGGAGTACAGTTTAAGTAAGACATTAAATTTAAAATCATCCAGAAAATTCGACAGAAAAACTTTAGTTGATAAAGTGAATATTTATTTAGAAGAAATCCCTAATTACATAATAAAACTAGCAAAAGAAATAAACATCAAATACCCAAAAATAGAAAAAAACGTCAGCTAACAATATGTATAAAATCATGCGAGGTAGTTGATTAGATTCAAGGGTTTCGTATATTTATATAGTCGCCAATTTCTTCGAAATTGACTCTGATTCAAAAACAAAAATTAGATTCAATTCTCAGAAAATTGACTTGTACTAGCTGCAATAGACAAAGCCCATCAGCGTGTACCATTCATATATGAGGCGTTAGCGGTAATTACAAAACTCAAAATGAAATACTTCTCTATTCTATTATTAATTATACTGAATTTAAGTTCCTGTAAGATAGATAAAAAGAAAACTGAATCTAATAAAATAAATGAGTCTGAATCACAAAGTGAAGTGGAAAACATTGAGCAAAACACTTATGTTTCTGATACTAAAAAAGAAAGCATTATAATCTCTGACGATAGGCTAAATCTCGATGAAATTTTATCATCTGATATCAATGATTATATAGCTTCTTTTTCCGATGGAGCTTTGAGTATGTGTTGTTATGACGAAATAATTGATCTCTCAGAATCAATAATTCGTTCTAACTTTGAAAAAGACATCGAAATTTATAACCCTGAGGGTAACATAGATACTGTATTTGTGTATAAATCTAAAAAATCATTTTTCAAGGAGTACTATAACAATCACCCGAAAGTTGACAGAATGAATTTAGTTTATGGTGAAATACTTGACGAAAAAGATTTAGATGATAAAAGGGCTGAAATTGGATTGAGTAAAATAAAGTTTTTACAACAATTTTTTAACCCAACAGAGGTATTAAATGAAGTAAAACAGTTTTCAATAAGTGAGGATGAATTAGGAGAAGCTGAAACAATTTTCAAATTTGAAGACGATAAATTAAAGGTGATTATTTTTAACTCTAGTTATGATTGGATTAATAAAAACCTTAAAGAATAACATACCGCTAACCCCGCTAGGTTATCATATGCGCTAGTTCGAGTTTGTAACTCGGACTTCCATAAGAGTAAGCAAATACTCACTGAATGATAAGAATTAATTACAGTGCTATAACTGGTTTCTTTTTGTAGAATATATTACCGCTTAGCGATCAGCTGTAACAGTTGCTTAGTGAGTATAAGTTGCAAATTTGCAGAAGAGGCTTTGTACCCCGAAATAAGAGAGCTGCCATCCATACGTTATACACGGAACACATTTCCGTGTTATCGAAATCCCTATTATCCAAGTAATTCGTTTTGATTTGTACCACTTTATAAAATCGGATTACAAATTTGTAGTAGCTGCTTCCCGCGGAGGTTCTGCATCGATCAACGGCATGGTGTATGTCTCCCGCGGAGGTTCTGCATCGACCAATGGCATGGTATATGCTTCCCGCAGAGGTTCTGTATCGATCAACGGCACAAGGACGCCCTGTAAGGAATGTAGAACCTTAAAAAAACCATACATACCACTAAACAGGGGAACATATAGAGGGGCAAAAAAATCTATACAGTTCTTTATGCGCTGATTAGCTGTAACGACACCTGTCATAGACGATCGCTAGTAAACGAATGCATTACAAAGAATTAAAAATGCTTTGGATAACTGAATAGGTAAGGGAAATATAGCTACCTTTATTACATATATATAACTGTTACCAACTATTTAAAAAACTCACCAAAGTTTCATTAATAAAAATGAGTGTTCAGAATAAAAAAGAAAACTATATTACTTGGGCGCTATTTATCGCCTTCAACGTTTCTCTTTTTCTAATCTCCGATATTTTCTTGAATATAATCGATTTGGGTGACACTACTCATTTCGCAATAGCTCTTTTTGTATTATCTCTTTTTCTGATACTATCGCCTGTTATTTCTGTTAAATTATGGTTAGTTAAGTATTTAAGTGTAATAATGATGATATTGTATACAATATTTTGGGGGAGTATTTTAGTTTTAGATTTTGAGTGGTATTACAAAATATTAGCTGTTTTAATGATTATTCCAGCACCTTACCATTTAATTATAACCTTTAGGAAGTTATTCGAGAAATGGACTACCTAATAAATTTAGTACTTCTTCGACTTGGTACTTTTCATTCTGGAAAAAACAACTGAAAAAGTTAGTATCGAAAAACCAATTATTGACTCATTAGAATTCGAAAATGCATTTATCGAAATAAAAAGTTATGCAGCCATGTACAATAACTAAGTTTTCGGATTGTCATGTTTCATACCCACTATCCTTCTAAAACAAGATGATTAGACCAGATATAAAATATGACGTAAAAGCTATATTAGAAACTCAAATGCCGTATTTGATAAAGTTATTAAATGGAAAAGAAATCTCTTGGACAAAGATTAACAAGAACCTTAAAAAACATCAAGAATTTAGAAAAGATAATTATAAAAATGGTGAATTAATAGATGTAAATATTTTTTCACTAATTGTTCAATTTATTCTTAAAAATGAAAAATCGTTTGGGATGTTTGACTTTTATAATTCTACATTCAAACAACTATTTTATAGGTTAACAAAAAAAGAACTAGAATTCACTCATAAGATGGTTAAATGTTTATTGACAAATTTTGACTATAAATACTTAAATTTTATTGGAGAGATAGCTACTTTAAATGCTTATAAATCAAATGGGAATTTTGAATTGTTAAATATTGAAGAAAAAATTTATTCGCATAATAATGTTAGAGCTGATCTGTTTCTAAAAAGAAAAAATGACGGACTAAAATTCTTAGTAGAAATAGTAAATATCCATATCCAAAATAGAAATTTTACATCGACAGACGAAATAGAATATTTTCTTAGTTGTAAATTTAGAGAAAAGCATAAAAAGACATTTTTCCATAATCCATCTTATGACTTGACAATACAACCTGTTATTTGGACAAAAACAGTAGAGCAAATAGAACTACTTGAAAAAGTGTTTAAAAAATATGAGAATAACATTAAAGATATTCATGTGCCTTTATGCTATTTGACTTATAAAGATTCTGATGGAAATTACGAACATCGTTTTGAATATGTAACTACAATATTAAAAGATAGTTGAAAAAGTACGAAAAAGCAGCGCGGTGCATAAAATATAGCTAATAAGTGCTGAAATCATCCACAACTGTTGTACCTCTCAATTACATATCATTAAACATGATGTATTTATTTTTTACTGATTTTTCGCGTTAGGGATAGGAGTGGAAATCCCACAGCACCGACCTTAGGAGGGGCGAGGAATTGTAGCGGATAGCCCGACCTCCGATCTGAATCGGAGGGAACGCCCAGAATTACCCTACCTAAAAAAGGGGTGTTTTCCCGTATGTTACTGTGCTGTATTTTGTTACTTTTGTTGCGTAAGGGGCTATTATAAAATGATTTATACATAAATGTATATTGCCAGATGCTAGATCATGCGTGGCTGCATGGGGTTCGTGCTATGTGCATTTTCGTTTATTCATCATAAAGAAGACGCTAGGGATGGCTGTTAAAAGGTGTCCCATATAAACATTACTAATAAACGTAACCAACCAAAATCACACAAATTATGAGTACACTTTTTAGATGGCTTATAGTGCTATTCTTATACAGCGCTATAAGTTGGTCACAGGCTACAAATACCACTCCCGTGAGTACTGTAGAGTATCAGGCACTGATTGATTTCTACAATGCAGTTAATGGCGATAATTGGAATACCAAGTGGGATATTTCTATCAATGATATACATCTGGGCAACTGGCATGGGGTGGAGTCGGAGGATGGACATATTACTGCGATTACGCTTTCTAGAAATAGATTGATAGGAGCGATTCCTGCTTCTTTTGGGAATCTAAAGTTTCTAAAACGATTGAATCTTTATGGACACCGATCTCATGATTTGAGTACTACGGATCTGAGTAACTTAAGTGGTTTGGAGAGCTTGGAGGAACTGCGCTTAAACTCTTGTAGACTTACGGGAGTGCTTCCTGCGGCATTGTCTAAATTAACAAAATTACGAATCCTAGACGTAGGTATTAATACGCTAGAAGGCCCATTATTCGACGAAATAGGGGAGTTGGTGGCATTGGAGTCGATTAATATCTCATCGAATCAAATCACGAGCATTCCCACGACGATCAATACATTGGTGAATCTAGAAACCTTCAATGCGGTTTTTAATAAGATCAGCGGGAGTCTGATCAAATCGTTTGAAGCGCTAACGAAATTAAGAAGTCTATCACTAAATAGTAATGAGTTATCGACGGTAGATGCTTTTTTAGCTTCTTCGGTTTCGCTGAATATTCGGAGTCAGCGTATACGATTAGACTCCTTAACATATCGAGGTACGGATGTGGTGATAGATTCGCTGCCGAATATCGTACGATATAATAGGAGTACTAATGATTTTTCGCATCTGCCTACGTTTAGCGTTTTTCTGCGGAGGAGAAGTCGAGGGAATATAACAATGAATGCAGATCATACCCTGACGATCCCTAAGGATTACCTGACTTCTGCTAGGTTTGGAGATGAATTGTTTTTACGACAAGTCAATTCAGGGGCTGCGAATGGTACTGAGATTCGGTTTGATACATTTAGTGTACAACTGCCTATAGTGCCAGATGAGGAGTTTACGGCATTGGTAGATTTTTTTATGGCTGCGGGTGGGCCAAATTGGGTTCAGAAATGGCCTATAGAAACCAATGATTTAGATCAGGGGGCATGGCATGGTATTACACTAGATAATGGGCATGTAACAGGAATAGAATTAGATAGAAATACACTAAGAGGATCGATTCCTGCTTCTTTTAGTAATTTAAAATTCTTAAAAAGATTAAGCTTGTATGGGTTTCGATCGCATGATCTGAGGTTTACGAATCTAAATAACTTGAGTGGTTTAGAAAGCCTAGAGTATCTGGATCTAAGGTACTGCCAACTTACTGGAGAAATCCCTGCATCGTGGAGTAATTTAAAAAACCTGAAAGAACTGAATGTAAGCAGTAATAATTTAGAAGGTGCAGTACCTGATGAGTTGGGAACACTCGTAGCATTGGAAACAATGAATATGTTTAGTAATCAGTTGACACGAATTCCTACCACGATCGATAGTCTGACGAATCTAAAAACATTAATAGTATCTATTAATCAGCTGACGAGTCTACCTACAACCCTCGGTAATTTACCGAACTTGGAAACATTAGAGGTTGCTAATAATAGTATAAATGGAAGTTTGATAGCGTCTTTAGAAAATATAGAGACACTCCAAAGACTGCTATTGAATGGGAATGAATTGACGGATATTGATGCTTTTTTAGCTCCTTCGGTGTCGCTGAATGTACAGAGTCAGCGTATACAATTAGACTCTTTAACGTATCGGGGTACGGATGTGGTATTGGATTCACTGCCTAGGATATTGAGGTACAATAGAAGTGCAAATGATTTTTCGCACTTACCTACATTTAGAGTATTTCTAAGAAATAGAGGTGTGGGAGATGTGACGATGGATGAAACAGGTAAACTGACCATACCTGACAGCTATTTGGCTTCTATGCGGCCTGGTGATGATGTTTTTTTAGAACAGGTTAGTAATAGTGCGACTCGAGCGTCTAGGATTCGATTTACTACGGTATTGATCGCATTGCCCATGATACCTGATGAGGAATACCAAGCATTGGTAGATTTTTATAATGCGACGAATGGGGATAATTGGGTCAATAAATGGCCTGTAGAGACGAATAATCTGAATGAAGGACCTTGGTATGGTGTGGTATTAGAAAATGGCCATGTTACTGAAATCAATTTGGATAGAAATAGGTTGGTAGGTACGATTCCTGCTTCTTTTAGTGATCTGAAATTTTTAAAGCGATTATACCTGTATGGCCACCGTTCTCATAATTTGACTGACACGGATTTGAATCATTTAAGTGGTTTGGAAAGTTTAGAGTATTTGAATCTAAATAGTTGTCAGATAAAGGATACAATTCCTGCTTCTTTTGCACAATTAACGAAGTTAAAAGTGATGGACATGGGGATTAATAATCTAGAAGGGGCACTGTTTGAAGAAATAGGAGAGATGGTAGCGCTAGAGACGATTAAGATCTCGGGAAATAAGATTACTAGTATCCCCGATGCGATGAATGGATTGATAAACGTAAAGGAATTTGACGCTTTTTCGAACCAAATCCGAGGGAGTTTGGTACAGTCTTTTGAGGGAATGACGGCATTAACCAGATTGCAGGTGTATGATAATGAGTTGACTGATGTAGAGGCGTTTTTAGCATCTTCGGTGTCGCTAAGTTTACATACTCAGCGCATTCGATTGGATTCATTAACGTATCGAGGAGAGGATTTGGTGATTGATAGGTTGCCTCCTATTTTGAGGTATGATAGAAGAGCGAATGATTTTTCGCATCTGCCGACACTGAGAGTGTTTTTGAGAAATAGAAATGTAGGGGATGTGAGGATGAATGAGGATGGGACTTTGGTCATTCCTAAAACATTACTGGCTTCTATGCGTGCTGGAGATGATGTGTACTTACAGCAAATTAATGGGGCATTGAATGCTACTACGATTCGGTTCGATACGATAAGCGTGGTACTACCGACAGTGCCTGATGAGGAATACCAAGCATTGGTGGATTTCTATACGGAGATGAATGGGGATAATTGGATCAATAAATGGCCTGTAGAAACGAATAACCTGAATGAGGGAGCTTGGTATGGTGTGAGCCTAGAGGATGGCCATGTTACTACTATTATTTTAGATAGAAATAGAGTCAATGGAGCGATTCCTGCTTCTTTTGGTGATTTGAAGTTTTTACGACAATTACACTTATATGGGCATCGATCACATGATTTGAGTACTACGAATCTGGAGCACTTGAGTGCTTTGGAAAGCTTAGCGTCTCTGGATTTGAGATATTGTAAACTTACGGGTGTCATTCCTGCATCTTGGGATAAGCTTTTGAATCTAAAAACAGTACGCTTAGATAATAATGAGATCGAAGATGTGGCGACCGCTATTAATGCTTTGAAGCCTGATGTACTGAATTTGCAGAGTCAGAATATCAGTTTTGAGAGTATAGAAGTGGGAGCGGATAAAATATTTATAGACTTACCTGCATACATGACACTACAATTGTCTGAGGGTAATATTACGTTTGATGCTAAAAATGAGTTTCGATTGTATGTCAATGAGGTGCATGAGCGTACTGCTTTTTCGAATAATGGACAGCTTATTTTTTCGAACTTAAGCCAATTAAATATCGAGGAGAGCGATAGAGTTAGAGTTTTTCAGGTAAACGGAATTGCGAGTTCTTCGAATTTAAACTACAATGCAGTTTCTTTTGGTAGACCATTGGTAGACGAGGAATTCGAAATATTAAGGCGTATTTACGAAACGACTGGAGGAGAGAATTGGACGTCGCAGTGGGATATTACAGAAAATAATGTGAATAAAGTAAGCTGGTACGGGGTTTCTGTACAGGATGGTCATGTAGTAGGACTGAGCTTATTTAACAATCAGCTGTCGGGAACGATCCCAGAGGAAATTGTAGGACTCACAGCGCTAAAAACATTAAATGTATCGGATAATAACCTAACCGGAACGATTCCTGTAGCCTTGGATACAATGACCAGTCTAGAGGTATTCGATATTAATTCGAATCAAATAGGTGGAGCGATTCCTGCGAGCATTTCGAATCTCGAAAATCTAAAGAAATTTGCAATTGCTAATAATCAGTTTAGTGGTACGATTCCTGCCGCGCTTTCGGATTTTGTAGCATTGGAGCATTTGGATATTTCGGGTAATGGTTTTGATAAAATCGATAAGAAATTATATTACGATCCTTCTACTACTTATATAGACCTCAGAAACCAACAGATCAGTTATGATACTATTCTGACGCTAAATGATACTGTATTGGAAGTGGAGCTGTCTGATATTGTAACCTATGATTTAGTAACCAATACCTTTGAGGGGCGTAATACATTTTCCTTACTGGTCAATAATCTAACCCATGATACGACTATGATCAATGAGGCAGGTGAGATTGTTTTTTCGAATGTTCGTATTAATGAAATACCCAGTGATGCCACCATAGTAGTGCGCCAAACGTCTGGAAGTTTTTTTAACACAGAATTTACCTTCGCAGGTATAGATGATAAGTCCAATGTGCCTCTTGTAGCGCAAGAATATACTGCACTAAGAAGTGTATATACCGCCCTGAATGGTGATAGCTGGACGACTCCATGGGATATTACCGCTAATAATGTACACGAAGGTGGCTGGCATGGAGTAACGATCTATGATGGTCATGTGGTGGGAATCGACCTGAGTGCTAATAATGTAACAGGTACGATACCTGCGATTGTAGCAGATTTTCCGCAGTTGGCAGAATTAGATCTGTCTTCTAATGCGATTACATCGGTAGCGGCAGTATTACCTACTACTATAGATATTAAAATCGATAGGCAGCTTACGGAGCTAGGAGATTTGGTACTATCGCGAGAGGCGCTGATACAAGATGATTCTGTAAATAGATACGATCATGCTCAGCAGCGCTTTATCAATCAAACGTATCAGGTGACTATTGGTGATTTTTCTAGGACAATAAATGTACCAGAAGAAGGGATACGATTAACGGATTTGATGACCCATTGGAGAGTGCCGAAGGGAGAAAAAATAAGGCTGAGGCAACAAACGGGAAATGCTATTAATAGTTCCTTGAATTATGATTTTACGTTTGTAGCGGGAGATGCGAATCTAGATAGCCTGACGAATATCCTAGATATACAAACTACGATTAATCATATTTTAAGGAATCCTACACGCTTCTTTAATTTTTATGCAGCAGATATGAATGAAGATACTGCTGTTAATATCTTAGATGTCACTGCCCAAGTAAATGCGATCCAATCTGGGGGGATCAATAGACAGCCTCAGCGCTTACTAGCCAAACGTAGTACTAGAGAAACGGCAGCACAACTTCGATTAGTAGACCAAACACTACTTCTAGATACGAATGGACATGAGGTGACTAGTTTTGAAATTATCTTAGAGGGTGTGACGACAGCATCATTAACCGAACTAGTGTCTGATATAGGTTTTAGTACGTATGTAAAAGAATATAATAATCAATTGAGTTTGGTAGCTTTTTCGCTAGGAGAAGGTTTGAGTGGATCTATACCGATCGCAACATTCGACAGCACGGATGAGATTCCTTCTATAAAGGATGCTTTACTATCTAATAAGCAAGCAGAAGCTGTACCGTATGAGATTATAAACGCTGTATTGGGGGTTCCCGATCATGAAGCGGAAGAACTCGGACTGCATACAGTATATCCTAATCCTTTTAGAGAAACAGCAACCATAACATTTGTATCAGACCGACAGTATACCGAAGTGTTACTACGTATGTATAACCTAGCAGGGCAGGAAGTAGTAGCATACCCACTACAGCAAGTAGTGAGTGGGGTCAATACCTTTCAGTTTAAAAGAGGTGATTTAGCATCGGGGACGTATTTCTATCGAATACGACTTAAAAGAGTGAAACATACCACTTCTTTAAAAGGGAAAATAACCATTAAATAAACCAACGAAACACACCAATTATCATGAATTTTTATAAACTAATATATCTACTCTTTTTTTGCAGCACGATCGTTGTTGCACAAAATAGTATGACCGTAAATGATCTAAGTACTGGACCAGGAGCGCTAGATAAAATTACAATTGCTCTGAGTAATTCTGATCCAGTTACTGGTTTTCAGTTTACCTTACAATTGCCTAATGGCTTGATTGTAAAAGAACGAGAAGCCACTTTTGTGGGTAGGAATACCAATCATGTATTATATCCTAAAAACCAAGGAAATGGCAGGTATTTATTCATTGGCTTTTCGGCGACTAATGATACTTTTTCAGGGAATAGTGGTGCTATTATAGAAATCCCCGTAGAAGTGCCGCTATCTTTTACACCAGGACAGACATTTGATGCAACACTGAGCGATGTGATTGTAAGCTCTAGCGCAGGGGAAGACATCGGGAGTAATCATCAAAATGGAGTATTGACCATTGTAGAGGGTAAAAATCCAGATTTGATAGTAGATACGATTCGCTTTCAGGCGACAGAAATAGTACCCGGTGATGCATTCGAGCTGAACTGGAATGTACGGAATATAGGTGAGGCGATTGCTATCGGTGGATGGAGAGAACAGCTGTATATAAGTGCAGAAAATAGTGATCAAGAATACCTGATAGGTACAGAGAATTTTTCTGGGGATGTGCCAGAAAATCAAGCAATCGCTAGAAATGCCACATTAGAGATTCCGTCTGTGATAGGATTTGATGGTAGTGTAAAGATTAAAATCGAATTAGTACCCTATGCGAGCGTAAAGGAGACACCTGCACTGCAATTAAACAATACGAGCTTTTCTGATGCAAGGCTAACATTGCTTAAAAAAATGGTATTTACGATCGATCGATCAGAAATCGTCAAAAATTCTGGGGATAAGATTCGAGCGCATATCTCTAGAAGTGGTAATGTAGCTGTAGAAGAAGTATTGGTGATTACAGCATCAGATGCAGAGAATTTCGAGACGCCCATTACGATTACACTAGAGAAAGATCAATATGCGAATTTTGGCTATATATCCCTAAAAGAAAATACAGCCTATACAGGAGATACAGAGGTAGTGCTTACAGCTTCGGGTGCTGATTATGAGGATCAAACGAATCGTGTAACACTGATAGAAGATACCGAGATAGGATTGTCTATCACCTATCCTGATACATACGACTCTTCTATAGGAAGTACTATTGTATATACGCTTATTGCTACCGATAGCAATCCACTAGATACTTCTATCGCGATACGGTCTGATGCGGCCACACGATTACAGCTGCCAGAAACCATTGTACTACCAGCAGGAGCAACTACTACGACTTTTGAAGGGACGATTTTAGATCCAGGGATTGTAGCGAAGCGTACTACAGCTACTTTATATGCAACTGCTACGAACTATGTAACAGCCAGTAAAGAGATGGTGCTGCAATCGGTTAATGTTCCTGATTTTGCTCTTACCCTAGCACCAGATAAGGTGTCTGAAGGCGATGGAATCAATGCTACCTTTGCTACATTAAAAAGAACGCAGCATACAGATAAAGAAGTAACAGTAACCATTGCCGTAGATCAAAATGAGCGATTGATTACACCGAATGATTTGATTTTTGAAGCAGGAGAGCTAGAAAAACGATTCAATATCGGTACGATAGATAATGGTTCTGTAGAAGGGGATCAATTACTTACAGTATCGTCTAAGGTTAAATTTTCTGAGTGCAATTGTACAGATGGGACAGATCCTACTACGATTAGTAATGCATCACTGACAGTCATCGATAATGATGGATTGGCACTGACAGTAGTAGCATCTCCCTCTACGATTAAGGCAGGGAAACGTAATAATAGCCTGACTATTAGAAGAAATGCAACCAATCCTACGATTTTAGAAAACCCAGTAACAGTTACATTGTCTAGTGATCTTCCGTCCGTAGTATCACTGCCTACACAAGTCACTATTCCTGCAAATGAGGATGAGGTGACTGTAACTTTTGATACAGTCATCAATCCTGATCTAACAGGAGATCAGAATATAAGAATAGAAGCTACCGCTACCGATTATAGTACAGGTTTTGCTTGGATATTAGTTACAGACCAAAATCTACCAGATGTAATCATTTCTGAGCTGCAAGTACCTAGTGCTGTAGAAGCAGGAACCAAATTAGCAATAACTAGTAAGATTACGAATCAAGGGTATGCAGATTTTGATAGTGGTGCGAAGATAGCCTATTACTTATCGCCGAATAATTCTACTGCGGGTATTGAACCCTTTAGTACTTCGATACTTCCTGTGAGTATTGCTGCAGGAACCACTTATGATTTTGTAGATGAAGTAGCGCTTCCTGTGCAATCAGGAGTATTGAATTTACTTGTGGTGATCAATAAATTAAATGCAGTTACCGAATTATCTGTAGCGAATAATCAGAATTATACTGCCATCGAATTGCTACCCGCCTATACAGTAAGCGTAGCTGTAGACAAAGAAGTATATCTATCAGGAGAAACAGTACAGATTTCGGGAACAGCGACGACCTCTAAAGATGAAGTAGTACCTACTTCTGATGTAGAGATTACAGTACAAACACCTGAGTTCTCTAGAGTGTTTACCGCTACTACAAATGACAATGGAGCCTTTGTATACGAGTTTACCCCCTTAGAAAACGAAGCAGGATCATATGTGGTAAAAGCTTCCTATCCAGGTGCTGAGGTTCCTGCACAAGAGACGTTCGATATTCTTGGTTTTGAATTGGTGAATACACCTAGGTATATCAAATGGGAGCCTTTTGTAGGATTTCCATTAGGTAAAGAACTTACCCTAAAAAATCCGACATCTGTACCATTTACAGACGTACAGATTCATCTTCCAGAAACAGCAGACTTTACGCTAGAGCAGATGCCTGTCTCTATAGCTGCTGGTGCTACAGCTACTATAGGATTTACACTAGTAGCTACTAATGCGAGTACAGAAAATCAATACACAGAAATCCCTATAACGATTACTGCTGCCGAAGGCGCTGTGTATAAAGAAGTGGTGTATTACTACAGTAAAATAAAACAAGCGAATTTAGTAGCGGTGCCCATACGTATCAATACTACGATGGCTAAGGATACAACACGATTGTATGAGTTCATCGTACGTAATACAGGAGATGTAGATGCCAATGCTGTGGAGGTATTGCTACCGTCATTACCTTGGTTAGCTTTAAAATCTCCTCAGCATATAGATGTGATTAAGGCAGGAGAAGAAGCAAAAATTATTCTAGAATTAAGTCCTACTGCTACCGAGCAAGTGAATATTCCGATTTCTGGAACGTTGGTGCTAAAAGGAGATAATACAAATGGGATTACTGTTCCTTTTAGAATAGAAACAGTTTCTGAGGCTACTGGAGCAATAGAAGTAGATGCTACTGACGAGTATACGTATAATACCGCTTCTGCACCACACCTTGCGGGTGCAACAGTGCAAATCAAACATCCGTATACAGGGGCTGTACTAGCAGAAGGAGTGACCAATAGCGATGGGCTATTTGAAGTACCAGAGATTAATGAAGGGTATTATACAGTGAGTGTCAAAGCTCCTAAACATAATCCATATCAAAATACCATTTTAGTAGACCCCGGAAAAACTACCTATGTAAATGCTTTTATGCAATACCAAGCAGTCACCTATAATTGGGAAGTGGTGCCTACAGAAATTACAGATGAGTATGATATTTCATTAGTAACACAGTTTGAAACCAATGTGCCTAAACCTGTAGTAGTGATGGAGCTGGATAATACGAATTTAGATTTAGAGGCGGGGGCTTCTAGACTACTGAATCTGACAATTACGAATCATGGATTGATCGCTGCGAATCGCGTAAAATTAGGCACTACTGAGATCGAAGGGTATGAATTAAAACCTTTAATCACTACGATGGATACATTGCGTGCTAAAGCTACTGTGGTAGTACCTGTATTGCTCAAGCGAAATGCCATCAATAAGCTACAAGCTAAACGACAGACAAGAACCACAAGTGATCCATGCCCACAAGGTAGTATTACCTTCGAAGCGTATTACCCCTGTAATCAGGACGAAAAGATATTTTCTTTTGCAGCGGTATATGATGCGGATTGTGACGGTCCGTCAGGTAATTTAGGGATAAGCGTAGATATTGGTCCTGGATATCCTACAGGATTTGGTACTGGCGGTGATACATTAGATCCGTATAGTGGTGGTGCTTTTACACCTACTAGTTTCCCAGATTTATGTGATGCCTGTACAAAAGAAGTAGTGACTACAGCGATTAAGTGTGCGCCACAAACTGCATTAGGAGACGCAGCTTTATGTGCTATCGGATTAGGAACTGCTACTAGCTGGAAAGAACTAAAAGAAGCATTTAAGAACTGTAAAAAGAAAGCAAAAAAGAAAGTAAAATGTATCACTTTGGTCAAAGATGCCATCAAAACATGTGTTAAACAAGCACTTGGAAGTAATAAAAGGGTCGCTTTTACAAAAAATGCTTCAGTAGACAAATGGGATTTTATTCTAGATGATTTAGAAAAAATAGAAGCCGCAGATGATGCATTAATAGCCAAAATGGATGCGTACCTACAAAATCCAACACTTAGACAAAGTGAAGAGCTGCTCGTATTCATGGAACAAGTGTCTGATAATTTAGATGCTAAGACTATTTTTACAGCTGCTGCAATAGCTGCCATCAAGCAAAACTTAGAAGATACTACTATATCGAGTGCTTATATCGATACGTTTACGATACGCTGGAATACTACAGTTCGTGCGTGGGATCAAGGGGTGTTTTCTCCGAATGCAACATTCCCAGATATCATAGATTACGAAGAAATAAAAGAATATGATCGTATTATTGGCGAACTAGTACCTTATACCACGAGTAGAGGATTTGTTTCTGCAGAAGAGATGTACACCTCTGCTATCGAAAATGTAGAGGAGTATCAGAAAGCCAAGGAGCAAGAAGAAGCAAGTGTATGTGCTACTGTCACCATAGAATTTCCACAACGACTCACCATGACTCGCGAAGCTTTTGAAGGGACATTGACGATCAATAACAGTAGTGATAAAAGTATTAAAAATATTACGCTAGATCTGATTGTAAAAAATGAGATAGGAGAGCATGCTACAGATCTTTTTCAGATTAATAAAGATACGTTTTTAGACGGAACAGGAGTGGTGTCTCCTAATAGTACCGGTAGTGGAGTTGCTATTTTTATTCCGGGTAAAAATGCCGCACCACAAGTCAAACAGTCGTACTCTTTTGGAGGAATACTGTCTTATTTTGACGAAGATCTTGGCGAGACTGTGAGTATTACATTAAACCCAGTGACGCTAGAAGTGAATCCGAGTCCAGATCTTATTTTAGACTATTTTCTACAAAGAGATATTATCGGAGACGATCCTTTGACGGAGCAAATCGTAGAACCTTCAATCCCCGCAGAATTATCACTAATGATTACCAATGATGGATTTGGAGAAGCCAAAAATGTAAGTGTGGAATCCATGCAACCCAGAATCATAGAAAATGAAAAAGGATTAGCCATTGATTTTGAAATGATCGGTAGTAGTTTTAATAATCAACCCAAGCAATTAGGGTTATTAGCAGTAGATTTCGGTACGATCAATCCCAAAAGTTCGTCGATCGGACAATGGTATTTTACCAGTTCGCTGATGGGGCATTTTGTAAGCTATGATATAGAGGTCAATCATAAAAGTAACTACACTAATGAAGCACTAAGCTTGATTAAAGAAGCCAATGTACATGAACTCATTAAAAGTGTACAAGTCTACCAAGAGGGCAGTGATGCATTACCAGACTTTTTGGTCAATGATATTGCAGATGCCCATGATACACCTGATCGATTGTTCTATTCCGATGGGACGTCCGAAGCGGTGATTTCGGCAGAAAATGTGACAGCATCCAATGAGATTTCAGGAACGAATTTAACGACTACAATCACGGTAGCGCCATTTACTACCGGATGGAATTATGGAGTGATAGCAGACCCAGGAACGAATAGATACCGAATAGCATCGATTGTGAGAGATACGGATGGGGTAGAAATTCCTTTGTCTAATTTTTGGCAAACTTCGGTAACCCTAAGAGATGGATTAAACCCAAAATATGAAAACAAGTTACACGTACTAGATCAAGTATCTGAAGTGACTACTTATACAGTTTCATATATCTCTAGAGACCTAAATACCCCTGCTGTAGTAGCGATAGAAGGAGTACCAGAAGATGAGAGTACAGCCACTCCCGTAGCCTTACTTACGGTACGTTTTTCAAAAGAAATAGATGTAAATACATTTACCACAGATGCTATTACACTCATCCGTCAAGGCGAACAGGTAGCAAAAGAAGATATCCTGATAGGAAAAATAGATGCCACTACCTATTCTATAACCCTACAAGATGTCACCCAATTATCAGGGTATTATGAGTTGACGATTTCCTCTGTAGGCATTCAGGATGTAGAAGGCAATACAGGCGAAAATGCGATGCGTGTAAACTGGATACAGTTTTTGGATGAGTTAGGGATTTTAACCTTTGAATCTGATCAGGTAAAAAAATTACCCATCAATAGTGTGACCGTTACGTTTAATAAACCTATTAGATCAGAGGAATTTACCAATGATAAAATAACGATGAATGGAAACCCAATCAATAACGATGTGGTGATCGCTGAGGTAGATGATTTTAGATACACAATCACAGGGCTTGATGTATATAACCAAGAAAATAACACCTATGTATTGGATATCAACCTACCCGAACTTACTGCTGCTGATGGAAGCAAAGGACTGATTCAGCAATCATATCAATGGGTAGTGGATAAAGAATTACCTGCTATAGCAGAAATTATTCCAATACACCAAGGAGGAATACACGCCCAGAATATCACAGAACTCTCTGTAAGGCTTACTAAAAAACTGGCCAATCCTTTAGAAGAAACAGCTTTTACCTTCTATAAAAATGGACAGCGATTAGAAATTCCTATTATCGTCCAGCAAATAGAGGATACTACATATACTATTTTTGGCTTAGGCGCTTATACAGAAGAAAACGGAAATTATGAAGTAACGATCGATCAAGGAACGTTTGTAGATGAAAATGAAAATATAGGAATAGGGCTAGCAAACACTACATGGACAGTAAATCGAGTACAGCTAGACGGACTCGCTACTATTCGTATTGTACCCGATATAGGAATCGCCGCTGACGATCTTATTACAGCAGGGACTAATATAGAACTGGTATACGAAACGCTAGAAGATAACCTAACGGTAGAGGTCTATGAGTTATTAGCTACCAGCGAAGTGTTGGCATACGAACATCTAAGAGCTACTACAGGTACTTATCGCATTCCATTAGTAGGCAAACTAGGGAGTAAGCGATTCAAATTAATTGCTACAGATGCTAATGGAAATAGAAGTGCTCCCACAGTAGTTTCTATGTACATCGATTTTACAGATATAGAAACCACTATCGAGGCAGTAAAAGAAGTACAAGATGTAGGGTGTTATGACTTTGATTATGTAGAGGTCAGCTTTTCAGAAGCAATCGTAGACAATACATTTACCCATCAGGCGATTACACTCAAGTCTTCGGGAATCGAAATACCTAAAAATGATGTTGTGTTTACCAAAATAAACGACCAGAAATATCGATTAGAAAATATTGATTATGATGGAGATGGAGAGATTCTGTTAGAAATTGATAAAACCAAGATCACAAAACAGACGAGCGGTATGTCGGGTATTAGTATGGATACCAAGGCGCTAGGAGTACCTAATAAATATGAAGCCAGTGTAGAAGGCGAACGTAATCCGATACTCGATGAGGTATACACATATACAGCTACAGCTAACCTAAATAAGTATGATTGGTTCGTGATCAATGGAGAAATCATCACTACGGCAGAAAACACGGTTTCTATAAAGTGGACCCAAGTAGGGGAGTTGTCATTAGTACTCAGATACCAGACTCCTTTTGAATGTAATGCATCCGTGGTGACTACCATCGTAGTCGAAGATCATGTGCTTACAGTAGATGAGCAGCAAACGCCGATACAAGACATACGTCTAGCACCAGTACCCAATAACGGTCAGTTTTCGATTCATACCAATCGATTGATGGGCGATACGACTATTGAAATTCGTAGTGTAGCAGGGCAGTTGGTGTATAGAGAAGAGGATGTAAATTTTGATACCACCGTAAAAAATATCAATATCAGTGGAATACCATCAGGAATTTACATACTCGTTTTATCGAATCAAGAAGAAAAGGTAGACTTTAAATTTGTGATCGATAACTAACCAACAGTTATCCAAAAAAGTATGAGCTAAAAAGGCATACAGAATCCAGTGTTCTGTATGCCTTTTAATTGTATAAAACAACTATTGTAAAAATCTCTGTTACAGATTGAATCAAAATTTAGCAACAGCAGAGTGGGGTATCTATACCAATTGTTTTCTTAATTAGGGCGTTACCACAAGGGTCGGGCTATCCGTTCCAATTCCTCGCACCTCCTAAGGTCGGGCTGTGGGATTTCCTCTACTATCCCTAACGCAAAAGAAATGGTTTTTAGAACTGTAATGATAAAAGTGTAGGCATTCTAGTTTTTAAAAATAGTCATAACAAAACTAGATGTTCCACTTTACCAATTATATTTCTTTTGATACTAAAGGAAGAAAAATAACTATTAGTAATTTACTGAATCATACTTCTGGAATTCCTAGTTATACAGAAATTAAAGAATTTTGGGATTTATCTATTAAAGAACAGCCTAAAGATTCTTTGGTACGATTAGTAGAACGTAATGACTTTTTATTCGAACCAAATGAAGCATTAATTTATAATAATTCAGCTTACTTTTTTCTAGGGTTAATTGTAGAGAAAATTACTAAACAAAGTTTTGAGGAATTTCTAAAACAAGAATTTTTTGAACCATTAGGCATGAAAAATACAAGCTATTGTTCTACTAGTAAAGTTGTTAAAAATAAGGTTTATGGATATGACTACTCATCTACTGGACTTCAACAAAAATCTTATTTAAATCACACATGGCCATATTCAGCAGGTTCGCTCTGTAGCACTACCGAAGATTTACTTATTTGGATGAAGGCTTTACACAATCAAAGTATATTATCAGACACATCATATCGATCGCTTATTACCCCAGATAGATTAAACGATGGTAGCCTTGTACGATATGCCAAAGGGCTAGTGAATTTTTCAAATTTTGGACATAAAGAAATAGCACACGGTGGTGGTATTAATGGCTTTCTTTCCGAAACAAGATATTTTCCTGATGAAGACTTATATATCATTTGTTTAATTAATACAACAGGTCCCAAAGGAGGTAGTTTTTTTGCAGATAAGATTACTTGGAAATTACTCAAAAAGAAAGTGATCAAGAGTGTTGAATTGGATATAAATATAAAAAAACTAGAAGGAAAATATAGCGGGATTTCAAGAGGTGGAATAGAAGCTTTAGAAATTAAATCAATAACAAAAGGATTTACTATTAAAAAGGATGGAAGTGATAAAATAGACACAGTAAATACATATATAGGTAACAACAGATGGATGAATGAAAATGATATTATAACAATACAAAATAATGAATGTCATATTGACAAAATTCATAGCTACTATATATTAAAAAGAGGAAAAGAAATAACGCAAGGCTAACACTATATAACAAAACATAGTTACCCTTCGGGACAAGAACGTTTATTACATTTACCGTCCTAATTATTTTTTAGATAAACTTCTGTGATTTCTCGGTTGATTCCTAATTCTTTGACTGTCTCAATTCCTTTTTGGGTAAGTGTGTCTCCTTGGATAGAAACGGTAAACTCAAAAGAGTTTCCTTCCCATTCTCTGTAATTACAATACTCTAAAAACTCGGTATAGGTATCACCTACGAGTCGATATGTACCACCGCCAGCGACAAATACTGTAGCAGAATCTTTTCCTTTCGAAAGATCGTGATTAAGGAAGGCAAAATGAGATGCATTGATGATTTTAAGCATCTTTTTATTAGACAGGTCTTTATGATAGGTGCTATCTCCCTGAACTGTTGTTGCAGCAATCAATTCCCATGTGCCAATGATCGGAAGAGCAGTATTGGTTTGCACTGCTATAGATTGTTTTTTACACGAACTTAGTAATAAGAAGGCTGCTGTGATATATAAAAGAGTTCTCATGGATGGTGTAAGAGGTTAGAAGAAGCGATGTACACTTTTTGATTTCAGCTCCAAAAAAGATTCTTATGTATAGCCTATTGTAAAAAAGTGTACGTCACTTCGCTGATTGGACTTCTAATATAGCTAAAATCGCATCTAGGTAGATTGCTACGTTCGTATTTTTATACTTTTCTGAATGCACAATAGCGTTGTGCATTCAGAGTAGTAAATTTTTTAGTTACTTTTTTCTAATTGCCCAATTTTTTCGGCATTCGAATCAATATCCAAACTGATATTAATAAATAAATTTTCACTTCTGGTTTTGTAGGTTGTTCCTGCTTTTGGAGCTCCATTTATTTGCTCAGGCTTTAACTTATACATAGCTCCTGTTGCTGGATCTACAATAATCCCTATAAGTCCACCAAAAACAACATTTCCGATATACCAAGCATTAAATTTTCTCTCTAGTTTCGTTTTGTATGTTTTATAACCATCTAACTTGAGTGTGAGTGCGTATTCTTGGTTTCTTTTTAGGTTTTTTTGAACCGGAGTATTTCCTGCTTCGATTCCATTGATAAAAACAGTAGCAGCACTAGGTTCTGAAGTGATTTCTACCATTTGTTGTGATCCAGAAATAATGGTAGCACAGTTAGTACATACGAATAAAGATAGTAGTAAGGTAATTTTAAAAATAATGTTCATTGTTTGGTTGTTAATATAAATAATTAATGAATTTAGTTTTGCTATTTTTTTTGAAGTGGTTTACACTTTTATCGTCCAATGTTACAAAGTGTCCTTCTCTTCTTTTGGAAGTGCTAAATAATTAGATTGTTTGCATATTTTTATTGATATATGTCAATAACTTATCGATAGATTAGTAGTATACGGCATGATAATGGTCCAATGTTTTCTTTTTGCGTTAGGGATAGGAGCGGCATCCTTTTTTGTTTTCCTTACAAAACAAAAAAGATACAGCGGATAGCCCGACCCTTGTGGTAACGCCCTAATTACAAGTAACCTCTTAAAACAAGAAAGGCTCTCAGTTTCCTGAAAGCCTTTAATTCTTGTGATCGCGACAGGATTCGAACCTGTGACCGTCTGCTTAGAAGGCAGATGCTCTATCCAACTGAGCTACGCGACCAGTAAAAGATAAAATATGATGTCGGGGTGGCAGGATTCGAACCTGCGACCTCCGCGTCCCAAACGCGGCGCGATAACCGGGCTACGCTACACCCCGAATTTATAGATCTATAAAGATTCTATAAATAACAGCGGAGAGACGGGGATTCGAACCCCGGCAACACTTACGCGTTGACAGATTAGCAATCTGCTCCATTACCACTCTGGCACCTCTCCTTGATCAATATTTTAATCTTGAACGTTATGCATTACTGTCTCAAATGCGGATGCAAATGTAGCGTATATGTACCTACTGTGCAACTTTTTTTTTGATTTATTTTTGATGTTTTTTATAAAATATTGGAAATCAGTTTTATTGGGTGAATTAAATTTTATTCCCTTTATTTTTTCTAGATTTTAATAGCCCAAAATGAAGAATTCAAAAAAGAATTATACTAAATTGTAGAGTATTTCGATTATAAGAAAAAACGTTGTAGTAAATCGGTGCACTGATATACCATTATTCCCTAAATGAGGGCACAAAAACGATGCTACATGTTTTGATTATGATAAGTAGAAGCGCCCCTAATCCTAAAAATAAAAAAATGATAGGAAGAAATTCAAAACCCACCATTACATGCACACTACTGCTGCTATGCATGACCTTATTCCAAGTACAAGCACAAAAACCCGTATTGTCCGAAGCATTTGAATTCAGTATCGGAGAAAAATACAAAAGGATCAAAAGCCTACAAACCTATTACATCGCTAGTGGTAATCGTATGGCTGCTATCAAAAAAGGCCGTAATAATATGACCATTCAGCGATTCTCATTAGAAGACCTTAAGGAGGATATAAAAAAGCGACAAATCATCGAAGATAAAGGAGATTTTCAGACCGTGATGAATTTAGGCAATAGAGCCATTGTATTCTATACGGTCAAGGACAAAGCCTATGCGCAGCGAATCTCTATATCTGGCATCATAGCCGAGAAACCAATACTCGTAGGCAGTGATAAGGAAAACATAACCAATGATTTTGGGTTTAAAAGCACCTATGGACACGATGCAGGGGGGAGGATCAATAAATTTGCCTTTAAAAAATCACCAGATAACTCCAAGGTATTGGTTATTTTTAGAATTAAAACGGCCAATGACAAGCCAGATAAGATCGGTATCAGCGTCTATGATCAAAATTTAGAACCTATTTGGCGACGCAAAGTGACGCTGCCGTACGCTACGAATCGTATGCTAAACGAAGATTTTGCCATCGATAATAATGGTGATTTTTACATGACAGCCTCCATTTTTGATGCATCTTCAGAAAAAGACAAGCTAAAAGATAGTTATACCACCGAAGTGTATAAAATCAAAGAAGACCCCAAAGAATTAATCCAGAGTGCAATTACTATCCCAGGAAAATCCATTACAGATGCTGTAATAGGACTAGGAGCTACAGGAAAAATGCGCGTAACGGGCTATTACAGCCAAGACAGTGCCAAGGATGAAATAGCAGGTGTGTTTTCTGCTCGATTAGAAGACTCAGGAACCGTCGGTACGGTAATCACCAGTGATATGCCAGTAGCTACCCTACAGCAATATGCTACAGAGCGCGAAAGTAGAATTAATGAAGGAACACAAAATAAAAAAGATAAAAAAGACTTCGAAGATATACGTGTTAATAAAGTGTATTACAATACCGATGGGAGCTTCATCGTATTAGGAGAACAGCGATATGTAGAGTCCTTTACCACCTCTAGCTCTTCTGGTTCTAGAACTACTTATAAATACTATTATCGCGATATTATAAGTGCCAAAATAACCGAGTCGGGAACTACTAGCTGGTTTCATAAATTACCAAAATACCAGTTTGGAGGCAGAGGCAAGAGCAGCATGTCATATAATAGTTTTAGAGATAATGGAAAATACTATTTATTTTACATCGATAATTTTACGAACCTAAAAAGATCCTTTGCCGAATTCCCAACCAAGTATTTCGACCACCAAAAAGAATTTTTATACCTCACGTCCTATACCATCGATGATCAAACAGGCGAGGTGGTCAAGGAACCCATCCTTACAGGAAGCGATATACGAAATTCTAGATTGGATTACCTACAAGTGTACAAAGCACCGAGATTACCCAATAAAGACATGATTTTCGAAGTCTACGATGGAAAAAAGAACAATATATTACTCAAAGTGTCTAAAAATTAATAAGTAGTATATCTATTTTTTGGGCGTTACCCAAGGGTCGGGCTATCCGTTGCAATTCCTCACACTCCTAAGGTCGTGCTGCGGGATTTCCACTGCTATCCCTAACGCAATACATAGCGTACGGAAAAATCAAGTGTGCAATGGATGACCATGCTGCCAGAAAAATGTAAAAAGATGAATGTTTGTGTTAACATAAATTAACTTTTATTCCTACGTAATTAGCCTAAATCATTGAAAAAAAAGAGGTAAAATGTTAAAAATTGTACAATATATGCTAATGTGACTGTGTAAAAAGTAAGGTTTTTCCGTAAAAATTGTGTAGTTCAACGAGATAAAAAAACACTTTGTCCAAAAGTTTTAGTTTTGCTTTTTTGTATAACTCTTTAGTTTTAAATTTGTTACAGAATCAATTAGTAATCAGTAAAGCCCCTTATTATGAAAACTAGTACTCTTATAATCATCACTTTAGTTTCTTTTACAGTTGCACAAGCACAAGAAACCACATTTCTTACAAAAAAAGCTGTAGATATTAAGAAAACACAAAACAGTAAAGTTGATTTTTATAAGGAGTTAATCGCTACGAATGATTTACAAATTACCATCGCTGATAATAGCACTACTGCTTTTACTCGCACCAAAGCAGCATTCTACAACGAATTGATTGCTAAAAACAACTTAAAGTCTACAACGGCTTTAGCGCACAACGACATTAAAATAAATACAAATACATACACAGTAAACACCGAAGCTGCTATCAGTTTGGTGCCATAATTAGATTACAAATTAATAAGGGTTAATTAGTGAGAGAAGATGTCTATTTTTTAGGCATCTTTTTTTTTTGATATAACAGACCAGCCTCATACCAGTTATTGTTTGAACGTACTGGATAGCATAGCAGCGTTCGAAAATTCAAAAATTGCAAAATTTAGGTGCAAAAGATCGTTTTTATAACAAATTGTTAAAAATGTAAACCACTTCACTATTTAGAGGAAGATATACCTTCTTCCATAGCGATCAATTGTGCTACATTTTTGATGATACGGTGGTGTTTTTTTACAAATGGATTCGTTTCATCCCATACATATCCAGCCAGTACAGCACAGATTTGTTCTTTGATCGTCTCATTAGGATGTTGATGCAAGATGATCTTCTGTAGATTGCCAGTATACCATTCTTGAACATAACTAGAAAAAACAGCTACTCCCCGTTTCATATACGCTACAAAATCCGATTCCCAATCCACAGCCACCCCATTCAGCTGTTGGATCACTAATTTAGCAGCTAATAAACCACTTTCAGTAGCAAAAGAAACCCCAGACGAAAAAACAGGATCTAGAAACTCAGCGCTATTCCCTGTAAGTACAAAACCATCTCCATGCAATCGAGTGACATTTTTAGCGATATTCTCTACTTTGTGCGGCTCGAATAAGTAAGTAGCATCCTTAAATTGCTCATAATAATAGGTAGAAGAAGGAAGCATCTGCTGTAGTATTTCAGCAGGAGTACCCTTAAATTTAGAAATCCAATCCATAGCGCCTACAAAACCAATACTCGTATTGCCATTAGCAAACGGAATGTACCAAAACCAAACATCTTTTTCTATGATTTCAAAAGTAATCGTAGTGCCTTCTACACCCTTTGGGCGTTTTAGATCAGTTACCTGCGTAAACACAGATCCGTGGGCTGCAATTTGTGGAGGTGCTTCTAAGCCTAGTTGTTTGGCAATCACTCTGCCGAAACCACTAGCATCAATGATAAATTTTGCATGGATTTCTCCCAGACTACCATCTGCATAGCGTACCGTAGTCATAGAATCAGTGCCTATAAACTCAGTGGCAATCACCTCTGTTTCAAAACGTACAGTTACTCCCTTGCGCATTACCTCATCGATCAAGGTTTGATCAAAATGATCCCTAGGTACCTGCCAAGTCCAATCCCAACCCTCACCATACTTCTTACTGAAATCAAAATGACCACTTTTTCCATCTTGTAGAAATCGAGCTCCGTATTTTTTTTCATATCCTTGTTTTAGTAAGCACTCCAATAGTCCAGCTTCCTCAAAATTATCCATACAACGAGGGATTAAACTTTCTCCAATTTGAAAACGAGGAAAACACGTTTTTTCTACCACCATTACGTTTAGGCCATGCAGTTGTAAATAAGAAGCACTTACACTACCCGCAGGACCAGCGCCAATCACTAAAACATCAATATTTTCTTTTTTCATAATTTCCAAAGATAGGGTAAATACACTACATTTGTTTCTACAAAATAAAAGGTATTCAATGAAGTGATTCAAACTTTTTTTGATTTTAGCAAAAAACAGAGATTTTGTGATCTAATACAGTAGTTTGTTGCATAGCAGTACTCTAAAACCCAGAAAATATTGGGTGCAAAATATCGTTTTGATAGTAAATTGAAAAAAAAGTGTACATCATTTTAATATATAACACAACGAATACTTACATCAGAAAAAATTACCCATTTCCTAAATGCTACAACTTAAAGATACGTTAGAAATAAAAGATTTTATTGATATTATTTTTAACCATCATCCACTCAGCATTGATCCATCAGTATCAGCAAGAGTAGAGCAGAGTTACCAGTTTTTAAAAGAATTCTCTAAAAATAAAGTCATCTATGGTGTCAATACAGGATTCGGTCCCATGGCACAATATAAGATAGCAGAAAAAGACACGGTCTCATTACAGTACAATCTTATTAGAAGTCATGCGTCGGGAGTAGGAACACCTATAGACCCCATGTCAGTTAGGGCATTAATGTTAGCCAGACTTAATACATTGTCCTTAGGGAAATCTGGAGTGCACCCATCTGTTATAGATGCTCTTACCGCATTGTTGAATCACCAAATTACTCCACTTATTTTTCAGCATGGAGGCGTAGGAGCTAGTGGCGATTTAGTACAATTAGCACACCTAGCACTGGTACTGATAGGAGAAGGAGAAGTATTCTACAAAGGTGTACGTAGAGCTACCGCATCAGTATTCAAAGAATTACAGATACAACCGATACAGCCACATATTAGAGAAGGATTGGCACTCATGAATGGTACTTCTGCAATGACAGGCATTGGTATCGTTAATACAATACATGCGCAGAGATTACTCGATTGGTCAGTAGCAGCCTCAGCAGTGATCAATGAAATTGTACAAGCCTATGACGATCATCTATCAGCACCATTAAATGGCAGTAAATTGCATGTTGGACAACAAGCCATCGCCCAAAAGATGCGTACGCATCTTAGCGATAGCGCGTTGACCAGAGACAGAGCCACACACTTGTATAAAGAAACTGAAGGGCAATCACACTTCAAGGAAAAAGTACAAGAGTACTATTCATTAAGATGCGTACCACAAATACTAGGCCCCGTACACGATACCATTGCACAAGTAACCAAAATATTGATCGAAGAAGTGAACTCTGCCAATGACAATCCGATCATAGACATTGCTACCCAACAAGTATATCACGGAGGAAACTTTCATGGAGATTATGTGGCTTTGGAAATGGACAAATTAAAACTAGTCATTACCAAGCTATCAATGCTAGCAGAAAGGCAATTAAACTATCTCTTGAATGCTAAGTTAAATGATATATTACCACCATTCATTAATCTAGGAACCTTAGGACTTAATTTTGGAATGCAAGGAGTGCAATTTACAGCAGTATCTACAACAGCAGAAAACCAAACATTGTCTAACCCAATGTATATACACAGTATCCCTAATAATAATGATAATCAAGACATCGTAAGTATGGGGACTAATGCAGCTATTTTGACACAAAAAGTAATAGAAAATGCCTATGAAGTACTGGCAATCGAATGGATGGCTATTGTACAGGCGTTGGCATACTTAGACTTTGGAGATCAGTTAGCTAAAGCTACCCAGCGTATGCTAGTAGATATGCAGAAAATTGTGCCGGTTTTTACCGAAGATCAAGTCACCTATCCTTATGTGCAAAAAGTCAAAGAATACCTACAAAATAATGAAGCCTATCCAAATGACTAAACCCTTTTTGAGGTATCTCAATCGGTAGACAATTGTTAAAATACAACCTATCTTTTTTAAATTGTTAAAATAAACTTAATTTGGAATAATTGTTGCTAAATCCATGCAACAGAAAAGAGGTTTATATTTTTTTTGATGTCGAGGAAAAGATGAAACAAATAACATAACATTATATGTTTACGCACAAAAATTGTAAGCCTTTTAATTATTCAAAACACCAATTTATACATGAAATACGCCCTTGTAACCGGTGGATCTAGAGGCATCGGAAAAGCAATAGCTATAAAGTTAGCAAAAGAATTAGCCTATCCTATTTTACTCAATTATCAATCAAATGATGCTGCAGCTACAGCGACCCAAAAAATAATCGAAGAAGCAGGTGGTAGTTGTACATTGCTTAAATGTAATGTAGCAGATGCCGTAGATACACATACAGCCTTAGATACATGGACAGCAGCCAATCCAGATGCGATCATAGAAGTAATTATTAATAATGCTGGGATTACTAGAGATGGACTCTTTATGTGGATGCCTACTACAGACTGGAACGATGTGTTAGATACAAGTCTTAATGGATTTTACAACATAACGAACCATTTGCTACAAAAAATGCTGACCAATCGGTATGGACGTATCATTAATATGGTGTCTATATCAGGGGTAAAAGGTACTGCAGGGCAAGTCAATTATTCTGCTGCAAAAGGCGCATTAGTGGCTGCCACTAAAGCATTAGCTCAAGAAGTAGGTAAACGAAAAATAACCGTCAATGCCGTAGCACCAGGGTTTATCAAAACAGATATGACAGCTGCTATAGACGAAAAAGAATTTAAGCGTATGATTCCTGCCAATCGTTTTGGCGAAGCAGAAGAAGTAGCAGATCTAGTCACTTTTTTAGCCTCTAAAAAAGCAGCTTACATAACAGGAGAGGTGATTAATATTAATGGAGGAATGTATTCGTAGATAAAGTATGAGAAGAGTAGTTATTACAGGTATGGGCATATACTCATGTATAGGCACTACGATAGAAGAAGTGAAAAAATCGTTGTACGAAGGTACTTCTGGTATTGTAGTCGACCCCGAAAGGAAAGAATTTGGGTATCGATCTGCCTTAACAGGTACAGTACCTACGCCCAATCTAAAAAAAGAACTCACCCGAAGACAGCGCATGAGCTTTGGGTCAGAATCTGAATACGCTTATATTGCTACCAAGCAGGCCTTTGAACAAGCAAAGGTAGATCAGACATTTTTAGACACTCAAGAAATAGGAGTACTGTTTGGTAATGACAGTACCGCACAATCTGTGATGGAAGCCATTGACAAGATTAGGATTAAAAAAGACACCACCCTAGTAGGATCAGGAAGCGTATTCAAGTCTATGAATTCTACCATAACGATGAATCTGTCTACAGTATTTAAGCTCAAAGGGGTAAATTTTACCATCAGTGCAGCTTGTGCCAGTGGATCACATGCTATCGGTATGGGATATATGCTTATTAAGCAAGGGTTACAAGACTACATGATTTGTGGTGGAGGCCAAGAAATCAATAGTTATGCATTCGGTAGTTTCGATGGGTTAGGAGTATTTTCTACTCATGAAGAAAATCCTACACAAGCCTCTAGACCCTTCGATAGCAAAAGAGATGGATTAGTACCTAGTGGTGGGGGAGCAGCCATATTTATGGAATCGTATGAGAGTGCAGTAGCCAGAGGAGCTACCATACTAGGAGAAGTGATAGGGTATGGATTTTCATCTAATGGAGCACATATATCTACTCCCAATGCAGAAGGCCCCTCTAGAGCGATGCAAAGAGCAGTACAGCAGGCCAATATAACACCATGTCAGATAGATTATGTAAATGCGCACGCAACTTCGACTCCAGTAGGAGATGCCAATGAAGCCAAAGCAATTAATGAAGTATTTGGAGATGCCAACCCATATGTAAGTTCTACCAAGTCCATGACAGGGCACGAATGTTGGATGGCAGGCGCTAGTGAAATAGTCTACTCATTGATTATGCTCAATAATGGATTTATAGCCCCCAATATCAATCTAGAAACACCCGATGAAGACGCCGCCAAGTTAAATCTAGTAAAAGAAACGATAGATAAAAAAATTGATGTATTTTTATCCAATTCATTTGGATTTGGGGGAACAAATTCTGCAATTGTGATAAAAAAAATATAAATCAACAAAACGAATAGTAAGCGAATGGAAACAAGTGTGATCATCGAAAAAGTAAACGCTTTTTTGATTGAAGAGTTTGAAGTAGAAGCATCTGAAATAGCTGTAGAAGCCAATTTACAAGAAACATTAGATTTAGATAGCTTAGATTATGTAGATCTAGTAGTAGCCATAGAAGCTAGTTTTGGTGTAAAATTAATAGGAGACGACTTTGTGGGGATAGAAACATTTCAAGACTTCTATACGCTCATCGAAAAAAAGGTAAATAAATAAGAAGATAACGAGGATGGCACAATGGGATGGTAAGTCCAAAGGAACCCCGCTAGGTTATAAAATCTTTATAGCAGTTATCAAGTATATCGGACTCAATGCCGCTTATTTTGTACTCTATTTCGTAGCCTTCTATTATGTGGTGTTCTCTGTCAGAACCACACGCGCCAGTCGCCTGTTTTTTACAAAAAGATTAGGACAGTCCTATATCCGTTCGTGGATTAGTGTATGTAAAAATTACTTTGTGTTCGGGCAGACATTGATCGATCGATCAGCCATTGCATTAGGTTTTAGAGAAAAATTTCAGCTTACACACAGTGGACGTGATGCCATACAACAGTTATTAGATAAAGGCGAAGGAGGTATTATTTTTAGTGCACATGTAGGTAATTTTAATATAGCCCGTTATTTTTTCGATGATTTAGACCTTAGTCAGACGCGAATCAGTATCGTAGTAACAGATCAAGAAAATGAACAAATTAAGCAGTTTGTAGGTGCCGTATCCTATGATACGATTATTCAGTTTATAGTTATTAAAGAAGATATGTCCCATGTGTTTGCTATGAATGAAGCATTGGCAAATAACCAACTATTGATTTTTGCATCCGACAGGTATGTAGAAGGCATACAATATATAGAACATCCTTTTTTAGGGACTAATGTAAAGTTTCCATTAGGTCCCTATAAGCTAGCAGCTAGAAAGAAAAAGCCAATACTTTTTATGTACATTATGAGAGGAAAAGGCAAAACCTACAATCTATATGCCAAAACACCGATATTCAAAGCAGCAACCATTGAGCCAAAACATATTGTAGCAGCCTATGTACAGCAATTAGAACAAATGATACAGCACTATCCATTACAGTGGTTTAATTATTATGACTACTGGGATGATCTAAAAAATAATTAGACAAAAGATATAGTTGCTACCATCTAAGCATATGTTTTACTTAAGAAAAAAAATAGAGATACATCACTACAGTATATAATCATTATTAATGAATCATTCATCCAATCCCATAAGTACAGATATAGATTTCATCAAGAAATTGATTCCACAAAAAGATCCTTTTGTGATGGTAGACAAATTGCTGTGTTTTGAGTCAGAGCAGTTGGTATCTGGATTAACCGTTAGTGCCGATAATATATTAACCTCACCAGAAGGATACTTTACAGAAGCAGGATTGATAGAACATATGGCACAGAGCATAGCACTGCATAGAGGTTATAACACCTATAAAGAAGTGGGAGAAGATAGTAAGCCCAAAACAGGATTCATAGGCGCGATTAAGCATGCGACTATACATAGATTACCAGCAGTAGGTACAGCACTCATTACCACAGTCACTATTGTGGCAGAAGTAATGAATGTAGTCTTGGTGTCAGCAGAAGTCAAAGACGAAACAGATACCATACTAGCAGCATCCGAAATGAAAATTGTAGTCATGGATTAGAAACAATACAGTAGTGTATACCTAATAAGAGTCATACGATAGCATGAAAAGAAAAAAACAGTCAAACCAAATAGAAACTACAATTAAGAGTACGCATGATGTCCGTGTACGATTTAATGACTGCGATCCATTAAATATTGTATGGCATGGTATCTATATCACCTATTTCGAAGAAGGGAGAGAAGCATTTGGTAGGCATCATGGTATCTCGTATTTAGATGTTAAAAAAAATGGATACGTAACTCCCATAGTCAAATCGAGTTGCGAACATAAAAAACCACTTAGTTATGGAGACATCGCTACAGTAGAAACCATTTATGTAGATACATTAGCTGCAAAAATGATCTTTAAATATCAAGTGTACAACCAGCACAAAGAATTAGTGTGTACAGGAGAAACAACACAAGTATTTGTAGATGATCAGGGGGAAATGGCATTACAGATCCCTGACTTTTTTAAGCATTGGAAACAAACCGTAGGGCTATGAGTAGACAAGCATATTTAGTAGCTGATACGATCGTATCTCCTTTAGGGTTTTCTACCTCAGAAAACTTAGAAAGCTTACGAAACCATCAAACAGGAATTACAGCAGTACATGACCCAACACTATGGGCAGATACCTTTTACGCAGCTCGTATCCAAAACGATCAATTACAGGCAGCTTGGCAACAGATCGCTACAAATACCGATCTAACCAAATTAGAGAAAATGATGTTGCTAGCAGTTTGTAAATTGGCCAAAGAAAACCCATCGCTAGACCTTACAACAGCTAAAATTATTATAGCCACGACCAAGGGGAATATAGATGCATTAGCCACAGCACATCCAGAAAAAGCATACTTACACAATTTAGCCAAGCAGTTACAGAATTTCTTAGCATTACCCGCCACACCTTTAGTGGTATCCAATGCCTGTATTTCGGGAGGACTAGCTATTGCTGTAGCCAAGCGTATGATACAAGCAGCACAATGCGATGATGTAGTCGTTATAGGAGGAGATATATTATCTTCCTTTACCACATCAGGCTTTTTTTCATTTCAGGCAGTAAGCCCACAAGCGTGCAAACCCTTTTGCAAACACAGATCAGGAGTATCACTAGGAGAAGCAGCAGCAGCGCTATGGGTAAGCGCTACCCATTCTACTACAAACGAATCGGTAGTAGCACTAACAGGCGATGCTACTGCCAATGATGCCAATCATATTTCAGGACCTTCCAGAACAGGAGAAGGACTGTACATAAGTATCCAAAAAGCATTGGATGAAGCAAACCTAATGAGTGATCAGATCGATTACATCTCGGCACATGGAACTGCTACTCCCTTTAATGACGAAATGGAAGCTATTGCATTTAACAGAGCAGGGGTAGCCACAGCACCTGTAAATAGCCTAAAAGGGTATTATGGGCATACACTAGGAGCATCGGCACTTATCGAAACGATCATAGCCAAACATGCTCTATTAGAAAATGAATTAATAGCCTCCTTAGGGTTTCAAGAATTAGGAGTGTCCCAACCCTTAGCTATCATAACATCATATCAAAAACAATCATTACAGCGTGTATTGAAAACAGCATCAGGCTTTGGAGGATGTAACGTAGCCTTGGTGTTAGAAAAAATAAAAGTATGAGTACACCCGAATATTACATAGCAGACTATTGTACGATAAGACATCACAAAGTTTATAGAAATGGAAGTTGTACCTACACAGCACCTTCATCGATGCCGCTCAAAGAATTTACAAAAGGGGTTTATAGCACTTTGGAGATACAATATCCCAAATTTTATAAAATGGATACCTTATCTAAGTTAGGTTTTTTAGCCACAGAAATATTGGTAGAAAAGCAGCAATTACCAGTAGAAACAGCATTGGTAATAGCTAATAGCGCCGCTAGTTTAGATACCGATCGTAAGCACCAAGCATCCATTGTAGATCCTACTAATTTTTATCCATCACCGGCTACCTTCGTGTATACATTGCCTAATATAATGCTAGGCGAAATCAGTATTAGACATCAATTAAAAAGTGAAAACGCCTTTTGGATAAGTGAGCAATTCGATGCGCAGTGGATCACCAGCTATGCACAATTACTCTTACAATCTCACAAAGCAGAAAAAATCATTTGCGGATGGGTGGATTTGGATACTGATAAATATGACGTATTTTTAGCACTCATTTCTAAACAAGGGAAACATCCGTTTACAGCAGCAACACTAAATAAATTATACGTAGAACACTAATGGCAACATTACCAGAAGAACTAAAAACAAAAATAATAGAACAGCTACATCTAGAAGATATAGAAGTAGCAGAAATAGGAGATGATGACCCTCTTTTCGGAGATGGACTCGGATTAGATTCCATAGATGCGTTAGAATTAATCGTTTTATTAGAAAAAGAATACGGAATCAAGCTAAAAGACCCCAAAGAAGGCAAGCTGATTTTTGAATCTGTAAACGTTATGGCAGCGTATATCGAGAAAAATAGAAGTAAGTAATTAGTATGAATACAGGTGTTGCCATAACAGGTATGGGCATCCTATCTCCTATAGGAAATACAGTAGCAGAAAATTTGCAGGCATTGCAAAACGCGCAGTCTAGCATCGCTACCATAGAGATGATTCAAACTCGCCATAAAGAGGCAATCAAAGTAGGAGAAATAAAAAAAACAAATCAAGAATTAGCTACTACTCTAGGGCTGTCGGATACGCATCGCTTTTCTAGAACTGCTATGCTTGGTGCTATAGCAGCCAAAGAAGCATTACAAGAGGCGAATATAACCGACATAGATCGTTATAAAACAGGATTTATATCAGGTACTAGTGTCGGAGGGATGGATACTACAGAGCAGTATTATTTGCGTTTTAAAGAAGAACCCAATTACAGACGATTTATCCAAGCCCAGCACGCAGGGTTTACTACACAAACCATTGCACATCATTTAGGGATTAATGGATATGTCTCCACAATTAGTACAGCCTGCTCTTCTGCCGCCAATGCCATTATGCTAGGAGCGCGAATGATCCGTGCAGGACAATTGGATAGAGTAGTTGTAGGAGGAACCGATGCCTTGTCTAAATTTACAATTAATGGATTTAACTCCCTGATGATTCTATCAGATGAGGTATGTACGCCCTTTGATCATCACAGAAAAGGGCTCAATCTAGGAGAAGCAGCCGCATATCTAGTATTAGAAAGCGATGCAATGCTACAGAAAACAGAAAAAAAAGTACTAGGTACCGTAGTAGGATGGGCTAATGCGAATGATGCATTTCATCAAACCGCCTCTTCTGCCAATGGAGAAGGCGCTTATCTAGCCATGGAGCAAGCCTTAGCAATAGCTAAGCTAGAACCCAATGCCATCGATTACATCAATGCGCATGGTACCGCCACCCCTAATAACGATTTATCAGAAGGCAGAGCGATGCTGCGAATTTTTGGACAAGATTCCGTACCTATGTTCAGCTCTACCAAAGCCTATACAGGGCATACATTAGCTGCAGCAGGAGCTGTAGAAGCAGTGTATTCCTTGCTATCATTGCGAGAGCAACTCATTTTTCCCAATCTACACTTTAGTACACCGATGGAAGAGTTCTCATTAATACCACAGCAGACCATACAACATCGAGCATTACAGACAGTACTCTCTAATTCCTTTGGTTTCGGAGGCAATTGTTCCACCTTAATATTTACCAATTAATATGCGCAATTGTTATATCAATGGGATTGCTACACTATCCGCACAGCCGACCACCGACCCCGATCACTTCTTAGAAGAAATCATCGAACACACAACCCCTATTTTTAAAGCATACGATCCAGACTATAAATCCTATATCAAACCTGCCGCAATGCGACGCATGTCCAAAGCAGTAAAAATGGGAGTTACGACAGCTAAAATGGCATTAGAGATGGCATCGCTAGACATGCCCGATGCCATCATCACAGGTACAGGGATGGGATGCAAACAAGATTCCGAAAAATTCTTAGAAAAAATACTCAATGACGATGAGCAATTTCTAACCCCTACCTTATTCATACAATCTACGCACAATACCGTAGGAGGGCAGATAGCACTAACATTAGGATGCAAAGGCTATAATGTAACCTATGTACAAGAGGCCGTATCATTTGAGGTAGCTGTCATGGATGCACAATTAATGCTTTCTGAAACACCAGAAAAACAGATACTAGTAGGAGGGATTGATGAGATTCCTAAAAATTCTACCCTATTACACCAGTTAGACGGACAACTCAAAACAGAAGAGCACATAAACGTAGTACAGTTGCTAGACAGTACCACACAAGGCACTGTAGCCAGTGAAGGAGCTACATGTATAGTGCTTAGCGCAGAAAAAACACCCAATAGTATCGCTAGTATCAAAGCCGTAGAAATCATCAGTAGCGCCAGTTCATCCACCATACAAGAAAAAATAAATGCGTTTTTAATCGCAGAAGGCATGACACCGAGTGATATAGACGCAGTCATCTTAGGAAACAACGGCGATAGTAACTACGATTATTATTACCATGATATACAGCAGGCCCTGTTTCAGCATACAGAACAACTATGTTATAAGCATCTCACAGGAGACTATTTAGTAGCCTCTAGTGTTGGATTTTGGTTAAGTAGCAAGATTTTACAAAAGCAACAAGTACCACCAGTCACCAAAGTCAATGCCGTTACAGCATCGCAGTATAAAAACATACTCTTGTACAATCAATACCAAGGAAAAAACCACAGCATTGTGCTGATGCAGCATGTTCACGCATAAGTCTAGTACCATATCGCACCTTTTGATCAGTGTATGCATCCTAGTAGCCATTCACTATCATCTTTGTGGTTGGTGGGTATTTTGGTGCGTAATAGGTAGTTGGTTGGTAATGACCACCTATGGTGTGCTGACCATCAAAGCCAATTATTTTATAAAAGGATACCATGCCCAACCTTCCAAAACTACCAAACAAGTAGCCATTACCTTCGATGATGGCCCTCACGAGAATACAACAGTTATTTTAGATCTACTGCAGCGATACCAAGCAAAAGCCAGTTTCTTCTGTATCGGAAAACAAATCAAAGAGCACCCATTAGTCCTTCAAAGAACCCTAGCAGAAGGTCATGTAATAGGCAATCATACTTATACACATAGCACAGTGATTAGTCTGTATAGTGCAAGTAGTTTTGCCAATGAAATCAAACAAACAGACCAACTCATTCAGCAAATCACAGGGCAATCCCCTTTATTATTCAGGCCTCCTTATGGAGTTACGAATCCTACGATTGCACGAGCCATTCAGCACACAGGACATAGCGTTATTGGCTGGAATCGACGCTCTTTTGATACCGTTATTCCTTCGGCCACACTAATCACGAAAAAGATCACCAAACACCTGCAATCAGGAGACGTCATACTCCTCCATGATACAAAACCAATTACAGCTACAGTCTTGGAACAATTGTTGCTATTTTTGCAAGAGAATCACTACGAGACAGTGACCGTAGATCAACTTTTTTCAATACCAGCCTATGCATAAGCTTATCAAAATACTATGTATCCTTATCACAGCATATGGATTTACTCAAGAAACAGCCCTTGCTCCGTCAGAGATTACTGCGCTAAAGGAACAAGTTAGAAAACAAGCAGCCCAGTCCAAAACCATTGTCAATAGCTTTATACAGCACAAGCATATTGCTTTTTTAACCAATGATATAAAAAGCAGCGGAACATTGTATTTTAAAGCACCAAACACCATCAAATGGTCGTACACAGCACCCTATGAATACAGTGTGATATTTAAAGACAAAAAACTCTACATCAATGATGCAGGAAAGAAAAGTAACATCCAGCTCAGTAGTAATAAAATTTTTAAACGACTCAATGATTTAATCGTACAGAGTGTTAACGGGCATATGCTAGACGACGCAGCATTTAAAACCAGTTTTTATAAACATACTACCAATTATATAGTCAAATTACTGCCCCAAGACCCTGTAGTGCAACAGCTATTTAAGCAAGTGATACTCACTATATCGGGGCAAGACTACCAAGTCATCCAAGTACAACTCATAGAACCCTCAGAGGACTATACTCGTATCGAATTTACCAACCAATCCATCAATCAACCTATTCCAGATGCGGTATTTGTACATTAGTATCCTCGGCAGTATGCTATGTCTTTTTAGTTGTACTACTGTGAATCCTGTAGTGGGCTTTACACCACAGACCATAGCAGCACCTGAGATACAAAACCCTTATTTTTCCGATCCTACTATCGACTATGTGTATAAATTGGACATATTGGTAAACAAACGTACGATGAGTGGCATTTTAGTGATCAAAAAAATACGACAAGGCACCCACAGGATACTCTGTACCTCACAGTTTGGGAGTACATTATTCGATATAGAAATACACCCCACAGGAACCACTGTACATTATATATTCGAAGCTTTAGATAAAAAAATTATTCTACGGACACTGATACAAGACTTCTCACTCCTCACAGAAGAAATCACAGTACCTCACGCTACCTATACAAACGATACTGATCAAGTGCTACAAGCTACTAAAGATAAGCAGGATACTTACTATTTTTATAAGCAACCGACAGGTGTATTATATACAATAAAGCAACTAACTCGGCGCAAAGAAAAATTGGAGATACAATTTCATAAAATAGCAGCATCCAAATCAGATAGCATCACGATCACACATCACAATTTTCCATTACGCATGGAGCTAAACACATTAACCCCTTAGAGCATCTATGTTACTAAAAGACTTTTATACGATCACCGACCAAACAGTAGAAGCCAATACACAGCATACTACGATTAGACTCAATCCTGCGCACGCGATTTTCAGAGGACATTTTCCTTCTAACCCAGTAACACCAGGAGTTTGTATGTTGCAGATCATTAAAGAATTAGCAGAACAAAAAGAAGCAAGTAGCTTACAACTTAAAAAAGCGACGAATGTCAAGTTTCTAGCCGTAATCAACCCTGAGAAAACACCAGATCTAGTGATTCAAAACACCTACAAATATACAGCAGACGAAATCATCGTAAAAAGCAGTAGCAGTTTTGGAGACACAACTGCACTAAAAGTAACAGTTACCTATACCAAACAATAGGGGGTGGGCAATAAACTACATGAAATCAATAAGGTAGTACGTTATAGATACTGAAAATGAAATTATAAAAACATGAAAGCACTGATCCTACTAGTTACATTTTTAATGCCCCTGTCCTATCAAACTACGACAATTTCCGAAGTACGAGAAGCCTACACATATGCCAGTGACTCCAAGGAAAATATTCAAAAATTTCATGAATTAGTAGCCCAAAGCGAGTACCAAAATGACAATGTGCTCATGGCGTATTACGGATGCGCATTAGTACTTAAAGCCTCTGTAGGTTTTAATTTAATAGAGCGATTAGCATTGTTTAAAAAAGGCAAAAATATAGTAGATCAAACCATAGCGCAAGACCCATCAAATATCGAATTACGGCTCATTCGACTCAGTATTCAGGTCAATGTACCTAGAGTATTAGGCTATCGCAAAAACATAGAAGAAGACAAAACCTTTTTACTACAGCATATCACTTCAGTAACCGATACCGAGTTACGAACTTTGATAGAAGGTTTTATGGCCAGTGCTGAGGTGTTTAATGACTAGGGCGTTACCACAAGGGTCGGGCTATCCGCTGTATCTTTTTTGGTTTTTCAGAAAACCAAAAAAGGATGCCGCTCCTATCCCTAACGCAAATACATGTATGATGAAAAAAAATCAAATTATTAGTATACTCATCACCGAAGGGTAAGCATATCGTGTAAGAGGTTGCGATGTAGTAAAATTCCCTAAATATGTAACCGATCAAAAACTATTGTTCAATTTTTTTGAAAAAAAGTCGAATTTTTGGGGTAACAAAACACCACTTTTTGACATTAATATATATAACATCTATGTAAAATGTTTAATGAAGTGATTTAAACTTTTTCGATTTCAGCGAAAATCGAAGATTTTGTGACCAAATGAAGTAATTTTTTGTTGTATAGCAGTGCTACGGAAAAAAAAAGCAAAATTTTGGTGCAAAAGATCGTTTTATAGCAAATTATAAAAAGTTTAAAATCACCTTTAAGTAATTGGATTTAAAAATGATACGTTTTTTGTTTAAATTCTCATTATAAAGCAGTTACTTTGCATTTTTTTAATTTTTAGCCCAAAATGAAATTACTACTTACTCTCATAGCATTCTTTTCAATAACTCCTATTACTGATGGAGACATCGTAAGAAAAAGAATATCTGACGATGATTTCAATTATTCTTTTTATATCAAAAAAAAGAAGGTATCAACATATAAAAATGATAAAGAATACCATTGGTTCAAAGCTGGAAAAATGCACACGTCCTTTGGAGGGAGTGATGGTCATATCTTACATGGAAAATTTCAAAAAACATATATCAGCAAAGATTTAGCAGAGACAGGGAGTTTTAAAAATGGTGTAAAAAACAAAACATGGAAAGAATGGTATCAAAATGGAAAACTAAAAAAAATAACTACTTGGCATAATGGGATTAAATCCGGTAAATATATAGAATTTGATGCATCAGGAACTATAGCAATTACGGGCAGGTATAAAAATAATAAGAAGCAAGGGAAATGGATATTTCATAAGGAACGAGATACCCTGTATTATAAGTCAGGGCAAATAAAGAAAAAGGAAGAGACCAAAGATAAAAAGCCTAAAAAGTCATTAAAAAGTTTTATCCACACGATTAAATTGTTCGTGAAAGAAAAATTTAGAAAAAAAACAGAACAAGAAAAAGAAGCGATAAAAAAAGAAAGAGAAGTTAAAAAACAAAAAAGAAAACTTAAAAAAAGGAGAAAAGAGATTAAGAAGAAAAATACAGAAAACAATAAATAAGAATGCTAAAGGCTAGTTCTTTATTGTATGCAATATATATATGTGTAGTGATATCTATTCTTACTGGAATACTCATATATATATTTACGGTTAATAAAACATTTTATGCACGACAATCTGTAAAAGAACAGTTGATAGATAGATGTGATTCATGTATAAATTATGCGTTAGCTTCAAAAAATAGTGAAACAGACACAAATGATTTTAAGCTGTTTGATGATGGGATACAGTGTCAATTAAAAATAGAGCGTTGGGGGATGTATGAAAAATTGATGGGAAAAGCGTTTTTTAAATACGATACAATACACAAAAGTTATCTACTAGGGGAAACTGTAGAAAGAAATAATAAGGCCTTATATATGTGTGATTTTGGCGAAGAATTAAAAATCGCAGGATCAACAACAATTATAGGAGATGTAAGATTACCCAAAAGAAGGTATAAAGCAGTAAATGTTTTAGGAAATCAATACGAACATAATCCTAAAATAAAAGGAAATATAACAGTTTCTAGTCAAGAATTACCTAAAATTAAACCGCTCGATGTAATGATGCCAGAGTCATTTATCGAAAAACATATTTCTACCTATAAAAACGATCGAGAAATATTTAATGCTTTTAATAAACCAACATTAGTATTGTATTTAGATGAATCATCAGTAATCCAACATAAAACGATAAAAGGAAATGTGATCATCCTGTCAGAGAAAACAATTGTTATTAGTAGTACCGCTACTTTAGAAGATGTAATCATCAAAGCACCTAAGGTAATCATAGAAAAAGAGGTAAAGGCCACAGTTCAAATATATGCAGAACAAGAAGTAGAAGTAGAATCAGATGTAACATTAATGTATCCTTCATCAATAGTTATTAATAAATCAAGGAAAGAAATAGAAAAAAAAATAAATATAGGAGAGAATGTAGAGATATATGGAGCAGTGATAATGAATGGGCAATCTTTTCAAGAAAGGCAAAACAATCATATTACTGTAGGAAAGGAAACAGTAGTATATGGAGATGTATATTGTAATGGAATTATGGAGTTAAAGGGAACAATAATTGGAACATTATTCGCTCATAAAATTCAATCACAAACACAAAGCTCAAAATACGCAGATTTAATACTCAATGGAACGATCAATGCACATAAATTACCAAAGAATTTTGTGAGACTTCCATTAGTAATAAACCCAAACAATAATAGTCGTTTTGAGCAAATCAAAAACATACAATAAAAAACATTTTTTAAAAGCAAATTCTTTGATAGAATCTGTAATAGCTATTACCATTATAGCTACTTGCTTATTGATTGCTATTAGAGTATATGTATTAGTATTAAACAGTAGTGACCCCTTTATAGCGTATAAAATAAGATTTAAAGTAGATGAATTAGTTGCAAGTACGAAGCGAGAACAAACTTTTGATAACGAGATATACAATTTCGAAAATTATACAATTGAAAAAAAAGTTGAAGCGTATCAAGATACCAAAGGACTAAAAAAAGTAAAATATATAGCAACAACCACATCAGATACAATAGTGTTTAACTATTTGTTACAGAAAAAAGAAAATGAATAAGGTAAGTGCATTTACAGTACTAGAAATGTTAGTAAACCTAACCATAATGGCTATCATCATGGGGTTGATTTATTTTGCATATTCATCATTTGTATACCAAGTAACAAATTATAGATACGATATGGAAGAAAGAAATAGAATATCTAGAGGATATGTTCAGATGAAAATAGATTTTTATAAGGCAGACAAAATTGTATACTCTTTTAAAAAATGTAAGGTGGTGTTCTATGATAATTCGTATGTAACATATCGTTTTTTAGATAACTATCTAATAAGACAGCAAGAAACTGTGACTGATACAATGGATGTAAAAAATATTACTTATGAGACAGAAAGAAGTAAAGTGACGAATGAAGAATTAGTGACAGAATTAGCGATAGAAACTACATTGTTTAAAGAACCGATAGTCTTTACTGTATATAAGCAATATCCAATGAATGTAACAATGAAAATGTGATGGGAGTAGACGTAAGTAGAATTCATAAAGGAACAAAACATAAATTAGATAATAGTCAAAAAGAGCATACAACCTTTTTGAAAAGAGAATTTAGTTTTTCGTCTAATGTAGGTGCTAAAGAAAAAGAAATTTTATATAAAGATTTAGCTACATTATTAGGAGCAGGAGTAGATTTTAAAACAGCCTTAGACATTTTAGCGGCTCAGCAAAAAAAGAAATATCTAAAAGAACTTATTCTAAATATTAAAGCTAAGATTGTAAAAGGAAAGAATTTTTATGAAGCATTACAAGAAACTGATAAGTTTACTCCATATGAATACTTTAGTATTAAAATAGGAGAAGAAACAAAAAAATTAGATACAGTCTTATTGGAGCTTCACAAATATTACAAACGCCAAATAAAATTAAAAAAGCAAATAATTTCAGTAATTACGTATCCAGCATTTGTATTAGTACTTACAGTAGGAGTGTTGTATTTTATGCTTACATATGTGGTTCCTATGTTCACCTCTATTTTCAAACAGTTTGATGGCGATTTACCAGTGTTAACTAAAAATATAATAGTATTATCAGAGAAATTCCCCACCATTTTTATAGGGTTTGTTTTGGTAATAATTTCTTTAGTCTTAGTGTATCGTTTGTATAAGAAAAACAAAACTTTTAGGAGCTATCAATCAAGTATACTACTTAGAGTACCTTTTTTGGGGAAGCTAGTCAAAACCATTTATTTGGCCAGATACTGTCAATTTTTAGATTTATTACTCACATCTAAGACACCATTAACAGAATCATTAGACATGGTACAAAAAATGATAGGTTTCTATCCAATAGAAGTGTCAATTGATGCTATCAAAAAAGACATTATTAGAGGAATATCATTCGCAGCTGCAATGAAAAAACATAAGATCTATGAGTATAAACTAATCTCTATGGTAGAAGTAGCAGAAGAGATCAATGAGTTAGATACCATGTTTTCTAGATTAGCAGATGAGTACGATGAAGATGTAGAACATAAAACAAAAATGATTGGAGTTATTTTAGAACCATTAATCATAATTATTATAGGATCTATAGTAGGATTAATAATGGTAGCGATGTATGCTCCAATGTTTGACTTAAGTAAAATCATAAACGGTAATTAAAAAAAAAAATATTTTGTTAGAACAAATGAATACTTTTTCAAATTCTAAAATTTTAACGATAAGAATGTTGAAGTTAGTTAGAAAAAAGAAGCAAACAAATAAGTACTATGCTGCGGCATATTCGATGACAGAAATATTGATTGTACTCTGTATCATTGGGATATTATTATTAATGGTCTTACCTAGTCAAACCTCAGTGATTACACAAGCCAAATCTATCGAAGCGCAAAGTATGTTGAATCATATATACGGATTACAAAAAAACTACTTTTACAGGCATTCTAGGTATACAGCTGATTTCGATGAGTTAGGTTTTGAGCCCGCGTTAACAATAGAGCAAGGAGGGCAAGCAGTGTATAAAATAGAAATTATCAGTGCTTCTACAAATGCATTTAAAGCTACCGCGACATCATTGTCTGATTTTGATGATGATGGTAATTACAATACATGGGAGATTGATCAAAAAAAATCCTTAAAAGAAACAGTTAAAGACTAAGGTGTTGGATGTTTTTTTACAAATAATACTATTCTCTGCTTTAACCATGGTATTTGTACAGGATTTAAAATATCGAGCAATTCATATACTTTTGCCTGCTATTATTTTAATAGTAGGGCTGATTATATTTTTTCGTAATCAGTATCTGTGGGTAAATATAGTGTATAGCAGTATGTTTTTGTGTTTCGTTTTTGTAGGATTGTTTATGTATACTTCTATAAAAAAGCGGGCAATAATAAATCCTTTTAAACAAGTCATAGGAATAGGAGATGTATTATTCTTTATCGCTGTGATCCCATTCTTTGCAATCTATAATTACATTCTGTTTTTTATAACAGGGATGTTGTTTTCAGTACTAGGATTTTTGGTAATGAGAAGTTTTGTTAAAACTGAGTTGGTGCCTTTAGCAGGTTTACTAGCATTGTATTTGATGCTATTGAAAATAATAAGTTATATACAGGGATATGATATATTCTTTAATACAATTTTTTGGTAATGGATAAGTCTAATGAAATAGTAATGTCTACAGAGCAACAACAGTTGATTAATGCAGATTTAGCACATAGCTATCAGATTATTCCAAAACAGGATGATGGAGAGGTGATAATGTTTTATGTTTCAGAGACGAATACTAAAGATGGATTGACCGAAGAGCTTAGTTTTATCACAGGAAAAGAAGTTAGATTACAAAGAATAGCAGAAAGTAGTATTCAAAAAGCACTGATTACTTATTACAGGGGTGTACATTCTAAGAAAGAGAATGACCACAGTGATCAGCAATTACGATTAGCATCGAATGATTTTCTAGAACAATTAATTTTCGAAGCAAAAGCTATAGGGAGTAGTGATATTCACTTCGAAGTATTTAAAGAAGAGGCAAGAGTACGTTACAGAATAGATGGTAAATTATTAGAAAAATATAAAATAGAAAGAGAAGACTATTTAGAACTCATTAATAAAGTAAAGATAAAATCTAACTTAGATATTACCGAAAAAAGATTGCCGCAAGATGGAAGAATCAACTATGATGAGTTTGATATTAGAGTATCTATTTTACCTACACTGCATGGAGAAAAAATTGTGATGAGAATCTTAGGGCGTGATACTGCGCATTTGAGTATTGACAAGTTGGGAATGCAGCAAGAAGAAAAAGAATTGTTTCTAGAAGCATTAAAAGCATCTAAAGGCATCATCCTAATTAGTGGCCCCACAGGGTCTGGAAAAACAACTACGTTGTATGCTAGCCTAAAAAGGTTAAATACCGTAGCAAGCAATATAGTTACAGTAGAAGATCCAATAGAATATACTTTAAAAGGAATAAATCAAGTACAATTAAGGGAAGATATAGGACTTACTTTTACAAGTGCGCTAAAAACATTTTTAAGGCAAGATCCAGATGTGATCATGTTAGGAGAGATTAGGGATGGGGCAACAGCAGAAATGGCCATAAGAGCGAGTCTTACAGGACATTTAGTGCTGTCTACGATCCATACCAATTCTGCATTAGGTACCATTTCTCGATTAATAGACATGGGAGTTCCTGCTTTTTTAATAGCAGAAACATTGAAGGTTTCTGTAGCACAACGATTAGTAAGAAAATTATGCGAAAAATGTAAAAAAGAAGCCCATTTAGCAGAAGATCAGTATAAGAATAAAGCTTTAAAACAGCTAACGAAGCATTGGGAACCAGTAGGTTGTCAGCATTGTCATTACACAGGGTATAAAGGTAGAACGGCGATTTATGAAGTATTACCTATCGATGCCATTTTATCACAACAAATAAAAAAACATGCAGCCAATTTAGAAGCAGTAGTTGCAGAAAACAAAGCAGGGAATTTATCGGATAAAGCAATTCAATTAGTACAAAAAGGAATAACATCTATTGAGGAAGTTTACTCAATTATAATAGAAGGATAAGGGAATGATTAGAAGAATAATAGTGATTGGGATCTTTTTGATCACCAATCTAATAGTGGCTCAGGATGAGTATGCAACTATTGAAGAAACGATTACATTAATAGCAGAACAGAATAAAGGACTTGACGAGATTACACAAATAGATGTTTCTGGCTTAACATTGTTTGAAATTATTACATCGCTTGCGGAAGAGCATAAATTTAATGTAGATGTAGATCCATCATTAGATCAAATGGTCGTAACTAATTTGGTGAATGTAAAGGTAAAAGATGTACTACTTTTTTTGATAAGAAAACATGATTTGAATATAGAGTTTATGAATAATATCATCTTATTCAAAAAGAAAGAAGTTGTAAAAGAGAAACCTAAACCCAAAAAAGAAAAACAACTCAACATAACATATAATGAACAAAATAACTTTTTATCAGTAAAACTTAAAAATGATTCATTGCCTAATGTTGCAGCTAGAATCACAGAATTATCTAATGTCAATGTGGTATTAGCACCAGATGTAAAAAATATGAAAGTGTCTGCCTACATTATCAATAGGCCATTTGATCAAGTAATTAAAATGATTGCTAAATCAAATCAACTAATGGCAGATAAAGATGAAAATGGATTTTATTTTCTGTCAAAAAATGTAGAGCCGATAGAGGAGAATAATAATGCCTCTAGAAATGGTAACAGAAGAAGAGTAGGAACTCGAACAGCAAGAAATAATACAACTGGCGATGTAGAGATAATAGTAGATGAGTATGGTTTCCTAAATATTAAAGCCTTTGATGTAAATGCAACAGATATTATAGTGAAAGCAGCTGAATTATTAGAATTAGGATATACATTCTATGATAAGCCAGATGAGATAGTAACTACGATATTTACATCCCAGATAGATTTTGATACTTTATTAGAACACCTTTTTAGAGGAAAAAAATATGCAGTAAAAAAAGAAGGAGATTTTTATCTAATAGGCAAAGAATTGTCAGCAGGGCTTAGAATTTCAGAGTTAATTCAGTTAGAAAACAGAACAATAGAATCTGTGTTAGCTACCTTACCACAGTCACTTACAGAAGGAGTAGAAGTACAAGAATTTGTTGAACTCAATGGGATCTTAGTATCAGGTTCAAAATCTGTTATTACAGAATTAAAACAAGTCATTCGGAAATTAGATAAAATAGTCCCACTAGTACAAATAGAAGTGCTAATTGTACAATATAAAAAATCACATGATATCCAAACAGGTTTGCAAGCTATTTTAGGAGATGGATCAGAACAAGTACAGACAGGAGGATTAGTATTTCCGACCACGGATGTAAGTGTGAACTCCTCTTCGATAAATCAATTAATTGATGCATTCAATGGGTTGGGGATTATTAATATAGGAAAGGTGACAAAGAATTTTTATGCAAATTTAAGTGCTTTAGAAAATAATTCAATTGTTAGTTTAAAATCAACTCCCAAAATAGCAACCCTTAGTGGTCATGAAGCAAATGTGTCCATTGGTGAAACAAGTTATTATTTCGAGCAAACCAATCAATTGATCAATAGAGGAGTAAATGATAATATCGTGCAATCAGGACAATGGAAACCTACAGAGGCTAATTTAAGTGTTAATATAAAACCTTTTGTTTCTTTAGATGAGCATGTTACATTAGAAATATCAGTAGAAAAAAGTGCATTCTTAGGTAGAGTTGGAGAAAATGCACCTCCAGGAAAATCTACACAAAAATTTGAGTCTTTAGTGAGAGTTAGAAATGACGAAATGATTCTATTAGGTGGATTAGATGAGTTAGAAAAAGAAAACTCAGGAAGTGGTACACCAGTATTGTCTAGAATTCCAATTCTTAAATGGTTTTTCAGTGGCAGAAGAAAAGCAAAAGAGAAATCTAAGTTACATGTATTTATAAAACCAAGTGTGATTTATTAATGGACAATGCAGTAATAAATAAAATCCTATTAGGGAATGATGTACAAGCGATACAAATTCACCTAACGAGTAGTGGTAAGGAATATAGATTTATAGAGGTCAGTAGAAAAAAAAACAATCTCACCATTACAGATCGTTTTGTGACGCGAGATGTCGATGCATTGATTAGCAAAATTTCGAAAAATAAACCCATATTAATTTCGATTACGGGGAATGGTATAATAACCAAAAAAACGACTGTAGATGATAACTACAAATCCAAAATTATATTTAATGCAGCAATAGAAGATTTTCATTGGTTTGAATATAAAGAAAAGGAAACATTGTACATAACTGCTGCTAGAAAAGAAGTAGTTGAAAAAGAAGTACAGTTTTTTGAAAAACAAGGAATATTAATAGTAGGGCTTTCATTAGGTGTGCTTGGAGTAACAAGCCTAAAATCGCTAATAGAAGAATCTACATTACATACTCAGAATATTGCATTGTTTTTTGAAAACGAAGTACTAATCAATTTTGAAAAAGAAGAATATAATGGTCAAAAGTATACGCTAGGTGAAGAAGAAATAAAAGGAACAGAATTAGTTTGTTTTGCTAGTGTTGTTAATTATTTATATCCTAATGATGCGATCATATCCGATGACGATATATTCGCAAAAAATGAAGAAGAATTTAAATTTAAAAAGGCATTTAATTTCTTAGGTATACTAGTATTAATTTTCTTTTTAGGATCATTATTGCTTAGTTACTTTCTGTTAGGATATTATCAGCAAGCTAATCATGAAGTGCAAGTAAAATTGGGGGAACAAAATGTAGCGTATTCTAAATTGGTTTCTTTAGAAAAAGATAAAGAAAATAAAAAAGAAATATTAAAAGAATCAGGATTGAATGATAGTAATTTTTTAACCTTTTATCTTTCAGAAATTACTAGTGAATTACCTTCCCAAATTAGTATAAATGAACTTATAATTTTCCCTACGACAACAAAGATAAAACCCAAACAACGAATTCATTTTATAAATGATTTAATAGAAGTAAAAGGGGAAGTGGCTTCTTATGAGTCTTTTACGAATTGGATTAAAAGCATAAAAAAATACTCATGGATCAATAGCTTAGAAATAATCGATTTTAAAAACGAAAGCGGTAGTAATCTATTTATTATTCATCTAAAGCTGAAATTCAATGTTTGAAAATGTATCATATAAAAAGAAGTTCTTTGTGTTAATAGGACTTGCAATTATACTTGGTATCACTGCGTATAAGAGGTCTTATAAGTTAACATTAGAAGCGTACCAGTTAGTGCAAGAAGCTAAAGAACAATTAGCAAAAGTGAATAATTCACAACAAAAAATAGCAAACCTAAAAGAAGAAGTAGGGTATCTAGATAAACTCATCGGAAAAGAGGCTGCAAATCCAGATGTCGTACAACAAGAGATACTGCATACTTTTTCAAAAAGTCATAACAATGCTAAATTGGTGAAACTAGATAAGATTCATCATGCTAGTAATGAGTACTTTAATATTTATACCAATAGATTACTCATTAGTGGAACATACAATGAACTTCTAAAGGCTACATATGATTACGAAACGCAGTTTGATTTTTCAAGGGTAGTGAGTATTCAATTTTTTACAGAAAAAGAGTTAAGAACAAATCGAAAAAAATTATTCGAACAAATTATATTTCAGAATTATGAAAAAATATATTAAATACATAACCAGTATATCCTTTGCAATAGGTTTGATCATCAGTTGTGATGATATTGTAGAAGAAAATATTTCAGATGATTCCATAGTTCCTATAGCACCGCTAAATAGAACAGAACATCAAGTAGATTCCATACAATTTAGGTGGAACTCAATAGAAGGAGCAGATGAATATCGTTTGCAAGTAAATAATGAGGCAACGACCGCTATTATTTTAGATACTTTAGTAGTAAACACAATTTTTGATTATAAAATAAACCCTGGAACGTATTCTTGGAGGGTAAGAGCAGAAAATTTCGCATATGTTTCGCCATACTCTTTTAGTAACCAGTTTGTAATAACTTCTTCAGATGATCTCTCAGAGCAGAAAGTAAATTTAGTCTCTCCTTCCAATAATCAGCAGCTTAATGATGTGTCGCAATTAATTTTCACATGGGATGAGCTCTCTATTGCTACAGCGTATAATATAAGAATCTCCGAGGTTACGACGAGTGGAGAAACAGTTGTTTTTGATAATGATGGGAAAGCAATAAACGAGAATAGTATAACAATCACGGATACTGAGTTAGCATCCGATGGAGAGTATAAATGGGCGGTACAAGCAATCAACGATGATAGTAGTACCATATTCTTTTCAAGAACTTTTTTTGTAGATACTCAAAAACCAGTGGTGCCGAGTTTACTAGAGCCAATAACAGATCAAACTGTTGATAAAGAACAGCCTATACTTTTTAAATGGAGTTTTACATCAGAAGATATGGAAATGATTTCTAGTACTATTCAGATAGCTAAAGACGAAGGTTTTACAGATGTGGAGGATACTATATCTGATGTACCAACAGAAGTTGAGTATATATTTGAAGCTGCAGGTACTTTTTTCTGGAGAGTTAGAGGGATAGATATAGCAGGAAACGTAGGAGAGTATAGCGAACCTAGACAAGTAATTGTGAATTAATGGAAAAGAAAAAACTGAATAAGGTCCTTATAGGAGTGGTATTTTTAATATGGGGCATTGTTGTATATAAATTATGCCTCCCTTACCTAAATACTACAGAAACTATAGTAACTGCAGATGTATTAGCAGTACCTTATTTAAAGTCGAAACAAAAAAAAGATACGTTTCAAATCAAAACACTTCGTAGAGATCCTTTTTTAGGAAAAGTCATAAAAAAGAGAAAAAGTCAAACATCTACAAAAACAAAAGTAAAAAAAAGAATCCCTAAAATCAGCAATACGAAACCAAAAGAATGGCCAAAAATTGAATATTTAGGATATGTAAAATCGAATACGAACACTTCTAAATTAGGTTTACTTCGTATTAATGGAATTTTAAAAAGAGTAAAAAACGGAACTGAGTTCAAAGGGATAAGTATCAAAAAGATAGAAAAAGAACAAATAGTAGTAGAGTTTCAGCGAGAAGTTAGAAATATTCATAAAAATAATTAAGTTTTAAGTGCTTGATTATCAGTTGTTTTTGGTTTTTTTTTAAAAAAAGTGAGTTTTTTGGGGTAACATTTTGGCTGTAGATGACATATATATATAGGAGCTATAAAATTTATTACGGTAAAACAGTAATTAAAATAGGTTTTGTGTTGCGAATTAAGAATTTTCGTATAATTTTGCCGACTGAATTTAGAGTAGGTGATTGATTATCAGAAATAAAAAGAGTTTTAGCTCTAGTAGAAAAGAAAAAATGAAATTCAAACTAAAGTATCTTCTTGTATTAATAATAACTGTGTTGTTCTATGCGTGTAGCAAAAATCAAACAGTAGAAACCAACGAAGCATATAGCTTTTACAATTTACGTCAGTTCGGTTGGAAATCCAAATCGATTACCCACACGATTTCAGATATTCAGTATAAGGCTACTTTAGTTCCAATACAGTACTACATTGCTAAGAGTGTAGGTATAGATAGCGTACAACAAATAGATTCTATTTATAAATCGTTAAAAGATGAACGTGTAATAGAAGTAGAGTTTCAGCATAAAAATGAAGACGATCTATTAAAGGATCAATATACCAAACGAGCTTACGATGATGCTGTAAAATATATGTCTTTTCAGATGCAGAATGATTTCGAAATTGTTATACAATCAGGAGATACCATTTCTTGCTCGGGAGTCACTTTTGAACGTAATTTTAAAGTAGCTCCTTTTAAAAGAATCCTATTACATTTTGGTAATGTTCCAGAAGAAGAAAACGTGAGTTTAGTTTACAAAGATGAATTGTTTGACAATGGATTGATGAAATTCAATTTTAAAGAAACTCCGATAAAACTATAAGTATTCCCTTTTAATAAAATATAAAGTACGAAGTAATTGATACAAGTAGGTTTGTTGTTTCGAGAGTCTATGAAAAAAATAATAGTAGATGAACCTAATAGCAACAATTAGTGTTAAAGTGAAAGCTATAAGTAAGTGAAATATGATTGATAAGATTAGGAAAAGTAGGGTTAGTAAAGTAGTTGCTTGTTATTTAACGATACAGCTGTTTATTCAGGTATCTCAACCAATGCAACTGTTGGCATTGACGAGTGGTCCTTCTCAGCCAGAGTTTAATTCTTTTACGCCTATTGGCACATCAGATATGGTTGATTTATCTTCTGGGGATTTTAATTATAATATTCCTATTATGGATGTTGGCGGATACCCATTGAATTTATCATATGCAGCAGGTGTTAGTATGGATCAAGAAGCGAGTTGGGTTGGTTTAGGCTGGAATTTAAATGTTGGTCAGATTGCTAGACAAGTACGCGGGATTCCGGATGATTTTAATGGGGATCAAATACGCTATGAGAGTAATATGAAACCTAATAAGACTTTTGGAGTTTCTTTTGGAGCCAAAGGGTATATATTTGGGAGTGATAAGTTAGCAAGTGGCAGTGTTGGTCTAGGGCTCCAATTTAATAATTATGATGGCGTTTCTTTTACACCTACTTTTGGATTATCTTTTAATGCACATAAAAATGTTTCTTTAGGCTTTAGTATTTCAGGATCAGATACGGATGGTGTTTCTGTGAGTCCCTATGTTTCATTAAATTCAAAGAAAGGATTTAGGGATCATTCCAATTATAGGCCCTCATCATCCTTTGGTGTTGGTTATAATTCTAGGCAGGGGTTTACCTCTATGTCATTATCCGCTTCTGTTAAACGTTTGGATAATGACAAAGAAGCCCCCTCTATTAATAGTTTAAATGCAGGTTCTATATCTTTTGCCAATACTACGTATACCCCTTCTAAACGTACAGGGTATTCGAATGAAAATATTTCCCTCAAAACGGCATTTGGAGGAGAATTTTTTGGAGTCGAAGCTCAATTTGATGTTAATGGTTATGCTAATATTCAGAAAATTAAGATTTCAGAGCAAAACAAGTTAGAGTATGCTTATGGATATGAATATACAGATCGTGCATCAGAATTAGATATCCTAGATTTCAATAGAGAAAAAGACCGTAATTTGTCGAATGCTACAAAAGCATTGGCAGTCACTAATTATACGTATGATTTATATGCGATCCAAGGCCAGGGTATTTCAGGACAATTCCGACCTTTTAGAAGCCAGATTGGTTATGTTTATGATCAATATATAGTCGATAATGG
>CANMMM010000017.1 GCA_947498935.1 uncultured Aquimarina sp. | reverse complement strand
TTGTGTTGCACCACAAAGGTAACTTTGAGGAACAAATTTCCCTTTCTCTTTTTGAAACGTTTAGGACGCTATTGATAGTAATCCTATTTGTTTATTATTTTTCATTTTTTTCAGTAGTTCAGTAGCGATTGATAGTGCTACTTTTAGTATGTGTATTAAAGATGGAATCTCTAGTTTTACTGTATCGGTTTATTAAAAAAATTTTTAGATTATGATGCATGAATGAAAGTAGATAGTTCAAAAAATGAAAACCATTTCTTGTGCGTTAGGGATAGCAGCGGCATCCTTTTTTGGTTTCCTAAAAAACCAAAAAAGATATAGCGGATAGCCCGACCCTTGTGGTAACGCCCTAATAGTCATTAACTACAATAATTTTCTTGAGAATGCTAGGTGCCTTTTTGTGAAACGCTATTGGATGGATCGAGCTTGTAGGAAGGGAATAATTCTATCTTAGAAATCCATCCCTAGGGTACATACGTATACATATCTATTTAACTCTTTGGGTATAAAAATGATTTCTGTACTTCGAAATCAATCACTCCTCCTTTTTGTACATCGTAGGTTATAAACAATTGCCCCCAATATACGCCATCTGTAAAATCGGCAATGATCCATTTATGATTTAACAGACGTACTTTATTAATCGCCATTTTACCTTCCATACCTACATAGGGCACGATAGGATTGTCTTTTCCTGCTTTGTTTTGGGCTATGATTTGATCGCTAATCGTTAGTGCTAACTCCGCTGCATTATACCCCTGCTCTTCGAAATAATTGATGGCTTCTTCATCACTTTCTAAGGAGAAATAGGTAAGGTCTAGAATTTTGTCTATCAAGGAATCCTTTTCGGTGGCTGCTGCTGTGAGTGCTTGTTCTTTTTCCTCTATTTTAGTCTCTAGATTCGCTATCTTGCCATCATACGATTCCTGCGCTTTCTTGGCATTCATAAATTGAAAAAGGATAAATAATACCGCAAAAATGAATAGGTATAAAAAAATTCTGCTTCTCATGTGTTACAAGCTAAGGGTTAAATTATCATAGGCTAAGTGTACATTGGGAGGTAACTCCTTAGAGACTTCTGCATGAAATCCTAGCATATGACTGATATGTGTTAGGTAGGCTTTAGCGGGTTGTAGTTCTTCTATAAATGCCAATGCCTCTTCTAGATTAAAATGGGAATGGTGTGGTTCGACCCTCAGTGCATTGACTACCAACACATCGAGTCCTTTTAGCTTTTCTTTTTCTTCTTCTTCGATCGTTTTTATATCGGTCAGATAGGCAAAATCTTTGAACCTAAATCCGAATACCTGCAATCGATTATGCATGGCATTGATCGGTGTAACATCCAGATTACCCAGCGTAAATGATTGGTTAGTTAGTTCATTTTCGATAACGCTAGGTGCACCTGGATATTTATTTTCTGAAGAGAATATATATGTAAATCGTCTGCGTAATGACTGTAATACACGCTCGTGTGCGTATACCGGAATATCGCCTTGTCTAAAGAAAAAAGGTCGTATATCATCCATACCCATGGTATGGTCTGCATGCTCATGCGTAAATAGTATACCGTCTATTCGCTGTACACGATTGGCTAACATCTGCTGTCTAAAATCGGGGCCACAATCGATGACATAGGTATACGCATCCCACTCTACTAATACGGATACGCGTAATCGCTTATCTCTGGGATCATCACTAAGACATACAGGGTGATCACTCCCTATGATAGGAATTCCCTGAGAAGTACCTGTGCCGAGAAATGTGATTTTCATACCCATGGATTAGAATTGTAAACAAATGTACTTATATTTTTTATGTAGCAAAAAAAATCTCTATCAGAAGCTACTTATTTTAAGAAGCTATCGAATGCTGTGATTATTTTTAAACCACTGATTTTTTTATATAATCGTATGGGCTGCAATCAAAGATATACATGTGAAGTACTGTAACCTTTTTTCAATTTGGTATAAAAACGATCATTTTTGATAGCATGCCCCGAGTATAGGCAGAAAAAAAGTGAGGACTCTTTTATGAATTCTTAATGTATTTACTAACTTTACAAGGAACAAAAAAAGTCCATTTCGCTATGCCTATAACCATCATGGGAGACAAGGAATTTGAATCTGTTCCTTCTATAAAAAGTAAAGCCTTGCGTATCAATCTCAATGCTAATATCTATGGTACCTTTGCAGAAATTGGTGCGGGTCAGGAAACTGCTCGTAACTTTTTTAGAGCAGGAGGTGCATCGGGTACTATTGCAAAAGCAATGAGTGCTTATGACAAAGATTTTAGTGATGCCATCTATGGTATTGAAGATGATAGACGCTATGTAACCGAAGCGCGGCTCAAAAAAATGCTAAAGCATGAGGCGCGACTGATCGAGGAACGTATCCAACGCGAAAAACATCCTAATAAGTTATTTTTTTCGTATGCCAATACGGTAGCCACCATTGATTTTGCAAAAAAATACAAAGGTCATGGATGGGTTGGTATTCGATTCCAAACCAAACCTGATGAGGCCTATAATGAGATCATTCTTCATATTCGTTTTCATGAAAATGATGCCAAACTACAACAAATCACACTGGGGGTACTGGGGGTAAATCTGATCTATGGTGCGTATTATAAATACGATAGCCCTAAAAAGCTATTGCGCTACCTCTACGATCATTTAGACAAGGATCAAATAGAAATCGATACGATTAACTTTTCTGGACCTCGATTCAGCAAAGTAGATAATCGATTGATGAGCCTACAATTAGTAAAAAATGGCATGACAGAAGCTGTAATGTTTGGCCCTGATGGAAATAATGTACTGCCTGCTGCTATACTGTATAAAAAAAATATTCTAGCTTTTAGAGGTAGTTTCCGACCTGTAACTAAGGTAAATATGGACATCTATAAGAAGTCCCTAAATATGTTCCTGAATGATAGCAGGGTAAATAAAAATAAAACCATCGAAATTTTTGAAATCACACTCTCTAACCTACGTGCAGAAGGAGAGATTGATGAAGAAGACTTTATGGCTAGAGCACGATTACTATGCTCATTAGGTCAGACAGTTATGATTTCTAATTTCCAAGAATACTATCGAGTGGTAGAATATTTCTCTAACTACACCAAGGAACACATGGCGCTATCCATGGGGGTAAATAACTTGATCGATATTTTCGACGAGAAATACTACCGACACCTTAGTGGAGGTATCCTCGAAGCCTTCGGAAAACTGTTCTTTAAGGATCTAAAAGTATACCTATACCCATTAAAAGATCCAGAAACTGGTGAATTAACGACTAGCGAAAATCTAAAATTGCATCCACGTATGAAGGAATTGTATAAGTTCTTTAAACATAATGGAAAACTAAAAGACATCGTAGATTACGATCCTTCTTTTATGGACATCTACTCTAGAGAGGTATTACAGATGATACAACGTGGAGAATCTGGATGGGAAGATCAATTACCTGACCTGATTCCTGAAATGATTAAAGAAAATAATTTCTTTGGCTATAGAGAAACTCAAAACGTATAAACAATACGCTTTGGAGTAGGGTAAACTACTACTTCACTACTTACAAAAAATCCTCATTCTTTGTGTATGATAAAGAATGAGGATTTTTGTATACTACTGCAAAAAAACAAAATCCGTATTATAATATTTGAGCAGCGTGTTCTTTGGTTTTTACTTTACTAATTACTTCAGAAATCACTCCGTTTTCATCGATCACAAAAGTAGTTCTATGAATACCATCGTACTCCTTACCCATAAATTTTTTAGGTCCCCATACTCCAAATGCTTCAATCACACTTTTATCTTCGTCTGCTAGCAGTGGGTAAGGAAGTGCATATTTATTTTTAAAATTTTGCTGACGCTTTGCACTATCCGCACTTACCCCCAAAATTTCGTACCCTTGTGCCTGAAAAGTCTCGTAATTATCTTTTAAGTTGCATGCTTCTGCGGTACAACCCGGGGTACTGGCCTTGGGGTAGAAAAATACAACTAATTTTTTTCCTTTATAATCCGCTAATGTAATAGTAGCGCCATCTTGATCTAATGCCGAGAAATTAGGTGCTGGATCACCTACCTTTAATGTAGTCATGGTAATTTGTGTTTCTTGTTGAATCTTTATTCGTAAAATTAAAACAAAATACCGAAACACCCGACGCTTTCCGCCAAAACTTATAGAAACACCACCACCTACTAAAAAGAATAGCTTATTTTTTTTCTTTTAAAACTACGACCACTTCTTCTGATTCTTCTAATTTTGGAATCAATACATGATAGGTTACCGTAGGTGCAATCTCTGTGTCATTCTGCATAAAAGTGACTGTTAACTCATACGGTTCAGGGCAAAATGCTCCTTTGGTTAACGAATACATAATCGCATCATTCCCATTAGCCAACTGCTTCCTTCCTATTACTAAATCATAAGTATCAAAATCGATGGCAGGATTACAATCCCCAGTAACCATCATACCATACGCCTCTTGTGTACGAATCACTGTGTGCGTATTTACCAAATCGATTACTAGATTATTTTTAGTGTCCTCACAGTCATATGCTACTTCTAAATTGGTAAAATTATCTATTGACACTACACAAGGATCATAGTCATCTTCTGCACATGCACATATTAAGAAGAATACACACAAAATACTACATAGTTTGTTTATCATAGTTGTATTGTTTACTCTATAGATACAAAAACTACCCATACGTTGCGCAACTACTTGAAAAAAATGATGACTTAAAAAAAAGCTTCTAACAGTGATCCTATTATTTTTAAAGCAGTATTCGCTATTTTTGGGTTTTATAAACCCGTTTTACGCAATAGCACTTCGTTATGAGGGCAAGAACAGTAATACGACCTGATGTTTTCTAAATAGCTAGCACCATATTGCTATGATCACATTAAAAAACATAACGGAGCGTCTGATGTTGAAATAGTTTCGAGTCTTGATAGATTTTCTATTGCATACAGCGGGTTAAATACAGTATACATGACTAAACAAGAAAAAGTAGCATTTACCATCCAAACCCTACAAGAATTATACCCTACTATTCCTGTACCTTTGGATCATAAAGACCCTTATACCTTATTAATCGCTGTATTAATGAGTGCCCAAAGCACCGATGTAAGAGTGAATAAAATCACTCCTCTCCTATTCGAACGCGCAGATAATCCTTATGACATGATCAAACTGAGTGTCGATGAAATCAGAGACATCATCAAGCCTGTAGGATTAAGCCCTATGAAATCAAAGGGGATTCATGGTTTGTCCAAAATTTTGATAGAAGAACACAATGGAGAGGTACCACAAACCTTCGAAGCTCTGGAAGCACTGCCTGCTGTAGGACACAAAACAGCGGGAGTGGTCTTATCACAAGCCTTTGGTATACCTGCATTTCCTGTAGATACGCATATCCATCGCCTATTGTACCGCTGGGGATTTAGCAATGGTAAGAGTGTGGCTCAAACAGAAAAAGATGCTAAAAGACTTTTTCCTAAAGAGCTATGGAATGATTTACACCTACAGATTATTTGGTATGGTCGTGAGTATTCTCCTGCTAGAGGATGGAAATTAGAAGATGATATTATCACACGTACTATCGGAAGAAAATCCGTGATCAATGCATATCATAAAAAATAAAAAGTGTAAACCACTTCAATGAAGTGATTTACACTTTTTTGATTTCAGCGAAAAGCAAAGATTTTGTGATCAAATGAAGTGATTTTTTAGTTGCATAGCAGCGCTACGGAACTCAAAAATTGCAAAATTTGAGTGCAGCAAATTGAAAAAAGTTTAAATCACTTCAATAAAAAAGACCTGTTTAAAACAGGTCTTTTTTACAATTTAACGTTTAGTTTAGAAGCGCTTCAAACTTCATACTATTGCAATCTATAACACTTAAAGCTTTTGAATAGTTCAACAGAAAATCAACTGTGATTTTCTTAGGTCCTAGTCTTTTTTGGTCATCTCTATCAGATGAGGAAAAGTAAAATTTTGCCATATTAATGATCGTTTTTTATTATAAGGGTTATTATACATCATAATAACGAGACCATTAATCGTATATTGCCTAAAGAAATGTTAATTCGTCAATACAATATTATTTTTTTCAATCACCTTACGTAGGTTGATCAATGCATAACGCATTCGTCCTAGCGCTGTATTAATACTAACACCCGTCTTATCAGAGATTTCCTTAAAACTCATGTCTCTATACATACGCATTACTAATACTTCTTTTTGATCTTCTGGTAATTCTTGGATAAGAGTACGTAAATCTTCTTCTACCTGACTTTTTATTAATCTACGTTCAGCATTTAGATCACCATCACTGATTACAGAAAAAATGCTAAACTCTCCATTATCTTCGAACTTAGGCATACGATTTCCTTTTCTAAAATGGTCTATCACTAAATTGTGAGCGATACGCATGACCCATGGCAAGAACTTTCCTTCTTCATTATATTTACCCATTTTTAATGTACGGATCACTTTAATGAATGTATCTTGGAAAATATCTTCAGAAATATCCTTATCGAATACTTTAGAGTATATGAAACTGTAGATTCGCTGTTTGTGTCTTTCGATTAACACAGACAATGCTGATTCATCTCCTTTGATATAATTTTGAACTAATAACGCGTCAGGCAAGTTAGAATTTCTCATACTTCTTACTTAATTTTAGTACCAACAAGCTTGGGGCTTTGGCTTTGTTAAACTTAAAAAAAGTAAAAATATACTATAGGCGTTTTCTTTACGTTATACTTGATTGGAGGTGCAATATACTAACAAAAGTCGGAAAACCAATTTTTTTTGTTAATTTTTTTTACGTTTCGTCTTCATTTTCCTGCTATTGATCACGATACGGTTACTATTCATTATTAATCTCTGTCTTTTTTCTTCCATAAGTAACCATTGAAGTAATTTACATTTTTTTTCAATTTGCTATAAAAACGATCTTTTGCCCCCAAATTTTGTGATTTTTAAGTTCTCAAGCGCTGCTACGCAACAAAAAAATCACTGCATTTGATCACAAAACCTTGCGATGTCCGCTGAAATCAAAAAAGTTCAAACCACTTCATTATCTTTGCCCTCATACTGCACAAAGACTATGAACAAAGATATTGCTACTTTAGATCCTAAACAGCACATCCTTATTAAAGGAGCTGCACTCCACAACCTAAAAAACCTTGATGCTGCCATTCCCAGAAATCAACTCGTAGTCATTACAGGCTTATCTGGATCTGGCAAATCGAGTTTAGCATTTGATACATTATATGCCGAAGGGCAAAGGCGTTATGTAGAAAGTCTATCGTCCTATGCCCGTCAGTTTCTTGGCAGACTGAATAAACCTAAAGTAGAATATATCAAAGGGATCGCCCCTGCCATCGCGATCGAACAAAAAGTAAATTCTACCAATCCTAGATCTACGGTAGGAACCACAACAGAGATTTATGATTACCTAAAACTACTATTTGCCAGAATCGGAAAAACGTACTCTCCTATTTCTGGTGATATTGTAAAGAAAGATACTGTTACCGATGTTATCGAGTACATCAAAACCTTTGAAAACCGTACCAAATTATTATTACTTGCGCCTATCCACATAGAAGAAGGACGCACAATAGAAGAAAAAATAAATGTACTACAGCAGCAAGGATTTGCCAGACTAAAGATCAATGATACTGTAGTGCGAATCGAAGACGCTAGTATCCAACAGGAAGATACTGTATACTTGGTAGTTGATCGAATTATCAAGAAAGAGGACGATGATTTTTTCAACAGATTAGCTGATGCGGTAGGAGCTGCATTTTTTGAAGGTAAGGGTACTTGTTTTGTAGAACTCATGGAAACCCAAAAAATACGTCAATTCAGTAATAAGTTTGAATTGGATGGCATGACGTTCTTAGAACCCAATGTACACCTTTTTAGTTTTAATAATCCCTATGGAGCTTGTCCTACATGCGAAGGATATGGAGATATTATCGGTATCGATGCAGACCTAGTGATCCCCAATACTGCTTTGAGTATTTTTGAAGGTGCAGTAGCTCCATGGAAAGGCGATACAATGGGCTGGTATAAAGATCAATTGATCAATACTGCCTACAAATTCGATTTCCCGATTCACAAACCATACTTCGAGCTTTCTGAAGCGCAAAAAAAATTACTTTGGAAAGGTAACAAACACTTCGAAGGTATCAATGCATTTTTTAAAGAGCTAGAATCCAAAGCGTATAAAATCCAAAACCGTGTCATGTTATCTCGCTACAGAGGTAAAACTACGTGCCCTGATTGTCAAGGAAGACGACTACGCCCTGAGGCCAATTATGTACAAATCGGTGGGGCTACTCTTTCTGAACTAGTAGCCATGCCTATTAATGAATTAGCTGAGTTCTTTACAAACTTAGCACTCTCATCACATGATACTCAAATAGCCAAACGCTTACTTAAGGAAATTAATAGTCGATTGCAGTTTTTGCAAAATGTAGGTTTGCAATACCTGACACTCAATCGAAAATCTAATACCCTATCAGGAGGAGAATCACAACGCATTAATTTAGCAACCTCGCTAGGTAGTAGCCTAGTAGGATCTATGTATATCTTAGATGAACCTAGTATTGGATTACACCCTAAAGACACTGAAAAATTGATTGCAGTATTACAATCATTACGTGATTTAGGCAATACGGTAATTGTAGTCGAACACGACGAAGATATTATGAAAGCTGCTGACACCGTGATCGATATTGGTCCTGAAGCAGGTACGTATGGTGGTGAAGTGGTAGCCTCTGGCACCTATGCTGAATTACTAACTTCTAATTCGCTGACTGCCCAATACCTTAATGGATCACTCGCGATTGAAGTGCCTAAAACGCGCAAAAAATACAAATACCATTTAGAAGTAATTGGCGCTAGAGAAAACAACCTAAAAAATATAGATGTCACGATACCTCTTGGTGTGTTTACAGCCATCACAGGAGTTTCTGGTAGTGGAAAAAGCACCCTGATACGCAAAATAGTATACCCAGCACTGCTGAAAAAACTAGGGGGCTATGGCGAAAAAACGGGACAATTTACTGAACTAAAAGGTCTGTACAGCAATATCAAGCATGTAGAATTTATAGATCAAAATCCTATTGGGCGTTCTTCTCGTTCAAATCCTGTCACCTATATCAAAGCATATGATGATATTCGCAGTTTGTTTGCAGCGCAAAAACTATCCAAAATCCGAAATTACCAATCCAAGCACTTTTCGTTTAATGTAGATGGTGGACGCTGCGAAACGTGTAAAGGAGAAGGAGTAGTAACCATCGAAATGCAGTTTATGGCAGATGTACATCTCACCTGCGAAACCTGCCACGGAAAACGGTTTAAAAAAGAAATATTAGAAGTCACCTATGAGGGTAAAAATATCGACGATATTCTAACCATGACCATCGATGATGCCATTGATTTCTTTAAAAAACACAACCAATCCAAAATCATACGCAAAATCAAACCGCTACAAGATGTAGGACTTGGATATGTACAATTAGGCCAAAGCTCTTCTACGCTTTCTGGAGGAGAAGCACAGCGCATAAAACTCGCTTCTTTTTTAGTCAAAGGAAACACCAAAGACAAGGCCTTATTCATCTTTGACGAACCAACTACAGGATTGCATTTTCATGATATACAAAAACTATTGGCTTCTTTTAATGCACTGATAGACAAAGGCCATTCGATCTTAGTTATTGAACACAATTTAGATCTTGTAAAATGTGCAGATCATGTCATCGATTTAGGAATAGAAGGTGGAAAAAACGGTGGACATATCATCGCACAAGGTACTCCTGAAGAAGTAAGCAAAGTAGCTACCTCATATACAGGTCAATTTTTAAAAGAAAAGGTCTTAGTGTAAATTACCGCTATACTCATCTACTGAAGTGGTTTACACTTTTTAAAATTTGTAATAAAAAAACGGAATGGTTGTACTAAATAAGTACAACCATTCCGTTTTTTTATGAATACAATAGCATCTCATTTCCTCTAGAGAGGTATAATGAATCGCATCTTAGAGCATTTATACATGTAATGCTCTATTCTCTGTAGCGGCTAGTGCTGCTTCTTTTATGGCTTCTGTAAATGTTGGGTGGGCATGAGACATTCTACTAATATCTTCTGCTGATGCTCTAAACTCCATAGCAGTCACCGCCTCGGCGATAAGATCTGCACATCGTGCTCCAATCATATGCACTCCAAGTACTTCATCAGTTTTTTCATCTGCTAGAATTTTTACAAATCCGTCTAAATCTGCACTCGCTCTAGACCTTCCTAATGCTCTAAATGGGAATTGTCCAGACTTATAGGCTACACCAGCTTCTTTGAGTTCCTCTTCTGTTTTTCCTACTGCCGCTACTTCAGGCCAAGTATATACAACTCCTGGGATCAAGTTATAATCGATATGCGGTTTTTGTCCTGCTAATGTTTCTGCTACAAATACTCCTTCTTCTTCTGCCTTATGCGCTAACATTGCTCCTTTAACCACATCTCCTATCGCATAAATATTAGCCGCAGACGTTTGTAAATGATCATTTACTGCTATCTGTCCTCTATCTGTAAGTTGTACGCCTGCCGCTTCAGCATTCAATCCATCGGTATAAGGTCTACGACCTACAGATACTAAACAATAGTCTCCTGCAAATTCTACAGGATTCCCCTTCTTATCATCTGCAGTAACGGTGACTCCATCGGCAGTAGTAGCGACTCCTGTCACTTTGTGTGATGTATAAAACTTAACACCTTGTTTCTTTAATACTTTTTGTAATTCTCTAGATAGTGCTTTATCCATTCCTGGAATAATTCTATCCATAAATTCTACTACAGATACCTCTGCTCCTAAACGACGGTATACTTGTCCTAATTCTAGTCCAATCACTCCACCACCTATAATCACCAAATGCTTAGGCACTTCTTTAAGCTTTAAAGCCTCTGTAGAGGTAATCACACGCTGCTTATCGATAGTAATAAACGGAAGTGTCGATGGCTTAGAACCTGTAGCAATAATCGTATGCTTCGCTTCTACAGTAGTAGTCGTTTGATCATCTTTGGTAACTATAATATGTGTAGCATCTTTAAATGCACCTACTCCTTGGTACACATCAATATTGTTTTTACTCATCAAGTAATTTACGCCATCACATGTTTGATCAACTACTGATTGTTTACGCGCAATCATTTTTTCGAGATTCATTTTTACTTCACCTGGAATTTCTATCCCGTGATCTGCAAAATGTTTGATCGCATGCTCATAGTGATGCGAAGAATCTAATAGCGCTTTACTAGGAATACAGCCTACATTTAGACATGTTCCTCCTAGAGTTGGGTATTTTTCGATAATTGCGGTTTTCATACCTAGCTGCGCGCAGCGAATAGCTGCAACATATCCACCAGGTCCAGAGCCAATCACGGCTACATCATATGTACTCATAAAAGATGATTCGTTGGGTAATTAAATATATTTTATACAGTAGTCACCTCTACTCCAATTAGTTGTTACAAAAACGATCTTTTGTAATTATATAGTTCCAAAAATACTACTCGTGATCACAAAATATTCGCTCTTTGCTACAATATTAAGAAAGCTGACATGACTCGGTTAGCTGTCCTTTCTGAACAAACAAAACAAATGTACAAATGTTTTAGTTGTTACAGAAGTTATCCTCTTCTGAAATTTTTATTAAAAATGCAATATTCAGACTGATGAAAAAGTTATACATTTAGTGATTCGTTGAACCTTCTTATACAAAAACCTTGTTTTTACACATTATAGAGTTGTATAAGACCCAAAAAACTACTTTTTCATAATGCGCTACCTGTATGCTTTAGTATTGATGACCCTCATTGTATTATGGAGTTCTTGTCGCAAAGATTTCGATGCTGATCCGAGTACCGGAAACTTACAATTCTCTACCGACACTTTATTCCTAGATACCGTATTTACCAATATTGGCTCTAGTACGTATAGTTTTAAAGTATACAATCGCACGGATAAAGATCTAAACATTCCGCGCATTGTATTAGAAAAAGGTGAAAGTTCTGACTATAGACTGAATGTAGATGGTATCGCAGGTCAGGTATTTGAAGACATTCAAGTATTAGCCAACGATAGTATTTTCGTATTTGTAGAAACGACCACTGATATTTCTAATCAAACGCAAGATGTAGCATTGCTATCTACAGATCGCATCTTATTTGATCCTAATGGCAATACACAAGATGTAGATTTAGTTACCTTAGTACAGGATGCCGTTTTCTTATTCCCCTCTAGAGACAATAGTACAGGAGTGGTAGAAAGCTTAGTGATCGGTGAAGACGAAAATATGCAAGAAGTGAGAGTACAAGGGTTTTTATTAAATGATGACGAGCTAGTTTTCACCAATGAAAAACCTTATGTCATATTTGGATTTGCTGCTATCCCGCCAGACAAAACCCTAACTATAGAGGCTGGCGCTAGAGTTCATTTTCATGAAGGTTCGGGTATCATCGCTTCTAATCGATCTACACTGATTATAGATGGAGCGTTAAGTACTGACCCCGAAGCATTAGAAAATGAAGTGATTTTTGAATCTGATCGATTAGAACCTGATTTTAGTGATATTGCTGGACAGTGGGGCGCTATTTGGCTCACCGCAGGAAGCACTGGACATCGTATCAATCATACTACTATCAAAAATGCAACTTTTGGAATCATCATGGATTCCTTTGCTGAAGAAAATACACCTACACTATCCAGTACAGATCCCATACTAACAATTAGCAATACACAAATTTACAATATCTCTAACTTTGGTATTTTAGGTCGTACTACTTCTATTACTGGAGAGAATGTAGTCATCAACAACTGTGGAATATCTTCTCTGTACTGCTCATTCGGAGGTGTTTACAACTTTAATCATTCTACATTTGCAAACTATTGGAATTCGAGTTTTAGAGATACGCCTGCTGTGCAAATCGACAATGCCTTTGTGGTGAGAGATAATGGTATCATTATAGAAACGCTGACCCAAGATCTTACCGCTGCTAATTTTATCAATTGCATTATCTATGGTAATGAAAGTATCGAACTAGGTATCACTCAAATCGAGGGCACTGCATTTTCGTTTAACTTTAAAAACAGTTTGATTCGTTTTAATGATTTTAGTGGTCGTTTTAAAGAAGATCCTTTATTTGATTTCTCGAATACTTCTCTTTATGAAAACACCCTCTTTAATGAAAACCCAGGCTTTAAAGCGCCTACAGAAAATGAATTAAATATAGACGAGGAATCTGCTGCCAATGGCACTGCTGCTACTCCTGGTAGCGGCAATGATATTCTAGGAACTGCTAGAAGTGCTACCGAACCAGATATGGGAGCATATGAAAGTACTACGTTCGAAACAGACGAGGATAGCAAACAATAGAGTGGTGTACACTTTTTACAATGCATTCTAAAAACGATCTTTTAAACCCTAATCTTACAATTTTTGAGTTACGTAGCACTGCTATGCAACTCAAAAATCACTTCAATACGTACGAGAATAATGCAGGCAACAAAACCAAGGTATTTGTTTACATCTGAGCGATTAGGGTTTAGGAATTGGTATACCGAGGATATAACTCCTATGTACCTAGACATCAATTCTGATAAAGAGGTGATGCGTTATTTTCCATATATCCCTAACCTAGACCAAACAACAGCATTTATCACTCGAATGCAGCAGCAATTTGATGAAAAACACTACTGTTATTTCGCAGTAGACTTGCTCGATACACAATCCTTTATTGGTTTTATCGGACTGAGTGAACAGACATATCTCCCTATGCTTTCGCCTTTTGTAGACATCGGGTGGAGGCTTGCAAAAGAACATTGGGGCTATGGCTATGCCACAGAAGGTGCTAAAAGCTGTTTGGTATACGGATTCGAACAATTACGCCTCTCGGAGATTTATGCAGTGGCCCCACTTATCAACCAAGCCTCTATACGAGTAATGCAGAAAATAGGAATGCAATTCCAACAACAATTTGCACACCCTATGCTACTAGAATACCCACATTTAGAAAAATGTGCATTATACTGCAAAACCTACTCCACCTAGTGAATAATTTTTGAATTCCATAAGGCCGCTATAGAACAAGAAAATGACTGAATTTGGCACAAATCTTCATATCTGCCGAAATCAAAAAATAGATACTATCCAGAAATCTATTTTCCGCGTTAGAGATAGTAGTGAAAATCCCACAGCACCGACCCTTAGGGAGGGGCGAGGAATTGTAGCGGATAGCTCGGCCCGCAGGGAACGCCCTACAAGCCGAACACAATCACCTTATTACTAGTATTACATCATTGAGTCAATGTAATTTTTTTACTGATTTTTTTATCCCCATCTACTACAAACAATAAGGTATACACTCCTGTAGGTAATGATGATACTTCGAGATGTACGGTAGTTTTTCCTACTTCTAATGTATGCGTAGTAGTCAATACTTTTTTTCCTAAAATATCGAACATCGCGATACTCGCTTCTTTAGCTCCTAATTGATTATCAAAATCTATACTTACTTGCTCACTTGCTGGATTAGGAAATATTTTTAATTGCGCTTGTAATACCTCATTAGCAACTTCTGCCACAGATAATGTATTCGCTATTCTAAAATCCCAAATACCTCTTCCATACGTTCCGAAACGCACAATCTCTTGATCCGAAATGTATTCTACACTTCTATGCGATACATAAGGAGTTTTGGCATCGCCCATATATATCCATTTTGCTGTTTCGAACTCATAGACATAAGGGCCTTCGGAAGTAGCGGCAAACAAAAACTTATCATCATCTGATAATGCGATATCAAAGAAAACTGCCGAAGGAATATCGGTAGCTAGCGGAGTAAACTGTTGCCCTCCATCATTAGACTGATAAACCCCCGTATTAGACCAGCCTCTACCACATAAAAACACCTTATTAGCATCTGTTTTAGAAACCGCAATATCCCAGGGCAATAACGAGGTAGGAATATTATAGTTACTTTTTATCCAAGTAGTTCCGGCATTGGTAGAATAAAAGAAAGTACCATCAGTCGTAGCCACATATAATCTATTACTATCTGATACTGCTGGGCTCAGTGCCTTGATAACTGACCTTCCGTTTCTAGAATTCGCTTTAAAATCATATGCAAATTGTCTAGGATTCCACGAGAAATTATTTCCATTTTCATCAAAATCTACACTCATTTCTATTAGGTATGAACCAGCACCTTCGTTTAAATTCCCACCACCTATATATACTTTTTTGGCAGCAGGATCTGGATGAGCCTCCATTGGGTTAATCCAGCCAGCCGTATCTTGTCCTGGTACATCCCACCAATGCATCGTACCTCCTATCCTATCTTTATCCGTTTTACAGAATAACGATCCGTTTTGTAAAAATCCAAAAAACGAAGCTCCATTATTAAAAAACACCTCTCGCATTCCATCACCAGTCGTTTGATTTTCTGTTTGCATAATGGTCTGTCCCGAATTATTATCCGAGTTATTCATAAACGTACCTTTGTCCTGCGCTCCACCACAAATAGTACCATCTGGTGCCGTGGCATGATCGTATAAAGTGGTAATATTTAATCCGTCTAATCCTAGATTTTCTGTAGTCTGCATATTATCATACGATATATGAACTCCCGAATGATTTAGGACTACAAAGAAAGGTGCACCGTCTGACTTTTCGTAATATTTAATCCCAGTAATATCGACATGTATATTATCCTGTCTGTTGGTCAAGTTTTTATCGTAATAAGTCCACCAATATCCATACTGCTCATTCCACTTCAATATATCATTCGATGTCGTTTTATAAAACTGAAAACCACCTGCGTATACTTGATCATTGGTCGGATTTGCTAAAAAGCTTCTTTTTTTACCCCAGAATTGTAGTGCTTCATTATCCTGTTTGGTAGTAGTTCCTACAAAACTCCAATCTTTTCCATCCGTAGATTGGTATAGATTCGTATTGGAATGTATATAATGAAGCTGCTGATTCCCTATAATTCTTCCTGTAGCGGAAAATGAACTCTCTGGCAATCTAGCTCCTGATAAATTTTCTGGCCCTATAATTGTTGGCGTTCCGTTCCCTACGGCATTGATCACGTAGCGTTGTTGTTCTTTGGTATCGTATAAGAATAGCTGATCATTCTTTGGATATTTCCATAAGGAAAGATGGTAATTTTCATGTCCCTTACCTTGTATAGATAGTATTTTGATAAAAGAGGTTCCTGCATCTTTACTACTAAAGATTTCAAAACCACCTCCCCAGGGTTCTCGTATCCATGTGTATACGATATACACCAATGTACCATCCGATAATTCGTAGAGACGTACAGGACTCCCAAATCCATCATAGAAATCTAATCCATCAGAAAACTCCCAATTCTTGCCTCCATCATCAGAGTAACGTAGTTTCTTAGCATCTTCACCTGCTCCATAAATCGCCAATAATCGATTGCCTCCATTCGGCAATTTAGTATGCTCTAAAAAATTGGTATTAAAAGACAATTGATCATTCAATACCGTCCACTTTCTTTTATCTAAATTCCCTTTCCAGATATGTCCTACTGTAGATAACGCATACACATCATTCGTAGCTGGATCATAATCTAGTTCTTGCAGATCTCCTGCTTCATTATTAGGCCCTCTTTCAAACCATTTTCCTTCGAGCGTGCCAGAAATCACTCTTCTAGAGTTCCCCAAGCCCTGTTTTATAGTCTGTAGTCGTTGGAGCTGATTATTTTTAATCTCAGCAGCAGTTAGACTGGTGCCTGTGTCATACAATTCTTTTAGATATTGTAATTTTCGTTGCTTGTAATTAGGAGCTTCTTCCGCCGCTTCTAAATCAAAAAGTTCTTGTGCTTGTAGTAATGGATTACAAATAAGTAAGGTACCACATATCATTGCATGTAGTACACGAGTTAGCTTAGTTTTCATAGAGTTATGTTTATTTTGAGGCTATTCCAAAGATACTAATTTTATAGCAGTTCCTACAGCATATGAGTTCCTCATCAATTACACCTTCTAAAAAGGGTAGTTAGTTCCTTTTTTTTGAAGCTTCTAAAAAGATGATATGCTATGGGCGTTACCCAAGGGTCGGGCTATCCGTTTCAATTCCTCGCACCTCCTATCGTCGGGCTGTGGGATTTCCACTGCTATCCCTAACGCATGTATACATTATAATACAAGCAAAATAGCATATAATATTAACTGTAGTTTTGAAATATGCATCCATTATAACTGTGGATATCCATATTTGTTGTGCTGTATATATACAAAAAAACCGTGATAGGTAATAAACAATTACCTATCACGGTTTCTATATAACTAAGAATTGCTAAACTTATGCTACGAATAATGGTTTATCAGCCATCATTGCATTTACATCATCAGCAATTTTATGTAATTCTTCTTCGTTATCTACATTAGCTATCACACGATCTATTAATTCTACGATAGTTAACATATCTGCTTCTTTTAATCCTCTAGTCGTTACTGCAGCTACTCCAATACGGATACCAGAAGTTACAAATGGAGACTTATCATCAAATGGCACCATATTTTTATTTACAGTAATATCTGCTACTCCTAGTGCTTCTTCAGCTTGTTTTCCAGTTACATTTTTATTTCTCAGATCGATGAGCATCATATGATTATCTGTACCTGATGAAATCACCTCATATCCTTTTTTCACAAATGCCTCAGCCATTGTTGCTGCATTTTTCTTTACCTGTACGATATAATGTAGGAAGTTGTCTGATAACGCTTCGCCAAAAGCGATTGCTTTTGCTGCTATGATATGCTCTAAAGGTCCTCCTTGATTTCCTGGAAAAACAGCACTGTCTAATAATGAAGACATCATTCGTTTTTTACCATTTTTAAGTGTAATTCCGAATGGGTTTTCAAAATCTTTACCCATCAATATCAATCCACCTCTAGGTCCTCTTAATGTTTTATGAGTAGTCGTCGTTACGATATGACAGTGAGGTATTGGATCAGCAATCACTCCCTTAGCAATTAAACCTGCTGGATGTGCGATATCTGCTAATAAAATAGCGCCTACACTGTCTGCTATTTCTCTAAATCTTTTATAATCAATTTCTCTAGAATAAGCAGAAGCACCTGCTATGATCAATTGTGGTTTTTCTGCTGTTGCAATTTCCTGAATTTTATCATAGTTCAATCTTCCAGTTTCTTTCTCTACTCCATAAAACACCGGAGTATATAACTTTCCTGAAAAGTTCACAGGAGACCCATGTGTTAAGTGTCCACCGTGTGATAGGTCAAAACCTAAAATCTTATCACCTGGTTTTAGACATGCATGGTACACTGCTGTATTCGCTTGTGACCCAGAATGTGGCTGTACATTAGCATACGCTGCGCCAAAAAGTTCTTTTGCACGATCGATGGCTATTTGCTCTACTACATCTACTACAGAACACCCACCATAATATCTTTTTCCAGGGTATCCTTCTGCATATTTATTAGTTAATACAGAACCAGCAGCTTCCATCACTTGCTCACTCACAAAGTTCTCTGATGCTATTAGTTCTAATCCGTTAATTTGTCGCTCTTTCTCGTCCTGAATTAAATCAAAAATCTGTTCGTCGCGTTGCATGTTGTTTTATTTAAAAAATAGATGCCCAAAAATATAAACATTCCTTAAAATACAGAGAAAGAAAAACAAATAATTTAAACATTTTCTTCACAATTAAATATATAGCATTTTTTTAAGTAACTTTCAGTTATATATGCATTCTACCACCTATGATAAACTGCTATACAGGGATATACCATAGCTACTAAACATGTGTATGATCATATATACCATTAACAGCACTCTATAAACTAACAACCCTAAAAACAATACAATGCCTATAACAGCCAATAATCCAAATTTAAAAACATGGTTACCTACATCCAAGCATACTGATTTTCCGATTCAGAATATTCCTTTTGGTGTATTTCTTACCAGAGATGATATTGTAACCATAGGTACTCGAATTGGGGACACTGCTATTGACCTAGGTGCATTGCATCAACTAGGTTATTTCGAAGGCATCCCCCTTACAGATGATATTTTTTTACAAGATTCGCTGAATGATTTTATTTCTGATGGAAAAAAAACATGGCGCTTGGTACGCAATCGCATCGCTGACATTTTTGATGCTACCAACCCTGCTTTAAAAAACAATACAGCACATCGGAATATCGTATTGTTCACCTTAGATGAGATCGAGATGCAGTTGCCAGTAAATGTAGGAGACTATACCGATTTCTATAGCAGTAAAGAACATGCTACCAATATCGGTAAGATGTTTAGAGACCCTGAACATGCACTCTTACCAAACTGGCTGCACATGCCTGTAGCCTATCACGGTCGAAGTAGCTCTATCATTCCTTCGGGAATTCCCATACATCGCCCGCAAGGACAAAAATTAATCAATGGTACAGATACCCCTATATTTGGTCCTTCTAGATCCGTGGATTTTGAATTAGAAATGGCCTTTATCACTACCGATGCCAATCTATTAGGCGAACCCATTCCTGTAGATGAAGCAGAAGATTACATCTTCGGGATGGTTTTATTTAATGATTGGAGCGCCAGAGATATTCAGAAATGGGAGTATGTGCCACTAGGCCCCTTTTTAGGAAAAAGCTTTGCCTCTTCTATGTCGCCATGGATTGTCACCTTAGATGCCTTAGAACCCTACAGAGTAGCCAGTCCCTCTCCTACCAAAGAACAATTACCGTATTTACAATCCCACGGAAAAAAGAGCTTTGACATCCAACTAGAAGTGGCCATACAACCCGAAAACCACTCAGAAACAATAGTTTGCAGAAGTAATTTTAAATATTTATATTGGAATATGTCTCAGCAATTAGCACACCATACCATTAATGGATGCCCTGTAAATTCGGGGGATTTAATGGGTAGTGGTACCATCTCTGGAAAAACTCCCGACACCTATGGCTCCATGTTAGAACTCAGCTGGAAAGGCGAAAAACCTGTACAGCTGACCACAGGAGGAAGTCGTAAATTTATCGAAGATAATGATACTGTGATTATACGAGGCCATTGCCAAAAAAATGGTATCCGAATTGGTTTTGGCGAAGTCTCTACAAAATTATTACCCGTATTTAAGAAGTAATTCGCCCAAATGCAGGTAAGCACCAAGCCTGAAATACAGAAATGATCGTATACTAGTTGATCAAACGATTATTGTGTTATCTTTGATTACACCGTAGCGAATACCATCAGTAGACTATCTTATTTTTGTTTTTCAGGCTTTTTCTATAAAAATTTGGCATCAAAATTGGATAATGATCCCAAAACCTACATTAATTATGAAAAAAATACTACCCCTCATTGCCATCATTATTGGTTTTACTGCATGCAATAGTGTAAAAAAAACGGCCAAAGCACTACATAGCGGCAATTATGATCAAGCCATTCAAATCGCCCTTACCAAGTTACGAAATAACAAAACCAAAAAAAGCAAGCAACCTTATATTCTAATGCTCGAAGATGCATATGACAAAGCTAATAAACGGGATATAGACGCGATTACTTTTATGGAAAAAGAAGGAAATCCAGCCAAACTAGAAAAAATATACAACACCTATTTAACACTGCACGCCAGACAAGAGCAAATAAAACCCCTAACCCCTCTATATCATACAGAACAAGGTAGAAATGCGAATTTCGAAATGCAAACGTATGACCAAAAAATCATTACTACCAAAAATAAATTATCAGATTACTTGTACAACAATGCCCAGAAACTATTAGCTAGTGCTGGTAATAAAACACAATACCGAGCTGTGTATAAAGATTTAAAGTATCTAGACAAGATTAATCCTAATTATAAGAACACCCACCGACTCATAGAAGAAGCTCACTATAAAGGAACTGATTTCGTAAAAGTATTGATGAAAAACAAGACCAATGTAATCATCCCTAGACGACTAGAAGCCGATATGCTGAATTTTAGTACCTACGGATTGAATGACCTGTGGACCGTGTATCATAGCCAGCCCCAACGAAATACGACCTATGATTATGAGATGGAAGTTTCTTTTAGAGAAATCCATATATCGCCAGAACAAATCAAAGAACGACAATTAGAAAAAGAAAAAGTAGTGACAGACGGTTGGGAATACCTCCTAGATGATAATGGCGAACATGTTTTAGACGAAGAGGGCAAAAAAATAAAAGTAGACAAAACTGTAAAAGTACGCTGCTCTTATTATGAGTTTACGCAGTTCAAAGCTACAAATGTAGTAGGCAATGTACGGTATAAAAATCTACAAACCAATCAACTCCTAGATACATTTCCTCTATCTAGTGAGTATATTTTCGAACATATCTATGCGGATTACAAAGGAGACAAAAGAGCACTAGATGATGATTTAATCCGTTTCTTAGGACTACAATCTGTTCCCTTTCCTACGAATGAGCAAATGGTATACGATGCAGGAGAGGATATAAAAAACAGGTTAAAAAATATCATTACCCGATATCAGTTTAACTAATATATCATGATTCATTCTATCAAGTTATGATTGCTACAGAGCTCTTACTTGCTGCTGGTGCCTCTCTAAAAACATTTCCAAAAGGGACACTACTCTTTCAAGAGGGGGCTAAAGCACGCTACTACTTTCAGGTACATACAGGAGCTGTAAAGATGAACAACATCAATGCAGATGGCAAGGAACATATTCAAGGAATTTTTGAAGCTGGAAAAAGTTTTGGAGAACCTCCCTTGTTTGGTGACTTTACCTACCCTGCTAATGCCGAAGCGATTTCGCAAACAGAAGTATGGCAGCTACCCAAAACTGCATTTTTAGCCATTCTTACGCAACACCCAGAATTGCACAGCAAGTTTACGAGTCTATTAGCACTGCGACTATATTACAAAGCAATGATGGTCTCTGAAATCTCGATGCAAGAACCCGAACACCGTATTCTAAGGATCATTGATTATTTCAAAAAAGAAAACCATCCTACAACAATAGATACTCCTTATAAAATACCACTGACCAGACAGCAATTAGCAGACCTCACAGGACTGCGTGTAGAAACAGTGATACGTACCATTAAAAAATTGGAAAAAAGAAAAGAATTGATCATTAAAGATCGAAAAGTATATCGCTAGCTACTACAGATAGTAGTCTTAGAAGTGGTTTAAACTTTTTTGATTTCAGCGAAAAACCAAGATTTTGTGATCAAATACAGTGATTTTTTAGCTGCATAGCAGCGCTACGAAACTCAAAAATTGCAAAATTTAAGTACAATAAATCGTTTTTATAGCAAATTGAAAAAAGTGTAAACCACTTGATACTATATATTATACAAATTGGTGTAATACCTGAGCACTGATCGAACTGTGAGAGGCATGATGTATCGTCTCTCCATTTCGGATCACTAACAATTGTGGTGATTCGTGAAATATCTGAAACTTAGCTGCAATCTCTGAAGAAATATCGCGATGATTTAATAAATCTAGGTAATACAGATCTACACCTTCATCTGCTATATCATAACTACTTTCGAAATTGCGTATCACCATTCTACTGATACCACATCGCGTAGAATGTTTAAAAATTACCTGTGTCTTATTCTTAGAATTCTTGGCGATTTCGTCTAATTGCGCTAATTGGGTCAGCGGTCTCCATGGCAGCGCTTTCTTGTTTTCCTCTTCTTTTTCTCCATTACCAAATAGCTTACTAAATATTCCCATTCTAATTGTTTTTTTTAAAGGATTACAAAACTAATCAAATCATTTTTATAGAACTCATCTTAACTTTTTGATTTTACAGCAAATCACAAAAAATTTAAACTACTTCTACGAACTAGCTACAATCCCCCTTTTTAAAGTATCGTATTTTTGAAGTATTAGTCGTTATAGATCGTATATCCTTATATAATTTTTGATATACGATATACTACAAACAACCCATAAACAGCCCTCATAATACGAATCGGAATAGCATTTAAAAACACACATCAGCCAAAAAGTCAGTAAAACTCTAGCAGAAATAGACATTTTGACACTTTTATATCCTAGGAATGTTAATTGCTTCTTATATTTCGAACCCAACAAACAAAACAATGAATTTTAACAACTTTACGATAAAATCCCAAGAAGCCATTCAGCAAGCCCAACAACTTGCGCATGAATACGGGCATCAGCAAATAGAAAATGAACACCTATTTAAAGCTATTTTTTCGGTAGATGAAAGTGTATTACCTTTTCTACTTAAAAAGCTACAGGTCAATAGCACTATAATCGCACAAATACTCGACAGTACACTAGCTAGTTTTCCAAAAGTGAGTGGCGGAGAGCTACAATTATCTAGAGAAGCAACCACTACCCTACAGGAAGCAAACAGTATCGCTAAAAAAATGAAAGATGAATTCGTAGCGATCGAACACCTACTGCTAGCGATTTTTGGCTCTAAGAGTAAGATCGCACAGATCCTAAAAGATCAAGGAGTAACGCATCAGCACCTAACAGAAGCGATCCAAGAAATTAGAAATGGAGAACGGATTACCTCCCAAAACGCAGAAGACACCTATCAATCGCTTAGCAAATATGCAAAAAACCTCAACGCACTAGCCGAAAGTGGAAAACTAGATCCTGTAATAGGGCGCGACGAAGAGATCCGTAGAATTTTACAAATCCTATCGAGACGCACCAAAAATAATCCAATGCTCGTAGGAGAACCAGGGGTAGGAAAAACAGCTATTGCAGAAGGATTAGCGCATAGAATCATAGCCGGAGATGTGCCCGAAAATTTAAAAAACAAACAAATATACTCCTTAGACATGGGCGCACTGATTGCTGGCGCTAAGTTCAAAGGAGAGTTCGAAGAACGCCTGAAATCTGTGGTAAAAGAGGTTACCACAAGCGATGGGGACATCGTATTATTTATCGATGAGATCCACACCCTCGTAGGTGCTGGAGGTGGCCAAGGCGCTATGGACGCTGCCAATATCCTAAAACCTGCCCTAGCCAGAGGAGAACTAAGAGCCATTGGTGCTACTACATTGGATGAGTATCAAAAATATTTTGAAAAAGACAAAGCACTAGAAAGACGTTTTCAGAAAGTACTAGTAGACGAACCCGATACAGAAAGTGCTATTTCTATCTTAAGAGGCATCAAAGAAAAATACGAAACACATCATAAAGTTCGTATCAAGGACGAAGCTATTATTGCAGCCGTCACCTTATCACAGCGTTATATTACCAATCGCTTCTTACCAGACAAAGCGATTGATTTGATTGATGAAGCCGCTTCTAAACTGCGTATGGAAATCAATTCTAAACCCGAAGAATTGGATGTCCTAGACCGTAGAATCATGCAGTTAGAAATCGAAATTGAGGCTATCAAACGCGAAAACGATACTGTCAAGCTAAAAACGCTGCACGAGGAACTGGCCAATAGCAAGGAAGAACGTGCTACCATTTATTCTAAGTGGAAATCTGAAAAAGATGTAGTGGATGCCATCCAAAACACGAAAACTGCTATCGAAACATATAAAACGGATGCAGAACGTGCCGAGCGTAACGGAGACTACGGAGCTGTCGCCGAATTACGCTACGGAAAGATCAAAGAAGCACAAGAAAAATTAGACACACTCCAACTGCAATTACAAGAACAACAAAGCAATACTTCGCTGATTAAAGAAGAAGTAACCAATGATGATATTGCAGAGGTAGTCGCTAAATGGACGGGCGTTCCTGTAACTAAGATGCTACAAAGCGAACGTGAAAAATTATTAGTACTAGAAGATGAGTTACAGAAACGTGTCATCGGACAGGCAGAAGCCATACAAGCGGTCAGCGATGCAGTACGTAGAAGTAGAGCTGGATTACAGGATCAGAAAAAACCCATTGGTTCTTTCTTATTCTTAGGTACCACTGGGGTAGGAAAAACAGAATTAGCCAAAGCATTGGCCGAATACTTGTTTAATGACGAGAATGCCATGACCCGAATCGATATGAGTGAGTATCAAGAGCGTCATGCAGTAAGTAGATTAGTAGGAGCACCTCCTGGATATGTAGGTTATGAAGAAGGTGGACAGCTCACAGAAGCTGTGAGAAGAAAACCCTATTCTGTCATACTCCTAGACGAAATAGAGAAAGCGCATCCCGATACCTTTAATATCTTATTACAAGTGTTGGATGAAGGAAGGCTTACTGATAATAAAGGGCGTGTCGCTGATTTTAGAAACACCATCATTATCATGACTAGTAATATGGGAAGTCAGATCATCCAAGAAAAATTCGAAACGATCAAAGCTGTCGATGCAGCCATGGAAACAGCCAAAGTAGAAGTGTTAGGGTTACTCAAACAAACCGTACGCCCTGAATTTTTAAATCGTATTGATGATATTATCTTGTTCTCCCCATTAACCAAACAAGATATTGCACAAATTGTAAGCATTCAATTACAGCAAATCGGAAAAATGCTGTCTAAACAACAGATACGCTTAGAGGCTACAGAACAAGCCATTGCTTTTCTGAGCGAAAAAAGCTTTGAACCCGAGTTTGGAGCTAGACCTGTAAAGAGAGCCCTGCAAAAAGAAGTCCTTAACAAATTATCCAAAGAGATTTTGGCAGGTCGTGTAACAACAGAGAGTGCCATTGTATTAGATGAGTTTGACAGCCAATTAGTATTTAGAAATCAATTGACTGCGATTAACAACCAGTAGCCATAAAATATAGCATATACTTCAATACATCCTCTTGTAACACTTACCACAAGAGGGTGTATTACTATATCTAAACGATAAAACATCATCAGGTTTTTATCGCCACGTACTCAGCAATAAAAAAGGCAAACAATATAACTACCTTATTTTACCAGTATTTTTTCACACTCTTCTCTTCCCCCATTTCAGCACTTCTAAAACAACTTCCTTTACATAAACCACTTATCACCAAAAAAGAAGCTTTTTTCTTACAAAAAAGAATAAAAACAGCTAGATACCGTCGTTTATATAGCAAAAAAAGCTTTTTATACACTGTAAGACACACTTCATAAAATAATACAAGAGCTTAATACAATCCTTCGATGAATTACCCGATACAGGTATTAATTTTGCCCCCCGAAAAAAAATTAACCCCCTAAATCTATAATTAATGTTAAAAAACATTCAATTAATTTTATGCTTTTGTACGTTTCTTTTTACAAATTTTATAACAGCACAAGAAATCTCGCAATGTGGTACTAAAAGTATCACTCCAAACTTCACCAAATCAATTGCTCAATTACCCAGAACACAGCGTCAGATTCGAAAACGAATGGACGAAATCAAACAAAAAGGGCTTGAACAACTCGATGAAAAAATTATCCCAATTCATATTATAGATATTAGAAACGAAGATCAAAATTCACCAACTGTTTCTATCTTTAATATACAAGATGCGATTAATAAGAGTAATAAACTTTTACGAAAGGTAAAATTAAGTTTACAATTCACTGGAGAAATCACCTATGTAAAAGATGATAAACTTCTATTAGCTAATGCCCCACAAAAGGGGTTTGATCCGACTCCTTCTAATATCCTAGCGGTACAAAACACATATGGTAAGGCTGATAAACTCAACCTGATTATTGTCCCTTCTTTTAAACAAAAAATCAATAAAGACGGAAAAACTGTACACAATTCAATAGGAGGTATTGCCAGTGTAGGTAGTTTTCAGGAAGGAAGCTTTTTAGTCTGTAGACCTATTTTCTTTGAAAAAACTAATGGTTTTATCCATGAGTTAGGACATTATTTATCCTTACTCCACATAGAAGAAACCACGTTTAAATTCTCTAAAGTAGATGGATCTGACTGTAAATTTACGGGGGATTTAATTTGCGACACTCCTGCTGCTCCTGATTTTAAAATTGCTAATATTAATACAGACACATGTGTTTATACCACTACCGAGAAAGATACTAATGGCACTCTATATAAGCCTGATTTTTCTAATCTTATGAATCCTTCTCCCATTATAGCATGTATAGATCCTACTGGATTTACAAATGAGCAATTAGTACGTATACGAGCTGGTTTTGAGATTTCTAGAAATCATCTCTCCTATAAAAATGAAGAACTTAAAAAAGATATTTTTGACCTATACAATGCGAGTATACCTGATACACGTACGGCTTGTTCTATAAAAAGTAATAACATCTCTCTAGAATTTAATTCTGATGGGCTTGGTAATACAATGGTACGGATAGATACTGATCCAAAAACTGCAAAAAATATCGATTTTGCAACTATGCTCATAGATGCTCCTGAATTATTAGGACAACAAGAAAATTTCAGCGAATTAGATTTTTCCGAAAACCCTTTAACTCCTCAGAAATTTAAATTTAACCCTTCTAACAATTACACAATTTCTCTTTTTATAGAATTTAGTAATGGGGATTTGTTTAATATCAAAGAATATTACATCCCTAGGTTTTGTGACCAAGAAAGTGCGCAAAAATTCGCTTGCAATGAATTTGGAATCACTAAAAGTAACAAGAAAGCAATTGTATACAAAAAAGCGACCCCTTCTATAGGTAACAAGAAGGGCTACCAACTTTGTGTAGATAATGACTGTAAAAAAGCTACCTTAAAAAACGGATATTACCAACGTAGCTTTTCTGGAAAAGTTGATACTTTCTATACAATAGAATTTAGAACTAAAAAAGCTAAATCAATAGCATACAGCATCTGCAAATTGGATAAAAACGCATGTGTTCTAGATACTTTTGAAGAGAGTACTAAAAATAAAGCCTCTTTTAATGATCTAGCTACTACTACAGAACAAACAATTGATGTATTCTATAATAAAACAAATACTGCTATCGAAGTTATTACTGATGCCAAAGACATTTCTGTAAACGTATATGATTTGTTGGGAAGAAAACAATTACACACTACTACCAAAGAAAATGTAATAGATGCCACCCCTTTAGCTAAAGGAGTATTTATAGTCACATTAGTGCAAAACGGTGTCGTTATCAATACCCATAAATTTGTAAAATAATTCTCTTTATACATACAAATAAAAAAATCCCCATATCATAATGATCATGGGGATTTTTAGGTACTTTACTTAACTGTATTTGTGCAATCTTTTATCTAAAATTTGGTAATTTTAGTTACTGCACTTTTACCATCGGCAGTGAGTTGCAGCATATAGTTTCCAGCACTTAGAGATTGTATATCTAGGGCTGGATTAATAGTAGCTACTTCTTTAGACAACACGACTCTTCCTGTAAGATCATATATATTTATAGCATCTATACTAAATTTCGAAATTACAGAAAGGATGTCTTGTACAGGGTTCGGTACAATTTTTATTTTCTCTCCATTGATTACAAAATCATCTACCGATAATACCTGAAAACGTGCTCTCATATGATTGCGCATAAATTGCCCTGATGCTGTTAGCTCTCCATTAAGCAACCCCTGTGCCCCTCTATTAGGATTCACAATAGAAGAATCCTCGTCCTTATCCGACACATTCCAGTTTACATAGCTAATATGATTTTCGTTTAGGAAATCTAACCAAATCTGACTTTCGGTAGGATTATATCCTCCATTTCCACTAAAATGTGTGGTTCCAAACTCGGTAACAAACAAGGCAATACCATCATTCATCGCCTGTAATGTACGATCCCTAAGGAATTGTCCATGCGAATCGGCATAAAAGTGCATGGTATATGCTAAGTTAGGATCCCCTGTTATAGGGCTTGCTGCAGCCAGACCTACTTGCTGATCAAATTCTGGAGTTCCTACGATAATCAAATTATCTGGATCTTTAGACCTGATGCCTGCAATCACATCTGCCGCATAACTTTTTATATCACTCCAAGGTTGATTGATAGGCTCATTAAAAATTTCATAAATAATATGATCATTATCTCCATAAAGTTCTGCCATCTCTGTAAAAAAGCTTACCGCTTGTGGTTTGTATAGTTCCGCTGCATGTGTATGCCAGTCGATGATTACATAAATCCCTTTGGCAATAGCAGCATCTATCACAGTTCTTACTTTGGCGGTTTGGGCAGTAGGGCTATCGATATATCCCGTACCATTATCCCATGTTTCCTTTACACCAATAGCGATGCGTACAAATGCGCTCTTCCAATCATCGGCTAAATGATTAACCGTTAATGCATTATAAAAATCACTTACGTCACCCGCATTACTCCAGAACAGGCTATTCCCTGCCAAACTGATCTTATCGCCATTTTCTGCAGTTACATAGCTTCCATTTACCTGTAATCTTCCATACTTCTCTACGACTGATTGTGCGGAGGTAGTTTGCAAACCAATGCAGCATACTAACGCCCAGACACAGAGGGTTACGCGTCTTTGAGGGTTCATACATTTCATAAAAAAAGTAGTGTTCAATTTCATAGTTTTGAATTTAGTTTTGCATACTACTAGATTGGTATCTAATCTGCTTTATGCTTCTTGTGTTTAAATTATTTTTTTTGCGGTGTATTGGTATATTTAGGGCTTTAATGCTAGTTACTACACACCTTAAATTGTTTGCTTTTTTTGATTTCTACTCTTAAAAAAAGTAGCAAAAACAAACAATCCCTTAATATACAACATTTTACAAACAAATCAATTTTCCCCCCTTTATTTCACGTAGGAAAAAACGACAAAGGTACATTTATTCGATAAAGTACACTCTTTTTTAAAAAAAATCTCATTTACCACTGCTCTACCCAACTAGTTATCAATATATTATACAACTAGGTAGTAGAACACAATACTGTATAGTGAAGTGGTGTCTTTACTTTTTTTTGGGCGTTACCACAGGGGTCGGGCTATCCGTTCCAATTCCTCGCTCTCCTAAGGTCGAGCTGTGGGATTTACTCTGCTATCCCTAACGCAAATAAGATCATATGGAAGTATACGTGCTATTCTATAAATTCTAGCTGCCACGCTACAATAACCATAGAAAGTATCGCTATGATTAAAAAACCTATAAAAAAATAAGCGCTTTTCTTATTGGAAGAAGAATTAGAATCATTGTAGAATTTCATACGCTATGCAATCATTTAATTCAGTTTGCTTGTTTTAATACATTAACACATTCTTAAAAGACGTTAAAAACTTACTAATGTTACATTTTTATTGCTTTTTTTATTGAAGTGGTGTATTTTTTTTTGCTAATGGCTACAAAATGATCTTTTGCCCTCATCATCGTCGATGTTCGCGTACATCGAAAAAGCTTAAACCTCTTCAATGTACAAAGTCTTAATACCTGCATAACGTGTACTGCTAAGAATATGCATACATTGCAGTACCAACTTAAGCGCAATCATTCATGAATTTTTCGTATCCCTTTTTCGTATCCTTCCTCTGTTCTTCACTCTGTTTTGGTCAAGTAGTGATCAATGAAATTGATAGTGATACTCCTAGTACTGATACACAAGAAATCATAGAATTAAAATCTATAACGCCTAATTATGCACTAGATGGATATATTGTAGTGCTGTTTAATGGATCAGAAAATGGGATGGACTCCAGTTATTTGGCATTAGATTTAGATGGATATATGACGGATGCTAATGGTATCTTGGTACTTGGCGGACCTGAGCTATCGCCTGTGCCTCAGTTTCGTTTGTTCTCTAGCACATTACAAAACGGAGCGGATGCCGTAGCTATTTACCGTGCTCCTATAAGTGATTTCGAAAACGGAACATTGGCTACTACGACAGGATTAATCGATGCCGTAGTATACGATACGGATGATGCAGATGATACAGCATTGATGCAATTATTAGGAGTTACGGCACAAATCAATGAGGATGAAAACAATAAAAAAACATCAGAATCTATACAACGTACAGATGACGGAAATTATGAAGTAAAATCTCCAACTCCTGGTATGCCTAATGATGGTAGTGGTATACAATTTAATGGAATGACACTATCTGTATCTACTAATGAGCTACAAGAAGGCACTGCTTTTGACATCGTACTGATTGCACAAACCGCTGTAGCTAGTGATACGATGATCGAGCTAGATATAACCAATCAAGGATTCTCGATGGAGGATTATACGGGTACTACTTCGGTAGTGATCCCTAGTGGCATGCAAACTGCACGAACTACTATTCAGACCATCAATGATTCGGATGATGAAGGAGATGAGGAAATCATTGTTCGATTCACGACAATTCCATCTGGCTTTATACGTCTTAATGACTATCTATCAATTGCATTGATCGATAATGATTTTTCGGTAGCTCGCTGGGGTACGCCTATTGCTCCTACCTATACCGAAGTACAGAGTACTGCTCCAGAACAGTATTATACCTCTTTAGATGGATTGACCAGTAATGCACTGTCGCATCAACTACGCCGTATTATTGCTGATCCTACTACTGTGCGGGCGCATACGTACGCAGATGCGATCGCTATTTTAAAAGAAGCGGATCAGAGTCCCTTGAATAGTAATAAGGTATGGTTAGTATACTCTGAGGAAGAACGTGCTAAAGTCGATTTTCAGACCAGTGGTAGTAGCGCTACTGGAAAATGGAACCGAGAACATACATATCCAAGGTCTAGAGGCAACTTTTTTAGTATCAAAGAGGATGCAATTGCAGATGGGATCGCTATATATACAACTACAAACGCAGATTCACTAAGACACGCCAATACAGATGCGCATGGATTAAGGGCTGCAGATGGTCCTGAGAATAGTGCCCGAAGCAATCAGGATTATGGAGAGTATACGGGACCCGAAGCTACGCAAGGAAGCTGGAAGGGCGATGTAGCGCGATCTATCTTTTTTTTAGCCACTCGCTATAAAGGCCTAAAAGTAGTTCCTGGTGATCCTGCGAATACGACAACTGGACAATTAGGGGATCTGAATGTACTACTGGAATGGCATCGTAGTGATCCGCCAGATGATTTTGAGATGCATCGAAATAATGTAATCTATGAATGGCAGCGAAATCGCAATCCTTTTATCGATCACCCTGAATTAGTGGAACATATCTGGGGTAATCAAGTCGGTGTGGAATGGAAGCATACATTATCAGTCGCTACACATAGGCAACCGATTATTAGCATCCTTCCGAATCCTAGTAAGGGTACAATTTATTTTACTGGGCTAGACACAATAACCAAGGTAGTAATCTTAGATAGTAGGGGTACGACTGTTTTTCATACTACTTCAATCATACGGCAATCAATAGCGATACATCACTTGCCCAAAGGTATATATACTGCACTTATATACAGTGGTCAAAAACGACATGTAGAGCGGTTTATTAAATAGTAATGGTATGTATACTGCTCAATATACACGCCTACCGCGTTAGGGATAGCAGTGGAAATCCCACAGCCTGACCTTAGGAAGGCGAGGAATTGAAACGGATAGCCCGACCCTTGTGGTAACGCCCTAATCATTCTACTTAATTTAACGTTATTTTATCGCTCAATACTAGCTTTCTATTATACATTTATTACATGAAACATCCTTGGTCTTTTCTTCTATTTAGTATTAGTCTCTTATATGGTTCTTATGTGAGTACTGCGCAACAAAATTTTGCGATCCAATACTTAGATGAGTATGTGATCACTAATGATACTATTTTTGATCATGATACCATCGGAGGGCTATCGGGAATTACATATCAAGCAGCTGATGAGACTTATTATATGGTATGTGATGATGCTAAAAAACCAAGATTCTACAGGGCAACTATAGCTATTAATGCACATAAAATAACTGATATTGAAATTGATACGCTGATTCGAGTACTAGAAGACACTACCGCAACCACTAGGAGTGTACTGGACTTGGAATCTATACAGTTAGTGGAGAATGGCCGTTTTATATTCACTAGTGAGGGGGATATTAAGCATCAAAAATCCCCTCGTATTTTTACAACCAATGCTGCTGGAAAGCTGCTATCTGATCTAGAATTACCTACCTATTTCACTCCTAATGATTCGGCTGGTAACCAACCGAGACACAATGCTTCTTTTGAGGGGATTACTACCGATATAACCAATGATGGTTATTGGGCAGCCATGGAATTACCGCTAGTAAAAGATGGTGAGGAACCTAGTTTTAGCTCGGGGGGTGCGCCTGTGAGAATTACACATTTTAATGCTGCTACAGGAAAAGCGGATCGACAATTTACGTATGCCTTAGATGCATTGAGTAAGGATCCTAAAGGCGATTTTGCAGTTAATGGCGTTACTGCATTGCTACAACTGGGGGCTGAACAATTTCTAATCATAGAACGCGGGTATGTTGCGGGCTATGGAAGTCAAGGAAATACTGTTAAAATCTATTTGGTAGATAGCGCACAGGCTACAGATACGTTAGATAATGTGGTATTGCCTAGCACTATAAACACTGCTACCAAGACCTTATTGTTTGATTTTGAATCGGTGAGAAATCAGCTTACTCGATCGATTGTAGATAATATAGAAGGGATTACCCTAGGACCGCTATTACCGGATGGCACACAGACTTTGATACTGGTGTCAGATAATAATTTTAACCCTCCTGAGGAACAGCTGAATCAAGTTATTTTATTAGCCCTGACTACTACTGAATAACAGTGGCTAACATACGGCATTCATATACTACACTATAAAACACGTAACTACACTGATTCCTAATAATTTAATTCATTATTCCTTTAAAAAATGGAAAAAGTTGGGTATTTTGCAATTCCTAAAATCTATTTGTTATGTATAAATATCTACTTATATGCTTCTTTGTGGCTACTAGTCATTCTTTATTCGCGCAAGACGCTATTATGTATGAAACGGCTACTAAGGCGTTTCAGGAACATTTTAATGCACAGAATATAGACGGTGTTTTTGACCTCTATGCTGTTTCGCTACAAGAAGAAATGACCAAAGAAGGTACTACACAATTTATCAATGGATGTCACGCCCAATTTGGAAAATTAAATATGCTTACATTTATAGAAACCGCTGAGGGTATCAATAGTTATACGGCCGTTTTTGAAAAAATGGATTTGGTCATGGAGATTCAGCTAGATGCCGATGGAAAGATTTCTACTATTCAGTTTCAAGAACCGTAAATCGCATAGTTTCTTTACTACATATTTATGATATACTCATACGCTTTTTAACTACTGCTTTTAAATATTAAAGCCTGATTGGTGTTTGATTATGCAAAGCTTTTGTATTTTTGTTTTCTTTGCCAATTGGTAGTGCGAATTTATTATGAGTAAGAATAAGAATACAATTAACATCCTGAATAGAAAAGCTAAATTCGAATATGAATTTTTAGACAAGTATACTGCTGGAATTAAATTAGCAGGTACCGAAATTAAGGCGATCAGAGAAGGGAAGGCTGGAATTGCAGAGAGTTTCTGTGAGTTCCATAATGGTGGTGAATTATTTGTAATCAATATGCATATAGAAGAATATTCGCATGCTACTTACTTCAATCACAACCCAAAGAGTGAACGTAAACTACTATTAAATAAACGAGAGCTTCGCAAATTAGAGAAAGAGGTTAAGAATTCTGGACTAACGATCATCCCTACGCGTTTATTTATCAATGAAAAGGGGTTGGCCAAATTGGATATCGTGCTAGCCAAAGGAAAAAAGATCTATGATAAACGAGAAACAATTAAGGATAGGGATAATAAACGTGCCTTAGATCGTATTAAAAAGAATTTTAAGTAGGAGTCTTAAACCTCCTAGACTTTGTGATTGTAATCTTGAATGCTATTACTATAGTACCAAAACTTATGGTTGACCAAAGGTAGCAACATGTATCGTATTCTTAAGTGTATAATGTAGTGCTGCAAATGCTTTTCTGAATGGGTATTGTCTCTAATTTTTGTCTTCTAATAGTGGTACGAATCTAAATTCTCCTAATTCGTGTTTTTCAAACTGAGTCGCCGATTTACGAATGAGCAGTGTCATGATTTGTGGATCATTACCTACGGGAATGATCAACCTACCTCCTATTTCTAATTGCCCTAATAATGGTTTGGGCACATAGGGTGCTCCTGCGGTAACAATAATGGCTTTATACGGAGCAAATTCTGCCATCCCTTTATAACCATCTCCAAAGGACAGATACTTGGGTCTGTAGCCTAATTTGGGTAAAAATAGTTTGGTTTTTTTAAATAACTCTTGCTGCCTTTCGATACTATACACTTTGAGTCCTAGTTCACACAAAACAGCAGTTTGGTACCCTGATCCTGTACCAATTTCTAATACTTTATCCCCGCGTTCTGCCTCTAACAATTCTGACTGAAAGGCTACGGTATAAGGCTGAGATATGGTTTGCTCTGCTCCGATAGGAAAGGCTTTATCTTGGTAGGCATGGTCTTCGAAACTCGAATCCATAAACAGATGTCTTGGTATTTTATTGATCGCAGCTAGTACCGCTGTATTTTTGATCCCTTTCTTAGCTAGGACATCTACCAATTGCTTTCTTTTTCCTGCGTGCTTAAGTGTATCTTTAAAACTCATAAAAGGACCATTTTGTAAGGGTAAAATTACATAAAGATTTTATCTATTTCTATAGTTGAAATCTAAAATCTATCAACAAAATTCGAAGTTTCTGTGTCTCAAAAACTAAGGAATCTACTTTGTAAAAGTAGTTGCTAAAAAGAGCTATTTTGTGCATTTATTACATTTTAGATAGAATTAAGAACCAAAAATTAGAAATAATACTATTTTTGTCTAAAATCATACATTATGCTTAAAGCGGGAGTACTCGGTGCTGGTCACCTTGGAAAAATCCATCTACGTCTTCTAGAACAATCTAACAGTTATGAACTTGTAGGTTTTTATGATGCAAGTGAAACACAAGCAAAAGCTATCCAAGCGGAATTTGGTTATACATTATTCAATTCTGTCGATGCGTTAATTGATGCTGTGGATGTAGTGGATATTGTAACTCCAACTTTTGCACATTTTGAAGTTGCTAAAAAGGCTATCGAAGCTGGAAAACATGTATTTATAGAAAAACCTATCACCAATACAGTGACGGAGGCAAAAGCACTGATCGAATTAGCCAATACGTATAAGGTAAAAGGACAGGTAGGGCATGTAGAGCGATTCAACCCTGCTTTTACGGCAGTGGCTGAAAAAATCGATAATCCTATGTTTATAGAAGCACATCGATTGGCAGAATTTAATCCTAGAGGTACAGACGTACCTGTGGTATTAGATTTGATGATTCATGATATTGACGCCATTCTGAGTGTTGTAAATTCCGAAGTAAAATACATCAGTGCTAGTGGCGTTTCGGTCATTAGTGATACACCCGATATTGCAAATGCTAGAATTGAGTTTGAAAATGGGTGTGTTGCCAATCTTACCGCTAGTAGAATCTCTCTTAAGAACATGCGTAAAGTACGCTTTTTTCAGCGGGATGCTTATATCTCTGTAGATTTCTACGAAAAGAAATGCGAAGTTGTAAAAATGAAGGATGCACCAGAAGAACCCGATGATTTCGCGATGATATTGCAAAATGCAGAGGGAGTAAAAAAACAAATCTATTTTGATAATCCTGATGTACCGTGTAATAATGCGATTCTAGATGAATTGGATACGTTTGCACAAGCAATTCTACAGGATACTACTCCTATCGTATCACTAACACATGGAAAAAAAGCACTAGAAGTCGCGCTACAGGTGATTGCTTGCTTTAAATAAAGAGGCATCATCCTAGTTTTTCTCTTGTGATTTTTTAAGCCTTATTATTTGGATATATATTAATCAATAATAGCTAGAAACGCTACATATAACTGGTAGCTGATCAAAACTACCACTAATTAAAACAACTCATCACTCACTATACGCTTTTAAACTATGAAAAACATTGCTGTTATTGGTGCTGGAACTATGGGAAATGGTATCGCACATACATTTGCACAACACGGATGTAAGGTACGATTGATCGATATTTCGCAACAGGCATTGGATAAAGGAATCAGTACGATCACTAAAAACCTAGATCGTATGCTAACCAAAGAAAAAATAACCGAAGCGGATAAAACCGACACGCTTGCTAATATCACTACCTATACGTCTATTAAAGAAGGGGTGGAAAACGCAGAATTAGTAGTGGAAGCCGCCACAGAAAACGTAGCTTTAAAGCTAGATATTTTTAAACAATTGAGTGATACATGTGCAGAAGATACTATCCTAGCTACCAATACTTCTTCTATTTCGATTACACAGATTGCAGCAGTTACAAAACGCCCTGAACGGGTAATCGGGATGCATTTTATGAATCCTGTACCGATCATGAAACTCGTAGAGATCATCCGAGGATATACGACTTCTGATGCTGTCACAGATCGTATCATGGAACTGTCTAAAACATTGCATAAAATCCCTGTAACAGTAAATGACTATCCTGGATTTGTAGCCAATCGTATTTTAATGCCTATGATCAATGAATCTATTGAAACTTTGTACAATGGAGTTGCTGGAGTAACAGAAATAGACACGGTAATGAAACTAGGCATGGCACACCCGATGGGACCATTACAACTAGCTGATTTTATTGGATTGGATGTGTGTCTTTCAATTATGAATGTACTATATGACGGTTTTAAAAATCCTAAATATGCACCTTGCCCACTATTAGTGAATATGGTAAGAGCAGGAAAACTAGGAGTAAAGAGTGGAGAAGGATTCTACGATTATAGCGAACATAAAAAAGCAACTGTAGTAGCTAAACAATTTGTATAATACTATGCTATGGCAAAAATACGTCCTTTTAAAGCAGTTCGGCCTACAAGAGATAAGGCACATTTAGTAGTTTCTAAATCGTATGAGTACTATACAGAGGTAGAACGTACTGTTCAGATGCAGTATAATCCCTACTCTTTTTTGCATATTGTTAATCCTGGGTATAAGTATGATAAAAATATTACAGGTGAACAGCGCTACAAACTAGTACGTAATCGATATTTTGAATTTAAAGAAGAAGCCATTTTACAGCAGGATACCGAACCCTGCTATTATGTCTATAAAATTGTCGATCCGATGCAAGAGGTTTTTAGTGGGATTATCGCTATAGCTAGTACACAGGAGTACGCTACAGATGTGATCAAAAAACATGAAAACACTTTACAAGAGCGAGAAAATACCTTTAAAGAATATTTAAAAACAGTAGGATTTAATGCAGAACCTGTATTACTGACCTATCCTGATCATGATACGATCACTACCCTTACAGACCGCATCACTTCCCAGAGAGCTGAATATGAATTCACCACACCATATAAGGATACTCATTATCTATGGAAAGTTTCGGATGCCACGACTATCGAGCAACTAGCAGCTGCTTTTGACACCATCCCTACGCTGTATATTGCTGATGGACATCACCGATCTGCTTCCTCCTATTTACTGGCTCAGGAGATGATGGATACTACTGATAACAATTATCAGTTTTTTCTGAGCTATTTGATCCCTGAATCGAAATTACGTATTTACGAATTCAATAGACTGGTCAAAGATCTAAATGGTTTATCCAAAGAAGAGTTTTTAATTCAACTAGACACTTGGTTTAGAATCAAGAATAAGGGAAACGAAGTATACAAGCCTAGTAAGCCACACCATTTTAGCATGTACCTAGATGGAACGTTCTATGCGTTATACCTTCGAAAAAACATGTATGAATTTACAGATGCTTTATCGGAATTGGATACACAAATCTTATTCAAAACAGTATTAGCACCTATACTTGGTATCCAAAATCCTAGAACTGATACCAGACTCGAATACGCACATGGCAAACATGATTCTTTGTATATAAAAAACAAGGTAGATCAAGGAGCTATCGCTGTTGGATTTGGATTATTTCCTGCTACTGCGACTCAAATCACTAAAATTGCAGATCAAGGATTAAAAATGCCTCCAAAAAGTACGTATATAGAACCCAAACTCTATAGCGGCATGAGCATTTACGAATTCTAAAAATTAGCACTATAAGGTCTCTTTTTATTAGCTATCATAAAGTACTGTTTTTTGAGTGCATGTAGCACTAAGAAGGAAGTGATGTAAACTTTTTTTGATTTCAGTGACCATCGCAAGATTTTATAACCAAATGCAGTATTTTTTTGATGCATCGCCAATGCTATGAAACTAAAAAATTACAAAATTTGGGTACAAAAGATCGTTTGTATAGCAACTGGAAAAAAGTTTACACCACTTCATTGTTTTCACTTACTGGATATACACTTTAAGCATTCATAAAAATTCAATTTTATAAGTATATTTGTTGCTTATGAATGTAATAGCAGCAAACTTACAACAGATTCGTGCATCACTTCCTGCGCATGTTACTCTGGTAGCAGTATCCAAAACAAAACCCATTACAGATTTAAGCGAGGCATACGATGCTGGGCAGCGCATTTTTGGTGAAAATAAAATACAGGAAATGACCCAAAAATGGGAAGCACTACCCAAAGATATTGAATGGCATATGATTGGACATGTACAAACCAATAAAGTAAAATACATGGCGCCTTATGTACATACCATTCATGCGGTAGATAGTTTAAAACTGCTAAAAGAAATCAACAAACAGGCACTAAAGCACGATCGAATCATTCATTGCTTTCTACAAATTAAAATAGCACAAGAAGACAGTAAATTCGGGATGCATAGCAGCGAGGCTACTACATTGATCAACTCAGAAGCGGTACAAGCGCTTTCTAATATACGCATCACAGGGGTGATGGGAATGGCTACTTTTACAGAAGACACTGCACAAATTCAATCAGAATTTGACACCCTGCGTCAGTTTTTTATAACACTCTCTGAGCAACACCCTAGCATTACTGAGCTGTCTATAGGAATGAGTGGCGATTACAAAATAGCCATTGCTACCGGAAGTACTATGGTACGGATAGGTAGTTCGATTTTTGGGGCTAGAAACTACCAGCATTCATAATACAAATGATACAACAAACTCATCAAAACCCGTAGGCAACTCGCATGATGTACGCAATTTTAGATATAGAAACTACAGGAGGTAAATACAATGAAGAAGGCATCACTGAAATTGCCATCTATCGGTTCGACGGGCATGAGGTAGTAGATCAATTTATCAGTTTGATCAATCCCGAGCGCCCCATACAACCCTTTGTCGTTACTCTGACAGGGATTAATAACGAAATGCTTCGGAATGCTCCTAAGTTTTATGAAGTGGCCAAAAGAATTGTAGAAATCACTACCGACTGTATCATTGTGGCACATAATGCTAGTTTTGATTATCGAATTCTGCGTACAGAATTTTCTAGATTAGGGTTTGAATTCAAAAGACAATCTTTATGTACTGTAGAACTATCCAAAACATTGATCCCCGATCAACCTTCGTATAGTCTCGGAAAACTCGTACGTAATCTAGGTATTCCTATAGCGGATAGACATAGAGCTAATGGAGATGCTATTGCTACCGTAAAATTATTCCAACTCTTACTTGCCAAAGACATAGAAAAAACCATCATTACACAAGCTGTAAAATCTGAGGTGCAAAAAACAGTAGCTCAAAAATTAATTCAACTCGTGGATAAAGCGCCTATTGAAACAGGCGTATATTATATTCATGGAGAAGGTGGCACAATTATCTACATCGGAAAAAGTAAAAACATCAAAAAACGCCTCAATCAGCATTTTACAAGCAGCAACAAAAAAGCGAAAAAAATCCAGAAAGAAGTAACCGATATTACCTATGAAATCACTGGAAGTGAATTACTAGCCTTGCTCAAAGAAAATGAAGAAATCAAACGCAATAGGCCCAGATACAATCGAGCGCTCAAAAGTGCTAAATTTCAGCAAGCTTTATATCAGTTTACAGACGCCAATGGTTACATACAATTAGCTGCTACAAAAGTAGTCCCTAACAAAAAATGTATTACTACCTTCACTAACAAACAGCAAGCTAAAGTATATCTACAACGATGGGTAGAACAGTATGACTTGTGCCCTAAATTAGTGGGACTAGAGGACACAAAAGCTGCTTGCTTTGATCATGGGATTAAAAAATGTGACGGCGCTTGTATACAAGAAGAATCAGCCGCACATTATAACCAAAAGGTACAACAGCTACTCCAAGACCAATCTTTTGACAACCAACATATGGTACTCATAGACCGAGGGAGAAAGATTGAAGAACAAAGTGTGGTACTGATAGAAAATGGAGCATTACAAGGAATTGGACACATCGCATTAAATCACCAATTACACAACATTGATATTTTAAGAACCCTCATTACACCTATTTCCCATAATAGAGATGCGCAGCATATCATCCAAAGTTATCTACGTCGTAACAAAAGAATTAAGATCCACCCTATTGATCAAAAAAAATCCGACATCTAAGGGTAACATTTTTGTTCGTATTGACACTTATGTATAGAAGGAGTTTACACTTTTTATAATTTGCTATAATAAACGATCCTTTTGCAGCTAAGTTTTGCGGTTTTTGAGTTCCGTAGCACTACTATACAGCAAAAAATCACTGTATTTGGTCACAAAATCTTGGGATGTTCGCTGAAATTAGAAAAGTGCAAACAACTTCATGGAAAATAAACAAATACCTACATGAAATCATTATTAGTATTCCTAGTCATAGGAATTACCTGCATTACACTACAAGCACAAGGAAATTATAATACGAAAAGTATGGTGGTAAGCCAATACGACCTTAGCGCTACCACCTATCCCAAAGACAGTACTGCCAATGCTTTCTATATCTACGAAAAAGGATATAGTAGAATACAGAACGGAAAATCGTACAATCTACTTACAGATTACGAACGAAAAATAAAGATCTTAAACGAAGATGGCTATGAGCAAGCAAACATAGAAATTTATCTCTATAAGAATAAATCGAACAAAGAGAAAATCAACCAACTTACTGCACACACCTACAACATAGAAGATGGCAAAGTGGTACGTGCCGAAGTAGCCAAAAGCTACATCTTTAAAACAGCCTATAGCGAACATTTTGATGTCGTACGTTTTACATTTCCGAATATCAAACCTGGATCTGTCATTCGGTATTCCTACCAATTAGAGTCTCCGTTCACCTTTAATTTTAATGGGTGGGATTTCCAAGATGAGATTCCTAAATTGTATAGCGAATATGTTACAGACCTGCCCGGGAATTATTTATACAATATCAGATTGGTAGGGCATATGAAGTTAAAAACTAATGAATCAGACTTAAAAAAAAGATGCTTAGAAACATCTCGCGGATATTCCAACTGCTCGCATAATAAGTATGTAATGGTAGACATCCCTGCTTTTAAAGAAGAAGAATACATGACGGCAAAAAAGAATTATTTTTCTAGAGTCGCATATGAACTTAAAGAATTCAAAGGATTTGATGGACGCAATACAAAGTATACCGATACATGGAAAAATGTAGATCGAAAACTAAAAAAAGAAAACAACATAGGATTACAACTCAAAAAAATAAATAGCACCAAGGAAGTGCTTCCTACAGATATACAAAGTATGCCTACTGCTTTGGAAAAAGCAAAGAAAATATACCGCTATATTACAGAAGCCTATACTTGGAATAAAGCATATAATCTGTTTCGTGATACAGATCTGAAAGAAGTACTCAAAACCAAAACAGGAAATGTAGGCAGCATCAACACCCTACTTCACAACACACTCAAACAACAAGGTTTTATAGTACATCCTGTCTTAATTTCTACCAGAGAGAATGGCTACGCCACCAAATTACACCCTGTATTATCAGATTTTAATTACCTAATCGTACAACTCACGCTAGATAATAAGACGTACCTATTAGATGCTACCGATACACAGCTCGCTTTTGGGCAGGTACCGTATAGATGCTTAAACCAATACGGAAGACAACTTGATTTTGATACGGCTAGTGAGTGGATAGACATTGTACCCAAACAACGCTCTTCTAACTATTACAAAGAAGTACTAGAACTCACCACAGACGATAAAATATCCAGTACCGCAGAATTCTTACACTCTGGCTATGATGCCCTAGAAGTAAGGAATCAACTGACCACTACGAATGAAGATACATACTTAGGCCAATTGCTCCCACAAACTGATGAGATCGAAATTACAACCAAAGAAATCGCAGCTATTGATGCATTAGACAAGCCAATTATAGAAAAAATATCCTACAACTACGATGTTCAGTTTATGGACGACATGGCATTTATCAAACCGTTTAACAGACCCTTTTTCACTAAAAACCCTTTTAAACTCAATGAGCGCACATATCCTGTAGATTTTGGATACACCAGAGGTTTTGCTTATAATGTAACCCTTACCATCCCTGATGGTTACAACTTTATAGATATACCTAAAAACACCTCATACGCATTACCAGATCAATTAGGAAGGCTAGTAACTAGTTTCGCTGTAAAAGAAAACACCATTACAATCAATCATTTTATTAGCTTCACCACTTCATACTACGCTACAGTCTATTACGAAGCCATTAAAAGCTTTTTTAATCATATCGTAGATATTGAAGAGAACACTGTGATTACCATCAAAAAAAGTTAACTAATTTTTAGTACTTTAGTTGCCTAGAATACGGCATCATTGAGCAAAAAAGTAACACATACCAATTGGAAACAAAAATTACATGAAGTAATTTACGAAGCCGACACACCTGCAGGCAAACTGTTTGACATCGTACTGCTCATATTTATAGTAGCAAGTATCATATTGGTTATGCTCGAAAGCGTATCCTATATTAATGACGCCTACGCATATTATTTCAACATTGCAGAATGGGTTATTACCCTACTATTTACCATCGAATATATCCTTAGGATAGTCGCTATAAACAAGCCTAAAAACTATATTTTCAGCTATTTTGGAATCATCGATTTTTTATCCACGATTCCTAAATACTTATCACTGTTTTTTATGGGTACACATGCACTGGTAGCGCTTCGCGCCTTGCGCTTACTTCGTGTATTTCGAATTCTAAAATTAGCACGCTATATAGGAGAGTCTAACAATCTAGTGAAGTCACTCATCGCCAGTAGAGTTAAAATCGCCGTATTTTTATCTGCTGTAATGATCATTGCTATTATCTTAGGTACCATCATGTACCTAGTAGAAGGACCTGAATACGGATTTACCAGTATTCCTAGAAGTGTGTACTGGTGTATTGTAACATTAACTACTGTGGGATACGGAGACATCTCTCCGCATACTCCATTAGGACAATTCATCGCCTCCATCGTTATGGTATTAGGATACGGAATTATTGCCGTTCCTACCGGTATCGTTAGTGCCGAATATACGCAACAACTAAAAAAAGTAAACCTAAACACCCAATCTTGTAGCAATTGTAATGAAACGAATCATGCAGATTCTGCTCGATTTTGTCACAAATGTGGTGCATCTTTAAATAATGAATAAACACCTAATAGTCATTGTAGGGCCTACAGCCATTGGCAAAACCAGTACCAGTATAGCCCTAGCAAAGCAGCTAAACTGTGAGATTATATCGGCAGATAGTAGACAGTTCTATAAAGAAATGCGTATCGGTACAGCTGTACCCACTCCACAAGAGTTAGCAGCAGCTCCACACCATTGCATACAGCACAAAAGTATTACCGCTACGTATACTGTAGGAGATTACGAACAAGAAGCCCTCACCCTGCTCAACACTCTTTTTAAGACCAATGACTACATTATTCTTATCGGAGGTTCTGGGCTCTATATAGATGCCGTAACCAAAGGCTTAGATCATTTTCCTACCGTAGCTCCTAAAATTCGACAGGAATTACAGACATTATTAGACACTAAAGGTATCGCACATCTACAAGAAGTCTTAAAAAAAGAAGATCCTGACTACTACACTACTGTAGACATACACAATCCACACCGAGTAATGCGAGCCTTAGAAATCTGTATTGGTAGCGGAAAACCCTATTCCTCTTTTATCACAGCTACTCCAAAGAAGCGCCCCTTTACGAGTATTAAAATAGGACTCTCCGCAGACAGACCTATCATTTATGATCGTATCAATCGACGTGTAGACCTTATGATCGAAGAAGGACTAATTCCCGAAGTTACCCAATTACAACCTTACAAACACCTCAACGCATTAAACACTGTAGGATACAAAGAATTATTCCAGTATCTAGAAGGCAATCAAACACTAGAAACAGCCATTGCTGAGATTAAAAAAAATACAAGACGTTTTGCAAAAAGACAATTGACTTGGTTTCGAAAAGACCCTACTATACAGTGGTTCGATTACCAAGCTTCTGCAGAAGAAATACACGCGTATATCACAAAAAAAACACTGTAGCTTTCTAAATGCTACAGTGTTTTTTTTAATAGACTTATACCGTTATTGTTATTACACCTTACTATAATTTGAAAATTATCAGAATAAAAATCCCCACTTCTTTATCAATAACTTCATATTATACCGCCAGAGCCTTTATGCTTCGCTGCTTCTTACAACAAGCCTAAACCCTTCTCCGTGTATATTTAAAATTTCTACATTCTCGTCCTTTTTCAGGTATTTTCTAAGCTTAGCGATGTATACATCCATACTACGAGACGTAAAATAATTATCATCTCTCCATATTTTAGTAAGCGCCAGCTCTCTAGGCATTAAATCATTCAAATGCAATGCTAGCAATCTCAATAATTCATTTTCTTTAGGAGAAAGTTTAATTGGATCTTCACCTGTAAACGTTAGGAATCTAAGCTTAGAGTTTAAGTGAAAATCTCCAATTTTAAATTCGAATTGCTTACTGTCTGCTACAGACTCGGTACTCTTACGTTGCATGATAGCCTGTATCTTCATTAGTAATACTTCGCTATCAAAAGGCTTATTTAGGTAATCATCTGCACCTACTTTATACCCTTTCAGTACATCTTCTTTCATCGCTTTTGCTGTTAAGAAAATGATTGGCACCTCTTCATTCTTGTCTCTGATCTCTTTAGCCAAAGTAAACCCATCTTTATACGGCATCATTACATCTAAAATGCACATATCATAATCATCTTTCTTAAACTTTTCGAAGCCTTCCATCCCATTTTTAGCATGTACGACATCATAATCATTCATAATTAGATAATCTTTCAGTACTGTACCGAAATTCGGATCATCTTCTACAAGCAAAATCTTTTTGTTTTCTGTTTCCATATTTTTAAGATATTAACGGTAATTTTATTACAAAAGTAGAGCCTTTCCCCCGTTCACTCTCTACCCATATCTGACCATGATGGTCATCTACGATTCGTTTCACATAGGTCAACCCTAATCCATGTCCTTTTACGTTGTGTAAATCTCCTGTGTGCTCTCTGAAAAATTTATCAAAGATTTTTTTCTGAGCAATCTTACTCATACCAATACCTTGGTCACGGATTTTTAGGACGATATTATTTTTTATATTTTCAGTATAGATATCTACCTTAGGAGAATCTTCTGAGTACTTAATAGCATTATCCAAGATATTCACCACTACATTTGTCATATGGCTATCATTTGCCAATATCGTAGATTTCAATGCACCGAGATGTGTTTTTATATACCCATCTCTATTTTCTACAATTAGTGAAACATGAGTAACGGCATCTTCGATAATATCGTGCATTTCTAGCCTATCTTTTTTAATATTCAGCTCATTTTTCTCTAATTGTGAGATTCTTAATACATTTTCTACTTGCGACAGCATGCGTTTATTCTCCTCTCTAATCATTTGCATGTACCGCTTCGTTTTTTCAGGGTCACTGCCTATTTTTGGATTTTTGATCGCATCCAATGCTAGATTAATCGTAGCAATTGGTGTTTTCAACTCATGCGTCATATTATTGATAAAATCAGTCTTGATTTGCGAAATTTGTCGTTGTTGCAATAATTGAGACAAGGCGCTCGAATATGCAATCACAATAATCAGTGTAAAGATGATAGATAAAATCGCCATTCCCTTGATCGTAGAAATGATATACCGTTTCTTTCCTGTAAAATTTACATATAATTGATACCTACTCGAACCATCTACATTTTCAAACAGCGGCATTACCAAAGTGGCCGCAGGTGCATCTAAGCTAAAATCCTCTGAGCGCACCTTAGTAGCTAATGCATTACTATAGATCGCATACTCAAAATCTATATCAATATCTCGCTCTGCCAATTCTCGTTTGATTAATTCCTCAATTTCTCCTTTTTTCACCCTGCGATGTATTGGAGATAAATTGGCTAATTTATCTATTACTATTTCATAATCCCTACGTTGTAAATCCGTTAATTCACTAATTCTGTCTAACTTAGACCTTGTTTTTTTATCTAGGGTATGTTCCCCATTGATATCATTGCTAATTTCTACATTGCGATTGATGATCGCTTTTATTTTTACAGTATCTATATTAAAATTGATAAAAGAAGAAAACAACTTCTTATCCTCTTCTAGTACCCCATCTGCAAAAGCAAAAGCACCACTATCCATCCGCATATCCAATAACTGCTGTATAGTCTTACTATCAGGCTCTTTAATACTGTCCAGTATTTCCTTAAGCGGATAATAAATCTCTTCAAATTCCCTGTATTCTATCTTACTGGCTACAGAAATTAAAATCTGTTTAGCGTTATAAGAAAACTGCTCTTTATTATTTTCTACAGTGTTTTGAATCCAGTATCCCTGAACAAAAATAATCCCGATTAACGACATACTCATCAGGATGATTAGTAAGACGAATAACCTTCTATTCATAGGGTCAAAAGTAAGACTTTAACATTTAGCTACTTTCGGCTTTAACCAAATGTTAACAAAATGAAATATCCTTAAAACAAAGCAGTTATGATATTATTTTTTTATGGATTTCTTTAACAAATTGCTTTGTTTTTAATAAATCCTCATTATTTATTACGAAATCCGCCAATACTTGCTTTCTTTCGTCACTCCATTGGTTTTTAATTCGATCTAAAACCTCTTTTCTCGTACTTCCATCACGTTTTTGTACACGTAGAATTCGAGTTTCTTGGGGTGCCGTTACCAAGATGGTAGAATCACATGCTTTATACCCCTCATTTTCAAAAAGAATCGCAGCTTCTTTCAGTACATAAGGAGCCTCCTGTGCCTCACACCACTTTCTAAAATGTGTAGCCACAGCTGGGTGCACAATAGCATTCAATTGAGACAGCAACCCCTTATCAGTAAACACCTTAGACGCCACATACTGCCGTTGTAACACCCCTTGTTCATAAGCTCCCTCTCCTAATAATCTGATAATAGCCCCGCGCAAGTCTTCTGCTTCATTCATTAATGTTTTAGCCTCTATATCTGCTATATACACGGGAATTCCTAGCTCCATAAACAACTTTCCTACAGTGGTTTTTCCACTACCAATCCCCCCTGTTAATCCTACTATTTTCATATATATATGATTATGTATAATAATGAATATCAAGTCACCATTTCTAGTGAATGAAAGTAACTATTGTTCGTGTATATTTTAATATGTTCATACGCTATAGAAATAGCGTTAGTTTACACTTTCTTAATTTCCGCAAAAAACAATGATTTTTTCATTGCATAGCCACACTAAAAAACTCTCAGAATTCGAATACCAAAAATAGTTTTTATAGCTAATTGAAAGAAGTGTACATCATTTCATCGTCAAAAAAACCTACAGTACCATTATTCCTGTTGTAAACGATCCACAATAATAAACTGCACCTGTTTCTCTTGCAAGCGCACATCATGAATAGCGGTAGGCTGATCCTTTAATTCTAATATCAGGTACGCACTGTTTTCTGATCCCTTTTTATAATCAGCAATAACCCTAAAATCTCTAGGAGTAATCTCATGATAGCGCTGCAATGCCACTCGATATACCACAGTCACTACCTTCGGAAAAATCTTAACCTCTTTATCCGCAGGCACATTGATCAGCGTAATCGGTATTTCTTGACTTCCTTCTGTAAATTTACTAACCTCTATCCGCGCATATACCTTATCGCGTTGTAGCACTACCCCATCAGGCAATGTCGATTTTTCCAATGCTAATTCCGTATCCTGATTCGCATTCAATTCCTCTAATTGCAGTATTTCTGTAGTCACGAATTGCAAGGTATCTACAATGCGCTTAGGACCACTTACCCTTACAGAATCCTCCGAAAGCACCACCCCATAATCACTTCCATACCCAGCAGCATAGGTCAGTGTAGATTGCAATCGTACCTTTACCTTTTTCTCTAATTTCGTATCTACATGCGCCCACAAAGTATCTTTTTCGATCGCTAAAATCTTTCCATCAAAATTAAGTTTATTTAGTAATAACTGATCTTTCTGATCCAATCCAAAAAAATAATTGGGCTCTCGTACCCTACTCGCTTTTTGCATATCAAATACTAAAGCAGGACTCGTCCATTGATACGTCATCAATCGAAAACCATTACCATGCAATGTCATTCGTATCGTATCATCACTCGCTGCATCCAGCAAGCGATCCGTAGGAATATTCGTGTACTCAATCCGTACAGCCACCTCTTGGGTGTATTTTTTAGAAAACTGTGTAAACAACCATAAGAGCGAAGTAAACCCTAAAAAAAACAAAAACGTTTTTACATTCGTCCGTTTCAGCGAAAACTTTTGTTGTATAGCTTTTTTCATAAGCGATCAGAAGATTAGTAATGAAATGATGCTTTTTCTTTTATACACCATCACCCGAGAACTCAAAAATTACAAAATTTAAGTGCAAAAATCATTGTACAGCAAATTATAAAAAGTTTATACCACTTCAATGCCTAAAAAAACAGCTTTACAAACTGCTTCCGCGGGTCTCTATTAAGAAAGTGGATATAATAATACGATGTCAAAAACCCTTTTCCATAGCCATAAAACTGTACCAGTACCGCAACTAATGATTGCACCCCAATTCGTATACTGCGGGTATATAGCATCGCGCTGACCAAGATCAAGCACATATACACCAACCATCCTCCTATAAATAACCAACTTCCCAATCCCAATGCTACGATCGAGAATAGCGTATAGATCACAAAAGCTGTAGGAAACCAATACGTTATTTTAGCCGTATCAGGATGCCAAGCATTTAGAATCGGACGTACCAATCCAAATTTATGCACCTGTACATAAAATTTATGCCATGAGATTCTACGTTTATGAAATACGACCGCATCGGGTATCAATGCCGTATCATACCCCAATTTCCACAATCGAATCGTCAGGTCAGGATCTTCGCCAGGGTGTATATCTCCAAATCCACCAGACGCCTCAAACGCCTCTTTCGAAATCCCCATATTAAAACTACGAGGCTGAAACTTTCCTAGCCTGCTTTTTTTACCACGTATCCCACCGGTAGTCAAATAGGATGTCATGCTAAAGCTAATCGCCTTTTGCAAATCCGTAAAATCCTCATGAGCCCCATCAGGCCCGCCAAAACAGTGTACAAAACTAGCAGACAAAAAACGATCTACAGCCTGCAAATAATCCATAGGCAATAACACATCACTATCCAGTACTAAAAAATACGTTCCCTTTGCCTTACGCATTCCATAATTCCTAGAATCCCCAGGTCCTGTATTTTCTTTCTGGTAGTAACTGATCTGTAATTGCTCCGTATACTTCTCGATCACCGCCGCTGCCGTATCTGTAGAACCATCCTCTACAATCACGATTTCATAGGCAGCATCAAACTGCATAGCCACCATACTATGTAATAGCTCATCAATTTCCTGAGGTCGGTTATAAACAGGTATAATAAAAGAATAGTCTAGCTTCATGCCGCAAAGGTACAGAAAGAATCTATGTTAGTTTACTATGCCACATATATAAAAATAAGATCGTATTTTTTGCATGCGTATGTAGTTATTTTGGGCGTTACCACAGGGGTCGGGCTATCCGTTCCAATTCCTCGCACCTCCTATCGTCGGGCTGTGGGATTTCCACTGCTATCCCTAACGCAAGGAACTCGTATCCCCCAAAAAAAGCTGTACTAAACCCCGAATTTATTTTTAATGAAGTAACGTACTCATCTTAACTCTTTGATTTCAACGAAAACAAATCATACTATTTCCCTCCACAAGTAGTTTTCCATCTTTTGAGATCCTTTCTAATATCACTATTAGACGTATAATAGATCGCTTCCATCTCTTTAATCACTGTAGCCTTTGTATTCGTTTCTTTTTCTATATCGATAAGTAACTCCTTAAACATCACCGGATGAGTCAATTGCTGTTTTATAGTAGACAAATACGTTTCAAAAAAAGAAAGCTTAGCACACCCCCCTTCCAGCTTTTTATAATCCTCTGGAATGATGGTAGATTGCCGAGCCGCCTTACAGCTGATCATTAGCACTAATAAAATGAATACTTTTTTCATAGGTTCTTTTTTACACAATCAATCGCGCTATACACACTAGAAGTAGGTTACACAAAACAGCATCCTGCTCACTCATCTATGAAAAGCGCATAACTCCCTACTTAAAAATAAGGGAATAATCCGCAAAAACCTAATAAATCTATTTTACACCCTCTTTTTATGGTACAGTAGCGTTATGAAACTCAAAAATAGTCCCATTTGAGAAGTTTATATACAATCGCAAAAGTTTAAATTACTTCAATTTCAATACCTAAAAAGATATACACCAATTCATTAGTAAGCTACATATACCTATGTATTCATCGCTTACTGTGTTATGCTTCTTTGGATAATTTAGTAAGTACTTCCATCGCTTTTGTAGCATCTTTTTTATCTACAAAAATATGGTCATGATAATATCCTGCGATGACATTACAACTTATATTAGATGCTGCCAATGCAGTAGAAAATCTAGCTGTTAATCCCACTGCTTCAAGCGAAGAATGAATGGTAAGCGTGATCCAAGCAGCGATATACTCATATTCTAAACCTAACACATCTGCCTTTTGTTTTTCTATAACCACTGTAGTGCCTTCCTGCTCATGAAACTCACAAATAGCCTCTTTTCGCTTGATTTTACTACTATCCTGTAGTGTACAAAAGACATATGCTCCTTGATGAAGTATAGGAGTCATTCCTTTTAATAAGGTCGATAAGTTTTTTTCTCCAGTCATTTTTGATTGTTTTTTATTGATAAGGCAATGATGAAGTGGTTTACACTTCTTTTGATTTCAGCGAAAAAAGGGTTCAAGTACTAATCGCATTTATAACCAAAAACTATTGGCACACATTTAAGAAAATTACATATTTCAGGGAAAATATAAAGTTTATATTTGAAATATGAATAAAAGTGACCTTTTAGATATAATTACAGAATATTTTAAAGAGAAAATTTTTGAAAATCACAAAGCTAGCTCTTTAAAAACACACTCGAAACTTAAATCATACAAAATCAATCCAATTATTGTAAAGTATTTATCTAAAATACTGGAAAACAATTTTACGCCAATTGGAATAGCTAAAGCTCTTTATTACCCTAGAATTCTAGGAACCTCTATAAATACTTCTTTTGGAACACGAATTCAAAATATGTTTGTAGAACTTGGACTTGCACAAGGTTCACTTATAAAGGGTATGGATATAGAATTCATAGATAAAATTGATAATCGAAAAAAATGGTGTCAACTCAAATCAGGACCTAATACAATCAATTCAGAAGACGTAAACCCTTTATTGAAAAAATTTACAACTGTAACAAATTTGGCACGAACAAATTCAATTAAACTTAATAATTCTGATTTGATTTTAGGAGTTCTGTATGGAGAAGAAGACCAATTAAGCCAACACTATCAAAAAATAGATAAACAATTCCCAGTAATAATTGGTGAAGAGTTTTGGCATAGACTAACTGGATTTCCAGATTTTTACAATAAACTCGTTTCAAATCTTGACCAAATGATTTTAAATCTAGACACAGAAGATTTCTTCAAAAAGGGTTATAACTCTTTAGCAAAAGAGATAGAAGAATCAGATTTTTTTGACTTTAAATAAACACTATTCAGAAACTTAATAATAGAATACCCTAACTCTTTACCCAAGTTACAGGGAACAGCATTCCCAATTTGTTTATATTGCTGGGAGACAGAACCTGAAAACTCCCAATTATCAGGAAATGTTTGTATTCTAGCATATTCCCTAACTGTAAATGGACGAGTTTCATCAGGATGACATCTTTCTGTTTGTTTTTGTGCGGGACTACAAGTTAGGGTTAAACTAGGTTCATCCCATCCAATTCTTCTAGCCATACCTGTTTTTCCTCCTCCTAAATAGAAACTCTTACCCATGTATTTTTTTTGTATATCAATTGGTAAATCTCTCCAATATCCTTTAGGAGGAACTAAATCCAAAACTTGTTTTTTATGTTCAGGATATGTAGAACCTTTAGATTTAGGAACATCTGTATCATACAAATCTCCTTTTTTAAGAGCATCAGACAAATTATAAATGACATTATATGGCGTTGGATATTCATATTTAACATCAATATCCTTTCTTATTCCTACCAAAATTAAACGTTCTCTTTTTTGAGGAACTTTATAGTTAATTGCTTTCAAAACCTTAATAGGAACAACACTATAACCAATTTCATCTAGAATAGAAATCATTCCTTCCAATGTTTTTCCTTTATCGTGAGAAAGCAGGCCTTTAACATTTTCACCAACGCAAATCAATGGATTAACTTCTTTTACTACTCTTGCAAACTCGTAAAACAAAGTTCCACGAGCATCTTCTAAGCCCAATTTTTTTCCAGCGTAACTAAAAGCTTGACAAGGAAAACCCCCAGTAACTATTTCTACTTGATTTTTATATTCTGTAAAATCAAACCCCTTAATATCGCCTTCTAACACATTCCAAGTGGGCCTATTTTCTCTTAAAGTTTTACAAGCCCATTTATCAATTTCATTTAATGCTACGCATTTTATTCCTGATTGTTCTAAACCAATTGCTAGACCTCCTGCACCTGCAAATAATTCTAAAACACTATAACTTTTCAATGGGGTTTCAACATTATCAATATTATTATCTATTTCTGTTAGCAAAGGTTCTATTAAGGAATGAATATCTTCTTTTCTATAAACCCTATAATTACTCACTGGCTCTCGAACAGCATCTAACTTGCCATCTCTATCCCATCTTCGTAAAGTTTCTTTACTTTTACCTAATACTTTTGCCGCTTCTGAAAGCGAATAATAGTCTTTTATAACCATATTACACAACCTTATACATTGGTTACAAATTTAAAATAAAAAACGAAATAAAAAAACGTTTACCAATAACAAAGTATTCGCATGGTATGTAACCACTATTATACTTTCTAAAACGTGTATAATAGCAGCTCATCAGGAATGAGTCAGTACAAAAAAACTAAGATAATGAGATCGTTATATTCAGTTAGGGGTGGTAATCTGTAATTATTTTATCCATTCTATATCTAGTACGTCTCGTAATCTATTGAGGCTTTGTCTTGATAGCAATCTAAAGGCTAGCCCTATAAACACATATCTAATCATTAAAATTTGCCTAATGACGATCAGAATGAATTACATCTAACTAATCTCTGGAGTAATAACGTATAAAAAGTATTTACTTTCTGACAACTATATTCTTCATTAAAAGTAATAGCGGTGTGGGTGTTAATTCAAACCGCCATTACTTTTATACATTGTTGCAACACACTATTCATACACTATAATAATCGATAATTTTATCTATGGGAATAATGTAAAATGTGTATAAAAAGCTTCTTCTTTTATATATTTTAATGTATTCATTTTTTTAAATATATCTGCACTTTTTTTATCCTTCCACTCTATAATTAATACTTGATTTGGAGCTTCATTTCCTTTTAGATCTTCATATCCTGCAATCGCTTGGTTTACTATAACTCGACCTCCATTTTGAGTAATAGAATTTATTCCAACCATTTCTTTAGTCCACAGTGTTTTAACTTCGTATAATTTACGTTCATTGATATCAATTTTTTTATCTTCTTGTAATGCAATCATGTGAGCTTTAAACTCGTTCCAAATCGGTGTTCTCAATTCTTTTAATTGTTTAGGAGAAAAATCTGCCATAAAAGCTTGAATAGATTCCATGTTTGGCCATTTAAAAAGACCTATAAAGTTATTGGGCCTAAAATTGTTGGCTTGAACGATATTATCTATATGTAGTTGACCAAGAGGAGTGAAACCATTCTTCATGGCCGAAGGCATAATAGTTCCAAAATACTCTTGCAATAATGCTTCTTTCCCTTCCTTTTGATCGGCTATTGCAATAAGGAATAACTCCCCTTTTTTAAGTTCCAAGGTATGCCTATTGCTCATTATAGAAGTTTTAATGTTGTTTTCTGTTGATGGTATTTTGCTTACTTTTAAAGAATGACAAGCAGTTAGCGATAATGCTATAATTGATAAATTAATTTTCATGTTTCTTACTTTATTTTTTTGAAATTGTTATGATAGGGTCATTATTTGATGGTGTACCTGACCAGCTCCAGTTGCCATTTGCTGAACCATCCTGATTGAATGTCAACCAAGTATTGACAGCTAATAAAACTTTTCCATTTACCTTCGTAGTGCATTTTCCTTTGTAAATACCGTCTTTGTCTTGATTTAATTCACTAACTACATTTCTATGTTCACTACCATGTTTGTATGAATAAATAGCTGTTAGTTTTTTATTATTTAGCTCTACATTATCAATAGAAACAGTCCCTATAGTTTCTATGTAATAGTTGAATTTTTTGTGGTTTTTTTGATAGCGCATAGCTCCATTGATTGTTGTAATCATATTGTCATTTTTTGTACTCGTTTTTGGCATTTTAAATGCTACTAACACTGCACTTATTAGCAGTATTAGAATTGTTTTTGTTTTCATAATTTTTAGTTTTAACAAATTAGACCGTTCTACTTTTTTTAAAATTAAATTTTTTTAATACTTTATAAATTCAAAAGACATATTGTACCATGTATCCATGTAGGTTCTATTTCTTGTTACTTTCATTCTTGAGAATGTACCATAAAAACCAGCATGTAGATATTCTGCTATTTCTAATGCTTTAAATTTATGAGTGATTTCTTTCAATTCTTGTCCTTCATTAATGACTCTAGCGAGTATATTTAACCAACTAATAAATTGTTCATTGGCTTTATGCGCCATAGTTTCATTAATTCTACCAACCTCAATACTCATATTATTAATAATACAACCACTTAAAAAGTCGTCATTTTCATTCGTATCAATCATAAACTTATAGAATGATTGTAAAGATTCTATAGGAGATAATTCAGAATTGTCAAAAAAAGTTTGCATCCATTCTGTATTTGTCTCTCCATAACGCTTAACTACTTTTATCGCAAAATCTTCTTTTGATTCAAAAAAATTATAAAAAGAACCTTTAGGTATACCAGCTTGGTTAAGAATTTGATTGATTCCTACATTATGATATCCTTTTTTACGAAGGATGTCATAACCTATATCTAAAATTTCTTCTATGTTGTGTTTATATCCCATTTTATTGAACAAATATAGACAAAATATTCAAATTAGACCGATTGGTCTTATTTATTCCAGAATTAATTTTAAGTAGCATACACTATACTAACATGGTTTACATTTACATCTACATCTACTCAATTACAAACATTATCAGGTGTTCCTTTTTGCGTTAGGGATAGCAGTGGAAATCCCACAGCACGACCCTTAGGGCGTGCGAGGAATTGGAACGGATAGCCCGACCCTTGGGGAACGCCCACATCTATAAGGTGATGCGCTATAAACTTGTCTTAAAAAAATCATGAACATACGTCTTACTTGAGGAGGTTTTTATATTTTAGGTTTAAATTTTTAATACCGTACTATGAATATACAGCAGGTTACGATCTGTGGAGCGGGTGTATTGGGGGCACAAATTGCTTTTCAGACTGCTTTTCATGATTTTGATGTGGTGCTATATGACACCAACCCCAAAGTACTAGCGGCGATACCTGATCGGTTCGAAAAATTGCGAACGACGTATCACCAAGAAGTAAATGCTACACCACAGCAAATAGAGGCTACGATTGCGCGTATCGCTCTGGTAGATGAATTAGCAGTCGCTACCCAAAATGCTGATCTGATCATTGAGGCAATTACAGAAAATACGAGGATCAAAAAAGCGTTCTATAGCCAATTGGGTACGGTAGCGCCTGCAAAAAGTATTTTCTGCACCAATTCTTCTACCCTACTACCGAGTTGGTTTGCCAAAGAGACGGGTAGACCTGAACGTTTTTTGGCGTTGCACTTTGCGAATCAAATATGGAAACACAATACGGCAGAAATTATGGGGCATGCGACTACGGATCCGCTGATTTTCGAAACGATTGTCTCCTTTGCCAAAGCTATCGGAATGATCGCGCTACCGATTTATAAGGAGCAACCTGGGTATATCCTAAATTCGTTATTAGTGCCTTTTCTAAAAAGTTCTTTGGCACTGTACTGTAATGAGGTGGCTGATCCTATGACAATTGATAAGACATGGATGAAGGCTTCTGGAGCGCCTATGGGGCCTTTTGGGATATGTGATATTGTAGGGATTTCTACGATTTATAACATCAATAAAATGGCTGCTGAAAAGGGGGATGCACATGCACAAAAAGTAGCAACTTTATTACAAGAACACTTTATAGACCAAGGCAAACTAGGGATGCCAACTGGACAAGGATTTTATTCCTATCCTAACCCTGCGTATGAAGAAGAAGATTTTTTGTCTTAATTATGAAGTGGTTTAAACTTTTTATATTTTGCTATAAAAACGATCTTTTGCACCCAAATTTTGCAATTTTTTAGTTCTGTAGCGCTGCTATGCAACAAAAAAATCACTTCATTTGGTCACAAAATCTTACGATGTTCGCTGAAATCGAAAAAGTTTACATCACTTCTATTTAAAAATACTAGCGCTCTACCACTAATGGAAAACATAAACGACATATTACATGTAGATGCTACTGCTACCACAGCTACGTATCGCAAGGGAACGGTAATACAACATGCTGGGGATCGACAATTGCATACTTTTTTTGTAAAAAAGGGATTACTGCGTAGTTATATTATAGACAGCAAGGGTAAGGAGCATATTTTTATGTTTGCTGCCGAGGGCTGGATCATTGCTGATATAGAATCTTTGGAATTTGGAGGGGCTGCGGAGTTGTACATCGACTGCCTAGAGGATTCGGAGGTGGTGATGTTTGACAAAAACTGCTTGTTTATGGAGGCGGTAGACTCGGAAATGCTGGTACGTAATTTTAAACTACTGTATCGTCGTATGGGCGTATTACAGCGAAGGGTCATCATGCAAATGAGTGCACCTGCTGCGGATCGGTATGCTTATTTTATCAAAACATATCCGGCATTACTCCATCGGATTCCACAACATATGATCGCTTCTTACTTAGGAATTACGCCACAGGCGCTGAGTACGATTAGAACTAAAATCGCTACTGCTAAGGGATAACTATTAAATGTATTGGTATTGATTTCTTCATCTAGATGAATGCATGTTGTGTATGAATTGCTGAACTTTGTAACATCATTTATAAAAAACATACGACTATGAGTGGCATTAAGAATATACAACCCCTAGGGTTTCCGTGGCAGACACAAGATCCGTTTTTATTCTGTGCGTACCACAGAGATGAGTATCCTGCTGGTACAGACCAAATGGAAATTGCTCCTACACATCTACAAGGGCGTGCTATTGGACAGGATTTTATGCTCAAAGATGGTTGGAGAATGTATCATGGCAAACGTATTCCTGGTTTTCCTTACCACCCACATAGAGGTTTTGAAACTATTACGATCAATAAAGAGGGGGTGGTAGATCACTCAGATTCTTTAGGTGCAGCGGGGCGATTTATGGGTGGCGATGTACAGTGGATGACTGCTGGACGTGGGATACAACATTCCGAGATGTTCCCAATGCTACATGAAGATAAAGGGAATCCTCTAGAGATTTTTCAGATTTGGCTGAATCTACCTAAAGTATCTAAAATGGTAGCACCACATTTTAAGATGCTATGGAAAGAAACCATACCAGTTATCAAACACACTGATACGTCGCAACGCACTACGACAATCGATGTGATTGCAGGACGTATAGATACTACGGTAGCAACTGCTACGACTCCTGATTCATGGGCAGCTGATCCTGCACATGCCGTAGGGGTATTTACGGTGCATATGGAAGCAAATGCGATGTGGATATTGCCTAAAACAGATGCTGATGCGACTCGTTCTATTTTCTTTTATAAAGGGAATTCTATAGAAATTGCAGGAACTACTATCGCTGTAAACCAACTGATCGAGGCTGAAGCTGGAGAGGATATTACGATTCTGAATGGAGATGAGGATGCTTATTTCTTAATCTTAGAAGGAAAACCGATTCAGGAACCTGTGGCCAAGCATGGACCTTTCGTAATGAATACTGAGGCTGAAATCAGAGAGGCGATGCGAGATTATGGCGCTACGCAATTCGGTGGATGGCCATGGGAAAAAACTGAGGTGGTACATGCCAAGGATAAAGGCAGGTTCGCCTTGCATAGTGACGGTACTGAAGAAATCAAACCATAAGCTTATTTATATCCCAATACACTATGATTAGTGTATTGGGATATATAGTCTATTAGTTACTGTACTATAGCTGCTTCCATCGTTTCGCTAGGGCCAAAAAACTCATAATGGATATTTTTGGTTGCTACGCCATATGCCTGTAATAATTGTATGGTATGTTTCATAAAAGGCACAGGACCACAAAAATAAAAATCACTGTTAGGGTCAATACCGCGTTCTTGTAGTATCGCTGTAGATACTATTCCTTTATAATCGTATGTATCAGACGCTAATGGATCACTGTACACAATAGTCTGTTGTGTATGTGAGGTAGCTTGTTTGGCTATTGCTGCTTCAAATGCACTCGTAGTACTATTTACAGCACACTGTATAAAAGAAATCTTTCTTCTAGGGTTTTTGAGCGCTGTGGTATACATACTCATCAGTGGTGTGATTCCTACTCCACCGCTAATCAACACGAGTGGTTGCTGATGCTCCTGTAATACAAAATTACCTGCTGGCATTCCTAGCGTTAACATATCGCCTACACTTATATGCTCGTGTATATAATTGGATACAATACCTGCGGGGGTTCCTATTTCTTTTTTGACACTGATTCTCCAGTAGTTTTGATCTGGACTATCGGATAAACTATAGTTTCTGGTATAAGTATGCGGATGTCCAGGTATCGAAAGCGTGAGGGCTATATATTGCCCTGCTGTAAATACAGGTACTGTTGCTCCGTCTTTGGGTTGTAGATAAAGTGAAGTAATTACTCCGCTTTCTTTTTCTTTGCGTATTACCACAAATTCTTTAGTACCTCTAAATCCCCCCGATACCTTTTCTCTAACGGCATATAAGGCTTCTTCTCTTTCTGTAAAAATGACAGCTAATTCTTGATAGGCTTCTGCCCAAGCATCGATAATAGCTGGTGTTGCTGCTGCTCCTAATACTTCCTGAATTGCTGCTAATAAATGCTTTCCTACGATGGGATACATCTCTTTGGTTATCGATAAGCTACTGTGTTTCTGTGCTATCGTTTCTACAGCATCTCCTAATAGTGCTAATTGGTCTATATGACAGGCATACTTAAAGATGGTCATGGCCAGCACCTTGGGTTGTGTGCCTTGCCGCTGATGCGTCATATTAAAAATGTTTTGAAGTGCTGGATGTTCCTCGAACAACCGCTGGTAGAATACTTGTGTAATAGTTTCTCCATGCTGCTCTAGTACTGGAGCAGTAGCTTTGATAATAGCTATCGTTTCTATACTTGCCATACGGGTATTTTTTTCTGATTATAAAACCGAAGTGAGTTAAACCACTTCACTGTATCTGTATCTACATCTATTTAGAATAGTATCAGCAAAAAAATCAATGAATGACTCCTCGCTCATCTGTTCTGAAATAGTGTATGACACAAAAGTATGACGGGGTACTGCCCATATTTTATGACCTGAATCATAAACACGTTTTATAAGATAGAAAACACTGTTAATAGCATCCTAAAAAAATACATCATGTGTGTAGTGCATAAAAAAAGCCTCGATACACTATATCAAGGCTTCATTATATGATCGGTGAAGTAATTTATGCTTCTTCGTCGTCTACAAACTTTTCCATCACCAATTGGCTTACTCCCATATTCGAGAATCCTCCGTCGTGATATAAGTTCTGTAACGTTACTTTCTTAGTCAGATCAGAGAATAAGGTAAGTGTATAGTCTGCACAGTCATCTGCGGATGCATTGCCTAGTGGAGACATCTTATCTGCATATGAGATAAATCCGTCGAACCCTTTTACGCCTTTTCCTGCTGTAGTAGGCGTTGGAGATTGAGAAATAGTGTTGACACGTACTTTATGATCTCTACCAAAGAAGTATCCAAAACTACGTGCTATAGATTCTAAATATGCTTTATTATCTGCCATATCATTATAATCTGGGAATACTCGCTGTGCTGCCATATAGGTCAATGCTACGATACTCCCCCACTCATTCATGGCTTGTTTTTTATACAATGTCTGCATGGTCTTATGAAAAGAAAGGGCTGATACATCCCATCCTTTCTGACTCCAGTCATAGTTAAGATCTGTATACTGTCTGCCTTTTCGAACATTTACAGACATTCCGATAGAATGCAGTACAAAATCTAATTTACCTCCTAGGATTTCCATAGATTTTTCTACTAAATTTTCTAAATCTTCTACAGATGTAGCATCGGCTGGAATTATCTCTGAATTGGTTTTTTCTGCTAAGGTTTTGATTGCTCCCATTCGCATGGCAACTGGGGCATTCGTAAGTACGAACGTACCGCCTTCTTCAAAAACACGTTCTGCTGTTTTCCAAGCAATAGAGTTCTCGTCTAATGCTCCGAAAATAATTCCTCTTTTACCTTTTAATAAATTATATGACATTTAATATAAATTATAGATGATTTTACAACTAACAAATATACTAAAACAGGGATAAGCCGTAGTTATTTTCGGATGCTTTTTATCCGACTACTACTAAAACCGTTTAGCAATTACAATAGGAACTAACTTCTGTGATCTACCTACTTAATTATATGCAGCCAACAAAAAAAACACAAGCCTATGACTCAGAATGACTTAACAAAGATTTAGCGTGTGATAGTGCGGAGTCAGATATTTCTTTTCCTCCAATCATTTCTGCAATTTCTCGCTCTCTGTCTTCGTTACTTAATACTTTTAGATTTGTAACAGTCGTATTATTTGCGTCTTCTTTATACACTTTGTACTGATAATCTCCTTTGGCTGCAATCTGTGGTAGGTGTGTAATACTAAATACTTGTAGGTTTTCACTCATTGCTTTCATCACATCTGCCATTTTATGCGCTACCTCTCCAGAAACCCCTGTATCGATTTCATCGAAAATAATTGTAGGCAATTGGATGTACCTAGATAAGATCATTTTTATCGCGAGCATGATCCTAGACAATTCTCCTCCAGAGGCTACTTTTTTTAATTCGCCATAATTTCCCCCTTTATTGGCAGCAAATAAAAACTGTAAATCATCCTTTCCGTTTGACAAATATTTTTCTTGTACGACCAACTCTGTTTTAAAGGTGGCATTGACCATCCCCAATGATTGTAAAATAGCTTCTAGCTCTTTTACTAACTTGGGTAGTGCTTTTTTTCGCTTATTGTGTATTTTCTGTGCTAAATCATCGAGTTTCTCCTTAATCTGTAGGATTTCTGCTTGTAAGGCTTCTATAGATTCGGTTAGTGATGCAGTTTGCCCTACTTTTTCTTCTAAGGTCATTTGTACTGCAAGCAATGCTTCTATACCTTCTACACTGTGCTTTTGCTCTAATGCATGTATCAGGTGCAAACGCTGACTTATAAATTCTAATCGCGCAGGATCGGCTTCTAATCGCTCTAACTCGTCCTGCACGGTACTATTAATATCTTCTAATTCTATATATACACTGGTAATGCGTTCTGCAAGCTCCTGTAACGGCTTAGCATATGCCGCGACTTTATGCAGGGAGACTTTCACTGTATTTAATACATCTGTAACACCGATTTCATCAGTAGACAGCGCCACAGTCGTTTCAGAAAGCCGTTCCTGAATTGCCTCTACATTACTCAATGTCTCATACTCGGCTTCTAAGGCAGGTAGTTCTCCTGCTACCAGCTTGGCTTCTTCGAGTTCCTTATACAGAAAAGAATTGTATTCAAACTCTTTGGTAAATTCTTTTTGATTATCGATCAGCGTTTGTACTTCCTTCTCCTTTTGTTTGAGCATTTTTAATCCGCGCTTATAGGATAACAACTGTCGCTGTGTATCTGATAACGCGTCTAATACTTCAAACTGAAAGTCATTGGTCGTGACTTCTAGCGTCTGATGCTGGCTATGAATATCGATCAATCGCACCCCTAACTTTTGTAATGATTGCAAGGTAACAGGTGTGTCATTTATAAAGGCGCGTGACTTTCCAGAAGGCAGAATTTCTCTGCGTATAATCGTTGTATCTTCGTAGTCCAAGTCTTCGCTTTCAAAAAATGTAGGCAATTCATAGGCTGCTATTTCAAAAGCTCCTTCTATGACACACTTTTGACTATTGTTTTTTATGCTAGACAAATCTGCTCTTTTTCCTAGCAATAATCCTAGCGCTCCTAATAATAAAGATTTCCCTGCTCCTGTTTCTCCTGTAATGGTGAGTAAACCAGTATCAAAAGAGATTTGCAATTCTTCTATTAAGGCGAAGTTTTTTATGGACAGACTTCGTAACAAACGATTAACTATTTTAGGTTATTTTATAGAAGGTAAATATACTACAGTTTTTAAAAAAGCACCGCCCTAGCCTGCTATAATTTTATAAGTACTTCCTAGCATTTATGGCATAAGGATAAGAAACCAAACTGAGTATAACTAGATCTAGAACTTAATCTCCGACCAGTTTTTGGAGTATGTAGGTGCAATTCTACCTAGTATCGATATAATTTCTGCAATATTTACAGAAGGACCACCAGATAATATACGTGTCATTTCATCTGCCTTAGCATCAAAAAATACACGCATTAAATAAGAGTTAGGTCTGGTTTTGTGCATTCCTTCTAGCTGTTTCATCGCTTTGATAACAGATTGCTTTCCTTCTTTCAGGTCATTACCCATTACATCCAATCCCTTTCGATGGTACTCGTACATCGCTTCGCGATAGCCATCATAAGTTCCTGATAATAGATCATCATTAAGCCTAAAACGCGTTTGTGGACCGTCTTGTAAGTTCCATCCCAATGAATTACTCCCCTGTGCGTTTCCTACTATATTTTTAGCCGTTTCGAAATAAGAAGTACCTCCGTTCAGTTCTAGAGAGTCTGCTTCAACTCCTAAAATCGTATATAAATAGAAACCTATCACTGATATAAGGTTGGATTCGAAACTATTTAGATTAAAATTAAGCGGCTGAAATTCTAAATACTGAAAATTAAACTGCTTATCATTTATATTCAGTAGCGTAGTTTCATAATTAGAACCATAAACAGGCCTAGAAGCCTGTACTTGCAACGTGGCAGAAAAACTATTATTACTAAAACTATTTACTGTAATAAAGAAACTACAATTAATGCGCTCTTCGGTTCTGTAGTCTAGCTCTGTCCACTTATTATTATTGATAAATTCTCTAACAGCTCTTTCTAAAGTTTTAAAGACTTGTAAATTTTGGTTCCCTGTCTGCTCTGCATTGACTACTACAGTAGCATTAAATTCTTGTGCCTGTAACAGACCAAAACTACATATCAGTATACTTAATAAGAGGTTACGCATCTATCAATTCGTTAATTTCATTAAAAATATCTTGTGCAACAGCTGCCTTGGACTTCAATTCAAAGGCTTTTACTGCTAATGTATGATTAATTAGCGAAACTTTATTGGTTTGCCCTTTAAAACCTGCCCCTTTATCGTTTAACGAATTCAGTACGATAAGATCTAAGTTTTTCTTTTGTAGCTTTTTCTTTGCATTTGCCTCTTCATTTTCGGTCTCCAATGCAAATCCTACCAAAAACTGCTGTTTTTTTACAGATCCCATCCAATTCAGAATATCCGTTGTACGCTCTAATTGTATCGCAAAACTACTGTCTGACTTCTTAATTTTTTGATCCGCCACCATCTGAGGTCTATAATCAGCTACAGCAGCAGATGCTATAGCGATGTCACAACTAGCAAATCGTTCTTCGACTGCTTCAAACATCTGTGCAGCACTTACTACATTGACCACTGTAATCAGTGGATGTGTTACACTTAGTGCAGAAGGTCCTAATACCAAGGTAACTGCAGCACCTAGACTAGCTGCTGTTTTGGCGAGTTCTATCCCCATCCTACCACTAGAATGGTTACCTATAAATCGTACTGGATCAATTGCCTCATACGTAGGCCCTGCTGTAATCAGTACTTTTTTACCTTGTAACGGTAATTCCTGACCAAAATCATTATTGATAAAAGCGATAATATTTTCGGGTTCAGCCATACGACCTTGCCCCACTAATCCACTAGCTAATTCCCCTGATTCTGCAGGTATCATTCGATTACCATAGCTTTCTAACATCTCGAAATTGCGTTGTGTAGCTAGGTGCTTAAACATGTCTAGATCCATTGCTGGCGCAAAATAAACAGGGCATTTTGCAGATAGATAGGTAGCTAATAATATATTATCACAAGCTCCCGATACCATTTTAGAAAGCGTATTAGCGGTGGCTGGTGCAATTACCATAAAATCGGCCCATAGACCTAGCTCTACGTGATTATGCCACTCACCACTACCATCTGATGTATAAAACGAACTATATACAGGGTTTTTAGAAAGCGTAGCTAGCGTTAATGGTGTTACAAATTCCTTTGCCTGTGGTGTCATTATCACCTTTACCTCTGCATCAGCCTTGACAAACAATCGCACTAAAGATGCTATCTTATAAGCAGCAATACCAGCGGTAACACCTATTAATACCTTCTTACCGCTCAACAATGATGTCATACTATTTCTTTTCTGATTCCGCTTTCGTATTTCTGTAATAGATTTTACCGTCTAGCCATTCTTGCGCGGCTAAAGAATGTGGTTTTGGTAATCTTTCATAAAATTTAGAAACTTCGATTTGCTCTTTGTTTTCGAAAATCTCTTCTAAACTATCATTATAGGTAGCAAACTCGTCTAATTTTTCTAATAGCTCCTTTTTTATATCTGTATTGATCTGATTGGCTCTCTTAGAAATTACAGATATTGCCTCATAAATATTACCTGTAGATTGGTCTACTAAATTTTTATCGATTGTAGTAGTATTTACAGGCGCTGTACTGTTTTTCAAATCCATCTTTTCCTAATTTTCTAGTTATATTGTTCTAATCGTGTCTTTATATCTTCTGCTATTTCAGCAGCATCTTCTGTATGTGTTCCTTCCTTATAATATTTTGTATAATTATTATAAAAAAGCTCTGCTTTCTCCAAACGTTCCTTCACCAAGCTCTCATAACTACCAATAGCTAATAAATATTGTGATTCTAGCTTATAGTATAATACTTTTTCTCTAAAAGTAGACCCTGGATAATCAATTAAGTAATTATCAAAAGCTTTGATAGCTACTTTATAAATTTCTCTATGATGGTATTGTTTTGCAATTTCGAATGCTTTCTTTTCTTTTTTAGTACGTAATTCAGCAATCAATGTATTTGCTTCTGCCAACCTTTCACTCTCTGGGTATGCATTGATATACCCCTGTAATTTTTCGATCGCTTTATCTGTATCTCCTTGGTCTAAACTATAGCGTGGAGAAAGGTGATAATAGCTCTTAGCACTTTTATAGAATGCTTCTTCTCGCTTATCACTTGCCGGATATGACTTCGTAAATCGCTCAAACTGATAGCCACCTAGGTAATAATCTTCTAATTGGTAATACGTATCTGCATAATAAAACATAACACGCTCTGCTTGTGGCTTTCCTCTAAACTCAGGAACTATTTGCTCAAAAAGACGCAATGCTTTTCTATATTTACCTGCTTTGTACAATTCTTCTGCCATCTTATACTTCGCAGGAGTATCTTCATTTTTTAATAACTTTTGATACTCACTACAAGACCCTAGAAGCAATACTGCCACCAGTAAAAACAATAGTCTATTCATTTAATTTTTTTTAGTGTCTTTATTATCTTTTGTATACAAATAATGGCATGCGCTACATCCATAAATGCAGTATCCAAAAAACATCCTGCAAAAATAGATATTTCTAATGTATTACAAAAACTTTAATTGATCTATTAAATGACCCTAGAAAAACAGCTATGTTGCATTTTTTTAGTCATAAAAAGTCTATGTCACCTCAGCAACATAGAGCATACAGCTGTCTCATGCATACTACAACCCAATATTATAGTGATCTAGTTTCACTCAACTTATCATGATCCAACACCGTCACCCCATCATCATCGTAATAAAAAGAAGGAACAAACGTCTCATCTATCTTTAAATTTTTAAGCATGTATGAGTGGATTTGATGTACCTCTTGTGCAAAAGACTCATCGTAATACGAAATCAATATCAGCACCTCTCCATTAAGCGACGATAATTCATTTCTATCAAATGTCACTAGTGGACTCGTAGGCGTTATAGGATGCACAATCGTCCAAGTGGTAGGAAGGTACGTAATTTCGTTACGTTCTAATTCTAGATTATAAAAATGATTGGTATACTGCTTAGATTCAGATAGCTTAGATAGTGACAAGGTTACTTCTACCCTAGGTTTAATCATCACATGAGTGCTACGACTCATTAATCGAAACATAAGGCTATCCATTTCCTTATGCTTTCTTAGCACCATTACATCACTAAATCGAATACTTGATTTTGGCTTTGAAAAACGACCATATAACAGCCCTGTAATGAATGAAAAACTCAGTAAGCCGATTAAGGCTTCAAAAGAAGAAATAACCCCAAACAATACTCCTTTAGGAGACATCGCTCCATAACCTACTGTGGTTACAGTCTGCGCAGAAAAGAAAAATGCTTTTAAAAAATCTCGGTACCAAGTACCTGTCGGTACAGTAATAGCAGACACACCCAGCACTGTATAGATAATCGCAAAAATAGCATTGATCAATATATACCCCAATAACACCCATAGAAAAAACCGTGCCCATGAAATACTAATCAAATAATTATAACTACGAGATATCGATGTTTTTCTATTGATATGCTTTATATTAAAAGACCCATCTTTATTGATAAATCGTTTTGCCAATTTATCTGATGACAATCCAATACCAGGATCTTTTATCTTTTTAGCCATATAATGAAGTGTTTTAAACTTTTTACAATTCGCTATAAAAATGATTTTTCAAACCCATATTTTGCAATTTTTGGGTTTCGCAACATTACTATGCAACAAGAAATCACTGCATTTGGTCACAAAATCTTAGATGTTCGCTGAAACCAAAATAAGTATAAACCACGTCAATAGTAGTATTATCGATTTGCTACGAATGTTTTAATTTTCTGAGTCAACTCTTTAGAAGCTGCTACTAATGGCAAGCGCACTACAGGTTCGCATACTCCTTGTTCTGCTAAAATACTTTTTATACCAGCTGGATTCCCCTCTTCAAAAGCATATCCAATGGCTGGTAATAAATCGTATAAAATATCGAATGCTACTCTACTCTGTCCTGCAAGACCTAAATTAATCATTTTAGAAAATGCTTCAGGAAACCCTTGTCCCACAACACTAATCACCCCATCTCCTCCAGCTAACACTGTTGATAAAGCTAGCTCATCATCTCCTGAAATCACCAAGAAATCATCTGGAGTCTCTTTTAATAATGTAAGTATTTGAGAAAAATCACTTGTAGCTTCTTTAATTCCTATCACATTATCCAATGCTGCTAATCGTATCGTAGTACTTGCTTGCATATTTACCCCTGTTCTAGAAGGCACATTATACAATAATATAGGCAATGGACTCTGATCATTTAGCATCTTATAATGCTGATAAATTCCTTCTTGAGTAGGCTTATTATACATAGGCACTACAGATAATACCGCAGCATAATCCGATGTATTTATGGTTTGCAACTCTTCGATAATCGATGCTGTATTATTTCCCCCTACTCCAATTACCAAGGGCAATCGCTTATCTACTACCGCTACTATATGAGCAGCGACCTTATGTTTTTCTTCTTTAGACAGTGTTACAGATTCTGCAGTAGTTCCCAACACTACTATGTATGCTACATCTCCTTCGATACAATTGGTGATCAGAGCGGTCAATCCTTCGTAATCAACAGCTCCTTCTTTATTAAATGGTGTTACTAATGCGACTCCTGTCCCCTGTAGAAAACTACTCATACTATATAATCTGTAAAATTTTTAAATACTTTTTTAGTTCGGCTATAAAGAGATTAATATCCTCACTAGGCGTTCCTATAATTAAATCATTGATCCTATGATCAATCGTAGAAAAACCTACTTTAAACTTTGCTCGAGAAGCCGCAGCTATATAATCCAATTCCAATCGGCTCTCTGCATAAAAATTAATCAATACATCATATTCTTTAGATATAAAATCATTAAGAGAACTTCCTTTAATCGTTCCCCCTACACCAAAACTTTTATCATTATAATACGCTGCATCCTGATCATCTGCAATCTCCTTCTGATCTTCTTTATAGCCCATTATTTTCAGCCTATCCGACTTCACTCCCAGTGCATTAGCCAGCTTCACTACAGATAAGATATTTACTGATTTAGAAGCATCTATCAACACTGCTAAACTGTTAATTTCCGTCACCTGCTTTGCCTTAGATTCGTGTTTCTCTATATGAGATTCCACGTTTTTCTTTAGTGCATTTCGTTTTAAACCTTTTAATATCATCTATTCATAAAGATTAAGACACAAATGTAGCTATTTTCAATTGTAATCTCATAGTATAGACTACAAGAAAAACAGAAAACAAGTTCTTGTATTATTTTAAACAATTATTCTACACAGTCATATTTTTCCGACTTGATAAGGGCGTTCCCCACAAGGGGTCGGGCTATCCGCTACAATTCCTCGCACTCCTAAGGTCGTGCTGCGGGATTTCTGCTACTATCCCTAACGCAAAAGAAAACAATACCAACGCAAATTTGTAGGAATAAAAACAGGATGCACTACTTCTAAAAAACCATTCATCATCAAAATCATACAATTTATAAACCCAAACATGCACGTTATGTATTTACCCTAACAAGATCGTACATAAAAAAATACTTTTGCAATGAACTCATCTTGATTTTTTGTTTTAGACCGAATAATGAGAAGAAATTTGAGTGGATAAGGTACTTTTTGAAATTCATAGCTGCGCTACGGATAAAGAAAGTAACGAAATACAGGTGAATTTCAGCCATTTTTTTAGGAAAAAGAAAAAGTCAAAATGAGTTCAATGATAAAATATAAACCACACAAGCCCCCAAAATGAAAATTCAAAAAAAAACCGTCCTAATAAGCTTTGTTTTGTTAGCTACTGCATTTAGCAGTACAAGTAAGGACATATCACAAAAAACCACAAAAGAAGCACATACAACATGTATCTATTATCACATTGATACCGTACAAGAAGCTACAAAAACTAGAATTCTTGTGCAAAAAAGCAAAGCATCTACTACTTACAAAATGACAAAACTTACTAATACAGATGAAGACAGCACACATATTACCAGTATAGAGGACATCCGTACATCAACTCCTTTTAACCCTTCAAAAAAAACAAATTTCATCATATCCCCTAACCCTATAAACAATGGGCGTTTTAGTATCAACACCATAACTACAGTACCTAAAAGATCATTTATCACTACTACACACTACATTATATACGGTATCAATGGAACCACACTACAACAAGGAATCATGAGCAGCCTACCTATTGATATTTCTAAATTACAACAAGGAGGGTATTTTCTACAAATCGTTACCGATCAAAAGCAATACACTAAAATGATCATCAAATATTAAAAAACATCTAAGCATCTTTTCATGCTTACTAAAAAAACGATGTCTTTTCAAAACACGCTTAACACTTAAATGTAACCGTTTACAAAACCAAACATACGCTTCGTGTATTTACTGGTCATATATCAAACCATAAAAAAGTACATTTATACCGTAAAAACTACTGAAATCATTATTTAACCGCCTAAAACAACCACCTATTACTCATAAATAACTACTCATTTATATTTTAAAACGCTACTAACCTCTAGCTATTACTAGCAATAGGATTATAGCAAACAGCTAAGTAATACACTAAAAAACAAAAAATGAGGAAAACAATAAACACCTTTTTGATAGGTACATTTGCACTGCTGGGATTAATAGGTATCTCTACACTCAAAACCTATACAGACAACCATACTACAGAAATCGAAAAGCAAAAACAACAATACAGTGATTTAGTAAATAATAACCCGTACAAGAAGTACAACAAGAGTTCTAAAACTGAGCGCTATTTACGGGGGCTTCCACCCAATAAATACCTAAATCAACTCGCTAGTTTATCCTTAAACCCTAACACGGGGATTCCTGCCCCAGAAGATTTAGAGAAGCTACGCAATGAACTACTGCACAGACCTCAGACCAAAAGTACACCTGGTCGATTTTCGAATACATGGAAAGAACGTGGCCCTAACAATGTAGGAGGAATCACACGTGCTCTATTTTTTGACCCATTAGATGATCGGCGTATATTCGCAGGAGGAGTAAGTGGAGGACTGTGGTTAAATACGAATATAGAAGACCCTAACTCTAGTTGGCAGCAAATAACAGGAATTGCTAATCATGTAAATGTATCAGCAATTACTGGTGATCCTAATGATCCAAATGTGATGTACTTATCTACAGGACAATCCAGTACAGAGGGTCAAGTATTAGGAAATGGTATTTATATGTCCAAAGACAGAGGAATGCATTGGATTCCTATCGAAATAACACCAGCATTCAATCAACAATTTGAGCCATTCAATAAATTTTTCTCTAATCAAATTGTTTTTATTAGTGATATAATAACACGAGATAACAATGGAGTCACTGAACTATACGCGGGTGTAAATGAAGACTTATTTGTTTATACTTTTAGAGGAAGTACTGCAAATAACCTAAACACTACTAATGCAGGCCTTTACAAAGTTATCGATCCAGCCAACCAACAAGAACCCACACTAACTCGAGTAGAAGTACCTGAACTCATCGCTACTAAACAAAAAGAAAGCTTTTTTAATAATGATGAACCTGTTACCTTCTACAGTCCAATCGATGATCTAGAACTAGATGTAGCAGGTAATTTATGGTTAACTACTGGGCATATAGACACTTTTAAGGTAAGTGGTGGTGATATTATTAAATCTACAGATGGTGTAAACTTCACCAAAGAATATAAAATACAAAATGCTTACAGAACGGAACTAGAACCTTCTACTCAAAACTCAAATAAATTTTACGTAGCATACTGGGAGCGTAGTTCTTCTCTAAATATTGATGAAGCACAATTATTACGCACTACTGATGCATTTGCTACGGTAGAAAAAATAGCCGAACCAAATGATATTGAAGGCAATATACCTGCTCACGACTTTACAGCAGGACAAGCTTTTCATAATTTATTAATTGAATCCCATCCCGACAATGATAACATATTATATGTAGGAGGTATCAATTTATTTGTATCCAATGATAGTGGTAACACTTGGACCCAACTAACTGTTGATCCTAATGGTAAGGCACAAAATCTTTTAAATGCTCCCGTAATACATGCAGACCAGCAAACCTTAGTATTTAACCCGAGTAATCATAATCAGGCAATTTTAGGCAATGATGGAGGAGTATATTACATCCATTCACTAAATGCTGGTGGAGCGCTACAAAGCATTGAAGCCCGCAACAAAGACTATAATGTAACGCAATTTGTTACTACTGCTGTAGGCCCTACCGCACCTGGTAGCGATACGCTTTTTTTTATTGCTGGCGCACAGGATAATGGAACTCAAATTTTTGATCAACCTATCGCTGGTATTAATTCCTCTTTAGAAATTGTTCCTGGAGATGGGTTTAACAATTTTATTGATAAGGATGGAACCTATATGATAGCAGCATTACCAAAAAATAGAATCGCTAAATTTAAATTACCATGGACTGGCGCTACTTTTTTTGACGATGAGGTTATCGAGTTAATCAACACAGATAGTGGAGATTTTGTAAACCAAATGGGGTATGATCATGACACAGACATTTTATTATCTAATGGTTCTAGATCCAACGAAACAAATGGCAAAATCCTAACTATTGATATCGCTAACGAGCAAGTAGACTCTATCAGCCACCCTAGACTATTACTTTTTGACAAACCTACAGCTTTTAGAGCCTCTCCTTATACAGACAACACATGGCTAATCGGTACAAGTGACTCTAAATTACTTAAATTATCAAATGTAGCACTTGGCACTGCGGATTGGGAACGAATAAAAACTCCATTTAAACTTAGAGGTTCTATTTCTAGTGTACGCTATGGGAAATCAGAACAGGAAATTTTTGTAACATTGTATAATTTTGGAGCGTTTAATATTTGGCATTCTACTGATGGCGGAACTACTTGGAATAATAAAGATAATTCTGATAACAGCTTTTTCCCATTACCTGACATGCCTGTCTACGACATTCTACAAAACCCATTAAATCCCAAAGAGGTGATGATCGCAACAGCTTTTGGTGTATGGACAACTACAGATATTACCCAAGAATATCCCGATTGGTTTCCTTCTATAAATGGAATGAAAAACGTGAGTGTAACTTCTTTTGATTATTGGGAAAAAGATGGAGACCCTACAGATCATATTGTTATTGCCTCTACGTACGGAAGAGGTGTTTTTACTGGAAAATTCACAACAGAAGATGGTAATGACACAGAAGCTCCTACAGCTTCATTGAGCGTTGCCAATGTAACAGATACTAGTGCTGATATTTCATGGGATGACGTAAAAGATAATTCTAAAATAATACAATACTCCCTTTTTTCTGATGATCGTTCGATCGATTTTTTCTCTGAAAACACTATAATCACCTCACATAGCCCAGACAACTTAACCCCTGACACAGCATACACCATTAGACTAAGAATCATTGATTTCTCATTCAATTTTGGAAAAAGTGACCCATTAACATTTATAACAAAATCCGATGTTGATTTTTGTACTGCTCATGGCAAAAACACTTCTCAGGAGTTTATTGGTCGAATCACATTAGAAGCAGTAGACAATATCTCTGATCAGGGAATCAATGGATATAGTGATTTTACAGGAGGAACGCTATTCGCGTCTTTAACTAAAGACACTAACCATAAAATAGTTATTCAACCTACTTGGCTACAAGGTGCTAAAGAAGAGGGCTATGCTGCTTGGATAGACTATAACCGAGATGGTGTGTTCGACGCTACCGAAAAGGTATTAGAAATTGATCCTACGAACCTTACGCCTGCCACCGCTACTTTCGAAGTTCCTGCGGATGCCATAGAAGGAGTAACTAGGATGCGAATTGCCATGAAACGTGGTGGTATTGCAACTCCTTGTGAAACTTTTAGTCATGGCGAAGTGGAAGATTATAGTGTGATCATCAAATCGGATGAATCTATAACTAGAGATATCACCACTAAGAATCTAGAAGATAAAATGGTCGTATTTCCAAATCCTGTAGTAAACGGAAAAGTACAAGTTTCACTGCCTAAATCTAGCGCTAAAACTGCTGCCAAAAATGGATTAATAAACAGTATCGCTCCCTATACACTATACTCACTAACAGGAAGTATCGTACAAAAAGGTATGCTTTCTAGAACACCTATTGATATCTCTGAGTTACGTAACGGAACCTATTTTATCAAGGTATTTACTGACCACAAACAGTATACGCAACAAATTATAAAGAATTAGCCTTTTTATTTGTTGATTCTCATTATCACGAAACAGCCACTTATTATTTTTTACATAAGTGGCTGTTGCTATATATAATGATATTTTTGCGTTAGGGATAGTAGTGGAAATCCCACAGCTCGACCTTAGGAGAGCGAGGAATTGCAACGGATAGCCCGACCCTTGGGGAACGCCCTAATAACCACACCTTTCTACATCCTAATTATTTTAGGTATCTAATAAGGATAAAAAAGTATCTTCACTGATAATCGAGACACCTAGTTTGTTTGCTTTTTCTAATTTGCTAGGTCCCATATTAGCGCCTGCAACTAAATACGTGGTTTTAGATGAGATGGAACTCGACACCTTTCCTCCATTATCTTCTATCATTTTTTTGAGTTCATTTCTAGATACTTTTTCGAATACGCCAGATACTACAATAACTTGTCCTGATAAAATATTGGTTTGATTGGCCAGCTGTTCCTCTGTAATGGCTAGTTGTACTCCGTAACTTTTTAATCGATCAATCAATGCTCTGTTGGCTTCTATCGTAAAAAACTCACGTACACTTTGCGCAATCTTACTCCCTATTTCATCTACTTGTACCAATTCTTCTTCGGTAGCAGCAATGATAGCATCAATATGTTTATAGTGTTTTGCTAATTTTTTAGCTACTGTTTCACCCACATAGCGTATTCCCAATGCGAATAATACCCGTTCGAAAGGGATCTCTGTAGATTTGGCTACTCCTGCAATGAGATTATCGGCACTTTTTTCGGCCATACGTTCTAACGGAATGACTTGCGCTTTAGTGAGCGTATATAGATCCGCATAATTCTCGATCAATCCTTCTTTGACCAATAAGGCCACAGTCTCTCCTCCTAAGCCTTCTATATCCATCGCTTTTCGAGCTATGTAGTGCTGTATCCTACCTGTGATTTGTGGCGGACACCCTAGATCATTGGGACAATAATGCTGGGCTTCTCCTTCTTTTCGTGTTAATGGTGTATCACAGTCTGGACAACTTGTAATATATTTGGTGGGCTCTGAACTAGAAATTCGTTTGGTAAAATCTACCCCTACTATTTTAGGAATGATCTCTCCTCCTTTTTCTACAAATACGGTATCCCCTACTCTAATATCTAATTTTTCTATTTGATCTGCATTATGTAATGAAGCTCTCTTTACGGTAGTTCCTGCCAATTGTACAGGCGTTAAATTTGCTACTGGTGTGATGGCACCAGTACGTCCGATCTGATAGGTAATCTCATTAAGCGTAGTAACGGCTTGCTCTGCCTTGAATTTATAGGCCATCGCCCAACGCGGTGCTTTGGCAGTAAATCCTAGTTCATCTTGCTGCAATAGATCATTGACCTTAATCACTACTCCATCGGTTTCATAGGGTAAGTCCCTGCGCTTTTCGTCCCAGTAATTTACAAACGCTAATACCTCATCAATGGAATGCACAAGCCTGGATTCTTCAGGTACTTTGAATCCCCAATCACGGGCTTTGGTCAAACTTTCGTACTGAGAATCGATCCCTAATCGATCTCCTGCTAAATTGTATAGCAAACAATCTAATGGCCGTTTGGCTGTTTCGCTACTGTCTTGTAGTTTTAAACTACCCGAGGCTGTATTTCTGGGATTTGCATAAGGCTCTTCTCCTGCTGCAATACGTGCTTGATTCATTTTTGCAAACCCCTCATAAGGTAATACGATTTCTCCTCTGATATCGAATCGATCTGGATATGCTCCTTGTAGCTTTAAGGGTACTGATTTAATGGTTTTTACATTGGTAGTTACATCATCTCCCTGAATACCATCGCCTCTGGTAACTGCACGTACCAATGTTCCTTTTTCATAAGTTAAGCTAATCGAAGCTCCATCGTATTTTAACTCGCAAGTATAACTAACAGAGCCGTCTACTAGTTTCTTAATCCTAGCTTCCCAATCCATTAGGTCTTCTTTGGAATACGAATTATCTAGAGAATACATGCGATAATCATGTACTACTGTTTCGAAATTTTTAGTGACTTCGCCTCCGACTCTAAGGGTTGGAGAATTAGCATCATAGAACTCTGGATGCTTTTCTTCTAACGCCTGTAGTTCTTTTAACTTCATATCGAACTCATAATCACTAATCGTAGGTGTATCTAATACATAGTAATTATGGTTATGCTGGCGTAGCTCTTCTCTTAATTGATAGATGTGTTCTTCTGTATTCATATTATTTGCAATTTCATAAGGAAATGGATGTTGTTACTACCTCTCCTTTGCTGCACACACCACCTAGGGTGTATTCTTTTTTATTTTTTCTAATGCTTGTGCTACGGTAGTAGCTACCAATAGCAACTCATACTGTTCTTTTTTTAAAAATCCAATAGTGACCATCTGCTGCAACATCTGCAAGAGGGGATCATAAAATTGATTGATATTTAAGATACAAATAGGTTTTTGATGCAATCCTAATTGCGCCCATGTGATCACTTCGAATAGTTCTTCGAGAGTACCAAATCCTCCTGGTAAGATAATAAATCCATCACTTAATGTTTGCATTTTCATTTTACGCTCATGCATATCAAGAGTGGTAATCAATGTACTGAGACCTAGATGTACTACTTCTTTTTTATGCAAAAATTCTGGAATGACCCCTATTACCGTTCCGTTATGAGCCAATACTACTTCTGCGATGGCTCCCATAACACCTATTTTAGCTCCTCCATATACTAATGCATAGTCGTTCTCAGCTAATTGAGTTCCTAATAAGCTAGCCGCTGTTAGTATAGCAGCATCATTACCTGAGCTACTGCCGCAAAAAACACCTATGGCATACTGTTTATTCATATGATACTGGTAATGCAACGGCTCGAATCATACGATCATTGGTGTTTATGTCTTTTTTAAGTATTACATCTCCCAACCCATGCGCTTCGATCATGGCTACGGTTTCTGCTCCTAAATATTGATTGATTTCGAAATATAGTTTCCCTTGTTCTTTTAGATACGCTGTGGCAATGGCAGTTATTTTTTTATAAAAAATAAGTGGATCATGATCTGAAACAAATAATGCTAGATGTGGTTCATTTTCTAATACATTAGCCTGCATTTCTTCCTTTTCTTGCTCTCTTACATAAGGAGGATTGGAAACAATAATATCATATTGATCAGCTAAAGCTTTAGTTTTTAATATATCTGCTTGTATCCACTGAACCTGCACCTGATTTTCTGCAGCATTAGCACTAGCTACTGCCAGCGCGTCTTCTGATATATCTATAGCATGTACAATCGCATTCGGTAATTGCTTGGCTAATGTAATAGCGATACACCCACTACCCGTACCTATATCTAAAATTCTGAGCGGTGATTGCTGTTGATTTTCAGCTTGTATTTCGGCTACTATCCACGCTATCAATTCTTCGGTTTCTGGTCTAGGAATAAGCACTGATGGTGTAACGTGAAACGACATCCCATAAAACGATGTAGAGCCCATTATGTATTGAATTGGATGGTACTGCTGTAAGGCTATAATAGCCTGTTGCATACGATCAGAGACCGTTTCAGTGATTGATTCTTGTAATTTCAATGCTACATCTACCCTCCTATACCCTAGTAAATGTTCTGATAGCATGTAGAAAAAGGAATGTACCTCATTGCTATCATAATACGCTGACAAGGAATCAATGAATTCTTTTCTGAGTTGTTGTAATGTCAAATTAAAGTTCTTTAAGCATCCAAGTTTCACAATTATAGTGCCCTGTATCTCCCATCGGTTTTTCTAGAGATATAAAACCTGTTTTTTTGTATAATTTTTGAGCCGCAATCATATAAGGCATCGTTTCTAAATAACATTTTCGAAACTCTTGTTCCTTTGCATAGGCTAGGCATCGTTGCATCATGGCTGCTCCAATTCCTTTCCCTCTGGCGGATGGCATGAAATACATTTTTTGCAATTCGCAGATTTCAGTAGGAGCGCCTTGTAGCGGAGAAATCCCCGCTCCTCCTACTAGCTCTCCTTCGAGTTCTACTACAAAATAAGAAGTTCTAGGATAGTCATAGGTTTGATACATACAATCTAGTGCTGTATCTTCATACGCCGTCCCTTTTTTAGGCACCCCCATCTCTACCAATACAGCTCTTAACATAGCTGCTAATGACAGGTTATCTTCTGGAGCAACCAATCGAATTTTTGTTGCACTTGTTATCATTTATAAATAGTATTTTTGCTGTATGCATTACACGTAGTCAAAAGCATCAAAAATAAGCTGTATATTCAAACGATGAAATATACATTAAATCTACAAAGCAATCAATGAAAAAACTTTTATTATTATTAACAATAGTAGCGATCACTACAAGTTGCTCTATCGGCAAACAACCCGAATTCAAATCCATTAGCCGAATTGATGTTAAACATATCAGCGTGCGCAATGTAGCTATTAAAGCAGATGCTATTTTTAAAAACCCTAATCATCTTAAAGGAAAATTATCTATAGAAGATCTAAAGGTTTTTGTGGATAACATTCATGTGGCAGATATTCAATCAGAAACTTTCAATGTTCCTTCTAATGATGAATTCTCTATTCCACTAGAGGCTTCTTTTTCATTATCCAAAATTTATAAAAACAATACCAAATCAATACTTGCCAATGTATTAAAAGCATTTCAGACGGATTCGTTGCAAATTATGTATAAAGGCAATATACGCTATCATTTAGGGGACTACTCATTTCCTTACACCATCGACAAAACCCAACATATTGTCTTAAAAAAATAACTTGTGGTGCACGAAAAATATATGCGGCGTTGTATACAAATCGCCAAAAATGGATTGGGTACTACCCGTCCAAACCCAATGGTAGGTGCTGTCATTGTACATAAAGATCGAATCATTGGAGAAGGATTTACCAGTGCTTATGGAGGGAGTCATGCAGAGGTAAATGCGGTACAATCTGTAACCGAGACCCACCTGCTAGCTCATGCCACACTGTACGTAACACTAGAACCTTGTTCTCATTTTGGAAAAACACCTCCTTGTAGCGACATGATTATTCATCATAAAATACCGAATGTAGTTATTGGCACTATTGACACACATAGTAAAGTTGCTGGGAGAGGTATTGAGAAATTAACCAAAGCTGGGTGTAATGTGACTGTGGGCGTCTTAGAAATGGAATGCAAAAAACACCACCGACGCTTTTTTACATTCCACAATAAAAAGCGTCCATATATCATACTCAAATGGGCTGCCACTAAGGACGGTTTTATCGCACCTACTGCTGCTAACGAAAGAGCACCTGTATGGATTAGCAATCCACAATCCAGACAGCTTGTACATAAATGGAGAGCTGAAGAACATGCCATATTAGTAGGGAATAATACTGTACTACAAGACAATCCAAAATTAACAACTAGAGATTGGGCTGGGCAGCATCCTATACGAATCGTCATTGACCTATCAAACAAAATACCTGATGACGCCGCTATCCTACAACCCGATGCAAAAACCATCGTCTTTACAGCTACACAAAAAGAAAGTTCATCACTACTGATTTATGAAACCATCGACACGAATGCTGATGTAATAACTACTATCTGTAATACACTACACAAACATAACATACAGTCTATCCTTATCGAAGGAGGCACACGCACATTACAATCTTTTATAGATGTAAATATGTGGGATGAAGCAAGGGTATTTACGAGTAATTCTTTATTAAAGAAAGGCATCAAATCACCTATTTTTAAAGCACTTGCACACACCACTATAACGATCCAACAAGACACACTAAACACATACTACAATGATTAAAACCATCATTTTTGATTTTGGAGATGTATTCATCAATTTAGATAAGCCTGCTACAAAAAAAGCTGTTGACAAGCTTGGAACTATAGAATGGGATGCTTCTTTACATGAAGTATTACTACAATATGAAGTAGGAAGTATCGATACTGCGAATTTTATAAATCATTTTCTAACCCGACTTCCCAACGCTACTAAAGAAGACATTTCGACTGCTTGGAATGCAATTTTAAAAGACTTCCCTACTTATCGTTTAGAATTCATAAAAAAACTTGCCGAACAGCAGGAATATCAATTGATCTTATTAAGCAACACTAATGAATTGCATATCAATTGGATCATAGAAAATATTCCTTTTTACGAAGTCTTCAAAAATTGTTTCGAAGCCTTTTACTTATCACATGAAATCAATCTCCGAAAACCAGATGCAGCTGTTTTTGAATTTATTCTAGAAAAACATCAACTGCAAGCATCTGAAACACTTTTTATAGACGATACCTCAGAGAATACCGAAGGAGCTGCGCAACTAGGTATTCATGTATGGAATAACAATCCCGCTACCGAAGACGTCATTGATCTATTCACTATCAAATCTGAATTATTTTGAGCCACTTACTGCTTAGCATCTTAGCATCTAGCTTAATTTTCATAATTTTTAAATTATTTGCCAAATACAATATCAATGTACTACAGGCTATTATCGCAAACTACATGGTAGCATGTACTGCTGGATGCATTGCCTATGATGCACCAATTCGTATTTCACAACTTAGCGCACAAAATTGGTGGTATGGCGCCATGTTATTAGGAGTTTTATTTATACTCGTATTTAATTTGATGGCAATTACCACTCAGAAGAATGGACTTTCTGTAGCAGCTGTAGCCAGTAAGATGAGTGTTGCTATTCCTATTGTCTTTGGCATCGTGATACTTAAAGAACATACAGGAATCGCTAAACTTTTAGGTATTAGTATTGCCTTGATAGCTGTATACCTTACTACCATCAAGCCAAAAACGAATGATGGCTTTACTTTTCAAAACATAGTGTTTCCCCTACTCGTTTTCATAGGTAGCGGCATTATCGACACAAGTCTTAATTTCATTAAGACTACTCACGTGGCCTTAACTGATGTGGCTATTTTTTCTGCTTCAATTTTTGGATTTGCTGCCATTATCGGAATACACGTTCTTATTTTTCAATTTTTTAAAGGCACTTTAAAGATAGAGGTCAAAAATATAGTTGCAGGAATCGCACTGGGTATCCCCAATTATTTTTCGATTTACTTTTTAGTACTTGCTCTAAGCAATAAACAATTCGACAGTTCTACATTATTTACTATTAACAATGTGGCTATTTTACTAGTATCTACAATAGCAGGTATTCTCTTTTTCAAAGAACGCCTTACCCCTCTAAACTGGGTCGGTATTACGCTAGCTGTGATTAGCATCTTATTAGTTTCTCTATCTATATAAAACGTTTAAATTTTACACTTTGACCACATCAGACGACACTTACAAGACGATAAACACTTCTGGATCAGAAACTTTATTCAAAGACAAAAACAGTAAATTCTATGGATATGCCTTTCCTGTAACCACAGAAGAAGAAATAAAAAACCTACTAGCCACCATCAAAAAAAAACATCATGCTGCTAGACACTGGTGTTATGCTTGGCAATTAGGCATAGAAAAAATACGCTACAGAGCTAATGACGATGGAGAACCTTCTAATTCTGCTGGACAACCTATCTATGGGCAGATACAATCTTTTGAAGTGACCAATGTATTAGTAATCGTCGTACGTTATTTTGGCGGTGTCAAATTAGGAGTTGGAGGATTGATTAATGCTTATAGATCTTCTGCCCAACTCGCCTTAGCCGCTACACGTATAGTAGAAAAAACAATCAACATACACTTTCTACTCACCTTTAATTATCCAAAGATGAACACAGTTATGCGAGCTATTAAAGAACACCAACTTACCATTACTGATCAAACACTAGCATTAGATTGTAAATTGTACATATCAGTACGAAAAAAAACAGCCGCATCTATAGCTTCACTATTCGAAAAGATGTATGAAGTTTCAATACAGCAACTAGACACCTAACAATAACTTTTCTTCTATTTTTTCCATAATATCATCAGGACACACCATAGGCTTACGTGTTTCGGCATCTACAAACACCAATGTAGTTACTGCCGTTGTTAATAACTCTTCATGTTGGTTGTATATTTTGTAAGAAAATTCTATTCTTGCAGTAGGTTTTTTCTTAAGACAAGTTTCTATTTTTAACACATCATCAAAGTAAGCAGATTTCTTGTATTTTAGTGCTATTTCATAAACGGGGAGCATTACCCCATTTTCCTCCATTAATTTATAAGAAACCCCTAATTGATCCAACCAACCAATACGTGATAACTCTAAGTATTGTGCGTAATTACCGTGATATACCACTCCCATTTGATCCGTTTCTGAATAACGAACTTTTACTTTTGTTTCAGAAATAATAGCCATCTTTTTAATTTTATTAGAACTTATTTTAGTAACTTGTTATTAATAAATTATGCAAAAAAAATAATTAAAATTCAAGATTCAATTTGTTTTTTTTTTACATAATTTGTTCACATATTTGTCGAGCAAAAGAAGTAAAAGGTTTTTCATCAAATTCCTTACCATAACCTAATTTAAGTAACCTAGTTGTATAATGAATTTAACTGCGCAATCAGTTTGGGATAATTGTCTGTCTTTTATAGAAAACAATATAACACCACAAGCATATAAAACCTGGTTTGAACCCATAAAAGCTGTAAAATTAACAGATAGCGCACTAAGTATACAAGTACCTAGTAAATTCTTTTATGAATGGCTAGAAGAACACTATGTAAACTTATTAAAAGTTTCACTTACTAGAGAACTAGGAGAAACTGCTAAATTGGTGTATATCATCAAAATGGAAAATACTTATGGAAACAAAAAACCTTTTACAGAAAAAATACCTAGCGCTAACCGTACACCTGTTAGCTCACAAGAAGTAGATGTACCTATCAAAAGTAAAAATCCAGAATTAAAAAATCCATTTGTAATTCCTGGTATTCGAAATGTAAAGATAGAATCTCAATTAAATCCAAGTTACAACTTTGATAACTTTCTAGAAGGAGACTCCAACAGACTTGCTAGATCTGCAGGTATGGCAGTAGCTAACAAACCTGGTGGAACTTCATTCAATCCACTACTCATTTTTGGAGGCGTAGGATTAGGCAAAACACATTTAGCACATGCTATCGGGGTAAACATTAAAGATAATTATCCCGAAAAAACAGTGCTGTATATATCTGCTGAAAAATTCACACAGCAATACATAGAATCCGTAAAAAAGAACAACAGAAATGACTTTATTCATTTCTATCAAATTATAGATGTCTTAATTGTTGACGACATCCAACTACTATCAGGAAAAGCAGGAACACAAGATGTATTTTTTCATATATTTAACCATTTACACCAAAATGGAAAGCAAGTGATCCTAACCAGTGATAAAGCCCCTGTAGATATGCAAGATATCGAACAGCGATTACTTTCTCGATTTAAATGGGGGTTATCCGCTGAATTACATCAACCTGACTTCGAAACTAGAATCTCTATTATAAAAAACAAGTTATACAGAGATGGAGTAGAAATGCCAGAAGATATTGTAGAGTTTTTAGCCAATAATATAAAAACCAATATCAGGGAACTAGAAGGTGCTATCATTTCATTAATAGCACACTCTTCTTTTAATAAGAAGGACATCACTATTGATTTAGCCAAAGCGATTGTAGACAATTACGTAAAAAACACCAAAAGAGAAGTATCTATAGACTATATACAAAAAGTAGTAAGTGATTATTTCCAAATGGATGTAGAAACCCTACAATCCAAGACACGGAAGCGTCACATTGTACAAGCACGTCAATTAGCTATGTTTTTTGCCAAGAAACTTACAAAAGCCTCGTTAGCCAGCATAGGTACACAAATCGGAAAGAGAGATCATGCCACCGTACTACACGCTTGCAAAACTGTAGACAATCTTTCTGCAACTGACAAACAATTCAGAAAGTATGTAGAGGATCTCGGTAAAAAATTAACACTATAATCCAGCTACTTTTAAACCAGAAAACACATCCGAACCAAATAATAAAACCGCATGAAAACGAAAATACTAATGGTATGCCTCGGAAACATCTGCCGATCCCCATTAGCAGAAGGCATCCTAGCCTCCAAACTAGACCCTTCTAAATTCGAAGTAGCTTCTTGCGGAACCAGCAATTATCATATCGGAAAAAAACCCGACAACAGATCTATAGCGGTCGCAAAAAAATACGGCATTGACATCACCCAACAAAAAGCCACTCAGTTCACAACAAGTGACTTCGATAGGTATGACTACATATACCCTATGGATCGCAGCAACTTAGAAAACATCCTAGCATTAGCTAGAAACGAAGAAGACACAGCAAAAGTACAGCTCATTCTAGAATCAATCGCACCTAACGAACAATTAGAAGTACCTGATCCCTATTATAGCAGCAATGACGGCTTCGAAAATGTTTATAAAATACTCAACAAAGCCTGTAACAATATCAAACGTCAGTTACAAAACATAAATTAAAACCTCTTAACCGTTTAGACATCACTAAACAGTAACCAAAAAAAAAGTAACTACACTCTTTGCCGCCTTCATTTTATTTATTAAAAAAAATTAGTAGTATTGTAACAGCAGTAAGACTACAACAATATGAATCCTGAAACACAAAACACAGAACCCACTTCACCCACCTCGCAAGGAGTTTTATACCTCATACCAAATAGATTAGGTGAGGATGTACCTTTAGAAGTACTACCTATTTCTATCAAAAAAGTACTAGAAGAAGTAGATCATTATATCGTAGAAAACGAAAAACCCGCTCGTAGATTTATCAAAAAAATTAGCCCTAGTAAATCTCAACGCTCACTTACCATAAACACGGTAAACAAGTACACGGATGCTAGCGAAATCCCAAGCTACCTTGCCCCTTGCCTAGAAGGCAAACCTATAGGATTATTATCCGATGCTGGTTGCCCAGGAGTTGCAGACCCTGGCGCAGAAATCGTAAAGTTAGCACATGAAAAAAACATAAAAGTAGTACCTCTAGTCGGACCATCATCCATACTATTAGCAATGATGAGCAGCGGAATGAATGGGCAAAACTTTTGCTTCAACGGATACCTCCCTATCGACAAAAGCGAGCGTAAATCAACCCTAAAACTACTAGAAAGAACCTCTTTAGAAAAGAACCAAGCACAGATTTTCATTGAAACACCTTACCGAAATGACAAAATGCTAAACGACCTCATCAATATACTACACCCTAATACCAGAGTATGCATTGCCACAGACATCACACTAACTAGTGAATTTATAAAAACACTTTCTGTAGCTACATGGAAGCATCAAACAATAACACTACACAAGAGACCTACAATCTTTATTATCCAAAGAGATTAATAAACAAAGAACTACAATACCACTTTAGCCTTTCTATCAGAAATCACAAAAGAAGTATCATACCCTTCAAAACGCTTCATATAGTACCGTATTGTAGTACCAAAAGCGTCTGCAAAACCATTAACACCCCCACTTCTTAAATATTTTTTTACAGCACCTGGCCCAGAAAGATGCGCTGCCGCCAAAATACCTGATTCCGTAACTAAAACACCATTAAAGCGTTTACCTACAAACCATTTAATATCCCTCCTAAGAATCCATTTATTCCTAGAGAGATTTGCATAAAAAGCTTTTTCTTGTAATTCTGGACTGGAAAGAAAAACATCCCTATCTTTTATCCCTAAGAGCTGTAAAGTACCGATCCCAAATTGATACTTCCCCAAGTACCCAAATTGATTAATAACCTGATACTCACCTCTAGACTCCTTAAAAGCTACTGCTTCTTTAAAGCCTACATATGATTTTCCCAATTCTGGAGTCACGAAATAAGTCATTGAAACTACTTCATCTTCCACCTCCTCAATAACGTCTATCTCATCAAAATTAGGAGCTACATAACACAAATCTAAACCTTCTGTACTATAAGAAGGTACTTTATCGTATTTGGCTGGAGAAAAACTCACCAAAACCACTCCTCCAATTGTAAGAATTAATGACGATCCAATTATTCTATTTATCATATAAAAAATTTCTAAGTAGCATCTTATTCGATGTCCCCATCTACTTAAATTTCAGCGGCGCAAATATACAACAAACTAATACACAAATCAAAAAAATTAACTTTTTTCATAATCACCTAACTTACAGTTAATTACATTTGAAAACATATTGAAAAAACTCATGAAAAAGTAAAAAAATCGTTAAAAAAGGCTTTTAAACGTCAAATAAAAACCTTTCATCGAGAAAAACGAAAACTATTTTCTAATTAAAACAAAGCTATATCAATCTAAAATTGTTAATAACTTAACAATCCCTCTTGTTCTTTTTTCCTACAAAAATTAACATTACCGCTTAATTCCTTGCTTCTGAATCCAATCTACATATAGGCGCTTATTCCTATTATGTTGCGCTAGTGTTTTGGCAAATTTATGGTATCCGAATCGTTTGGTATTAGCTACGAAAAAATAGTAATCATGTTTTTCATAATTAAGCACAGCATCTATAGAAGAAACATCAGGCATACTTATAGGACCCGGAGGCAATCCTAAATACTTATATGTATTATAAGGACTATCTAGTTCTAAATCCTTGTACAAAACTCTTTTAATCACAATATCCCAATCATTTCTATCTTTTTTTAGCGCATAAATAACTGTAGGATCCGCTTCTAACTTCCAATTATTCTTATGGCGGTTCATATACACACCTGCTACACGAGGTCGCTCATCTACTTTTGCTGTTTCTTTTTGCACTACAGAAGCTATCGTAATCACTTCTGGAATAGTAAGCCCTATCTGCTTCGCTTTTGCTGTACGTTTAGCATCCCAAAAACGACGATATTCTTTAAACATCCGATCTCTAAATTGCACTGCTGATGTATTCCAAAAAAATTCATAGGTATTAGGCACATACATACACAATGCATTTTCTTCAGTAAACCCATTACGCTTATAAAAAGTTGAATCTTTAAATGCTGCTATTAATGACATACTATCAGCTTCTATCTGCACTGCAATTCTTCCTGCTAAGTTTTCTAAACGTTCTTGATTATTAAAACTAACACGTACAGGACTATTTTCACTACGTAACACACTTATTATTTCATTATTATTTGCTCCTTTTTTTAATAAATACCTTCCTGCTTTTATATGTGCTGTATATCCTTTTTTCCCTGCTATTTTATCAAAAGTATCTCCATTTTTAAGCAAAGGATGTATCAGTTTCCGAAGTACTGGATAAGTAGTGCCTGTAGGAATATACAAAGTGGTCGTTTCTGATTCAAAATTAGTATTAGGTGAAAAAATAGCTTGATATACATAATACGCAAACATGCCTCCTACTACTAAGCCGACTAGAGCAATAAATAAAATAATCCTTTTAATGTACATATATGAATTGGTATAATAATTCGTCTTTATATTGGCCATTGACCAAATTCCATTCTTTTTTCACCCCTACTTTTTGAAAACCTTCTTTTTCAAACAACCTGACACTAGGCTCATTATCACTCGCGATCGTAGCATACAATTGATGTAATCTTAAATAATTACGCCCATAATCCATCACCAATGCTAATGCTTGCTGCCCTAAGCCTTTATTTCGATATTGCTCTTCCGCTATTAATATCCCTACACCTGCTCTACGATGCGCAGGATTAAAATCAAATAAATCAATCAATCCTAATGCTTTACCTGTATCTTGCTTGCAAATCACCAAACGCAGTTGTTTCGCTTCATAAATATCTTGATGCGCATTGTTTAAATATTGTTTGATGAGAAAACGAGAATATGGTGTCTGTGTATGGCTGATTTCCCAAATTGATTCATCATTCTCTACTGCATAGATAAAATCCAAATCCTCAGGCTCTAGCGCGCGTAGATAAATATGTTCTCCTGTGAGCGTTAGCATTCAATTTCTCCTTTAAAAACCTGTCTAGCTGGTCCTATCAAAAATACATTTTGATATCCATTTGCTATCGTTTCAAAAGTCACTTGTAATTCTCCTCCTAGCGTAAATATCTTTACCGCTGATGCTGTTAGCATTTTTTTAGAATGCATCGCTAATGCCACAGCCGTTACCCCTGTTCCGCAAGACAAGGTTTCATCTTCTACCCCTCGCTCATAAGTACGTACTGTAAATGTATCTGCTGCTTCTGCAGGAGTTACAAAATTTACATTCGTTCCTTCTTCAAAATACGGAGCACCATTCCTAATAGCACGACCATGTGTCACTACATCATATGTCTTTACATCATCAACCAATGCGACATGATGCGGAGACCCTGTATCTAAGAAAAAATGAGTTGAATGGGTTTCAATAGCAGGCACGTCTTGCATCTGCAAATGCACTAATCCATCCTTTATCTCGGCATGATGTTTTCCATCAATAGCCGTAAATGTAGCTATTGTATCTATTACCCCTATAAATGCTGCAAAAGCCACTAAACAGCGTCCTCCATTACCACACATGGTACTTTCTGCCCCATCTGCATTAAAGTAAACCATTGTAAAATCATCATCAGCATCTGTAGGCCCTTCTAACAACATCAACCCATCCGCTCCAATTCCAAATTTCCTGTCACAAAGTCTTCTAAATAATTTGGTATTATTTTTGGTAAGTAATTGTTTTCTATTATCAATGATTACAAAATCATTGCCTGTACCTTGATATTTATAAAAAGTAAGATTCATTTATTTCATCATTTGGATCGCAAATGTACAAAGAATGTAGGCACAAAACCATTGTTAATAGATTGTTAAATACTAAAAAAAACAATGAGGAACTTGTAATTTCAAAATAGATACACAGTCTATATACAATAGAACAACTTTTTAATGAATATTGTATACATCACACCTAAATATATGGTCGCATAAAGTTGTTTTTCGAATACATCTAATTAACAAAAAAAGAGAAGAAGATGAAAAGATTTTTGAGCTTATTGGGAGTAGCTATTCTTGCTGGTTTTCTTACACTAGTTAGCTATAAAATATTTTTAGAACCTGCTCCAGTAGTAGTAAATGAAAGTAGTAATAACACACGTACCCAATTAATTCCCGCTGCATATACAGCATTAAACGCAGTTTCTAACACAAACACCGACTTTACTTTTGCTGCAGAAAAAACAGTGAATGCGGTAGTACACGTAAAACAATATGGAATTAGTAGATCCCCGAGGAATCTTATGGAGTTTTTCAGAAATGGAGGTCCTCAAGAAAAAAGAATCCAAGGTGCTGGATCCGGTGTCATCATTACAGAAGACGGTTATATCGTGACTAACAATCATGTGATTGATGGCGCTTCTGAACTAGAAGTTACCCTCAACAATAATAAAACATATAAAGCCGAAGTCATCGGGACAGCTGAACAATCCGATATCGCACTTTTAAAAATAGAAGCAGATGAAAAGCTGAGTTATATTCCTTTTGGAGATTCAAATGCTGCCAAAATAGGCGAATGGGTACTTGCCGTAGGAAATCCATTCAATCTAACCTCTACCGTTACTGCAGGAATTATCAGTGCAAAATCCAGAGACTTAAATGAAGAAGACAGAAACTTTCAATCATTTATACAAACAGATGCTGCAATTAACCCTGGAAATAGTGGTGGTGCATTAGTAAACACAAAAGGAGAACTAATCGGTATCAACACTGCCATCACCTCCCAAACGGGGAGTTATGTAGGCTACGCCTTTGCAGTTCCATCTAATAACGCCAGAAAAATAGTAGAAGACATCTTAGAATACGGAGATGTACAAAAAGCAATTATCGGGATCAGCACAATACCTATTAATGCCGCTACTAAAGAAGAGTACAATATCACTACATCTCAGGGAGTCCTAATTGCTAACGTAGAAGAAAACAGTGGTGCAGAAAAAGCAGGCTTACAAAAAGGAGATGTAATCAAAGAAATTGACGGCCTGCCTATTAATAAATTCTCTGACCTTACAGGTTATTTGAACAGCAAGAGCCCTGACGACGTAATCGCTGTAAAAATCATTCGGGATGATGAAAAAATAGATATTCCCGTAATACTATCTAAATATGTTATACAACGCTACAACATAAATGATGTGGGAGTAGAAGTCGCCAATGCCCCTAAAGAATATATCCAAAAATTTGGCGTAGATCACGGTGTTGTAATCAGTCAAGCGCTGAGCCCAAAAATGAAACGATACAACTTAAAAGGATTAGTCATTAGTGAAATTGATGGCAAAAAAGTAGACAATGTATTAGAAGTAAAACAAATCATAGAGAGTAAACATCCACAAGAAGATCTTACCATCAGTCTGATTGACAGAAATGGAGAAAAAAGAGAATTTGTTTTTCAGGATTAAGTAAAAAATAACACACGGCTGTCTAAAAAAATAGGCAGCCTTTTTTACACCTATCTCTTTACAATTCAACTACACAACCACTATTAAGTGAGCATATATCTTTTTCACACCTATATTCTCCCGTTCTCTACTCTACTTATTACCCCTGTAGATCACAGAGAGATTTCCAACTATAATTTTACACCTCTCAAAACACAACACCTTTTACTCAAAAAAACACTTTGAACATATATGCTTTTTATAGTAAATTGTGCCAATGTTAAAAATGTTTAGTCAGTGAAAAACTACTATATCAATAAAGTGACTTATAAAAGTACTTTTATTATATATTCATACAAAGCAGACTAGTGTTATATAACATACACTTACAATAGCACCTTCATAGTATCGTTGTAAACTAAAAGAAGCCTACAATTGTAAACATTTGAAAACAGTAATATATTTAAAAACAATATTTAGCAGTTAAAAAGTAGCGAGCATAGATGAAACAAATCATCATTAATTTGCTGTTTTACCCTTAAAGCAAAAAAACAGCCTACTACTAAAAACCTATATAAAATAATACTTTCAACTCATGAAAATATACACACTTCTTCTAGCTATTATCATACAATTACCATTAATTAGCAATGCCCAACAAAAAGAATACCCACTGACTGCTGAGCAAGCTTTAAAACAAGAAAAAATAAAAACTCAGTTTGATTATGTTTTAAAAAAATCAGGGAATTACCAAGATTATAAAGTAATCAAAAAAGGATGGTTCCAAAAGCTAAAGAAAAACACGATTGATTCACTACAAACGTTAGAAAGCAAGTTACAAGCTACAAATCAACAAATTACTTCACAGCAAACCACAATTAGTAAGCTAGAGACGAATTTATCACAAACCAATGAAAATTTAGTCAATGTAACCCAAGAAAAAGACAATTTAAACTTTTTAGGAATGGCAATGACTAAGAAAAGTTATAAAACCTTAATGTGGTCAATCATTAGTGGCTTATTATTATTACTTATCTTCTTTATATTCAAATTTAAGAATAGTAATGCTATCACAGTACAAGCCAAGAAGTCACTAGCAGAAACAGAAATAGAATTCGAAGAACACAGACGTAGAGCGCTAGAAAGAGAACAAAAAGTGATGCGAAAACTACAAGACGAGATCAATAAACAACGAAAAGCAAGTACTAAAAAGTAACCTATTAGTATATCAATAGTTTCTTTTGCATCTTTGCAGCAATTAACAAATGATATGCGAATAGATATTATTACCGTAGTACCAGAACTACTTAAAAGCCCTTTTGAAGCTTCTATCATGAAGCGATCCATTGAAAAAGGACTTGTAGAAGTCCATTTTCACAATCTAAGAGAGTACACTACCAATAATTACAAACAGGTAGATGATTATCAATTTGGAGGTGGAGCAGGTATGGTAATGATGATAGAGCCTATTGATAAATGTATTTCCAAATTACGTTCAGAACGCATGTATGATGAAATCATTTACATGACTCCTGATGGAGATACCTTAAACCAAAGTACAGCAAATCAACTCTCGCTAAAAGGAAACATTATTATTCTTTGTGGCCATTATAAAGGAGTGGATCAACGAGTAAGAGATCATTTTATTACCAAAGAAATATCTATTGGAGATTATGTACTCTCTGGCGGGGAATTAGGCGCACTTATCCTGTGTGACGCTGTTATTCGGCTCATCCCTGGTGTACTTGGCAATGAAACTTCGGCACTTACAGACTCTTTCCAAGACAATTTATTAGCCCCTCCTATTTACACCAGACCTGCTTCTTATAAAGGATGGGAAGTACCACCTATACTCACCTCTGGTAATTTTCCCAAAATAGAAGCTTGGAGAGAAGAGCAAGCATACCAAAGAACGAAAGACCGAAGACCTGATTTATTAGATGAATAAACTATCACCTTGATTCTTGGTTTCGGGTACTATCACAAAACCAAGAATCAACACTATAGAACACACCACTTTTCTTAAAAGTTTGTCTTGCTACAAAAAATAACATCAAGAAAACGAGTATACTTCCTCCATATAATTTTGTATTAACCTGAGTTCGATTATTAATTTACTGATTTACAATGATTGAATCTATTATTATTACAGTGAGCTGAGTCAATAAGTCATTTCTTATTCAAATCTCTGATTATTGACTAATTTTAAACTTCTATATTAAAACAATAATCTGATTTTCAATAATACATCAATCAAACTTAGGTTATTACGTACACTATAAGGAATACAAATCGCACTCCATAAAATATTTCCCGACTCGAAAGCCCCATAAGCAAGAAAATTAAACACATCCATTAATTACTATCCCCCAACCTTCTTTCCTATATTTTTTATTAAAAAACCTACTAAAAAAAAGTTAAAAATTGCGTTTAAAAAGCAATCTAACTAAGTCTTTACCGTATCAATAAAACAAAAAAATATCTCAGACGTTCTAAAAACTATTTCATAAAAACCTAAATCATATAATAGAAACCCTTATTAGTATCTAAACATTACGTCTAAGAAAGATACACACACCAACTAACTAAACCGCTTAAAAACCAACATGAAAATCTATACAATAAGCATCTTGTTTATCATAACAAGTATTGCTATCCATGGACAAACAAAAAAAGATGTCAGCTGTAGTTCTCCCACTCTTGCTTTAAAAAAAGAAAAGCAAACTCGACAACAGCATCAAGTCACCACTAAAAACTTTAAAACAGCAGGCACAAACCCTAGAGCATACACTCAAAGCATACACAATACAATCGTTAAATGGGATGATGGATCATTTTACAGATATAGCATAGGCACAGAGCCTGGGCGTAACGATATCAACAGAGGAAGCCTTCTTAATAATACTGCCAAACACACTGGAGGGCATAGTTATGAAGATTTAAAAATCAGCGCATCAGAACAAGGAAATACTTTTTCTATAGGAGACACTTTTTATTTTTCACTCTATGACGCTGATGATACTATTCCTGCATGGGTCTCCCCTCCACTAGAATTCAAATGGGAAAACTTAGGAATCCCCACCAACCAACTCACCATTAATATAGAAACAAATTATGGAGTTAATGGCTTAGGTCCATTTACTACCGAACAGCAACAAAAAATGATGGCGTTTTATAACCTAATGAACCCAATAATCAAAGAAATCTATGGACCACCTTCTAGAAATCATGAAGTTACAATCATTAATGATGGAAATGCAATAAGCACTAATGTTTTTTTTAACGGCCCCAATCAAATCCATTCCACATTCCAAGAAAAAGAAGGAGACTTAAAAAGTCCTCGATTGATGACACACGAACTTGTACATGCATACCGAGATAATGTAATTCTTAGTAGCAATAAAAATTGGCACTTTGATAGTACACTAAGTGGATTTGAAGAAGGCATGGCTGAAGCTGTAGCTATCATTGCTATGGATATCTTCATAGAACGCTATCCTACATTTTTTAATAATGATGAATTCAATATTCATTGGTCTCATTCCAAAAGCATGAGTTTTGATTGGGACTATGATTTCCAAAACCATAGTCAATTAACAACCACCGATTTCTTTTCTAGTGATATTGGCACAGGAGCACATTGGGAGCGTTATGGAACAGGACAAGCAGCGATGCAAAAAATATATACCGAAGATCCAAATATTTTTAAAAAATTCAATCAAATCTATTACCAACGACTCAATGCAGATCATACACTAATCAATTCTAGAACATTAATAGTAGATATTTTCAATGAAATTATAGCACAAATAGAACGTACCCCCACTACAGATTGGATCAATAAACAACATATTTTTGATTGTAAAGTAGTGCCTGGAAAAAAAGTACACATGCTTACTTTTCACACTGCTAACCCTCCAAGAATACACACTTTAGACAATCGAATACATGCAATAGAAACCCAAAATCTTCCTAAAGGCAATGAATGGTCATGGGATGAGATAGATCCTACAGACAGTAATAATTCCAAACGATGGTTTATACAAACCAACAACTTAGATGGCGAGTTGAAAATTTATAACTACGACAACACATTGCACCAGTCCGTAAAAATAAGAAATAACAAAACCAGTTTAAAAGAAGGCAAAGGAGAATACCTAGGCCCCTATCAAGGCCCTAATTTATTGAACTACAACGGAACATTTACTGCTAATGACAATAAAGACGATTGTACACAACCTAACTGCGGAAAAAAACCCAAAGGCATTGATACGCATAATTTTAGATCTACCTCTACCAACGATATAAATCATATGGACCTTCCCAATGACATGCCAGACCCTACCACACAAAAAATACTCAACCTCAGCGAACTTGGATTATATCGATACGATATTACTTTCGAAGGTAGCAACTATCAAGGCACTTATTACAGAGTACATGGGCAAGACTTGGTTCAAAAAAAAGGAATATTTGGAGGAATTAAATCAAAAGACGATGCAAACCTCATCTCTGGAAAATTAGTAATCGAACACGAAGATTACGGAGAAGAACCGATAATCACGATTAGCAATGGAGCCTTTATAAGCGAACGAGAATGGGCATCTATCTTAGAAACAGAAACACATAGACAAGGAGGGCGAACAGATAGACATTATTCAGCACCAGGAAAAACCCATACTATATATATTAATGAAGATTGCACAGAACAGAAAATAGACTTTAGAAATATTAAGTATGGAGATGGATTAGCTGGTTCACAATTATTTCTATTTACAGTAGATGATTTTCAAGACATTGAATTCGATACCGAAACCACAGCATCCGCATGTGATGGAGAATCATTAACACTAGAAGTAACTAATAACTTCCCAGACATATTAGATAAAGACTCTAGAGTCACATACAGCTGGTTGAATCCTAATAATATAGAAATAGCTACACAAGCTTCACATACCATAAAAGAAATAACTACAGCAGACGAAGGAATATATAGCCTAGAAATTTCTTTTTTTGGTTGCTTGATCACCAAAGAAATTAAAGTAACAGTCGATAGTGTAAACTTTGACATCACAATTCCTACAGAAGTTTCTATCTGTGAATCCGAAACCCTTACATTAGCCATAGAGCATATAGATGGAGGTACTTATAGCTGGACAGGGCCTAACGGTTTCTCTTCTAATGAAAGAGAGATAAATATTCCTAATACTACAATTGGAGAACAAGGAATATATACTGCTAGTATAACTGCGCTTGATTGTAATAAACTACCTATTACAAAAGAAGCCACTACGAATGTAATCATCACCACAGATACCGCAGCTCCTACAATCACTACTAGTGATATAAATGCATGTGTAGGAGATACTGTTCTACTAACCACTACGCTGATTGAAGGAGCCACTTATAATTGGACAGGACCTAATGGATTTATCTCAAGCGATAGAGAAATAACAATACCTGCAATTACCATCGACCAACAAGGTAACTATATAGTAACAGTAACTACTAGTAATTGCAAAGGAAATACTGTAGAAAACACCAATAACCTATCCCTGAACCTACAACCATCACCTCCTAATTTAGTAGAAGACCTACCAGAAAGTGTTACTATATGTTCTGGAGAAAGTTTTAGTATCAATATACCTCTATACCCAGACGCAACTTACCACTGGAAAGGGCCTAATAATTTCAACGCCGTTACCCCAGAGTTTTTTATCGATCAGTTTACAGAAGCACTAGCAGGGATATATACTTTACAAATATTTATCCCTAACTGCGGAATAACAACAGAACAACAATACGCTGTATCCTTAGAAATATGTACTCCTCCAAAAGCCATTCCAACCTATTTCACCCCTAATAATGACGGATATCATGATTATTGGAGCATTAATAATGAAACCATATCCTACAAACGTATTGAAATATTTAATCGACATGGTAAACTATTAAAACAATTAACCCCTACAAACAATAAATGGAATGGTACATTTAATGGTACCCCCATGCCATCAGCAGAATATTGGTATACTATCTATTACATAAATAAAAAACCAGAAACAGGGCATTTTAGTTTGATACGATAACATAACAAAGAACGCATCGAAGTGGTGTACACATTTTTTGATTTCAGCGAAAAAAATTCGTGATCAAATACAATGATTTTTTCGTTGCATAGCAGCACTAAGAAATACAAAAAATCGAGTACAAAAGATCATTTTATCACAAATTGAAAAAGTTTAAATCACTCCGCTATCTACATTTAAAAAAAATCATTACTTTTGCACTTAATTTTTAAATAACCTCTGGCGAAAATCGTGTATGTTATTTTAGAAAAACATAGAAACTATTTCAAAAATGGAAGATTTAGTAAAATTTGTACAAAACGAATTTGTAGCAAAAAAAGAATTCCCAGAATTCAATGCAGGTGATACTATTACAGTGTATTACGAAATTAAAGAAGGAAACAAAACACGTACACAGTTCTTTAAAGGAGTAGTAATCCAGAGAAGAGGAAACGGATCAAGTGAAACATTTACGATTAGAAAAATGTCTGGTACAGTTGGTGTAGAACGTATTTTCCCAATTAATTTACCTGCATTACAGAAAATAGAAGTAAACAAAAGAGGTAAAGTACGTAGAGCACGTATCTTCTACTTTAGAGAACTTACTGGTAAGAAAGCTCGTATTAAAGAAAAAAGAAATTAATAGTAGCTTACTTCACACTATACTAAAGGATTGCAATATATTGCGATCCTTTTTTTTATGAACAAAAGTTAACAACCATAGTTCATAACCTATTGATAATTAAAAAGATACACCGCCCTTAAATAAACCTTATTTTTTTGTAAATTTAATACATAAGTAGAAGAAATAAGGATAATACAAACTCGATTCAAGTCGCTTTTAACTTGTATTCATACACAAAACAGCTTATCAATATACTATAGTTTCAGACAAAATTACCTGAAAATAACTATTCACAAAACATTCAGATAAAGCATCATAACGATAAGTGTTTTATAGCATATACAACAAAAGCTACCACACAGTACTACTTATCAAAAAAAACATATTATTTAAGACTTATAGCTATTAAAATATGGTCACAATATCCATGTAATAGCCTATGATGATTACTTCAATAAGCAAAATTAGTACTTATAAGCCACTAAGATTATTGATGTTATTATGTTTCTAAGCAAAAGCCATATCAGCATTACTGTACAGCCGATATGGCTTTTCATATAGTAGTGCCATAAGGGTTTAGAATCACCCTACTAACACACGAAATAAACACTCCTACACCATACTACAAAAACTAACACAACTCCATCTATTTTTTAAAAAATCGTAAAATCTCACCCCTTATTTTATGACTCTTATTTTTTTACACCATTCTTTTTTAGAGATTTCTAATTCAACCATTTTTAGCTAAAACTTAGCAGCCACCTCATTGCATATAGATTCCTATATTTGTATATTCGCCATCGTGAAATCTGAACTCACCTCTGATTAGATAAAAAACAAAAACATCTTTTCAGAAAGTCGCAATCAATTTAAAGAAAGTTTGTATTTCTCTTAATTATAATTAATCAATAATAGTAAGACATCACTACAGTATTTCACTATTAAAGATGTCTTTTCAAAAATCAAAAAAACATGGGAATCGAATCCTCTAAAATTGTTTATACAAAAACTGATGAAGCACCAGCATTAGCTACATATTCATTTTTACCGATTGTAAAAAAATTCACTAAAAGCGCTGGAATTACGATTGAAACTAAAGACATTTCTCTTGCAGCAAGAATACTTGCTATTTTTCCAGAAAACTTATCAGATAAACAAAAAGAAGCGGATGCGTTAACCGAACTAGGAGAACTGGCACAACGCCCAGAAGCAAACATCATTAAATTACCAAATATCAGTGCTTCTGTACCACAGTTAAAAGCTGCAATTACAGAATTACAAGCACAAGGATATGACATCCCTAACTATCCTGAAGAACCAGCAAATGCTACAGAGAAGGATATTAAAAGTAGATATGACAAGATCAAAGGAAGTGCTGTAAACCCTGTACTTAGAGAAGGAAATTCGGATCGTAGAGCACCGAAACCCGTAAAGCAATACGCTAAGAAAAACCCACATTCCATGGGAGCTTGGAGCAGTGACTCAAAAACACATGTATCTACAATGGGAAGCGGAGACTTTAGATCTAATGAAAAATCAGTAACCATTACCAATGCAGGTGACGTAAAAATAGAATTTGTAGCCACAGACGGTAGCACTACTGTACTAAAAGAGAAAACACCATTACTAGTAGGAGAAGTAATCGATGCCTCTGTGTTAAGCAAAAAAGCATTGATCAGCTTCTTAGAAGAACAAATAGCAGATGCCAAAAAACAAAACATCTTGTTTTCATTACACATGAAAGCTACTATGATGAAAGTATCTGACCCTATCATCTTTGGACATGCTGTAGAAGTATTCTTTAAAGATGTATTCCAAAAACATGGAGCCATCCTCGAAGAATTAGGTGTAGAAGTAAACAATGGTTTTGGAGATTTAGTAACTAAAATCGAAAAAATAGAAGACGCTGCTAAAAAAGCAGAAATTCTAGCAGATATTGACGCTTGTTATGCAAATGGTCCTAAACTAGCCATGGTAGATTCTGACAAAGGAATCACTAACTTACACGTACCTAGTGATGTTATTATCGATGCATCGATGCCAGCTATGATACGTAATTCAGGACAGATGTGGGATGCAGCAGGAAACACACAAGATACAAAAGCAGTAATCCCAGATAGTAGTTATGCAGGTATCTACCAAGAAACGATTGATTTCTGTAAAAAGAATGGTGCTTTCGACCCTACCACTATGGGAACAGTACCTAATGTAGGGTTAATGGCTAAAAAAGCAGAAGAATACGGATCTCATGACAAGACTTTCGAAATCCAAGGAGAAGGAGTTGTACGAGTAGTAGATGCTACAGGAAATACATTAATAGAACACACCGTAGCTAAAGGAGACATCTGGAGAATGTGTCAGACCAAAGACGCACCTATTAAAGACTGGGTAAAACTAGCTGTAAGTAGAGCCAAAGCTACTCAAACACCAGCGATTTTCTGGTTAGATAAAAACAGAGCACACGATGCAGCGCTTATCAAAAAAGTAGAAGCATACCTGCCAGAACATGATACCACAGGATTAGACATCCAAATCATGTCTCCAGTAGAAGCCACACGCTTCTCTTTAGGACGCATCAAAGAAGGAAAAGACACGATTTCTGTAACTGGAAACGTATTACGTGATTATAACACAGACCTATTCCCTATTTTAGAACTAGGAACTAGTGCAAAAATGCTATCTATAGTACCTCTGATGAATGGAGGAGGATTGTTTGAAACAGGAGCAGGTGGATCAGCACCAAAACACGTACAGCAATTCAATAAAGAAGGACACCTTCGATGGGATTCTCTTGGAGAGTTCTTAGCCCTAGCAGTATCTTTAGAACATCTAGGAGAAAATACCAACAATGCCAAAGCATTAGTGATTGCAGAAGCATTAGACCAAGCAACAGAACTATTCTTAGAAAATAAAAAATCACCTTCTAGAAAAGTAAATGAGCTGGATAACAGAGGAAGCCACTATTACCTAGCACTCTATTGGGCGCAGGCATTAGCTAAGCAAACCAAAGACGCAACACTACAAGAAGAGTTTAGCGGCATTGCTGCGCAGCTTAGTGAGCAAGAAGCTACCATCATCGAAGAGCTAAACAATGCACAAGGTACTACGATAGACATAGGTGGTTATTACTGGCCAAACGAAACAGCAACTGCTAATGCTATGAGACCAAGTGCCACATTAAATAAAATCATAGGATAACATACACTCCTATTCTATACAACTTCATCGCCTGCAGCTAAAAAAGCTACAGGCGATTTTTTTTTGCAAAAAAAATCACAACCATGCAACCCTTTTCATTTTCATTTGTCAATACTATGAAGTGATATAAAAAATTAGGACCACCTCTATAACTAACTATAAAATTAGCAAAACTATAAACACACTGTATTGGAAACCAATATCCTTCATACACACCAAGAACTCATAGAAGAAAGTAAAGCTGGCAATCACAATGCACAGTACCAGTTATACCAACTCTATGTAGATGCCATGTACAATAGTAGCATGCGGATTGTAGGAATCAAAGAAGATGCAGAAGACATCATACAAGACAGTTTTATCACTGCCTTTAAAAACCTAGCCACCTTTCGGTATGAAAGCACCTTTGGCTCGTGGCTAAAAAGAATTGTCATTAACAAAAGTATCAATCATGTAAAACGAAAAAAAAACAATAGCCTCGCCCTCGACACATACAGTTATCAGGTAAGTGAAGACCCGACACCCATCACTATCCCTAAACCCGAAATTAACTAACGAAGACATAGACAGCTTCTGGATAGCAGAACCCGGTGTCAGTATATTAGTTAATATTTCTAGATACGTACAATTAGAAACAGGCATAAAGTACAGATTTTCAAGCAAAATTGATATTCGCCCACAAGGAGTCAAAAATATCAATGGATTCTCCGCTGGAATTGGTATAAAAGTTGGTGTATTTAATCTCGGGAAAAACCGCTACAAGAAAAAGATACCAAGTGACACAAGTGATCACCATAGAACGAACACCGATCTAGAACGATGATAGACACATTTCATGTAGCGAGTTCAAGAAATTGTAAAAACATGAATATGAAAAAAGAAAAACACTTACAAAGCATGCATGTATTCGTAGAAAACGAACAGGTATACATCAATCAAAACACCTGTACACTTACTACAAAAACAGCTCATACCAAAACAAACCCGTGGACACCCATAGAATTAGAGTGGTTATTATAAGTAGGATTTGGGCGTTACCCACAAGGGGTCGGGCTATCCGCTACAATTCCTCATACCGCCCTAAGGGTCGGTACTGCGGGATTTCCACTACTATCCCTAACGCAACATACGTATACCTCAAAAACAACCATTAAACAATAAAAAAAATCAAAACCATAGACAAAATCATTCATCAAAAAACTTTACAAATGCAACTACAAAAAAACACACTACAATCAACATTTTATGACTACATTGGTAATACGATTATAAATCAGACACCACCTCTAAAATAATCAAACCATGATTGTAGCACCTCTTACCATATCGACGCATACATCTATCATAACGAATCCATTCACTAAAATCAATCTCTTGAAAAAAACCAACATTCGTAGTATCCTTCTTTTAGTGATGGTACTACTTGTACATGTGAGCATGTACAGCCAAGAAAAATTCACAATCAGTGGTGTCGTATCAGAAGCCTCTAGTAACGAAACCCTTATTGGAGTCAACGTATTATTTCCAGAAGTAGGCAAAGGCACCGTAACCAATGAATACGGTTTCTACTCCATTACCCTCCCTCAGGGAAACTACAAAATACTCATTAGCTACCTCGGCTTCAAAGACATTACTAAAGACATTACACTTTCTCAGGATATCAAATTAGACTTCCAACTCGAAGAAGCCTCCGAGATGCTGGATGAAATTATAATTACAGAAAATGTAGAAAAAGTAAATATCAAGAATCCACAGATGAGTATCAATAAACTCTCTGCAGGAAGTATCAAAGAAATCCCAGTAGTACTCGGAGAAGCAGATGTGATCAAGTCTATTATCCTATTACCAGGAGTCACCAGTGGTGGCGAAGGCGCATCAGGATTCAATGTCCGTGGTGGTGCCGCAGATCAGAACCTAATCCTATTAGACGAAGCCACCATCTTTAACTCCTCTCACCTATTCGGTTTCTTCTCCGTATTTAATCCAGATGCCATTAAAAACTTAAAACTATACAAAGGAGGTATCCCAGCACGTTACGGAGGCAGAGTATCATCCGTACTCGATATTTATCAAAAAGAAGGAAATAGCAAACAATTCCATATGAGTGGAGGTATTGGACTCGTAGCCAGCAGACTCTTACTAGAAGGGCCTATCATCAAAGATCAAACCTCCTTCCTCGTAGGTGGGCGTAGTTCATACGCACACCTATTCCTACCCCTCATTGATAGCGAGAATAACAACATCGCCTATTTCTATGACCTAAACGCCAAACTAAGTCATAAAATTGATGATCAAAACAGTATTTATATCTCTGGGTATTTTGGGAGAGACGTATTTTCGATTAGCGACTCCTTTAAAAACATCTATGGAAACACCGTCGTAAATGGTAGATGGAACCACCTATTTTCAGACAAACTATTCTCCAACCTATCCCTTATCTACTCCGATTATTTCTATGGATTAGAATTAGATTTCGTAGGATTCGAATGGGATTCGGGTATTCGTAATTTTAATGTAAAATACGATCTCAAACACTATTTAAGTGATAACTTTCAACTCAATTATGGTGTAAATAATATCTATTTTCGTTTCAACCCAGGTGAAATCAAGCCCAATAAAGACGAATCAAATATTAGTCGCGAAAAGCTAACCAATAAATACGCAAATGAACTAGGTATTTATATAGATGCAGAACATAAGATCTCTGATCGTCTTACCCTGCAGTACGGAGTACGCGCTAGCAATTTTACACGACTCGGACAAGACGAACTATTAGCATACCAAAACGATACCCCTGTACTCTTTAATCCAGCATTAGAAATCTACGAAGCAGCCGAAGCCATCGACACATTGCGTTTTGATCGCAGTGAAACCATTAAAAATTTCTTTAATCTAGAACCTAGACTCGCAGTAGCCTATGCCTTTAATGACAACTCGTCAGTAAAAGCCAGCTATAATAGGATGACACAAAACCTACACCTATTATCCAATACCAATTCCCCTACTCCTCTAGATGTATGGACGCCTAGTGGAAAATTTATCAAACCTCAGATTCTAGATCAAGTCGCCCTTGGGTATTTTAGAACACTAAAAGACAATAAGTATACTCTAGAAACCGAAGTGTTTTATAAAAAAATTCAAAATAGAATCGATTATATAGATGGAGCCAATCTGATCGCTAATAATGCCATTGAACAAGACATCCTTAATGGCGAAGCACGTGCCTATGGATTAGAAGTTTTATTTCGTAAAAACGAAGGAAAGCTCAAAGGGTGGCTGGCATACACACTGTCTAAATCAGAGCAGCGTACCCCAGGAAGAACCCCTATAGAAACAGGAATTAATGGCGGAAAATGGTACAATACTCCTTATGACAAAACACACGACATTTCTATTAATGGAAGCTATGAATTGAATGAAAAATGGAAATTCAGCTCCAATCTATTATTCCAAACAGGGCAGCCGACCAATTACCCTACAGGACAATTCGAGTATCAAGGACTCGTAGTTCCTATCTTTGATAACGGACGTAATACAGAGCGATTACCTGCTTTCCATCGTTTAGATATTGCTGCAACACTTACCCCGCGAAGTAATGCCAATAAAAAATGGAAAGGCGAATGGGTATTCAGCATCTACAACCTATACAATCGTAGAAATGCAGCCTCTATTAGCTTTAGTCAAAATACAGAAACACGTGTTAACGAGGCAGTACGCACCTCTATTTTTGGCATTGTTCCTTCTATTACCTATAATTTTAAATTCTAAATCTCATGAAAACATATCTATATATATTCATTACCTGTTTGTTCTTCTGTAGCTGTGAAGACGTCATAGAAGTAGACGTACCCAATGGTACACCTAAGTTAGTAATAGATGCCTCTTTTGAGTTTTTTCTAAACGAAACCCCTGTGAGTGCAGAAGGAGGAGTACGTCTTACCATGTCTGCTCCCTTCTTTGATGACCTAGTACCTACTGTCAGTGATGCGACCGTATTCATTACCAATCTATCAGACAATAGCGTTATTAATTTTACAGAATCTGATCAAGAAGGACTCTACCTACCAGAAGACGACACTATCATTCCTACCTTTGATACAGATTACGAACTCACCGTTATACATGACGGAGAAACCTATAAATCCACCACGCGTCTTATCCCCTCAGTACCGATAGATGATGTACAACAAGGTACCGAAGTCGTATTTGACGAAGAAGATACTGAAGTTATTATATTTTTTACAGATGATGGGAGTAGAGATGATTTCTACCTGTTTGATTTTGATTTTAATTTATTTTTTGCTGGAGAAGATCGATTTTACCAAGGTCAGCCCTTTAACTTTTCTTTCTTTTATGAAGATATGGTAGGAGGCGAAGAAGTAACCATTAAGATATTAGGTATTGATGAGCGTTACTTTAATTACGCAAGCATTCTTATCGAACAAAGCGAGCAAGAAGGCGGTGATCCTTTCCAAACCCCTCCTGTAAAAGTAAAGGGGAATATCGTAAATATCACCAATCCCGATAATAAACCATTAGGATACTTTAATTTATCCGAAGCCAATCGTTTTCAATTTACGATTCGTGAGAAGGAGTAAAAAAAGCTGTATTTTTGACACATGAGCTTTACGAAAACCACAGAACAAGCCTCTAAGTACAATGATCTAGAAAAGATGAGTACCTTAGAATTGCTTACAAATATCAATACAGAAGACAAAACAGTTCCTGATGCTGTCGAACAAGCCATTCCGCAGATAGCAGCACTCGTAGCTGAAATTGTAACCAAACTCCGCGATGGAGGGCGTATTTTCTATATGGGTGCAGGCACGAGTGGTCGACTAGGCATTGTAGATGCCAGTGAATGCCCTCCCACCTTTGGAGTAGCGCATGATGTAGTCATAGGCCTCATCGCAGGTGGAGATACTGCTATCCGAAAAGCAGTAGAAAACGCAGAAGACGATACAGTACAAGGATGGATCGATCTACAACAGTACCATATTTCATCCAAAGATGTAGTGATTGGTATTGCAGCTTCGGGTACCACTCCTTATGTCGTAAGCGCCTTACAAAAATGCAATGAAGAAGGAATCATTACAGGATGTATCACCTGTAATGCAGGAAGCCCACTAGCCACTACAGCACAGCTCCCCATTGTAGTAACAGTAGGGCCGGAATTCGTTACAGGAAGTTCGCGAATGAAAGCAGGTACTGCTCAAAAACTAGTACTCAATATGATTTCTACCACTACGATGATCCAACTAGGCAAAGTAAAAGGCAATAAAATGGTAGACATGCAACTGAGTAATGATAAACTAGTCGATAGAGGTATTCGTATGCTTATGGAAGAATTAAAAATAGAGCGTACACTTGCTTCTGAACTATTAACACAGCATGGCAATGTACGTAATGCAATCGAATATTATGGAACCCAAAAGAACTGATAAAGAATTACTAGGTAAAGGAATACAAAAAATGGCTATTTCTTTACTACTTATGTTCGTTAGCCCAGTGATCATTCATTCTGCTTTTAAGAATCAGGATCACCCCTATTACATTCCAATTTTAGCTATTGGATTAATCGGTGCAGCATTTGCTATCTACATGACATTCAAAGGCATTCAAACCATTATGAATGCTATTTTCGGAAAAAAATAAAGTTATATTTATATAGGCTTATCGTTCACTCATAAAACAGTATAACGATAAGCTATTTTTTAGTATGCAAATGGAGGCAATCACTATAAATCACCCTATCACTTAAATCCCCTCTCGTTTGGGTACAGGAGTAGTCGGATTGTATCCAAAACCAGGAATCTTTAATGAAATATTTAGTCGTTCTAGGATATAACCAATGGTTGCATAATGATGTATCGCATGACTATTTGCATGCGCTAAGATGCTTTCTAATGTATAATTCACAGTTACTTTCCCCTGTCCTAGATTATCAGTTACATGCAGTAAATAATCTGTATGTACATCTGCAAAGGAGAGCAACGTTTCTTGTAATTTGTACATGTGTGATTTTGCAGCATCTCTATCTGTAGATAAGATTTCATCTCTTTTTCGAGCAGTTAAATCCACATCATTGGTATCTAAGCCATCTAAAATACAATCAAAAAAATCAAGTGTGTGGCGTATATGAGATCCTATACTAGAGTAATAAGGTCCTACAGAAGTATCGCAATAGGTCTCTGTATCTATTTCGTTTAACAATGCAATAGCATTATTAAGATTATGGTTGATCGAAGCTATGATTAGTTTTTTCATAAAAAATATGACGTAATATACATAATTAACTTACAATCTTATTCTACAACAATGTTAAAGTTACCCCTATTCATAACACATCCTTAAAACATAAATAACACAAAACATGCTACTATTTTACCTAAAACATAGTAGGATATTAACCACTTATTTCAAGTTTAAGCCGTAAAAATTAAGACAAAGTGCGCATTTTGTCGATTAATGACGTTTGTTTTTGGATGTTACAGAAAAAATATTGTATACTTGTATTGTTTTTAAAAATCCCCGTGCGATGAAAACTACTACTCTTACATTATCTTTACTTTTTGCTACATCTTTATTTTTAAATGCTCAGGAATTGTATGAAGATGCAATGACAGCTGCTAGTTATGCCTATTCACATTCGAAGAAAGCATACGGTGCTAATAATGTGTTTCACACACAAGAATATGCCGATAAAGCAGCAGAAGCCTTTGAGAAAGTAGAACTATTAGCTGAAAAATGTGGATGTGGTGTGGCAAATGAAACAGCTTACCAAGCTAAAACGAATATGATCAGCGCACTCGATCAAGATACTTATGAGCGTAGTCGATACTATACAAAACAAGCCAAAGAATTAGGTTCGCAAATATTAGAACAGCTTACAGATTGCCAATCTGGTATAGAAACAGCTGAAGAAGGAATTATAGCCTCTAATGATAATGATGCCATAGAAATGGCAGCTCAGGAAATGGATCAAAGACAAAAAGCATTAGAAGAGCAACAACGCCAACTAGCCTTACAACAGCAACAATTAGCACAGCAGATCGCTGAACAACAGCAAGCAAAAGCTGCTTTTGAAGCGAAAAGAGCTGCAGAGTTAAAAGAACAAACTATTGTAAAAACCAAAGCAGAACAAGCATTACAGAAGTTAGAAATAGCCTTAAAAGAATTAAGCATTGCGTTCGAGAATGAAGCGATTCAGTTAGAAAAGGATTATGTACGTACTGAAAATGAATTAGCAAATGAAAGTCTAAAAGACACGAAAAGTTTCTATGTAGATAGAGCAAAAGAACTCACTAAAAGTGCGTTAAAACAATTTGCCATCTACGCAGATGATTAATGGAACAATGAGCTTATTATTTTATTTTGTAACCCCAAAATAAAATTTTTAACAGCGGTATCATTCAGTGGTACCGCTTTTTTTGTGCATGAAGTGTTTTTTCTTGTTACAGCATAGTGCTAAAGATAATTTTTATAGCAATATTATAGTATAACGTACGAGCAGATTGAATGTACACTAATGCTAGTTATAAACCGCGTTAGGGATAGTAATGAAAATCCCACAGCCCGACCTTAGGAGGAGCGAGGAATTGTAATGGATAGCCCGACCCCTTAGGGTAACGCTATAATTTTTTAACCACATAGGTAACAACACCCCATATAACCAATTCATTATCTTTAGTAACTTTAATGGGGCTATATGCATCATTTTCGGGCATTAGATACACACAATCTTTCTCTATTTTTAATCGTTTAACCGTAAACTCTCCATCTACAAAACATACCGCTATCTTCCCGTCTCGTGGTTCTTTACTTCTATCTACTACTAGTAAATCCCCGTCAGCTACCCCTGCATTGATCATCGAATTACCACGTACCCTAGCAAAAAAGGTAGCATCTTGATTCGTAATCAACTCCTTATCTAAGCTAATTCTCGGTTCTTTAAAATCATCTGCTGGAGAAGGAAACCCTGCCGAGACTCCTTCTGCTGCATATGGATACTCCTTGGCAGAAGCATCGATTTGATACAATTGTATGTTGGATTCTTTATTTTTCACAATTCACTTCTATAATATCAGAAAATCGAGACGTATATCTAGGTGATAAGTGTTCTTGCTTCATTTTCCATGTACGTTCTAAATCCTGATTCCCAATCTTTATTTTATAACTTCCATATTTTTGATTCAATGCATCCATTGCCTGCATTAAAGGTTTGTGCTTAGGGTTCTCATTTTCGAAAATGTCTAACTGTTTTGTTCCAGATGGGCGTAAGTCTAACAACATTACACCTGCTTTCTTATAAGCTACATTAGGAATATGAATCATTTTTAATACGCGTATGGCATGCTCAATAATAACTAAAGTAGAATCTGTAGGATACGGCAGCGTAATCACACTACCTACTTTATGCTGAGTTACCGACTGATACTTATTGGTTCGTAAAAACACATATATCTGCACACAGCATGATGCTTGTTTTCTCAGTTTTTCAGCACAGCTATAAGCAAAGGTAGCTACTCGTTCTTTCAGATCTTCGAATTCTGAAAATGTATGCTCAAAACTTCTAGTGGTAGCAATGGCTCGCTTGTGCTTAATATCTTCTAATGCCAATACAGAGACCCCTTCTAGTTCTTTTTTAAGGCGCAATCCGATCACTGTCATATGTGTTCGCACCCATTGATCCGATAACTGTATAAAATCGTATGCTGTACGTACTCCTACTGCTTGCAATCGCTTTTGATTTCCTGCTCCTATTCCCCACACATCACTAATCACTGTCCAACGTAATGTTTTGATACGCCGTGTATCAGAATTGATCACAAAAACACCTTGAGTCTTTTCCTGAAATTTTTTAGTTACATTATTAGCTACTTTGGCCAGTGCTTTAGTGGTAGCAATACCAATACTGGTAGGAATACCTGTACATTGATGAATAGTTTTCTTGATTTTTGATCCATAAGCCACATAATCATTAATATGTGGTGGCAACTGGATAAAAGCTTCATCAATACTATATACTTCTACTTCTACAGCAAACTGTTCTAAAATATGCATCACTCTACTACTCATGTCACCATATAATGAATAGTTAGATGAAAATACCTGTACTTGATGCTCCTCGAATAATTTCTTGTACTTAAAAGCGGGAGCTGCCATAGGAATTCCCAATGCTTTGGCTTCTTTACTCCTAGACACTACACATCCATCATTGTTAGATAATACTACGACAGGTGTATGGGATAAGTCTGGTCTAAACGAACGCTCACAAGAAACATAAAAATTATTACAATCTACAATTGCGTACATAAGACAAATTAGTTTCGCTTCATAACTCCTTACTCATCAATCAATAGTATTGATATGCATTCACATTGAATTAGTTTACAATTCATTACAAAAATACAGTACTTGTAGCAATGCATCCTATTTATTGTTCAAAAACTATCGGCACTTCTTTGTGAAGTAATGTAAACTTTTATAAGTTGTTATAGAAACGATCTTATAAAAATAACTATGTTATATTTTCATTTTTAGTAAACTTATTAGCTTACTTTTTATTTTGTCCTATTGGGAATGTAAACCCTAATGATACAGCTCCTGCAAATTGGTCTACAGTAGATTGAAAATAATATTTTGCTCCTAGATCTACTTTATAATTTCTCCCTATTTCTAATCCAAATGAAAAAGGAATATGAAAAACCATTCCGCTTCCTATTATACTGTCTTTTGCTGTTATTGTTTCGAAACTCCCGATAGATGTTCCTGCTCCCGCTTCTATATATGGAGCTACCCACGGTATAGGAATACGAACTCGGACTTTAGCACCTAATAAAGCTGCTTTCGTTTCTGCTTTTTCTTCTGTTAAAAAACCATATATATCTGTTCCGTCTGAACTCGTAGTAATAAAACCTAAATAAGGCCTAAGCTCAAACCAAGAAGCTCCCTTAAGTATAAATTCTCCTTGTGCATAAAAACCTTGACTAAACACTTCTGATTGGCCTTCATAAGCTGAACTAAATCCTGCTCCTATTTGTACATTAATTTCCTTCTTAGGCATAAATTGTGCACTTGCTAAAGTAGAAAACAAAGCAATAATACATACTAATAGTGTTTTTTTCATAATTGGATAAATGATCGGTGTGGTTTATACTAATAAATGACAAAATGTTTTTGACGCTTATCAAACATTCTACTCATTAGTATCAAAAAGACGACAAATGTTACCTTATTTTGATAATTATTTTTTAAAAAGTTAGGGGTATGGATTTCAGGGTATAAAACTCATCTTCTTTTGTTAGTTCTTACGCTTACTCTGCCAATCTTTGACGGCACGAGCCAGAGGCATCGCGCTAGCGACTATTCAGTTTTTGTCGTGACAGCAGGGGACTAGATGAGCTACAAGTTCTTACTGTTGCTTGCCAAACTGTACCGCCACTAGTTTTGGAAACTAGCGGGAGCCGTTACGTATTCTTATGGCGGCAGGGATGCAGAAACAAGATTAGCCTATTCTTAGAAAACAAGAACACAACCTATATCAATGATAGATCGTAGCCGTTTTTGTTATTGCATACTCTTACTCTGCCAAGCTGTTACGGTACTAGTTACAAACTAGCACTAGCACATACTAGGACGAATGCTTATTATTTTTCAGAAAAATTTGGTTATTCATTATTTCAGGGTATAAAAAAACCCTTCATAACTGATTATGAAGGGTTTTCTAAGGAAGGCGGCGACCTACTCTCCCACGATTGTAGTACCATTGGCGCTAACGGGCTTAACTTCTCTGTTCGGAATGGTAAGAGGTGAGCCCCGATGCTATAACCACCTTAAAGTTTTGTGCTGTTCGCACTGTTATTCATAAACTATCTAATTATTCATAGCTTATAATAACCTAATATGTTAACATACTGATTTAAATATACCGAGTACTATAGAATTTTTTTTAACTAAGTAAGCTTGTTAAGCAATTTCCCGTCCTGCTACATAAAGCAGCAGGACGTGCGCATAAGCCTATGGGTTATTAGTACTACTCGGCTATGACATTACTGCCTT
>CANMMM010000016.1 GCA_947498935.1 uncultured Aquimarina sp. | reverse complement strand
TATGGGCAAAATAAGGTGTTTACTATCATTCATCAAAATATTTTGCCCTCTTTTTCTAAGATGACAAAGTAGGATTATAAATATGTTTAAAAAAGTTCTATTTTGGGAAATAAAATAAAAGAAATATTCTGTAGCCTACTGTTTACGCTGTATTTTTTATTGTTCTTTTCTGAATTGTTTTCATTACGAGAAGATATAGCCCTAATCAGTTCTTTTATCATTTTATTTGTTTTATCATTTCTGCTAATAAAACAAATCAGTGTTCCACTACATTATGTCTTATTTGTTTCTATTATGCCTATAGTAACATTAGTAGTCATTCTATTTGTAGACACTACTTTTTTTGAGAAAAAAATAATTCATAATTTACTAAAACTATTCTCTTGGGATATTTATCAAGGTGAAACTAGAAGTCGGCAAATTACTAAAGTTTTATCCTTTTACTTAACCCCCATTCTATTGATTTTTTATAGCATTTTTGGATATATTGTATTTAGCATTAAACAAAAAAAATGAAAATTAGCACACATAGACTTAGATGACACAACAATGAGTAAAAAGAAAGCAGTTACAGAAATTGTGACTTATTTTTCTTTTAAAAACCATTTCCTTGCGTTAGGGATAGCAGCGGCATCCTTTTTTGGTTTTCTGAAAAACCAAAAAAGATATAGCGGATAGCCCGACCCCTGTGGTAACGCCCTAAAAATAATTGTGAATATCTATTCGTTTGCTCGTGTAGTGGCGGCGAGTTTTCGATTTATTTTTGCGCTTCTAAATTAAACGTGAAGATATGAGTGCAACTTGGTACGAGTGTAAAGTAAAATATAGAAAAATCAATGATAATGGTGTACAGAAGGTGACTACAGAACCTTACTTAGTAGATGCGGTGTCCTATACCGAAGCGGAAAGCAGAATCAATGAAGAGATGGCGGCGTATATCAGTGAGGAATTTAAGATTACGAATATCAAAGTAGCTAATTTTGCCGAGATTCATCCTTTTGAAAATACGGACCGATGGTTTAAAAGCAAGGTGGCCTTGATTGCCTATGATGAGGAAAGCGGGAAAGAACGAAAAACAAATCTGTATCTACTGATTCAGGCTAATGATATTAAAGAGGCGTTCGATAACACTAATGCAGTGATGAAAAATACAATGGGAGATTACACCATTCCTGCGATTACAGAGTCTCCGATTATGGATGTATTTCCTTATTTTTCTGGAGAAGAAGAAGATCAAAAACGAATTGATGCGTTTAATGCTGCTAAAAGTTCTATGCCAGCACCTCCTGAAGAAGCGGAAGAAGAAATAACAACTGACACTATAGCTCCTGCACTACCTGATACAAATTCATACAGTATCGCAGACGAAGATGAAACAGAAAGTACTGTAGTATTGGATGGATTTAGTGAGGAAGAATAAAAAATGATGCCGTTTCTAGGAACTATGTAGCGCATGTAGAAACGGCATTGAATTTTATGCATCGATTGCTATCATGGTGATAAGCGTTCTATATCCCAATTATCGGTTTGCATGCTTTGATAACGGATTCTGTCGTGTAATCGATTGGGTCTACCCTGCCAGAACTCGAAAGTCAGTGGCGTCACACAATAGCCTCCCCAAAAGGAAGGTTTCGGTATGGTAGTTCCTTCTGGATATTGTTTTTCTAAGTCTGCTAGAGCGTTTTCTAATACGTTTCTATCGGTAATAATACTACTCTGCTGAGATGCCCATGCGCCTAATTGACTACCGCGAGGTCTAGAGTGAAAATAAGCGGTACTATCCGCCTCAGAAAGTTTAGCTACTGTACCCTTAATAATAACTTGTCGTTCTAAATTGGGCCAAAAAAATGAAAGACACACTTTAGTATTGTACTGCATTGCTTTTCCTTTTTCTGAGGTGTAATTGGTATAAAATACAAACCCCTGATCATCGTAGTGTTTTAGCAATACAATTCTACCTTTGGGATATCCGTCTTGATCTGTAGTCGTAAGGGTCATCGCATTGGCTTCTTCTACGCCTCCTACTGCTTCTACTTCTTTAAACCAATCAGAAAACAATTGGAATGGCGAGGAAGGCACTGTGGTTTCATCCAATACTAATTTATCATAGGATTTGCGATAGGAAGTAAGATCTCTATTCATTCTTTTATTTCAAATGTACTACAGAAATGAATGATTTTCCAATCAAAATTCAAAAACTTTGCCGTCATCTGCAATTAGCGTATTCTCAAAAACAGTAGCGGCTTCTTCTTTAAACAGTTCTATATTGCTATAACGCGTGGAATAATGCCCTAATATCAGGTTTTGTACAGCTGCTTTTTGGGCTATGGTAGCTGCTTCTATAGCGGTACTATGTCCTGTCTTTTGACAGAGTGCTTTATGGCTCTCTAAAAAAGTGGCTTCATGATACAAGGCTGTTACCCCATGAAGCTGTGGTATTTTAGCCTCGTCATAACGGGTATCACTGCAAAATGCATAGCTTTTTGTAGGTGGTGGATCTGCGGTTAATGCTGTATTAGGAATCTGTGTTCCATCTTCTAAAGTGATGTCTTTTCCTTTTTTGATGGATCGGTAATATGCTGTATCGATACCGTAGTTTAGCACCTTACTCATCAGTAAGGTTCTGTCCCCTTCTGTTTCTTTAAACAAATACCCATTGCAATAAATTCTGTGCTGTAATGGAATGGTAGTAACTGTTATTTTTTTGTCTTCGAAGACAGTAGTGGGAGTCATACTATCGATTTCATGAAAATACAAAGGATATGCAGTCCATGAATTGGATATTTTAAGCTGTAGGGTGATAATTTCTTTGATCCCCTTGGGACCGTAAATATGTAATGGATACTCTCTCTTGAGCATATTATAGGTAGATACCAAACCTATCAGTCCATAAAAATGATCTCCGTGTAAGTGGGATATAAAGACATGATTGATCCTAGAAAATTTTATTTTATGTTTTCGTAATGCTACTTGTGTACCTTCTCCACAATCGATCAAAAAAAGATGATTATTGATCTCTAATACTTGCGAAGTAGGATTGGTAAATGTTCTAGGGGTAGCAGCGTAGCATCCCAAAATAGTAAGTTTCAAAATCGATAGAGCTATTATATGTGTACTAAAAGAGATGATGAACTCATCTTGTATTTTTATTTTCCCTAAAAAATGACTGAAATTAACCTGTATTTCGTTACTTTTTTATCCGTAGCGCTACTATGAATTTCAAAAAGTGCCTTATCCAGTCAAATTTCTTCTCATTTTCGGTTAAAAACAAAAAAGTAAATATGAGTTCAATATACTGTAAACTATGTTACCAGACCAATATTTTATTTATTAAAAGAGTCAAAAGTGTTCAGCAGCTTTATATACCGATCTACTGCCATCTTTCTATAGCCCGTAGCGCCTAATACAGTTCCTTGTGGGTCTAATACTAAGAGTACAGGAAAAACCATTTTTTTATTGTAGTGCGCTGCTAGTTTTTCATTATGTGCTTGCTGTGCCTTGGATAATTGATTTTTCTTTCTCTTAGGAAAATCTGCTTTTACCCAAACAAACTTTTTAGCGGCAAACGCATTAAATTCTGGTGAAGAAAGTATTTTTTTTTCAAGTTTTAGACACGGGGGACACCAATCAGACCCTGTAAAAAGGAGTACTATATTTTCATTCTTTTCTTGTGCTAGGGCTTTTGCTTCTTTAAAATTATACATCCATTCTTGCGCAACAGTATGCTGAGATGTGATACAAATAAAAAGAAAACCAATAAATAGGGAGAATTTACTCATATTAGATAAGACGAAAGGGAGAATTTTTCCTTACAATGATCATGACAATAGTATAACTAAATTAAATTCCTAAGTCTCTTTCGATTTCTTCCATCTCTATTAGATCCAATGCTTCGATAAGCGTAGGTACTATAGTGATTTCTGCTGGAGCATCTTCATAAGCTATTTTATCAGTAACAATTACAAAAGATCTTTTAGACTGTTTGTGCTTATGCGATACTCTTAAAAACTCATTAATATCACTAATTGTGATGTTTTTTAATGAGAATAAATTGGCTACAATGTTATCGTTTTTAATCGAATCATAGGTATTCTCGATACCATTTACAAATTCTACAATCGTTGTTTTTTCTTGTGTGATGATGGTCGTAGTGCCTTGCTTATTGAATATCATAGTTGGTTTATTGTTTGATTTTCGATGCTAATAAATAAATAATCGCCATTCTTACTGCTACTCCATTTTCTACCTGATCTAGAATAATGGCTTGATCCGAGTCTGCAACTTCACTAGTAATCTCTACACCTCTATTGATCGGGCCTGGGTGCATGATTACAATCTCTTTATCCAATGCGTCTAAAATTTGTTTTGTTACTCCAAACTGCTGTGTATACTCTCTAGTAGATGGAAAATAACTGATTTCCATACGTTCGTTTTGTACCCGCAGCATATTGGCCACATCACACCATTCTAGTGCTTTTACTAAATTAGTTTCTACAGTAACTCCTAGTTTTTCGATATGTTTAGGTAGTAATGTCTTAGGCCCGCACACTTTTACCTCTGCTCCTTGTAACTGTAATGCAAAGATATTAGATAATGCCACTCTAGAGTGGAGTATATCCCCCACAATTACTACTTTTTTACCGCCAACATCGCCTAATTTTTCGCGTATAGAATAAGAATCTAATAGCGCCTGAGTAGGATGTTCATGTGCTCCATCACCCGCATTGATGATACTCGCATTTACATGTTTAGATAAAAAGATACCTGCACCTGGATTAGGATGCCGCATCACTACCATATCTACTTTCATAGATAAAATATTGTTTACAGTATCAATCAGTGTCTCTCCTTTTTTTACAGAGGAAGAGGCTGCCGAAAAATTAATGACATCTGCAGACAGTCTTTTTTCTGCTAGTTCAAAGGATAACCTTGTTCTGGTACTATTTTCAAAAAAAAGATTGGCGATCGTAATGTCTCTGAGTGAAGGGACTTTTTTTATAGGCCTATTGATTACTTCCTTAAAATGATCTGCGGTTTCAAAGATCAGATTAATATCTTCTTTGGTTATATATTTGATCCCTAGTAAGTGATTTACACTTAATTCGCTCATATGTTATGCTTCGTTTATAATTCTTATGGTTATGATCGTACTACACATCACGTAGTATTAATTAGGTACTAAATACACAGCATCTTCTCCTCCATTCGCTACCCAATGTACCTTTACCTTTTCTTGGTTAATAGCATCTACTTGCCTGCCTCTGTAGTTAGGTTGTATCGGTAAATGACGGCTAAATCGCCTATCAATCAGTGTCAGTAGTTCTACTTCTTGTGGCCTACCAAAAGACTGTATTGCGGTCAATGCTGATCGAATACTACGACCTGTATACAGTACATCGTCTATAAACACCACTCTTTTATCCTCTACTACAAAGTTAATATCAGTTTTATTCGCTTCTAATGTTTTCTCACCGCGTCTAAAATCATCTCTATAAAAAGTAATATCTAAATACCCTAATTTTATATCCGCTAATTGATATTCTTTTTCTAAAATTTCTTTGATCCGATCTGCTAAATAAATACCTCTAGGCTGTACCCCTATCAGTACGGTATCTTTAAAATGGGTATGATTTTCGATTAATTGACAAGCCAAACGATGTAGAATAATATTCACTTCCTTTGCACTAAGTAATAGTTTTTGACTCATAGGCTCCTATTATGGATAATTCTTAATCACAAAAATAAACAAATTTTAGCATTCTTGTACCAATGCCATTCCGTTTAGAAATATCATTATTGCTATCAGCTTTCTTTTACTATATACACTTCAGATAGGTACTCGCAACTTAAATCATACAAAAAAAGCCCGACATTAAGTCGAGCTTTTAACGTATACCTGCTTTGAACTCATCTGGACTTTTTCTTTTCCCTAAAAAATGACTGAAATTCACCTGTATTTCGTTACTTTTTTTATTCCTTAGCGCTGCTATGAATTTCGAAAAGTGCCTTATCCAGTCAAATTTCTTCTCATTTTCGGTCAAAAACAAACAGTCAAGATGAGTGCTTTATAAAGTTTTTTATAAAAAATACCCCAATATAGAACTTACTTGATCGTTAAATCCTATAGGTGCAAAATCAGTAATTTGCTCACTTCCTCCTGGTAGTACAATTAGGGTATGCTCTCTTCCTCTTTTTAAACTATGCTGATACATTTTCACTACATATATTTTACTAGAAAAATTTTCTATCTGACATGAAGAAATACGATCGTTAAAATTATGAGGAGCTGCTGCTAAGTTACTAAAGTAAAAAGCATCTCTTCCTACACGTGATCCACCAATAAATTTATGATGCTCATAAAAAAACGCTAATGCTTTTAATGATTTTGTATCTGCTGGATCAGAAACAACTGTAGCTGCTACATGCGCTTCTATATATTCATTTAATGCTTCATTAGTTTCGAAAAGATAGATATCATCAGAATTGCTAATCTCTAAACTATACCCTGTAGCTAAAATAGTGGCTACTTTAGCGTCTAGTAATGAAGTATTAGTAGTTCCGTCTTCGTTTTTTTCGATAGCATACGCAGTGCCATTAAGAATAAATGAAGCTGATTTATTTTCTATAGAGTCTGATGCGAATTGCTCTTCTTTTTCACAAGATACAATGGCAAATAACGCGAATAAGGCAATTAAAAAATTTTTCATTTTTTGTGTGTTTGGTTTATTAATGATTAAGTCGATTTTCGACACTAGCACCTTGTGTAAAAAAAGCAGGTATATTACATAAATAATACTAGCATAGAAAGTGACTTAAAATTAACAAAATAGACATCTCACCTCCCTAAAAACCATCTTAAGCTATTGTTAATTAGATGTTTACTTAAAAACAATGCCTGAAATAAGCTATACCCATAAAAATCATATAATCAAGCTATTTAACATTCATTTTTTTTAATAGTCTAATCTTTTGTAAATAAAATAATTACCGAAAAAACAAGGGGTATTTCCCTTTATTACAGAAGAAAATATCCCTTTATTTATTCAAAAAAAGCACTTCTTTAATTCATAACCTTTATTTAACAAACATTTTATTTCATCAAACCGAACTACTTGTTCTTTTTTTGTAGTTGGGCGTTCCCCAAGGGTCGGGCTATCCGCTGTATCTTTTTTGGTTTTTCAGAAAACCAAAAAAGGATGCCGCTACTATCCCTAACGCATTTAAAATAAAAAAACCGCTCTTACGAATAAGAGCGGTTTTTACTATTTTAGAAAAAAGATACTACTGACTAGTTTCCTCCTTTTTCCATTTTTGCTTTAAGATCTGCTAAAGCATCGATATCTCCAAGTGTTGTTTTCTCAGCACTAGAAGCAGCAGCTTTCTTAGCAGCTTGTTTTACGATCTTAGCTTCTTCTTCTTTGAATAAAGCTGTATGTGAAGCTACTACTCTCTTGAATTCTTTATTGAACTCAATGATTTGGAATTCTGCCTCTTCACCTTTTGCTAATTTCTTACCATCTTCTTTCTCTAAGTGGCGAGTTGGTACGAAAGCAACAATATCTTCATTAAATTCTATCGTAGCACCTTTGTCTACAATTTCAGTAATTACATTTGTATGCTTAGTACCTACAGCAAATTCAGTTTCGTACTTATCCCAAGGGTTTTCCTCAGTTTGTTTATGTCCAAGGCTTAATTTACGTCCTTCAACATCTAATTCTAATACGATAACTTCTAACTTATCACCTACATTCGTAAAGTCTGATGGGTGCTTGATTTTCTTAGTCCAAGATAAATCAGAGATGTAGATCAACCCATCAATACCTTCTTCTAATTCTACAAATACACCAAAGTTCGTAAAGTTACGTACGATTCCAGTATGTCTAGAACCTACAGGGTACTTAGAAGTAATATCAGTCCATGGATCTGGCGTCAATTGCTTCACACCTAGAGACATTTTTCTTTCTTCTCTGTCTAATGTAAGGATTACAGCCTCTACTTCATCACCAACTTTTACGAAGTCTTGTGCAGAACGTAAGTGCGTAGACCATGACATTTCAGATACGTGGATCAATCCTTCTACACCTTCTTCTACTTCGATAAATGCACCGTAATCAGCGATTACAACTACCTTACCTTTTACTTTATCACCTACCTTAAGTTCGCTATTAAGAGCCTCCCATGGGTGTGGCTTTAATTGCTTAAGACCTAATTGGATACGTGTCTTAGCCTCATCAAAGTCTAAGATTACTACATTTAATTTCTGATCTAGCTCTACAATCTCATTCGGGTGATTGATTCGAGACCAAGAAAGATCTGTAATATGTACAAGTCCGTCAACTCCTCCAAGATCTACGAATACACCGTAAGAAGTAACATTCTTCACAGTACCTTCTAATACTTGACCTTTTTCTAATTGACCGATGATTTCTTTCTTCTGCTCTTCAATATCAGCTTCGATAAGCGCTTTATGAGAAACTACGACATTCTTGAACTCGTGGTTAATTTTTACCACTTTGAATTCCATTGTCTTTCCTACATATGCATCATAATCACGGATAGGTTTTACATCAATTTGTGAACCTGGTAAGAATGCTTCAATTCCGAAAACATCTACAATCATACCACCTTTAGTTCTACACTTTACAAAACCATTTACGATTTCTCCAGTATCATGTGCATTGTTTACGCGATCCCATGCTTTGATCACACGTGCTTTACGATGCGAAAGAATTAATTGTCCAGTAGCATCTTCTCTTACATCAATTAATACTTCTACCTTATCACCTACTTTTAAGTCTGGGTTATAACGGAATTCGTTTAATGAAATAACACCTTCACTCTTAGCATTGATGTCGATAATAGCATCACGATCTGTAATATTGATTACAGTTCCCATTACTACCTCGTCATTCAATGTATCTACGAAGTTCTCTGCTACTAACTTTTCAAACTCTTCTAATTTAGAGTCAGCGATAGGATCGATTCCTTCCTCGTAGTTGTGCCAGTTAAAATCTTTTAAAAATTGCTCAGGGTTTTCTTGTTGTGGAGATACAGCAGGTGCAGCTTTCGTTTCAGCTACTTCCTGAACATCTGTGTTTTTAGTTTCTTCAGACATTGAAGATAAAATTTGTATCCTGTACCTATTTGAAAATCAAAGCGAAAACAGCTACAGAAGCGTTTTGTAAATTAGTGACATCCCCTTTTTTTATTTTCTTACTCGCTAAAAAGGAGTGCAAAATTACAATTTAATTTATTAGAAAACAAAACATTGCTCCTCAAAACATAGGTAACATTCATTACTAATTTACAGTCATATAACTATTTAGCTTCGTATCCTTTCTTACACCATCTCTAAACAAGCTGCTTTTCATCTTCTAAATCAATATGTTTATCCCTACGTCAGTACCATAAACTTATTACTAAAACCCAAAAGAAACAAACTTATAAATTGCTTACAATCAATATTTTAAGTATTTTATATAGATACTTTTAAACCTTTTTAATTATGAAAAAAATTTTACTATCAAGCATGAAAGCCGTCTTACTACTGAACATGATTTCTTGTAGTGACGCATTAGAAGAAGTGTATGAAATCGAAAATGCTAATGTTGTATACCCCGAATTAGCATTTCCTAACCAAAAAGGCAATCATACGCTTATTAATTTTAGAAGACAACAGCTAGCCGTGACTGAAATTAATGATCACTATGTTTTTGAAGGTGATATTTTAATCCCTACTACAGAAAACACATCCAAAAGCACTACAAAACCAGATCAGTTATGGCACAAGGGTTATGTATACTACGTCATTAGTAATACTTTACCCAATAAACAAAGAGTGATTGATGCTATTCATCACTGGGAATCCAAAACCAAATTAAAATTTAAGCCCAGAAATTATCAAAAAGATTACATCTTATTTGTAAATGGAAGCGGTTGTTCCTCTTACATAGGTAAGATTGGAGGCATGCAAACTATTACACTAGCTGATCAATGTACCACAGGCAATACTATTCATGAAATTGGACACGCTATAGGGTTATGGCATGAGCATAGTCGAAAAGATAGACATCACTTTATAACCATTGTACACGAAAATATACAACCAGCATATACCTCTAATTTTAAGACTTATATAGAAAATGGTTACGTAGGCGAAGAAAAAAGTCCTTTTGATTTTTATAGTAGAATGCTGTACAGTTCATATGCGTTTTCAAAAAATGGAGCACCTACCATTCTCAAAAAAAACGGACAACCCTTTACGACCAATACCAGTGTACTATCCTACTATGATAGTAAAGGAGTAGATCTTTTATACGCTTCTGAATATAAAAGACGGCGTTTTATATATCCTGAATAATAAAACTAAAACAGCCAAGGCCTTAATACCTAGGCTGTTATTTTATACAAATTGAAAAAAGTTTAAATCATCTTAGTATTTAATAATTTCAAATTCACTTCTACGATTGGTTTGGTGTTCTTTTTCTGAGCATTCCTTAGATTCACAATCAATCAATGGTTTAGACTCTCCAAATCCTTCGAATTTCATTCGCCTCGCATTTACATACCCTATTAGTGCTAAATAATTTCTAGTCGATTCCGCACGTTTTTCAGACAGTACTTGATTGTACTCTGCTGTACCTCTACTATCCGTATGAGAATCAATTTTTATGTATACTGTTTTATACTTTTCTAATTTTAGTGCAAACGCATCCAATACTTTTTTAGAATCAGCCCTGATATTCCATTTGTCATAATCAAAATAAATAGGAGGTAATTGGAAAAATAACTTACCGTTTTTCTCCACTACTTCTGGCCCTTCCTTATCTGCTAATAATTCTTTTCTCAATTCAGCAGGAGTTAATTGCTTTTCTTTGGGCGTAGACGTTATACTAGGTGTATTCGCTAATGTTTCTGGTGTAGTCTCTGTAACTAATGGTTTTTCTTTTTCTAAATAGATAAGATACGTTTCCTGCTCTTTATCTTTGATCAAAATAGGCTTCATATTTGATTTATACCCTTCTGCAGAAGCTCTAAAATCATACCGATCAGGAAAAATTTCTGCACTGAACGTTCCTACACTATCCAATTGCTGTTCATAAATCACAGTTCCCTTAGTATCATGTATTGCAACTTTAGCATTAGGTACATAATTATCGGTAGCAAAATCTTTTACCTCAAACCTAGCTATATATTTTCTACGAAAAATCTCTCCAGTCTGCGTAAAAGAAAAGATATCATCATCTGTTTTATGCAATCTATTAGAGGCAAAAAAGCCATCTGTATCATTGTAATAACTGATAGAAAAATCATCGAAACTAGAATTTATGGGAGCTCCTAAATTTACAGGTTTTGTATACGTTAGCCCTTGTAATTCTGAGACAAAAATATCCATCATCCCCAGCCCTAAATGGCCATTAGAAGAGAAAAACAAAGCACCATCATTGCGTACAAAAGGAAACTGCTCCCGATGAGGCGTATTAATGATTGGCCCCATATTCATAGGAGTTCCATACGTGCCATCAGTATTAATCGCTATCGAATAGATATCAAAATCTCCATAGCCACCTGGTTTATTAGAAGCTACGTACAGAATCATATTATCTACACTTAAAGCTGGATGCTCTATAGAATATTCTTTATTATTAAAAGGAAGTTTCTCTGATTTAGACCACACACCATCTACCTTTACCGATTTATATAGATACACCACATTCGTACCTAAACTATCGTATTTATTTTTACCCTTTTCAGAATTACTCTTCGAAAAATAAATCGTATTTCCATCTGCACTAAAACAAAAATTACCTTCGTGTAATTTCGTATTAATCGTAGATTCCAATGCTTCAATTTCAGAAGTAGGTGTTAGTGCTTCATTTACTTTTACACTATAAATATCTAAATATGAACGATGGGTCCATTCATATTTTTTTCCCATAAAATTACTACCAGTACCTCGATCAGAAGTAAAATAGATCGTACTATCTATTTTTACAGCTCCAAATTCAGAAGCATCCGTATTAAACTGTGTTTCTTGTATCGTATAATCATCATCTTTAAGCTTAAAAGCCTCTATAGTAGTAATTGCATCAGAAGCGTTCAATGATAAGTCTCCTTCATTTCTTTTATACGCATCTAATATCTTTACAGATGACTGGTATTTGCCTAAAGAAGCTAATACTTGATAGAGCATAAAATTATAGCTATTATCATAGGACTTATCTTTTTGATAAAACCGTCCTTTTTTTAGCATCTTTAAATATCGATACGCTTCTTTAAATTGAAATGTATTATAATAGGCTGTTGCTATATTCTGTAAAATTTCTTTAGAGTAACCTTCTTTATCTAATTGCTGCTCATATTCTTTGGCAGCATTGATATAATCTCCTTTTTCAAAAAAACGATCTGCTCTACTCTTTTTCTGTGCAAAAGACATCTGCACAGTAAAAATGGCTATTAATATTAGTGTAATTTTTTTCATAATATGCTAGAAGAATCTTGGAGATGTATGTTTATTTCTAAAATTAAGCAAATCAAAATTGTACAACAACATGATTTCATGGCTTCCATTATTATATCCACTCAACCTACTAGTGCTAAAATCATAAGCATATCCAATCTTTAGGTTACGAGTAATATTAAATCCTGCGAGCGCTACTACTGCATCTTCAAAACGATATGAGACTCCTAATTCTATTTTATCATATAATAACGAGTTCAAAGACACATCAAATGTAAGAGGTGAGTCAATAACCTGTTTTGCAACCACAGAAGGTTTTAATTTTACATTCGATACAAAATCAAACACATAACCCGAAATAGCATATAAATGTGTTTTAGACTGCGCTACTCCAAAAGCACCAATACTTACATCATTAGGCAATACATTAGGAGAAGAAACTCCAAAATAAAAATTATGCGTAAATAAAAACAAACCTGCTCCCACTGTAAGCTGTAACTCCGAATTAGCTGCTGCAAAAGCTGGATCATCTGCTACATCGGATCCAGCAGCATCTAACTTAAAGCTATTGATACCCGCTTTCAATCCATAAGACAGACGAAATGCATCCGACAACTGCGTAATGTATGCAAAATCTACATTAAAGTAGTTATTATTTACACTCAGTGCATCTCCTATCCTATCATTTATATAATTAACACTGAGTTCTATTTTCTCATTTAGAGGAATATTTCCAAAAACATTTGCTGTTTCAGGAGATCCCTCTATCCCAGTCCATTGATTTCTGTATAACAAACCTGTAGAAATTAATCCACTCTGATTCGTTACATATGCAGGATTGACCGTACTCATGTTGTACATATACTGAGAGTATTGTGGCTCTTGCTGTCCATATGTGATTACACATACGAAAAAAGCAATACTAAAAATAAAGATTGATCTCATGGCTATTATCTACTTAGGTAAAAACTTCCTTGAATTGGAAGATTATTTTCAAAATTTGGATTAAAAATGTAGAAATAAGTACCTGATGGTAGATCATCACCTAATCGTATCGATACATTACTCTCTCCTCTAAACTCTTGCGTATTAATAGTACCTTCAAACACCTTAGTACCATAACGATTAAAAATCTCTAACGAATGATCTGGAAATGCCTCAGGAATATTAAAAGGCTGTGGAATATCATCTCTTACTAACTGAAACGTATCATTTTGATTATTCCCATCAGGAGAAACACCGTCTTGGAAATCCAATGTACAGATACTGCCATCAGCAAATCGCTCTCCCATATTTAGGATAGTTACACTAACCGATACACGTTCTGATTCGCAATTATCAGCATCTACTGTAGCAATGTAAAACACTTGTTCATCAAATAATAAAGGATTATCAATAATAGGAGATGTACTTTCTATAGTACTATACCAGTTATAGTTCGATACATCTACCGGTATATCATCTAATCTGGCTGCATCTAGGATACAAAATTCTTGTGCGGGCACTACTGGCTCTGGTAAATCTACTAATTGAACAGACACCACTAATGCAGACTCATCACAAGGTGCTGTATTCGGAATTACATATCTAAAATTAAATATTCCATTCGTAAGTGTTTCAAACTCTAATGTACCATCTGCTAGTAAAGCTCCCGTACCATCCGTGTCCTCGAATCCACCAATCCTCGGAGTATCATTATCCAAAATTGAGAATAAATTTACACGCCCATCTATCTTACAAAATGTATCAAAACGATCCGTACCAATAGCTACTGGATCTACCACACTGATCGTTACACTAGCTACATCAGGATCTGTGCATGATGTATTCCCTGGTACCGTATAAGTATATACTCCAGGCCCCAAAATAGGTAGGCTTATATCAGCAGCATCAAAAACACCTAAGTGATCCTCTGATTGATAACCAAAAGGGCCCGTCCAAATACCCGTTGTGTCTGGTGTCCCCCCTAATAAATCAAACAAAGTAATCGTTAAATTATCAGAACATAAAGTGATACTTCCATCCGTACCTGCATTTGGTAATTTTAAAACTGTTAGCGTTAATTCAGCATCATCTAAACAATTATCCGCAGTCACAGTTCCATATGTAAATGTAAACGTAGCAGGATACGTAACCGCAGGAAAATCAAAAGTATTTGGCACTGTATTTCCATCAGCATCCGTCCAAGTACCTGTCGTAACTACAGTGTCAGTGCCATTAGTACTTAACAGGCTTCTTAGATCTACACTCCCTTCACTCTCACAAAGCTCTACAATAGTATCCTCACCCGCATAGTCCTCAGGCAAAATCTGTAATACTACTTCTATCTCTCGATTAGGACATTGATCACATCCAAACCCTACAACCTCCGAACATACATAAAATCGAAATCTATATTCGCCTGCTTGTGCTCCTGTTATATTAACACTTCCTTTAGGATCGTAGTATGGTGCTTCTAAAGCATCATCTGTAATAGCAGGATCTTCCATACAACGTAGATCATCTATCGAAAGCATAGGATCTGTTGTTCTCTTAGTTACTAATCCTAAATCACTCGGTCCAGAGATAAATTCCCAATTCGTAAACTCTTCACTAAAATATTCAAAACCAGGTGTAAATCCAATTAAGTCATACAACTCGACGATCAGAGGAGGGTCTTCTGTTTTTCCTGGACATAAAGAAGGAAACGTATTTTGTGCTAAATCTCTAAGTTGTTCATAAATCACGAAAGAAACCACAGCATTTTCATCATTACATACTACTGATCTCTTTTCTACGATGTATTCAAAATTATACGATTTACAGCCGAATCTGGGGTTTGTACCATTTACTGTAAGTGCATCATATAAATTTTCGATATTGATAATTAGGTTTTGACTTGTTCCATTCAGATCATCTTTCCAAAACCCTTCAATATCCTCACCCAAAAGATATTGATCATCACGCACATCTATATCAGCACCCCAATTACCTGCTATAATTTCACTTTCACAAATAGCGGTTAGCGTAGGAGTTCCTGCATCTACTTGTCGCACTACAGATACCTTTACAGTTGTTTGTGCAGAAGGAGCACAGGGTGTTATTCCTGGCACAGTATACACCAATTCATAAACATTTTGATCAATTCTAGGGATTCCAGGCTGGTAATCTACAACCCCCGAAAACTTGCTTTCATTCAAGATTCCTCCTGCTGGGTTATTAGGAGCCAATGACCAAGTACCATTAATATGTGCTACTGGTATTACATTATTAGACACCAATACTGTATTCAAATCTACCTGGTCTGTATTACAGATATAATAATTAATATCATCATCATCAGGAGGCAATGCTATACCAGAATAAGCACCCAGTACTAAATTAGCTGTAAGTACAGGATCTGTACCACACGTAGTATTGGATAAAACAAACTGATAGTTTTCAATATTTAGAGAAGAAGTTCGCAACTCCCATGTAGATAAATTACCAGTCGTGGTATCTAAAGTAATGGCAATATCTACAGAAGTAGACCAAACACCATCTGCTGGTGTAGTCCCTGTTTCTGCATACAAATTAATAATTCCATCAGGTCTACCATCAGTATCAAAATCTATTGATAAGATGTCACATTTAGTAATCGTCTGCTCCTGATTGCATTGTGCAATCATTACATCAGACAACAGAGATACCACTACTATACATAGTAATATCGGTTTTCTTATATACTTCAAAATTTAAAAATTTGATATATGCCTTTTGTAACAGCACATATAATACTTTATATTGTAGTATACGTAGTGTAAGGTTGGTCAGCATACATTTAATTAATAATAATTATTATGTCTAAAAACGATACGTTTTTTAAATACATTTAAAACCCTAGGCCTTCTCTATACAGAAAACCAATTATTTTTTGATGTACTTATGCTTCTAACAATTATTTAAACGACATCTTTCTTGCTGTTATACAGCATTTTCCAGAAATTATTTAAACAAATTGTTTAACAAAACAATGAATTATTTTACAAATAACATCTATCTAATAGCAAATATTTGCATTTTAACCCAAAAAAAACTCACATAAACTGTTTAATGAGTTTTTTGAACGAAAAAAAACTACATTACTGTAGTCTTTTTATTACAATTTTACTGTTTGCAAGTTTTATAATTATTATATAGTGTCAAAAAAAGAAGATTTGTTACCCCTATTTTTTAAAAAAAAACACTAACCTCTTGACTTTAAAACCTCTACAACATCATTTAATGAATACCCTTTTGCTTTTAATAAAATTAAATAATGAAATAGTAGATCTGCACTCTCATCTAAGAACAGTTTCTCATTATCATCCTTAGCTTCTATCACTACTTCTACAGCCTCTTCTCCTACTTTTTGTGCTATTTTATTCATTCCTTTTCGAAACAAAGAGGCTACATACGATTGTTCATCATCTTGATTGTCCTTTCTATCTTGTATCGTCTGTTCTAATGTAGATAAAAAACCAAAAGTTTGTGTATTTTCTTGTCCCCAGCAAGTATCAGTACCTTCATGGCAGGTAGGTCCAACAGGGTGCACCGTTAGTAATAATGTATCAGTATCACAATCATTTTGGATATCCACTAATTTCAGGAAATGACCACTCTCCTCACCTTTCGTCCATAGACGTTGTTTCGTACGACTATAAAAAGTAACTTTTTCAGTAGCCATTGTTTTTTCATACGCTGCTTCGTTCATATAACCAAGCATCAGTACATTTTTAGTATCAGCATCCTGAATAATCGCAGGTACTAAACCATCATTATTTTTATTAAAATTTATTTCCATAATTATATCTAACCAAATTAATCTCTAATATTCTATAGAGAGTATACTATAAGCGTACAGGAATGTTATTATTGTCAAGTTCTTTTTTTAGATCACTGATTTCAATCTCTTTAAAATGAAAAATACTTGCAGCCAGAGCAGCATCTGATTTACCTTCTGTAAATGTATCTACAAAATGCTGTATCGTACCAGCACCACCCGAAGCAATCACAGGAATCGTTAACTCTTCTGATAACCTAGCTAATGCTGCGTTTGCAAAACCGTCTTTAGTACCATCATTATCCATCGATGTAAATAAAATTTCACCAGCCCCACGTGCTGCCACCTCTTTAGCCCATTCAAATAAATTAAGAGATGTAGGTACTTTTCCTCCTACCAAATGTACGATCCATTCACCATCAATTTGTTTAGCATCAATAGCTACTGTTATACACTGACTCCCAAATTTTCCCGATAGTTCATTAATTAACTCTGGATTACGTACCGCAGAAGAATTTACAGATACCTTATCAGCTCCGTTCTGTAATAAAATATCTACATCCTCTACAGAAGCTATCCCACCTCCTACAGTAAAGGGTATATTTACTTTTTCTGCTACTCGCAGCACTAAATCTGCTAATGTTTTTCGTCTTTCTTCCGTAGCAGAAATATCCAGAAACACCAGCTCATCAGCCCCTGCATCTGAGTATAATTGCGCCAATTCTACAGGGTCACCTGCATCGCGCAAATCTACAAAATTCACCCCCTTTACAGTACGTCCATTTTTAATATCTAGACAAGGTATAATTCTTTTAGTTAACATAAATCAATCATTTAGTGTATCTAACAAAAAATTAGACACCAATAGTTATTAAGCACCTTGAAGTATATAATTTTCTAACTGCTTTAGACTAATTCTATTTTCATAAATCGCCTTTCCGATAATCGTACCTTCACATCCCATAGCTGCCAATTTAGGTAACTCTTCAAAAGTAGAAATCCCACCAGAAGCGATCAATTGTAATTTTTGATCTCCTGTACCTGTAGTCTCACATGCAGCTAAAATTCTTTTGTATACATCAAAAGAAGGCCCTTCTAGCATTCCATCCTTACTAATATCTGTACAGATCACGTATGAAACCCCTTCTTTTTGATAGGATTTAATAAACGGAATCAATTCTTGGTCACTCTCTTCTAGCCAACCGCTGACAGCTATTTTTTCATTATTGGCATCTGCTCCCAAAATAATTTTCTCACTTCCATACTTGGTCAACCAAGATTTAAAAGTATTCGGATCTTTCACTGCTATGCTTCCTCCAGTAACCTGATTTGCACCATTTTCAAAAGCAATTTTTAAATCCTCATCCGTTTTTAATCCACCACCAAAATCAACCTTTAATTGCGTCTTTACAGCAATTTGTTCTAAAATAGCATGATTTACAATATGCTTCGATTTTGCACCATCCAAGTCTACTAAATGCAAATGGGTAATCCCATGATCTTCAAACTGCTTAGCTACCTCTAAAGGATGCTCATTATATACCTTTTTCGTATCATAATCTCCTTTTGAGAGACGTACACACTTCCCATCTATAATATCTATTGCTGGTATTATTCTCATTAAAATCGTATTTATACTATAATTATCGTGTCGTTTTATAGATTCATTTTCACTAGTATTTGGGCGTTCCCCAAGGGTCGGGCTATCCGCTACAATTCCTCGCTCCTCCTACCGTCGGGCTGTGGGATTTCCACTGCTATCCCTAACGCAATTACATCTATGATATATTAAAAAAATAATTCATAAAACTTGCTCCTTATAAAAATCAACTACACTAGCTATTTAAAAAATTCAATAAAATTTTCTCTCCCACACTACTACTTTTTTCGGGATGAAACTGCGTCCCATAAAAATTATCTTTATGCAATGCCGTTGTGTAATCCGTACCATAAGAAGTAGTAGCCACTGTATAAGGTGTTATAGGCGCATAGTAGCTATGTACTAAATACACATATTCATCTTCAGTAACCCCATCAAACAATGGAGAGGAAAGCGATCGAATCTGATTCCAACCGATTTGTGGCACCTTTACTCCACTATTAAATCGCTCTACTGCTACATCAAAAATACCGAGTCCTTCAGTCTCTCCTTCCTCTGTATACGCACACATCAATTGCATGCCTAAACAAATACCTAGCACAGGCTGTCGTAATGTAGGTATAATAGTATCCAGACCAGAAGCCCGTAGTTTTTTCATAGCACTACTCGCCTCACCAACACCTGGAAAAATCACTTTATCTGCGGATATAATCGTAGCAGGATCATCACTTAATATCGCTTCATACCCCAGTCGCTGAATCGCAAACTTGATGGATTGAATATTACCCGCACCATAATTTATAATGACTATCTTCATTCTCTATAATTAAAGCATACCTTTCGTACTCGGTAAAATCATTTTTTCTGGATCTCTTTTCACAGCTACTTTAATCGCTTTTGCAAATGCCTTAAAAATAGCTTCGATTTTGTGATGCTCATTCGTCCCCTCAGCCTTGATATTCAAATTCGCTTTGGCACCATCTGTAAATGATTTAAAAAAGTGATAAAACATCTCTGTAGGCATTTTACCGATCATTTCACGTTTAAAATCCGCATCCCAAACGAGCCAATTGCGTCCTCCAAAATCTATCGCTACTTGCGCTAGACAATCATCCATTGGTAAGCAAAAGCCATAACGTTCAATTCCCAGCTTATTCCCCAGTGCAGTACCAAATACCTCTCCAAGTGCTATCGCTGTATCTTCTATCGTATGGTGCTCATCTACCTCTAAATCTCCTTGTACCTTCACTGTTAGATCCATCTGTCCATGTCTAGCAATCTGATCTAACATATGATCAAAAAATGCCAAACCAGTAGCAATAGTACTCTTTCCAGTTCCATCAAGATTTACTTGAATATAGATATCCGTTTCATTCGTCTTTCTCGTAATCTCAGCTACGCGATCTTGTAACTTTAAAAACTCATAAATCGCCTCCCAGTCATTAGATTCTAATGCAATTATAGTATCTAATTCTTCTCTTTTAACCGTAATTTCGCCTGTACCTAAATGCGTTTCATCATTGATATAAATCCCTTTTGCACCTAGATTTTTTGCTAATTCAATATCTGTGAGTCGATCACCAATCACAAAAGAATTTTCTAAATCATACGCCTCCGAAAAATACTCAGTCAATAAACCTGTACCCGGTTTTCTAGTATTCGCATTCTCATGCGGAAATGTTCGATCTAAGAACACCTTATCAAACACCACTCCTTCATTTTCAAAAGATTGCAAAATAAAATTATGCACTGGCCAAAAAGTATCCTCAGGAAACACATCCGTTCCCAATCCATCCTGATTCGTAATCATTACCAATTCATAATCCAACTCTTTCGCTATTTTACCCAAAAAAGTAAATGCCTTAGGATAAAATGTCATTTTTTCGAACGCATCGATTTGTTCATCAACCGTTTCTTTTATGATAGTACCATCTCTATCTATAAATAATACTTTCTTTTTCATCTATTTTATTGTTTTAAAGGGCATATGTAACAAACCTAAGTATTATAACTCTTATACTAGCTTGTTTCATAACGCTTATATCAATCCAATTTTATAGGATACTTTTTTATGCTTTATTCTAATGCCTGTAATGCAGCTATTAATCGTTCATTCTCTTGCGGAGTACCAATCGTAAATCGCAATGTATTCTCACACAAAGGCTGTGTCGTTCTATTTCTTACAACCACCCCTTTAGCGAGCAACTGATCATAACGCTTCGTTGCGTTATCAACAACAGCCAGTACAAAATTCGCATCTGTAGAATAAATTTTAGTGACGAAATTTATTGCTGCTAGCGCCTTTACCAAAACTTCTCTTTCCTTTAGTATCGCAGCTACTTCATGCTGTACCCTATCCACATCCAATACACGATCTAACGCACGCTGCTGTGTCAGTTCATTTACATTATAGGGCGGTTTAATTTTATTCAATACAGCAATGATGGCTTTAGAAGCATAACATAGCCCAAGACGTATCCCTGCTAGTCCATACGCTTTTGACAAGGTTTGTGTCACTATTAGATTAGGATATGTATTTATTTTCGTAACCCAACTCTCTTTAGAAGAAAAATCTATATACGCCTCATCAATAATTACTAGCCCAGAAAAACTAGTTAATAACTTTTCAATAGCCGTATCCGAAAAAGAATTTCCTGTAGGATTATTAGGAGAGCACAAAAACAGCAATTTGGTTCTGTTTGTTACGGCTGCCAGTATTGCATCAACATCAGGTTCAAAATCCTTAGTCAATACTACCTCGTGTTCTTCTATATTATTAATATTAGCTAATACCTTATACATTCCATATGTAGGAGGTAATGTGAGAATTGTATCTTGCTTAGGCTCACAAAAAGCCCTAAAAATCAAATCGAGTACTTCGTCACTTCCATTACCTAACAATATATTGTCTACTGTCACTCCCTTTTGGGTAGCCAACACCTTTTTTAAGCTACGCTGCTGTGGGTCTGGATATCTGTTTACTCCATTTTCATATGGGTTTTCATTCGCATCGAGAAATGTCATCTCAGAACCATCAGACACATATTCATCTCTAGCAGACGAATAAGGCTTTAGTCCCTTGATATTATCTCTAATTAGTTTTTCTATATTAAATGGTATTGTATTCATTATTCATCAGTACTAAGCTATTTCACCAAAAACTAAACGCTTACTTATTGCAAGCTTTTCAATCGCAATGTTACAGCATTTTTATGTGCCTCTAAACCTTCGGCTGCTGCCATCTTTTCTATTGCATGTCCAATGGTTTGGATACCTTCTGCCGTGATTTTCTGAAATGTCATGGCCTTCATAAAACTATCCAAATTCACACCACTGTATTGTTTTGCATATCCATTTGTAGGCAGTGTATGATTCGTACCCGAAGCATAATCTCCTGCACTTTCAGGCGTATAATTACCTATAAACACAGAACCCGCATTAACAATATTGTCTATGTAAAAATCCTCATCTTCTACACATACAATAAAATGCTCTGGTCCGTATAGATTGATCAATTCAATCGCAGTAGCATCATCTTCTACATAAATCATTTTAGAGTTTGCAATAGCAGCGGTAGCAATTTCTTCTCTAGGCAATACAGCACATTGTGTGATCACTTCTTCTGCTACAGCCGACATCAGTTCTTTAGAAGTCGTTACCAGAATAACCTGACTATCCTTTCCATGCTCTGCCTGACTCAATAAATCCGAAGCTACAAACGCTGGATTAGCCGTATCATCCGCTACAACTAATAATTCACTAGGACCAGCAGGCATATCGATAGCTACCGAAAATTTAGTAGCCAATTGTTTCGCCACCGTTACAAATTGATTTCCGGGACCAAATATCTTATACACCTTTGGTATAGATGCTGTACCAAAAGTCATTCCTCCAATAGCCTGTATACCCCCTACCTTGCAAATAGTAGTAACACCGCAAAGATGCGCAGTATACAAAATAGCAGGATGTATTTTACCTTCTTTATTAGGAGGAGAACACAATACAATCTCATTACAGCCTGCTAGCGTAGCTGGTACTGCTAACATCAATATTGTAGAAAATAAAGGAGCTGTCCCTCCTGGTATATATAATCCTACTTTTTGGATAGGCCTTTTTTCTTGCCAGCAAGCCACTCCTGTAGTTGTTTCTACATGCACTTGGCTCGTTTTTTGCGCTTTATGAAAAACCTCTATATTATTTTTAGCTAACTGTATCGCCTCCTTTAATTCATCATCAATAAGTGTTGTAGCTTCAGCAATTTCATCAGCACTAACTAAAATAGTATCGATCGTTACCTGATCAAATTGTTTCGTATACGCATTAACCGCTTCATCACCTTTTGCTTTTATAGCATCAAAAACAGCCAGTACAGTTCCTTCTATATCTGCCACTGTTTGTGTAGGCCTTTCTAGCAGTACATCCCAGTCACTCTTATTAGGAGCATATATCTTTTGCATCTTTCTATTTCTCTAAATTTATAGCACCATTTTCTCTATTGGACATACTAAAATACCTTCAGCACCTTCTGCTTTCAGTTCATCCAAAATATCCCAAAACTTATTTTTTTCTACTACCGTATGTATAGAGCTCCATCCTTTTTCAGCAAGTGGCAATACCGTTGGGCTTCGCATCCCTGGCAAAATCTGAACAATTTTATCAATCTTATCATTTGGAGCATTTAATAAAACATATTTCGAAGCTCTAGCCTTTAATACTGCTTTAATTCTAAACTGTAGTTTTTCTAAAAGCTCTTTACTCGATGCTGATATTTTAGGAGAAACCGCCAATACCGCCTCTGAGGTATGCATTACTTCTACTTCTTTTAAATTATTTTTAAATAATGTACTTCCACTAGACACAATATCGCAAATCGCATCTGCCAGTCCGATATTAGGAGCAATCTCTACAGAACCAGAAATTTGATGTAAATCTGCATTAATTCCTTTCTCTTTTAAATACGACTTTACAGTATTAGGGTATGAAGTCGCGATTTTCTTTCCTTCTAAATCCTGAATAGAAGTATAATTAAAGTCTTTAGGTACAGCTAATGATACTTTGCATTTAGAAAAGTTTAATCGTTCTACGATAGTAATATCTTCTCCTTTCTCTACCAATACATTCTCACCAATAATAGCTATATCTACCACACCATCTCTTAGATATTGAGGAATATCACCATTGCGAAGAAACATCACCTCCATTGGAAAATTTCTAGTAGTAGCTTTTAATTGGTCTTTACCATTATCTATAGAAATCCCACAATCTTTTAAGATGTTTACAGAATCTTCGTTTAACCTTCCACTTTTTTGGATCGCAATTTTAATTTTCGACATTATTATGATTTGTTGTGTTTGATCAATTCTCACTAGTTTACAAAACAAAAACCCGTTTGAATTGCTCAAACGGGTTTATACTTATACTGATTTTATACATATATCAAACCTACCACGCTTGAGCGAAAGTATAGGAATGATGATGATGTAAAAAAATGCTTTTCATGTTGTTTTATTTTCACGATTGCAAAATTAAAAAAAATATTTTTCTTCAGAATGCATTTCAGCTTAAAATTTTGTAATTCATCTCTTTTTGCATATAAATCAACATATTATAATCATTTAGTAAAAACATTTTTATAAATTTAAAATACTAACATTAATCATCCATTTATGAGAATTTTATTTTCTTTTTTACTTTTTCTTCTCTTTGCTATGCTAGGGATGTGGTGGTACTACTCCTGTAGTTGGTGCCTCGGCAATCATAGCAGTGCAGCAGTAGAAGAAAAAATAGACCCTAAGGCAGCTGCACTTGCCAAAAAAGCGTATGAAGACAGTCTTGCACTCGCGCATGGCTTATACGCTAAAGACCTACAAAACAATGATGTCTTTAGGTATCCAGAAAACCTACGTATTAATAACACTGATGGCACCGTATTTATACCAGATAGTATTGCTGATTTTCCTAGCAAAATAGCAAACCATCTTGGTATTCATCAGGATCAAGATATTATTATCTATGGATATGAAACACTCGCAGAAAAAAACACTGGAGACAGCTTAGGATTAGCTAGAGCTAATTTTATCAAAAACCTCTTAATAACTGATGGTGGTATTAACGGAGATAGAATTCTAGCACAATCTAAGTTAGAAGACTATACTTACAATCCTAACGGTCATTACAAAGGAGGAATCCTCTTAAACTTCCATGCAATCGATACTGATAGAATCGAAGAAATAGAAAAAGGTATCGCCAATAAAACATTGTATTCAGACTTCGGTACGACTAGTTTTAAACCCGACGCTACTTTAGCCAACTACACTTTAGAACTCAAAAACTATTTAACCAAATATCCTTCTAAAAAAGTGTTAATTACAGGACATACAGATAATGTAGGAAGTAATGAACAGAATCAAGCTTTTGGCTTATCCAGAGCTAGAAATGTACTTCGTTATTTCAAATCTAAAGGAATTGAAGCTGAAAAACTAAAAGCCAGTTCCAAAGGAGAATTAGCGCCTGCAGTTCCTAATGACACGCCAGAAAACAGGGCAAAAAATAGAAGAATAGAAATTATTGTAAACTAAATAAACAACGCAACTATGTTAGATTTTTTAAACGAAGCCAATTGGTGGTGCTTACTCTTATTACTTTTCCTAGCGTTCTTGCTAGGGTGGCTACTCTCTAGATGGGCCCTAAAGAAAAAATACAAAGAAGAGCTAGATAAATGTCTAAGAGAAAAAGAGAAACTACGCAATGCTAGCATGAACTATAAAAAAGCAAATACCACCTTTACTCCTCCTCCTGCGGATCCTGATCCGATTGAAGTAGCACCTATAGCAGCAATTAGCGATGGAGACAAGACTGAAAAACCAAAATTGAATTTTGATAGTTTCGGTAAAGCTGATGCATCACAAAAAGACGATTTAAAACTAATTAGTGGTGTAGGACCTTTTATTGAACAGAAGCTAAATAGTATTGGTATCTATACTTTTGATCAGATTAGTAAATTCACTATAGAAGATATCGAAACAGTTACTGAACTCATTCAGTTCTTCCCTGGTAGAATCGAAAGAGATAATTGGACAGCACAAGCAGAGGAGTTAAAAAACAAATAATATATAACCCCTCTTACATTTAAGAATAAAAAAGCCTCTCTGTATGATGTGACAGAGAGGCTTTTGTATACAACTATTATTTCCTTATGCAATTACCTATAGTTACTTCGTACCCATATCCTAAAACTTCCATCCTTTAATTCCTTAGAAAGAGTCGAGTCTTTGGAATTATAAAGCTTACAAGAAAGTATGCCTTCTACAATAAAATTATGATCGGGCATGAATGTTACGTTTTTGATTTCAAAAACCGAATCAGCGTTATCTCCGAAACGAGATGAATAATAACTTCCTTTATTCGCTGTCACTATTTCTGGAAAATAATCCACAATAACTACATTCGAAAGACTATCATTAAATCGCTCATATTGATACGTACCCATATCAAAAAAATCATTCATCCCTTCTAATTCCTTAGAAAATATACATTCATCAATAGGAATTTTAGAAAAGTATATTTTAGCAGTTATAGGTTTTTCTTTGAATACAGGTATGTTTTCAGTGTCTTCTTCAGTGTTAGTTGTTGCCTCAGGTTGCTCTTCGTATCGAAAAATTGATTTTATGCTGCTCACATATCTTCCATAACAAAAACTCGCACTATCTTTCTCTGGCACATTTATTTCTAATGTTTGACTACCGTTATTATCTATGGTATAGGTATCTTGTTTGATAGGTAAACTATCATTTCTACCTATATTTACTTTTTCATCATTCAATATCCCTCGGATATAAAATCCTTTATCATTTCCAGTTACAGATTCTGTAACTATTGATTTTTCATCTGTTTCACAAGAAACAAGTAGTATACACACTAGTAATGTAGCTAGTAATAGTAAGTGTTTAGTAATTTTTATATTCATAACGTATTGAGGTTTCATTGTAGCACTCATGTAACAATACTTAGTAATTGTTCAAACACTACAAATGTTACCCTATAAAACAGTTTTTAACTTTTATTTAATTGGAATATGGCATACAAAAAGACACCTGATACAGGTGCCTCTTGTAGAACTTCATCTTGACTTTTTGTTTTTAACCGAAAATGAGAGGAAATTTGGCTGAATAAGGCACTTTTTGAAATTCATAGCAGCGCTACGAACAAAAAAAGTAACGAAATACAGGTAAATTTCAGGCATTTTTTAGGAAAAAGAAAAAGTCAAGATGAGTTCGTAAAATTAAAATCAGTATTCAATCAGAAATACAGAGATTACTGATTTCCAAGAATCAATGGCATTCCATCTTTTCCTGATCCTACGATTACTACTTTTGTATTAGGGGATTTTGACAATTCTAATGTAGCTTCAATTCCTTTTTCTTTTAGTATTTTATCTGTTAATGAAGCACTAAGAATTTGATTTGCTACCGCTTTTCCTTCTGCATCAATCTTTTGTCTTTCTGCTTCTTTCTTAGCTTTTGCTAGTCTAAATTCATATTCTAACGCCTCTTGCTCTTGTTTTAGCTTACGTTCGATCGCTTCTTTAATCGTAGGTGGTAATGTTACATCTCGTACCAATACTTCATTTAATTGAATGTATTGATTACCCACAATTTTTTTAGTTTCTTCGTAAATCTCTTTTTGTATAGCATCTCTTTTACTAGAATACAATTGCTCTGGCGTATATCTTCCCACTACACTACGCGCTGCAGATCGTATAGTAGGTAATAATACTCGTTGTACATAGTTTTCTCCTTTTTGCTGGTGTAGTAGACCTAACTTAGTATACTCTGGCTGAAACCAAGCAGAAGCATCTAATTTAATCTCTAACCCATTAGAAGATAGTACCTGCATTTTTTCGAAGACTTCTTGTTGTCTTACTTCGTATACAATTACTTTATTCCAAGGAGCTACTAGATGAAACCCCTCTCCAAGTGGTGGTTGATCAGTGACCACTCCCCCTCCAAATGTTTTATAAAGTACACCTGCTTCTCCCGAGCCGATGGTTTCAGTAGATTTAGAAATAAAAATAATTCCTAACACAATCACAATAAGAATTGGTAGTCCAATTTTAGGTAATTTTTCCATAATAAGTGTTTAATTTTTAAATAAGTCCTTTATATTTTCTGATAAACCATTCTATTGCCAATACTAGAATGATGATCGCTAAGAGATATTTCCAATCAATCAATGATACGATACTTTCTCTGCGTTTTTGCACAGGAAGATAACGCTGATCTGCTATCAAATCATTGATCAATTGATTGGATTGATCTACAAAATAAGCGCTCCCTTCTGTATGAGTCGCTAATTGCTTTAGTTTTGTTACATCTGCATTTAACAATTGTTGTTCTACATCATAATCCAATATTGCAAAAACTCCTGATTTGGCTATATTCTCTCCTTGTACAGTTACAGTATATTCATAATCTCCAGATGCTAAATTAGTGATATCCGATTCATACGTATTATTTTTTAGCAACATTGGGATTTGTTGTACAGCTCCTGTTTTTTTATTCTTTACTGCGATTTGTAAATTTCCTCTTCTGTCAAATTCATAGTTTTTGGTAAAATAAGCCGCTTTGATCTTTATACTAGCATTACCATAATAAAATGAGGCTGCCGAAGTGGTTAATCTACTTTTCTTTTTTGTAGATGCTAGATATTGAACAATCTTCCCTAAAAAATCATCAAACGTATCAAAGTTTTTAGAAGCTAGATAGCTATGAGCTCTCCATCGCCAAATACCTTCTCCCAATAACACCCCTTCTCTCTGACCTTCGTTTTCGATTGTAAACGCTAATGGGTCTTTTGTTTCAATAGCTCCAATACGTTTATACAACAATACATCACTAGCAGCTTTAACCGTCGTTTCTCCAAAAGCTCCAACTAATGGTGGAAAATCCTCAAAACCTATATTTTCTGTTAGAAAAGTAGTATAATTAGGATTATATATAGGTAAGTAGTATTCTGACTGCCTAGTTCGTTCTTGTGCATAATTTTGTTGCACACCATTTAAAAAACTCCAATCAGTCTTGGCTCCAGTAATAGTAAGGTAATTCTTTTTAGATTTAAGTAGTTCCGCATATACTCCTCTAAAATTAGATGTTGGCTGATATAATATAACCAATTGATAATCATCAAATCCATTAATTTTTGATGGTTTTTTAATGACTACACTTCTTCTTTCATTATGCTGTATACTATTTTTTATTGCTCCTAAATCTGGATGTGATATATCACTAATTAACACAACATTTGTTTTTTGGTCAATAACCTCTACTGCAAAACTCTGTAGATTATTAATCGTATTTTGTTCTTCTTTAATAGGTACTAATTGAGCCGAAAATTGCTGCACTCCTGCCGCATCTGCAGGTAAATGTACAGTGATAATTTTTGAACTATTTTCCTTCGATAAAGAAAGAGTCTGAGAATGTAATACTTTTGATCCTGATCGTATAAGAAATTTAGTATCTACAGCCTCAGTACCTGTGTATGTGAGAATAGCCTCTACAGGAAATTTATTTTTTAAATATGCATACCGATTTACGTTTAGTTGCTCTATTTTAGTATCTGTGATACGCATTGTATCCCCTACCACTATTGGAAAAATCTGTTGTTTGTACGTAGTATTTTTAAACTGATACTCTTTCCCATATGTTTGATTACCATCTGTAAGTAATACAATAGGTGCTGTCGTGTTTTTATAAATCTGATCTAGCTCTTCTAGTGCATTTGCAATATTGGTTTGTTTTTGATCAAAACGAGTAGTCAGGGAATCTACCAACCGATCTGAAAAGGAATAGTAATCTACCTTAAAACGATTTTGTAATTCTTTATGATTTACTATTGCTGCTAATAGTTCTTTGGCTTTATTACTTTGATTGAGGTGCTGTATAGATGCAGAATTATCTACAGCGATCACTAAGCTTGGTTTTTCTGTATAATATGTGTGCTTTTTGAATGTAGGATTGACAAGCAATACTAACAATAAAAAAACACTTAAAAAACGTAAAAAAGCAAAGAACAAAGTGATACCACTTTTTTTGCTCTTTGCTTTGTACATATAATGAAATAGCGCTACGATAATTGCTATAATTACTGATGCTATTATAAATCCGATGTCTTGTAGTTGCATTCTAAAATTAGCGTATACTTGTTTTATATCTAAATGACTGTGTTCTAAAAATGAAATATACAGACTTTACCTCTAAAAAAACAGACTTTTTCTTATAAATACAATGCTTTCTCTTGATTTACCACAAATATCATGATACTTTTTTTTAAGTAAGCATCCCTCCATCTACGTTTATCACCTGACCTGTTACATAAGCACTCAAATCACTAGCTAAAAATAAGCAGGCATTCGCTACGTCTTCTGGAGATCCTCCTCTTTTTAAAGGAATTGATTTTCTCCACTCATCTACCACTTTTTCGTCTAATTTCCCTGTCATTTCGGTTTCTATGAAACCAGGCGCAATGACATTGCTTCTAATATTCCTAGACCCTAATTCTAATGCTACTGATTTTGAGAAACCAATAATACCAGCTTTTGATGCTGCATAATTAGCTTGCCCTGCATTTCCTTTTACTCCTACGACAGAACTCATGTTAATAATACTTCCCTTTCGCTGTTTTAGCATGGTACGCTGTACAGCTTTAGTCATGTTAAAAACACTTTTTAAGTTTACCTCAATAACCGTATCAAAGTCTTCTTCTCCCATACGCATCAACAAATTATCTTTGGTGATCCCTGCATTATTGACCAAGATATCTATGGCTCCAAATGTTTCTAAGACATCTTTTACCAATTGTTCTGCTTGCTCAAAACTTGCCGCATTACTTTGGTATGCTTTTGCTTGAACACCTAGCTCATTTAATTCTTTTTCTAATGTATTTGCCGCTGCTACAGAAGAACTGTATGTAAATGCTACGTTCGCACCATTTTTTGCAAAAATTTCTGCGATTCCTTTACCAATACCACGAGTAGCCCCTGTGATAATAGCTGTTTTACCTTGTAAGAGATTCATTAGGTTGTATCTATTTTGTAGCGTTTGCACTATGTGGTAATTATTGATACCCTTACTTGAATATCATATAAGCAATTAAAAGTATGCACTATAATTTTTTCTATTACTAATAGAGTACACACTCTTAAAACAAACGCTATTATTTTTATGGTTTCAAATATAAGAATTACTACTAGGTGTACAACAACAAACCCTGTGATTTCTCACAGGGTTTACTATTATTTGAAAATATTTTTTAGTAATTACAATTTAATATCTTCCTTATCTTTCTCATAGTTAAATAGATAATCAACATCCATTTCTTGTACTTTACCTAACTTGGATAATGCTTTCATATCTACTTCTTTTTTATTTCCAATGACTAACACATTGTAGTGCTCTCCTTTTATATTTTCATTAAAGAAGTTTTTTAAATCTTCTAATGTCATTTTTTGGATCGCTGCATACATAGCTTCTCTATAATCATTAGTTATTCCTTTTTTCTTTAGTCTTTCGTAGCTCCAGAATATATTTGATTTAGTAATACGTTGCGCAGCTATTTTCTTTAATGTAGCTTCTTTTGCCTGATTAAACTGTTCTTCTGCTTCTGGCATTGTAGTCATTAATTCCATCATGGCATCAACCGCTTGCGGTAGCTTATTGGCTTGTGTACCTACATATGCTGTTACATAATTAGATTTACCTGTTTCACTAGCATTTTGGTAACTAGAAAATGCTGAATAGGCTAATGATTTAGACTCGCGGATTTCTTGGAATACAATCGAAGATAGGCCACTCCCAAAATACGTATTAAACAATCTTGAAGCTGCCATTTTATCAACATCAAATAGAGATCCTTTGGCGATAAAAGCTATTTCGCTTTGTACCATGTCGTAATCTACAAAGTATACATTACCTCCTGTTTCTTTTTCTAGATAAGCAGTTTTTTCTGGATACGCTGTAAGTTCTTTATTTACGATATGATGTGTATCTAACGATGCTATGGCAGACGGTAGGTCTTTTCCATAATAGAAAGCACGGTGCTTATAATTACGTAATTCTTTTATTTTAGTAACTAACTCTTGCGGATTGATCGCTAGTAATTCCGAGGCTGAAAAAATATTACGCAATCTAGAGTTTTCTCCATACTTAGCATAATTAGCCAAGCCATTCCAAAAAATATTTCCTTTTCTGGTTTTCGAATCTACTCTGCCTTTTAAGATTTTGTCTACGTATTTTACATATGTTTCTTGATTTGGTACTGCGTTATTCCATAACTCTTCTAGCAGCGCTAATCCCGCATCTAGATTTTCTTTTAAACCAGAAATTCTTACGTATGTCTTATCATCTGTTGTAAATACGTTATAGCTTACTCCGATTTTATAAAATTCTTGTTTTAATTGTTCAGGAGTATACTTTTCTGTTCCTAAATAATCTAAATACCCAGCAGCTAAACTCATTTTTTTGTCATGGTCTCTTCCCATATCAAAAATAATGTCTAAGTCGAAAATATCATTATTTGGATTTTCTACATGAGCAATTGGTAAGCCATTTTTAGTGATACTTTCATGAATTGCTGCTTTATAATCTACATATTTAGGTGTTAATGAAGTACTTTCTATGGTATTGAAATGTTTCAAAAACTCAGACTCTTTGTCTCTATTTAATGCTACAGGAGTAATGTCTGGATTTTCTACTTTTACAATATTTTTATCCTCTCCTTTTATTTTATGTACTGCTACATAGTTATTCGCATATGTAGTATTAGCGAAATCGATGATTTGTTGTTTCGTAATTTTTTTCATCTTATCTAGCATTTCTAAACGGTTTTTCCAATCCTGAAAACCAATAAAAGCATCTAAATAGGCATATGCTGTAGAAGTAGCATTTTCATATTGCTGTATTTTAGAAAATCTAAGGTCATTGACCACTGCATCTAATAACCAGTCTTCAAACTCTCCTTTTTTGATTTTTTCTAGTTGTGCTACTAATAGCTCTTTTACTTCATCTAATGTTTGGTCTGCCTTGGGAGTTCCGTACAATAAGTGAAATCCATAGTCATTATCAAAATTACTGTAAGAAGATGCGTTTTGTACTAATTGCTTTTGGTTGAGATTTAGATCTATAAGTCCAGCTTGAGAATTAGCTAGCATATAATCAATCAGCGTAACCATAACTTCGTCTTCTGTTCCTTTTCCTCCAGTCCTAAACGCTACGAATACAGATTCTGCTGTAGGCCCGTATACTTCTTTTTTTACAGGAGCGGTTAAAGGGGGTAGCTTCTCGAAGGTAGGGTGTGTTACTTCTTTTTTCTTATATCCACCAAAAGTATCGTTTACTTTTTTAATTGTAGCATCAAAATCTATATCTCCTACTAGAATAACGGCCATATTATTAGGCACATAATAGGTGTCAAAATATGCATGAATCGCTTCCATTGAAGGATTTTTTAAATGCTCTGACACTCCAATTGTAGATTGCGTTCCATAAGGGTGTGTAGGAAATAAACCTTGTAACACGGCGAAGTATTGCTTTCTTCCGTCACTGTCTTGCCCTCTATTAAACTCCTCGTATACAGCTTCTAGTTCTGTATGAAACAAGCGTAATACCAATTGACTAAAACGCTCACTTTCTACAGCAAGCCACTTATCCAATTCATTAGTAGGTATTTTATTTACATACACCGTTTGCTCATTAGACGTAAATGCATTGGTACCTTCTGCTCCTAATGAGTTGACCATCTTGTCGTATTCATTAGCAATGGATAGCTTTGATGCTTCTTGTGATACTTCATCTATTTTTTTATAAAGCTCTTTTTTCTTTGCTACATCTTTTTCAGCTTTATGCTGCTCGTATAGATCCGAGATTTGCTGCAGTAACACTTTTTCTTTTTCAAAGTCTTGTGTACCGATCTTATCAGTACCTTTAAAAACCATATGCTCTAGGTAGTGCGCTAATCCTGTATTGTCTGCTGGATCATAGGTAGATCCTGCTCTTACAGCAATGAGTGTTTGGATTTTGGGTTCTTCTTCGTTTTTACCTAGGTACACTTTTAGACCGTTATCTAATGTATACATACGTAATCCTGTAGGATCGTTAGTGACCGTTTCGTATGAGAAACCTGCTGCATCTGTATGCGTTTCTACTGTCAATGCATTGGTTGTATCACTAGCATCTTCTGGAGCTTGATTACAATTGCTGAATACTAGCACTATACCTAATAGCACAAGTGATTTTAATAATTTCATTTAGTTACTTGGAGTTAATTGATTGTACGTTTTACCGTGTTTAAAAGTTGATCTATTAAATTAAAGAAAGTTTACATAAATAAGTCTTCTTTGCGCTTTTTTTGTTACATGAGTTATGAATATTTTAACAATTAAAGTGTATTACAACACTTATCTTATTATTAAAGTGGCTTTTATCCCATACAAAAACGAGTAACAAGTACCTAAAATAGCGTGTTAAAGAAGTACCGCATTTCTTTGCGTTAGGGATAGTAGTGGAAATCCCACAGTACGACGTGAGGAGTGCGAGGAATTGTAGCGAATAGCCCGACCCTTGGGGAACGCCCTAATAAAAGATAAAAACAGTGCATAAAAAAACACCTATTACACAATGAATGTATAATAGGTGTTTGATAAGATATAATTATATAGCTCTTAGTGTACTAATGTAAGTACTTCTGCTACTTTTTTACCGATTTCAGCTGGAGAATCTACTACATGGATACCACATTCTCTCATGATCGCTTTCTTAGCTGCTGCTGTATCTTCACTACCTCCTACAATAGCACCTGCATGCCCCATAGTACGACCTGCTGGAGCTGTCTCACCTGCTATAAATCCTACAACTGGCTTAGAAGTTCCGCTTTCTTTGATCCACTTTGCAGCGTCTGCTTCTAGCTGTCCTCCGATTTCTCCAATCATTACTACACAGCTTGTCTCTGGATCATTAATTAATAATTCTACAGCTTCTTTAGTTGTAGTTCCGATAATAGGATCTCCTCCGATACCAATAGCAGTAGTGATTCCTAATCCTTGTTTTACTACTTGGTCTGCAGCTTCATAGGTTAACGTTCCTGATTTAGATACAATACCTACGTTTCCTTTTTTGAAAACAAAACCAGGCATGATCCCTACTTTTGCTTCTCCTGGCGTAATGATTCCAGGACAGTTTGGTCCGATCAGTCTACAGTCTTTATCCTTTATATAATCAGCTGCTTTAATCATATCTGCAACAGGGATTCCTTCTGTAATAGCAATGATTACTTTGATACCTGCATCAGCTGCTTCCATGATAGCATCAGCTGCAAATGCTGGTGGTACAAAAATAATGGTAGTATCTGCTCCTACTTTTTCTACTGCTTCTTGTACAGTATTGAATACAGGTTTATCTAGATGGGTTTGCCCTCCTTTTCCTGGAGTTACTCCTCCCACTACATTTGTTCCGTACTCAATCATCTGACCTGCGTGAAAAGTACCTTCGCTACCAGTAAATCCTTGAACTATAATTTTAGAATCTTTATTTACTAAAACACTCATTGCGTTATGATTTTTTTATTTTTCTTTCCCAAAAGTACGCTTTTGAAAACGTAGTTAAAATGAAAATGAAAAAAATATTTTTAATTTATGTATTTATCGTTAATCACCTGATAGCATTGCTAATTCTATATACAACACTATCTAGCGCTTATTTTCATCCTTAGTAATCCACCCAAAAGAGTAAGCACAAATTATTTATCTTTTAGTTTTTCTATTATTTCTGGAATTTGTCTGATAGCAGCGATTTCTTTATACTTCTTCCTAAAATCATCTGCGGGAGTTCCGAAATAACTTTTATGACCTTCTAAGGATTTACTGATTCCTGATTGTGCAGAAATAATAGCTTTTGTACCGATGGTAATACCACTGGTAATACCTACTTGTCCCCAAATGGTTACTTCATCTTCTATGATCACACAACCTGCAATTCCTACCTGAGAGGCGATCAGGCATTTTTCTCCAATTACGGTATCATGTCCTATATGTACTTGGTTATCTATTTTAGTTCCTTTACGGATCGTGGTGGCACCTGTAACTCCTCTATCGATCGTACATAATGCTCCTAGATGTACATGGTCTTCTATCACTACATTTCCTCCGGATAGTAATTGATCAAATCCTTCGGGACGCTTCTTATAATAAAAAGCATCTCCACCTAATACAGTTCCTGCATGAATCGTAACATGATCTCCTATCACAGCACCGTCATAAATAGAAACATTGGCATGAATCATACAATGATCTCCTATTACTACATTATTACCGATAAAAGCACCTGGCTGTATCACAGTATTTTCTCCTATCGTAGTAGATGCTGCAATGGTATTCGTGGCTTTCTCAAAAGGTTTAAAGTATGTTGTGAGCTTATTAAAATCTCTAAAAGGATCTTCTGAGATCAACAAGGCTTTACCTTCTGGACATGCTACTTTTTTATTAATCAAGATAATTGTAGCAGCACTCTCCAAGGCTTTATCATAATACTTAGGGTGATCTACAAATACAATATCACCTGCTGTAACAACATGTATTTCATTCATTCCTGTAACTGGAAAATCTGCTGCTCCTATGTATTCGGATGAAATGATGGTAGCAATCTGTGCTAAGGTATGCGGTTGTGGAAATTTCATAAAAATGATTCGTAAGGATGGTATCTATAAAAGCGCACCTACTTTTATTCTTTGATACGTTCTTTATAGGTTCCTTTTTCTGTTTCTACCTTTATTTTATCACCCTCATTGATGAATAGCGGTACCATTACTTCTGCTCCTGTTTCTACTGTAGCTGGCTTAGTAGCATTGGTAGCTGTATTTCCTTTTACACCTGGTTCTGTAGCGGTTACTTCTAGAATTACACTTGCTGGCATCTCTACAGATAATGGCATTTGGTCTTCTGAATTGATAATCACAGTTACTACTTCTCCTTCTTTTAGTAAACCTGGTGCATCTAACGTAGATTTTTCTAAGGTAATCTGATTGTAATCATCTGTATTCATGAAGTGATAGGTATCTCCTTCTGCATACAAATACTGAAATTTATGAGTCTCTACACGTACATCTTCTATTTTATGTCCTGCAGAAAATGTGTTATCAATTACTTTTCCTGTAGTTACACTTTTTAATTTGGTACGCACGAATGCAGGTCCTTTTCCTGGCTTTACGTGCAAAAACTCTACAATTTTATAAATGTCATGGTTATATTTGATACATAATCCATTTCTGATATCACTTGTACTTGCCATTGTGTATATTTTTTAGTTTTTTATTGCTAATCTTTATCTATGACGAGAATTTAGTTCGAAAAGTATCCTTTCATGATTCCTCGCTGAGAATTCTTGATAAACTCGAGTACTTCGTCCCGTTCTGGAGTAGCTTCCATTTCTGCTTCTATAAATGCTACTGCTTGTGTATTATTATACTTGCTTTGATACAATATTCTATAGATAGATTGAACCTCACGGATTTTTTCTGTCGTAAATCCTCTTCTACGCAGCCCTATAGAATTAATACCTACATATGATAATGGTTCTCTAGCTGCTTTTACATACGGAGGGACATCTTTTCGTACCAATGATCCTCCTGTAACGAAGGCATGATTTCCAATACTACAAAATTGCTGTACTGCTGCCATTCCTGCTAATACTACATAATCACCTACATTGATATGCCCTGCTAATGTACTATTGTTAGAGAAAATACAATGATCTCCTACAATACAATCATGTGCTATATGACAATACGCCATGATCCAACAGTTAGAACCAATCTTAGTTTTCATTCTATCTGTAGTTCCTCTATTGATGGTTACACATTCTCTAATCGTAGTATTGTCTCCGATCTCTGTAGTAGTATCCTCGTCATTGAATTTTTTGTCTTGTGGTACCGCAGAGATGACAGCACCTGGAAAAATGCTGCAATTCTTACCGATACGTGCGCCTTCCATAATGGTCACGTTTGATCCTATCCAAGTACCCTCTCCTATTATTACATTATTATGTATCGTAGTAAAAGGTTCAATCACTACGTTCTTTGCGATTTTTGCACCTGGATGCACATATGCTAACGGTTGATTCATGCGTCTTTTTGTATTATAAAAATTCGATCATGCCAATAGGGCATCAATTTTTTTTATTTTGATTTTACGATCTGAGCCATCAGTTCTGCCTCGGTAACTAACTTACCATTTGCATATGCATATGCTTGCATATGACAGATACCTCTACGTATAGGTGTTAATAATTCTAACTTAAATATCAGGGTATCCCCTGGTAATACTTGTTGCTTAAACTTTACCTTATCTATTTTCATAAAATAAGTAAGGTAGTTTTCTGGATCTGGCACCGTACTTAGTGCTAAAATCCCTCCTGTCTGTGCCATCGCTTCTACTTGTAGTACCCCTGGCATTACTGGTGCTCCTGGAAAATGACCTACAAAAAAAGGTTCATTCATCGTCACATTCTTCATACCTACCACATGCTTATCAGACATCTCTATGATACGATCGATCAATAAAAATGGTGGTCTATGCGGTAGCATATTCATTATTTTATTGATATCCATCAATGGTTCTTTGGTAAGATCGAAGGTTGGAACTTTATTTCTTTTATCGATCTTAATGATTTTTGCTAATTTCTTAGCAAACTGCGTATTGATATAATGCCCTGGTTTATTAGCAATGACTTTTCCTCTAATTCGAGTACCAATCAATGCTAAATCTCCTATGACATCTAATAATTTATGTCTAGCAGCCTCGTTTGGGTAATGTAGTGTTAGATTATCTAAAATACCATTGGGTTTTACGGCGATAGATTCTTTATTAAATGCTTCGCGCAATTTCTCCATAGTAGCCTCGCTAATCTCTTTATCTACATATACGATGGCATTATTTAAGTCTCCTCCTTTAATGAGTCCATGTTCTAATAACATTTCTAACTCGTGTAAAAAACTAAATGTTCTGGCATTTGCTATCTCTGCTTTAAAATCAGCTAATTTTTTTAAAGAGGCGTTCTGGGTACCTAGTACTTTCGTACCAAAATCCACCATTGTAGTGACCTGATATTCATCAGAAGGCATGATCAGAATTTCGCTACCAGACTCTTCATCTATGTAAGAAATCACATCCTTAACGATGTATTCTTCTCTCTCTGCTTCTTGCGCTACGATCCCTGCTTTTTCTAATGCTTCTATAAAAAACTTACTAGACCCATCCATGATAGGAGGTTCTGAAGCATCTAGCTCTATTAATAGGTTATCTATTTCTAGTCCTACACAAGCGGCTAATACGTGTTCTGACGTTTGTATACTAACTCCATTTTTTTCTAAGTTGGTACCGCGTTGTGTATTGGTTACATAATTAGCACTCGCCTCTATAACTGGATGCCCTTCTAAGTCTACACGAGAGAAAGCATATCCGTGATTTTCTGGTGCTGGCTTAAATGTTAGTGTAACTTCTTTTCCTGTGTGCAGCCCTACCCCTTTTAGTTCGATGGCTTGTTGGATAGTTCTTTGTTTGCTTACAGTAGCATTACTCATTGTGGTTTATCTTTTTCTCAAGTTTGTATACTCTATCTACAATTTTGGGTAAATTCTTAAAATGGACATACGATTTATTATAATCCGAATACCCAAGTGCTGGAGACCCCTGTATGGCTTCTCCATCCTTAATATTTCTTCCTATTCCCGATTGTGCTTGGATTCGCACCTTATTGCCTATGGTCAGATGTCCTGCAATACCTACTTGCCCACCAATCAGGCAGTGTTTTCCTATTTTGGTAGAGCCTGCCACACCTGTCTGGGCAGCAATCGCAGTATGCTCGCCAATTTCTACATTATGGGCAATTTGGATTTGATTGTCTAACTTTACTCCCTTACGGATAATCGTAGATCCTAAAGTAGCTCTATCAATCGTTGTACCAGCACCTACATCTACATTCGACTCGATGATCACATTTCCTGTTTGTGGTACCTTGCTATACTCTCCTTTTTCATTAGGAGTAAAACCAAAACCATCTGCACCTACAATAGCACCGCTATGTATCACACAATCATCGCCAATAACCGTTTCGGAATAAATTTTTGCTCCTGCAAATACGACTACATTATCACCTAGGGTTACGTTATCTCCGATATATACATTAGGATATATCTTTACATTAGTACCCAGTACTACATTCTCACCTAAGTAGGAGAATGCACCTAGGTAAATATCGTCTCCATACGTAGCAGTTTCTGCTACGTAATTCGGCTGTTCGATCCCTTTTTTATTCATTTTCACCATATTGTAATATTCCAATAATTGCGAAAATGCTTTGTAGGCGTCCTCGACCCGTATCAACGTAGTTTTGATTGGTGTTTCGGCTTCAAATGTCTTGTCTACAATAGTAATAGAAGCATTCGTAGAATAAATGTAAGGTGTATATTTAGGGTTAGAAAGAAATGTAAGAGAACCTGATGTCCCTTCTTCTATCTTTGCTAGCTTGGATACCTCTACGGTTTCATCTCCTTCGATCTCCCCGTTTAGAATACCTGCAATCTGTGTGGCTGTAAAAATCATTAACTACAAAAATATAAAAAATGTCTTAATCTTCAGACTTTGGATAACATATAAAATATTTAGTCACTGGTTTAGACAGTGCCTTGAGATTAAACTGATCTGTAGCACTCACAATATCAACAATCTTCTTGGATTTATATACGATGTGAATATTTTGCTTATTTTGGTCATAGGCTTGATTTACAATCTCACCAGAGAACACAAAATAGGCAGCTTCTGCCTCAGAAATCGAATCTATCTCTCTTAGTTTCCTGATCTGTTTATTTATTTTAGCCTCGCTAAAAGGCTTTTTCTTTATTTTAATTCGCAAGAGATCTCTGTCAATGATCATCTTGCATAAATTACGTAATACATAATCATCGGCAGTAGCCCACTCCTTCATCGCTGAAATAATGTCATAATCATCCAATTTCGAAAAAGTTTCTAATACCTCAGTGCTAAAATTGGCAGCCGTAATCTTATTTTCTAAAAAGAAAGCCAGTGGTTTACTACAGTGTAATACAGTGCCTTGCTCCACTAATTCCTTTGCTCTTTTCAGTACACGAATCAATAAATTTTCTGCTACTAAACTCGTCTTATGTAAGTATACCTGCCAGTACATCAATCGTCTAGCTAACAAGAATTTTTCTACAGAGTAGATTCCTTTCTCTTCTACCACTAGCTTATCATCTACAACGGATAGCATGGTAATCAGTCGCTCGCTATTGATATTTCCTTCTGCAACCCCCGTATAGAAGCTATCTCTCTTTAAATAGTCTAAGCGATCCATATCCAACTGACTCGAAATCAACTGATGTAAAAACTCACGATGGTACTCGCCTTTAAAAATTTGGATCGCCAACGTTAAACTCCCGTTAAAATCCTCATTGATACGTTCCATAAAAAGTAGTGATATCGATTCATGGGTTACCTCATTCACGATACTATGTTCCATTGCATGCGAAAAAGGACCGTGTCCTATATCGTGTAACAAGATAGCTACATACAATGCATCTTCTTCCTCTTCAGAAATAGTAACCCCCTTAAAACGAAGGACTCGCACTACATTTTGCATCAGATGCATGCATCCCAGCGCATGATGAAATCGCGTATGGTGTGCCCCAGGATATACTAGATACGATAACCCCATCTGAGATATTCTACGCAATCGCTGAAAATATCGGTGTTCTAATAAATCAAAAATTAGTTCATTAGGTATCGTAATAAATCCGTAAATTGGATCGTTTAGTATTTTAAGCTTATTTCTTTTTTTCAAGTTTACTCTACTTTTAGCAGCACAAATATAGGTATGTATTCAGAATAATAAATTAAGAATTTTGATTTATCATTTCTAAGGTCGTATTTTGATTCACTTTTAGTGTATGCTACACGATCCAAAAGAAAAAAGCGCTCCAAATTTTTTTGAACCAAACTAACACCAAACGATATAAATGAGTACGATAAATATACTATGGGTAGATGACGAAATCGATTTGCTAAAACCTCACATTCTTTTTCTAGAAAAAAAGAATTATTCAGTGACCAAGTGCCAGAGTGGTACCGAAGCAATCGATATTCTCGAAGATCATAATTTTGATATTGTTTTCTTAGACGAAAACATGCCAGGGCTATCCGGTATCGAAACCCTGTCTGAAATCAAAGAAAAAAATGACAGCCTCCCAGTAGTAATGATTACTAAAAGTGAAGAGGAATATATCATGGAAGAAGCCATCGGTAGTAAAATAGCAGACTACCTGATTAAACCCGTGAATCCGAATCAAATATTACTCAGTCTCAAAAAAAACCTAGATAATTCTAGATTGGTATCCGAGAAAACGACCTCTAATTACCAACAAGAATTCCGAAAAATAGCCATGGATATGGCCATGGTAAACTCTTATAAAGAGTGGGCAGACCTTTATCAGAAGCTACTCTACTGGGAGATGCAATTAGAGAATATAGAAGATACAGGCATGTTCGAGATTTTAGAATCTCAGAAAATAGAAGCCAATTCCCAGTTCTGTAAATTTATTGATAAAAACTACACCGATTGGTTTTCTAAAAACGCAGATGCCCCTGTCATGTCGCATCAACTGTTTAAAGAAAAAGTAGTTCCAGAGCTTAGCAAGCAACAACCTACCCTATTCGTAGTGATCGATAACCTGCGATATGATCAATGGAAAGCCTTTGAACCCATTGTAAATAATTATTACAAAAAAGAAGAAGAACACTCCTACTATAGCATCCTACCCACCGCTACACAGTATGCACGTAATGCCATTTTCTCAGGGCTTATGCCTGCCGAAATGAAGAAAAAGCATCCCGATCTTTGGTTAGATGACACCGATGAAGGAGGAAAAAACATGAATGAAAATGAATTCCTAACCGCTCAACTAAAACGATTAGGGCTCAACATTAAACACGAATATTACAAGATTACCAACGAAAAATCTGGAAGGACATTAGCCGATAATTTCAAAGGACTTAAGGACAATGACCTAACGGTAGTAGTCTATAATTTTGTAGACATGCTATCCCATAGCAAAACAGAAATGGAAGTGATCAAAGAACTTGCTTCTAACGACAAGTCCTACCGTTCCTTAACTCAGAGCTGGTTTAAGAACTCACCATTATTAGAGATGATCCAGCAAGCACAACAGATGGGCTTTAAACTACTTATCACTACAGATCACGGTACTATTAACGTAAAAAATCCATCCAAGGTAATAGGAGATAAAAATACGAGTCTCAACCTGCGTTACAAAACAGGAAAAAGCCTCACCTATGAAGACAGAGAAGTACTAGCCGCCACCAATCCGCGAGAGATCCACCTACCCGCTATCAATATGAGTAGTTCCTTTATCTTTGCCAAAGGCGATTATTTCTTTGCCTACCCTAATAATTACAATCATTATGTGAGTTATTACAGAAACACCTATCAGCACGGAGGCGTCTCCTTAGAAGAGATGATTATCCCCTTTGTAGTACTTAATCCTAAATAATAAGTACAATATAACTCCAAAAAAATAGCAATGCATCTCTGTTAGTATTCAAAAAATAAAACTAATAGAGGTGCATTTTTTATGAACTCATCTTGGTTTTTTGTTTTTGACCGAAAATGAGAGGAAATTTGACTGGATAAGGCACTTTTTGAAATTCATAGCAGCGCTACGGATAAATAAAGTAACGAAACACAGGTGAATTTCAGCCATTTTTTAGGGAAAAGAAAAAGGCAAGATAAGTTCAATATGAATAATTTGGGCGTTACCACAAGGGTCGGGCTATCCGCTGTATCTTTTTTGGTTTTACAAAAAACCAAAAAAGGATGCCGCTCCTATCCCTAACGCAAGTAATACCGCAAAAAATTGAAAAAATAGGATAACACTTTTCATCTTCAAAAAATAATAACTTCTAAAATTAAGTAGTATCTTCATTTAATTAAGAAGCAGTTTCAATTTTTTATAATTTGCTACAAAAAGTTAAAATCACTTCTAAATATCACACTAAATTAGACATACAATTGAAAAAAATCGTATCCGCAGAATGGCTGCATGAACACCTAGATAATCCCAACTTAATTATACTAGATGCTAGTCTAACAAATAATGCTACTGGAAAAGAGTTCGAAAAATTCGACAAGACGATTCCTAATGCCCGTTTTTTTGACTTAAAGAATACATTTCTCGACCAAACAAGTGCGTTTCCTAATACAATTCCCACGCCTACTATGTTCGAGATGGAATGTAGAAAACTGGGGATTCATAAAGACGCTGAAATTGTCGTTTTTGACACTAATGGAGTCTATTCTAGCCCTAGAGTTTGGTGGCTATTTAATGTGATGGGACATAAAAAAATAGCTGTTTTAAATGGTGGACTTCCTGAATGGATTGCAAAAGGTTTCAGAACCGAAAAAACACATCTTACGCTTTTTGAAACAGGTACTTTCCAAGCTAATTTAGACCATTCATTAGTCATCAAGTTCGAGCATGTTTTAAAAAATACTGAGGAAAAAACATTCACGATTGTAGATGCGAGATCAGCAAGTAGGTTTAATGGAACTGGAGAAGAACCTAGAAAACATTTAAAAAGTGGTCACATCAAAAATTCTATTAACATCCCCTACCAAGATGTGCTACACAATGGTAGCTATAAATCAGAACAGGAGCTATATGCCCTTTTTGATGAAAAATGTACCCCCGAAGAAACATTGGTATTTAGCTGTGGCTCGGGAATGACTGCTTGTATCATAATGCTGGCTTGTACAATCGGATATAAACGTCACTTAAAGGTCTATGATGGCTCTTGGACAGAATGGGCGGAGCGAAATAATTTAAAAAAATGATAAAGGCTACACTTTCTATACTTTTAGTACTAAACTTACAGGCTACAATGATAGCACAGCAGATATATTTAGAGCCTGTCGAAGATACATTTGATGCTAGGAATATGTTTATGTCTACAGAAATTACGCATCAACTATCTCAAGATGCTATTGTACGCTTTTATTATTCCAATCATGTTTCTAGCTACATGCCAGAAAAATTGATCGCTATTGAAAAAGAACAGGATCAATATTATATTGTATACCATTCTAGTCGTTTTGTGAACTCACTGTTTGGAAAAGCAAATACTATGGCTACAAAAAAAAATCAGAAAAAAGTAACCTTATCTACATCCGATGCGTTACTATATATCGAGTTATTTGCACTAGCAATTAAAAACAAGAAGAAAATAAGTACTAATGGTACTAAGCGTGATGGTATTAATTATTACTTTTCGATTTCTGACCAAGGATCTAAAACTGCTTATATCTGGTCTCCAGATAAAAAGAGCGCCATGGGACGGTTACAAAAGATTGGTATTTCTCTGATACAATTAGCTAACGACACTGATGAGGGTAAAACAGTACGATTGCCCGCTACACTTATAAAACGTATTCAACGGCTTACCAAAGAATTGAAGGAGCTTTATGTATAAATTACAAACAATTTAAACCCAAAAAAATCGAATGAAAAAAACACTTTTACTTATTGGAATATTCTTAGTAACCTTAACTACGTATAGTCAGAACAATCAAATAGAATTTGGAATAAAGGCTGGATTGAATTACGCTAGTTTTATAGATAATAATGATGACGATATTTCTGCTGACTACAAAGCAAAAATTGGATTCCATCTTGGAGGTTTTGTTATATTTGGAATTAGTAAAAAAATCTCGATTAGACCGGAACTTCTATATTCCCAACAAGGAAGTGATTTCTCTATTAATGGATCAGAGTTAACATTTTTTAATCCAAATGATCCTGTTTTTATAGCGTCAGTTGACGGAAAAATAAAAGAATCATTATTGCTAATTCCAATAATGACAGTATATCATTTTAATGAAAAAATCAGTTTAGCATTGGGCCCTCAATTCGGTTACTCGCTCAATAGAGAAATTGAATTTGAAAATAATTCGTTTGGTATTGAATTGATTAGGAATGATGATGATGAAAAATTTGAATTTGGGATTGGATTAGGACTTGGATACTCTTTTTCCAATGATTTTGGAATTTCCTTGAGGTATAATTACGGAATAATCGAACGTCAAAACTTAAATACCTCTGTAGTTCAGTTAGCAATAAACTACAAATTGTAAGTAACTGCTTGTAACACATAATGTATATTCGCGTTAGGGATAGCAGTGTAAATCCCACAGCACGACCTTAGGAGTGCGAGGAATTGGAACGGATAGCCCGACCCCTGTGGTAACGCCAAAAAAAATTTCACACCACATACATTATAGCTGTATATTAGAAATTTATAAAAACCGATCACATGAAAAAACAAATCATTACATCACTTACTTTCCAGAATAATAAGGCAGAAGAAGCTATGAATTTCTATATAGGCTTATTCGATACTGCTCGTATTCTTACTATAAAACGCTGGGGAAAAGAGGCGCCTGTAGAAGAAGGTAAAATCATGCAAGCTACTTTCGAATTAGAGGGTCGATTGTTTATGTGCAGTGATAGCCCGCCTGTGCATGATTGGGATTTTACGCCTGCTGTTTCTAATTATATAGAGTGTGATAATGAAAATGAACTGGAAAGATTATTTTCTAAATTATCAGAAAATGGTACGATAGCGATGCCACTAAACAACTATGGATTTAGTCAAAAATTTGGTTGGGTTATTGATCCATTCGGTATTTCTTGGCAATTGAATCTCGAATAAAAATACATTCTTCTCTATTGGTAAACAGAAGCATCTACGGCTCATGATTTGGGTACTCTAAACAATAAAAGCAATCCAATGATAAAAAAGAGCACTAAAAATAAAATAGAATATCGTACGCTTCCTGTAATATCAGCAATAATCCCATAGGAAAACATACCGATTACAATACCTATCTTTTCGGATACATCATAAAAACTAAAATAAGAAGTGGTATCTTCTGTGTTTTCTGGCAATAATTTGGCATATGTAGAGCGCGATAGGGATTGTATCCCTCCCATTACTAGTCCTACAATGGCTGCTGCTATGTAAAACTGATTGGGTGTGGTAATGGTATAGGCATATATACAGATGAGTATCCAAATACTGTTGATGATGATTAATGTATTTATATTACCAAATGTAGCAGAAGCCTTAGAGGTGATAAATGCGCCTAAAATAGCCACTAATTGAATCAGAAGTATACTTATAATGAGTCCTGTAGTGGCATCTTGCGCTCCCCAATCTAATTCTTCTATCCCAAAATAAGTGGCAATCAGCATAATAGTTTGCACCGCCATACTGTATACGAAGAAAGCTACTAAATAGCGCTTAAGGCGTAAGTTTTCTTGCATTGCGACCCAAATGTGTTTTAATTCTTTGAATCCATTAAAAACTACCTTTTTAGTTAATGGGTATTTGCTCTCACTTTTTGGGAGATAGTAATAGGTATACTGACTAAATCCAATCCACCAAACTCCAACCATCAAAAAGGATAGTTTAGTAGGGAATTCTGAATCCTCGAAACCAAACCAATCGTATTTTAAAATCATCACTAAATTGATCAGTAATAAAATAACACTACCTAGGTAACCCAGAGAATACCCTTTAGCACTAATAGCGTCTTGCTGATTTGGAAATGCAATGTCTGGCAAATAGGAATTATAAAACACAATACTCCCCCAAAAACCTATCAGCCCTAGTAAATAACACAGTAGTCCTATAAATAGATTTTCTAATGAAAACCAATACAACCCTATACACGATAGGGCACCTAGATAGCAAAAAAACTTCAGGAAATTTTTTTTATTCCCCACATAATCTGCGATCCCCGATAATAAAGGACTGATAAAGGATACAATCAGAAAGGCTAAGGCTGTAACATAACTGATCAAAGCATCATTATTAAAATCATGCCCTAAGAAACGAACGGTATCACTGATTTTGTTTCCTTCATCGTCTCGGACAATCGTTAAAACTCCCCAAAAAATAGGAAAAATTGCAGAGGAAATCGTAAGACTGTAAACGGAGTTTGCCCAATCATAGAATGCCCATGCATTGAGTAATTTTTTATGCCCTTTCGGTAGTGTTTTTGCCATGAGATTGATGTGTTATAAAAAAAGCTGTTTCGAATAGATATCGAAACAGCTTCTAAAATAAGTATTATCTTGATAAGGAGTACTGTATTTACAATTATTTAAAACTAGTAACTCCGAATTTTCTAGCTTCTGCTTTGGCTGCTGGCGCCCACGCTGTTAGATTAGCAATACGCGTATCATTAGACGGGTGCGTACTCATAAACTCTGGTGGTGCTTTTCCGCCGCTATTGGCTTTCATACGACGCCATAAATTGGCTGCCTCATCTGGGTTATATCCTGCAATAGCCATTAATGTCAATCCGATTTTGTCGGCTTCTGTTTCATGACTTCTACTAAAAGGTAACATTACCCCGAATTGGCTTCCTAGTCCAAATGCTTGTCCTATAATCTGCTGTGTCTGTTGGTTTTTTCCACTCACAGCTACAGAGGTAGCTACTGCTCCTATTTGCTGTAACTGACCTGCACTCATACGTTGTTGCCCATGATTCGCAATAGCATGTACGACTTCATGCCCCATAATAGCAGCAATACCTGTTTCGGTCTTGGCAATAGGTAATATCCCTGTATAAAAAGCAATTTTACCTCCTGGCATCGCCCATGCATTGACTACATTTTCATCAATGAGATTATACTCCCATTTATAATCCTTTAGGTAGCCTTGGTGTCCATTGGAATTTAACCATCGTTCGGCAGCAGTGGCAATTTTTTGCCCTACTCGTTTGATCATAGCCGCATCGGAAGTTCCATTGACTACCTTGCTCTCTTGCATTACTTGATTGTACTGCGCAAAAGCAGCAGGTAATATCTGCGAATTAGGTACAATCGCAAGTGTCTTTTTACCTGTAAAAGGGTTCGTAGCACAGGATAAGAACAATAAAATTGCTCCTAAGGTGACTACATACTTTCTTGTTTTCATATTAGTATTTATAATTTCTGATATATAAAGTTACAAAAATAGGAATAGCATTTGGAATTTTAAGCCTACTATTTCTTTTTTAAAATACTGTAAAATGCAAAAATCATCGACAAAAAACTGTTATTATACCTTATTTTGCAACAATGTGTAATTCAGAAAAATCTTTAGGAACCACTAGCATATCGGTATGCTTATCATATCCCACCTCTTTAAGAGGTACTGTTACATTATCTATTTCTACAGTACCAATACTAAATGGTAATCCTATGAATCGAATTTTCATTGTTTCATAAGGGGTGTCATATGTACCATTCTTATGCTTCTGGATGATAATTTCGTTTTCTTTTCCTGTAAATGAGAAATTTAGTAAACTAAACCTTCCTTTGGCATAATCATAACCATCTTGTGCATCTTCGTATACTTTAGAAACTTCTTTACTACCTAATTTATAATATACCTCTAGCTCTAATTGGTCTATTGTTTTTTCTCCTACATATTGTTGGATAGGATACTTAGGGATGATAGCTCCTTCTTTTATAAATAATGGAATTATATCTAAATCTGCATCTACCCACTGCTCTGCTCCTCCTTTTACATACTCTTGCGTCCAATAGTTATACCAATTTCCGCGAGGGATATACAATCTTCTACCTTTGGAATTAGGTTCTTGTACTGGACAGACTAGTATCTGATTTCCAAAAATAAACTCATCAGTTCTATAATGTGTTTGTGGATCGTACTGATCGTATAAAACTAGTGATTTAAGCATAGGAATTCCTTCCTCTGCATATTCCCAGAACATAGTGTAGAGATAGGGTAATAGTTGATAACGTAATTCTACATATTTTCTGGTAATATCTACTACTTCTTCTCCAAAAGTCCAAGGTTCTTGATTTCCGTGATCACCTGACGAGTGTGTTCTACAGAAGGGGTGGAATACTCCTAGCTGTATCCAACGCGCATACAGCTCTGCTGTAGGATGTTCTGCGAATCCCCCAATATCACTTCCTGTAAATGACATACCACTCATACTCATTCGTTGTGCTTGGATATTGGCAATCCATAAATGTTCCCATGTGGCTACATTATCACCTGTCCAAGAAGATGTATACCGCTGCGCTCCTGAATAAGCCGATCGTGTGATTACGAACGGACGTTTTGGATAAGCAAATCGCTTGATGCCCTCGTAGGTAGCTCTAGCCATCTGCGTACCGTATATATTATGTGCTTTTCTATGGCTACATGGGTTACCATCATAATTATGTCGTACATCTCCTGGAAATGTTTTCCCTGGCACTTCCATAACAGCTGGCTCATTCATATCATTCCACACACCTTTTACGCCGATCTCATCGATAAGCTCTTTAAATAAACCTGCCCACCATTCTCTGACTACAGGATTGGTAAAATCTGGAAAGAAACATTCTCCTGGCCATACTTTTCCTCGCATATATGGGCCATCTGCACGCTTACAGAAATAGTCATTGTCCATGGCTTCCTGATACACCCAATAATCTTTGTCTATCTTAATCCCTGGATCTATGATTACGATCGTTTTAAACCCATCTTCGGCTAGTTCAGTAACCATACGCTTTGGATCTGGAAAATACTCTTTGCTCCATGTAAAACAACGAAACCCTTCCATATAATCAATGTCTAGGTAAATGGCATCACATGGTATCCTAAGTTCTCTAAACTTTGCTGTGATTTCCTTTACATTACTTTCTGGGTAATAACTCCATTTACACTGATGGTATCCTAAGGACCATAATGGTGGTAATTCTGGTTTTCCTGTCAGATCGGTATAGCGTACCACTACATCTTGCATTTGGGGTCCATAGAAGAAATAATAGTTCATTTCTCCTCCGTGTGCCCAAAAACTGGTTACATTACGACGCTCATTACAGAAATCAAAAAAGGTCTTAAACGTATTATCGAAAAAGATACCATAAGCACGCTGTTCGTGCATCCCAATGTAAAAAGGTACACTTTTGTATAGAGGGTCTTGGTCTTTACCGAATGCATATTGATCTGTAGCCCAATTCTCTACTCGCTTTCCTTTTAGATTCAGGTGCATCGGCTTATCACCTAATCCATAGTAGCATTCTCCTTGTGGAGCTACTTTACTCATTTTTACAATATTTCCTCCAAACTCATAACTTTGCTCCCAATGGAATCCTAGCTCATCCTTGCATATAATATTGCCTTCTATATCCTTTACAGTAACGTTTAGATGCTCTTTAGCAACATATACACATACTTTTTTGGTTCTAATCTCATAGGTATCCTCTAGTTCACTAACTGTTAATTCACTATACCCTCTCGCTCCTTTTTCGCTAATAGCGTATGAAAAATCTTTTTCTACATTGTTATCCGTTGCATACCTAAAACGAATGACGCTTCCTCTAATAATGGTGACTTGTAGGATAACATCATTCTCAGTAATAAAGCTTATTTTATCGACGTCTTGCGAAAAGGAGATTATTTTTCCTGGAAACAAATTCCCTTTGTGCTCTAATTCAGTATTTGTGATCATAGTTAGTTGGTTTCTGTTTTTATTGTAATCTTCCTATTAAAATGGTTTAAACCACTTCATTGTAAAAAAACGATATATAGTGCAATAAAAAAAATAGTTTGATTCTGTATTTCTAATTATTACTACCGAAAACGTTTGTAATTATTTACTATCATTATCTATTTACATGTATAAAGCATTTGTTTGTCCTTTTTTACTATTTATGCTTTAATTTCAAATAGTACAGTTCCTAGTGGTGGAATCGTAATTGGCGCGGAATAATCTCTATTATCCCAGTGCTTTTTATCAATAGGTATCACCGATGTATTCGATATATCACCACCTCCATATTTTTTTGCATCACTAGAAAGTATTTGTACTAACTTTCCTTTATGTGGTAAGCCTATTCTATAATCCGCTCTTACAACTGGAGTAAAATTGCATGCAACCACTAGTAATTCCTTAGCCGTATTACCTTTTCGTATATAGGTGAGTATAGAATTTTCGTGATCGGTATAATTGATCCATTCAAATCCGTCATGCTCAAATTGCTTTTCGTATAAGGCAGGATAGTTTTTATAAATACCGTTTAGGTCTGCAACTAACTGTTGCAAGCCTGCATGATAATCATATTGTGTAAGATGCCAATCTAGGCTTCCGCTAAAATCCCATTCATCATGCTGTCCAAACTCTGCTCCCATGAACAATAAATTACCACCTGGATGCGTAAACATATAGCTATATAACAGTCGTAAATTAGCAAATCGCTGCCACTCATCCCCTGGCATTCTACCCATAATACTTCGTTTACCATATACTACTTCATCATGCGATAATGGTAACATAAAATTTTCTGTAAAGGCATAGGTCATACTAAATGTAAGGTCATTTTGGTGGTATTTTCTATGTACAGATTCTTTGGCAAAATAAAGTAGTGTATCATGCATCCATCCCATCATCCATTTCATACCGAATCCGAGTCCTCCGACAGAAGTGGGACTAGATACCATAGGAAATGCTGTAGACTCCTCTGCTATGGTCTGTACATCAGGGAAGTCTTTATAGACCGCTTCATTCATTTCCTTAAGAAAAGTAATGGCCTCTAAGTTCTCTCTTCCTCCAAAAATGTTAGGCTCCCATTCTCCATCTTCTCTAGAATAATCCAAGAAAAGCATCGATGCGACTGCATCGACTCGCAGTCCATCTGCATGGTACTGATCTAGCCAGAAAATAGCATTACTGATTAAAAAACTCTTTACTTCATTACGGCCATAATTGAATATTAAACTTTTCCAATCGGTATGATAGCCTTTTCGTCTATCGGGATGCTCGTATAGACAAGACCCATCAAAAAAGCCGAGTCCATGTCCATCTTCAGGAAAATGAGAAGGCACCCAATCTAATAGAATCCCAATATCATTTTGATGCAGGGTATCTACTAAAAATTTGAATTCATCTGGATATCCAAAACGAGCTGTAGGAGCAAAATATCCTGTTAATTGATATCCCCACGAGGGATCATACGGATATTCCATGATGGGCATGAGTTCTACGTGCGTAAAATTCATTTTTTTTACATACGCTACTAGCTCATCTGCCAATTCTATATAGGACAAAGACCTGTCTTCTTCTACTCTTTTCTTCCATGACGCTAAGTGTACTTCATAAATCGAAAAAGGAGCATCAATAGCATTGTGCTTTTTACGATTTTTCATCCACTCAGTATCTTTCCATGCATAGGCATCTTCCCACACTACCGAAGCAGTTTTAGGAGGATGCTCGCATCTACGTGCATAAGGGTCTGACTTCTCTGTAATGATCCCATTATTATTCGAATGTATTTTGTATTTGTAGAGAGCTCCTTTAGCTACAGAGGGAATGAAACCTTCCCATATGCCAGATCCATCCCAGCGTACATTGAGTGGATGCGCCCCATCATTCCAGTAATTAAAATCACCGATTACAGCTACAGATTGCGCAGCAGGGGCCCAAACAGCAAAATAAGTACCCAATACTCCATCTACGGTAATGATATGAGAACCAAATTTTTCGTACAAGCGGTAATGCTTACCTGCTTTAAATAAATGTATGTCGTATTCAGAAAATAAACTATGTATTTGTACTTTACTCATATAGTATATAGTGTGCATACTAAGTAGAAAAACATCTTCTATTTAGTATGCTTTTAGAAACTAAATTAGGATTTAAATTACGGTATCTGGTGTAGCTACTATTTTAAAATTATTAGGTACTATAGCGCCTTTTTTTATCACTACAATACCATCCTTAACTACATAAAAGTCTTCTTTTATATCAGGCAGATGCTGGCCTCCTTCGATAATTACATCATTACCTATACGTGCATCTTTGTCTATAATTGCATTGCTAATTTGACACCGCTCACCGACACCTATAGAGGGTACTCCAGCATTCTTATCACTCTCTAGCTCTTCTATATTTTGATACCGATCACTACCGATCATATAAGTATTTTTAATCACAGTGTCAGCTCCTATTCTAGAACGAATACCGATCACAGATCTTTCTATCTCCTTGGCTTGTATCAAACAACCTTCTGCAATCATAATTTTATCTAAGCAAGTCCCAGATATTTTAGAAGGTGGCAATACCCTAGGGCGGGTTAGAATATTACGATCATTGTCGAATAAGTCAAATTTTGGAACTTCATTTGCTAATTCGATATTGGCCTCAAAAAACGAAGCGATATTTCCTATATCCGTCCAATATCCTTCGTATTGATACGCTAATACTTTATGCTTACCGATTGCATCTGGAATGATTTCTTTGCCAAAATCTATGGTATCTGGATTCGATAATAGATCTACTAATAATTGCTTATTGAAAATATAAATCCCCATCGATGCTAGGTATTCTCTATTTTCTTGCTTCATCTCATCACTAACCTCAGATTCCCATCCTGGTAATTCTGCTGCACTTGGTTTTTCTGTAAATGCAGAAATAAAGTTTTGATCATCCATCTTCAGGATTCCAAACTGTGTCGCATCTTTTGGATTTACAGGTAAAGAAGCAATCGATATTTCTGCTTCTTTAGCGATATGCGCATCAATCATTTCATTAAAATCCATCTGATATAACTGATCCCCTGATAAGATCAATGCATAATCAAAGTCATGATTCAAAAAATGATGCATCGATTGTCTTACCGCATCTGCTGTGCCCTGAAACCACGTTTTATTATCAGGAGTTTGTTCTGCTGCTAAAACATCTACAAAAGCATCACTAAATGAACTAAATATATAAGTGTTTTTTATATGACTATTTAAAGACGCAGAATTAAACTGTGTGAGCACAAACATTCTTTTAATATCAGAATGGATGCAATTGGTAATGGGTATGTCCACCAAACGGTATTTTCCAGCAATAGATACTGCTGGTTTAGACCTGCTTTCTGTTAGTGGTGATAATCGGGTTCCCTGTCCTCCTCCGAGGATAATTGCAAGGACTTTTTTGTTAATCATTTGAGTTGGTTTAGTGATTTATATAATTCTCTATATTGTTTCGCTGAATAATTCCAAGAATTATCAATAGTGATAATTCGTTCTTGAAGAGCTTGGTACTGTTCTTTATCTTCATATAACTCGACCGCTCTTCCTATAGAATAGCACACATCCTGTACACTCGCTTGATCATGGCATATTCCGTATCCTCCATCCCCTATATCTGGTATAGTGTCTTTGAGCCCTCCTATACGCCTTACAATAGGAATCAGACCATAGCGCAATGCATACATCTGGTTCAACCCACACGGTTCTACTCTAGAAGGCATCAATAAAAAGTCGGCTCCTGCATAAATGATGTGTGATAATTTTTCATCATACCCTATATACGTATTGTACCTACCTGTATAATGAGGTTTTAATGCCTCTAATCGTTCTTCTATATCATGTTTCCCTGAGCCTAAAATAAGTAGACTCACATCTTTATCTGCTAATGTTTGTGAAACGATATCCGGTAATAAATCAGCTCCTTTCTCATACACCATCCTACCGATAAAAGCAAATAATGGTTTGTCTATATCCAAACCAAATTCCTGGCAAATCCATTCTTTATTTTTAGCCCTGCCTTCTAAAAGTGTTGTACTATCATAATTCGTAATAACCATAGGGTCTGTTGCAGGATCCCATACATCTGGATCTATTCCATTAAGAATTCCCATGCACTTTTCATTCTCGTGTGACAATAACCCTTCTAATCCATTGGCAAACTGTTGTAACTCCTCCATGTAACTAGGAGACACCGTAGTTACTTTCCAAGCACATTTAATAGCAGCAGCTAGAGGGTTAATGGACTGCCCCCAATCTAGCAAACCTGCTTTCTCGAAATCAAAAGATGGAATTAAATACATTTTATCATGAGAAAAATACCCTTCATACTGCGCATTATGGATTGTAAGCACAGTAGGAATTGTACGTAGCTTTTCATAAGCATGCGCATGTGCTACTAAAAAAGGAATCAAACCAGTATGGTGGTCATGACAATGAATAATTGATGGTAATTCCTCTAAAGTACACAACCAATCTAATACAGCTAATTGAAATGACAAAAAACGTTCTGTATCATCATGGTATCCGTACGGTTTTGGTCTGTATAAAAGTGCAGGAATAGCTACTGCATAAATAGTAAACCCTAATCCAGCAGAAGTAATCTCTTTAATTTCATAATCATATGGATCATTTCCCAACCTAATGGTTCCATTATATACAGTGTGATAAGATTGTGATTGCATCGCTGCGTTATCATACATAGGCATAATGACTTCTGTATGACAATCTAATGCTGTTAAGTATTTAGGTAAAGCCCCTACTACATCTGCTAATCCTCCTACTTTAGCCAGAGGATAACATTCAAAACTGGTATGTAAAACTTTCATTGATCGTATGTGTGATACTAAGTTGGTGTAATGATTTATATCAATATTTAAAGCTAACAAAAAACATAGAAGAATCCATTGTATAGATTATAAAAAGACGATCTATTAATCATTTTTTCATAATTTTTTAGCATCAAAATTCAACAAACAATAATCGATATGTAAAAGTATTGATAATAAAATGTGATTTCTTGAATTTTCTAAGCAATAATGTATACAATATCAGATAATATCTTGTAATAGTCAAGGGTTTAAGAACATTAAGTCGTAAAAATCACCCCTCTTATAGGTAATCAACTATCTATTAGAATCTTAATTCAGAAATACTTGTAGAATCAAAAAAATAAAACAACTAAAAAAACGTTGTAATACTATGTTTTTTTAGTTGTTTACCGTTTTTTAGATGTTAGCAAATGACACGCAACCACTATTTAAAGCGTAGAAATACTACAAACTATTAAAAAATATGTATACAACTGTATTAAACACTGCATTATACCACATAGTTCCCGTAACAACAATAAGTTATAACCACCAGAAAATATAATTTGTAGCTATCACTATCATACCGCATACAGTGATACAACCTTTTTTTAGTATCAGCGAAAAAATGGAATTCCGAAACTAGCTAATTGGAATATATAGAACTATACTATCTGTAACAGCATAAGTAAATTTAATCCGTAAATACTCAATAATTATTCTTCCTATTGAGCAAGTTCTTGTCTAATTTGCTGAAGTGATTTATTGGTATTCACTAATTCCAATATAATTTCTTTTCTAAAAGTATCTAAATCCTCATAGTCATAGTACTTTGCCCATTTATGATCCTCCAATAAATTTTTTATCTGTTTGATCAATTTTCTAGTCGCGTCTACAGGTCTAATAATGGCTTTTTGATCATAACCAGGATCATCCTTATGCTTATAAGTTACTACTTTCTGTTCAAAATCTACAGCTATATAATACGCATCAATATCCTGTGATAAGTTTTCTCTAAAATCTACCCAATCGGCATACCCCAGACGTAGATCATCTATCTCTATTGCTATTTCAGACACCAATCTCCAATTACACTTAGCAGCTCTCCCCCAATGATTAGATAATCTATATACGCCATTTTTTGTATAATAATAGGTACTTCCAGAATCACTCCTATAATTAGGTTTTCTTCGCGTAATTTCTCTCAGAGATACCCCCTTAAAAACACAATACGTATTTTTATAAAAATTGTTTCTTGTATATTGCTTGCGATTTGTAGTGTCGTTTTCTTCCAATTATTTTTCTTTTTTTGCTGTGCAAATAACTTACTTTTTTGACAAAAAATAAAAATAAGTTTTCAACAAAAAACAAACCATAAAACACTGAAAAACAAAAAATTACAATATTTTTATTTTACTAACTACTGGTCGAAGTAAGGGATACTAATATGCTGCATATTTAGAAGGAGGAACTCCATATTGTTTTTGAAAACAACGACTAAAATATGCAGGATCACTAAACCCTACAGCATTAGAAACTTCACTAATCGGTAATTTCCCCTTTCCGAGTAGTGCCGCTGCTTTTTTCAGACGTACATTTCTCAGAAATTCATTTGCTGTTTGATTCGTTACTGCCTTCATCCTTCGAGCGAGTGCCCTATAACTGAGGTTCATCATTTCACTTAATTGATGCACATCGAAATCAAACTTATCAAAATTAGCCTCCATTATTTGCATAAGTAATTTTATAAATTCCTGATCCACTGTATTAATAGACAGTTCCTTTGGAGTAAGAATGAACTCCCTACTTATTTTATCTTTTAGTTTTCTTTTAGCATGAATCAAATTTTTGGAGTACGCCTGCAATAATTCTTTTTCTACAGGAGTACGCATCGAAACATCCGCACCACTTTCAATACCTTTTATAGTAGTCATAGTAGATTGCAATAGAATAATCGGTATATGATGAATAATTATATCTTTTTTTATCTTCTTGCATAATTGTACTCCACTCGTTCCAGGTAAAATTTCATCAATAACAAGTAATTCCGGCACTAATTCTTTGGCCAATTTTATACCACCACGCGCAGTAGCAGCTACGCGGATCATATAAGTAGCAGCCAATGCATCATAGACCGCTTTGATTTGCTTAGGAATACTACTCACCACTATTAGTTTAGGCAAATTAGGTGTCGTACTTTCTATGCCATTTATTTGTTCATAAATAGTAGTATCCGCCATGACCACAGTAGGTACTGTATGCTTGAGTTTCGATGTAGAAACCAACGTATAAGCAGCCTGAAGTGGAAACACAACTTCATACCCCTTATTATCTATAGTTGTTATACGGCCATTATGCTGTTGTATAAATTCCTGTAGTATCCTCACATGCGCATGTATAGGAGCATCTATCCCCTTACCTACTATAGTATCACTATATATCTTAATGCACACCTCCTGTTTCGGTGTTTGTTTTTTGATACAGATATGCACTTGACCATTAGGAACAGTGTGGTATACAACACTATCGATCAACTGTAATAATACAATCGTCATTTTTCGATAATTAAACACAAAATAGAGATCCTCTGTATCCCTATCGATCACAAAATTCACCACCTGTACTGCCCTATGATTGCTATATGCGATGATCAAATCATTGATCAAAAAATGAAAATTCTGTTCCTTTTGTAGCGTTTTAGTTACTACAGGTATCAGCTGCTCAGCACCTAATAATTTGGTCACCGTATGCTCTAATTCCAATACTTGTTCCTGTATACTTGATAACGCATGCTGTGTATGCACATCCAATTCCGAAGTTTTTAATCCTGCTAAAACAGTATCGATATGTGAAATTGGATTTCTAATTTGATACGAAATATACATTACTAAATCCAATAAAGCAGTAGTAATAAGCTGGCGTTGCTCCTCTTCTAGCGAAGCATCATCACTAGAAAACTGTTTTTCTAGCTTCTTATCATTATAATTTTTTAACCACCACATTGTCTATTATGTACATTAGTAAAAAGATGTCCATGCTACATATCATAGAAAAAATAACACTCATAACATGCTATAATAATAGTGCATACATCTACACAGTTTGCATAAACAATATGCTACGCATCGAACGTTTTTTTATTTTTCCTTAATATTTTCACAAATCAAAAATAACAATTTACATTTTTTTAACACAATATCTATCATCATTTATAGAATCATGTTTCTTATACTTTTTTGGGCGTTCCCCAAGGGTCGGGCTATCCGTTGCAATTCCTCGCTCTCCTCTCGTCGAGCTGTGGGATTTCCACTGCTATCCCTAACGCATAGAAAATCTTATACAATAACATATAATTAATCATTAGACATTAGATATATCTAAATCATACGATCTTTTAGGATGAATAGGAATCGTAGAGAATTTAAAAACTACACTATTAGCCGATTACAAAAAAGATACATGATAATACTATGCAAAAATTAAGTTTTAATTACATTTTTACATCACAGTTTACCTTTAAGTAAACATTTATAAAACAAGTAGTTAATCCATAGTTATTTCTATAATTTAGAGGCATCGTGATACACCAAATACAGTAGCCAGTACGTGCATCACGCAGTTCATTGTATTATCATTCCTTTTTTAGCTTGTTATATTGATACATACTGCCACAATATAATACAGCATACAAGAGGTTATCTAAGTAACTGCATCAAAGATTGTAGTATGAGTATGTATTGCTTGAACTTATTAGTAAACATACGCCTACAAATAGCAACTTTACCAATTTGCAAAGACATAGATAACCTCTTTCCTATGATAACGATACGATTTATAATCTTAAACTCATTTTTTGTACAGTCATCTTACAAGCCACAAGACCCGTAAACACTATAGTTTTTCTGTGATTTAAAAAATTCTCTACCAATTTTAGGTGAAATATTTTGTTAAATTACGGAAAAACCGTAATTTAGTAGAGCCTAAAATCTTTAAATTTAACAAGTTATGCAAAGCTCTACTTTAGAAAACCGATTTAACTCAAGGGACATTTCACAAAAATATAATGACGTATGGAATCGAGGTATCCATCTTTTTTCCATCGATGATAAGAACAGAGATTTTTATTACAGTATCTTTTACATTGATTTTTTATTTGCAGAAGTTATTTACAACAAACTTAATGGAGAGATCATTACTATCAAGAGTTTTAGTGATAAAAACAAACTTATGTTCTACCTACGAGAAGACTTTAGTTAAGATTCATCCTCCCTTTTTAAGGGAGTTTTTTGTTTATAAACGAGTGTTAGCACTAGTCCTGTAATGATTAAGACCGTACCTAGTAGATTATTTAAAGGGTATACTTCATGATACAAATACATAGCAGCCAGCATGGTAAAAACAACTTCCATATATTTTAGTGAAACCACCTTGTACGTATCTTGTGTCTGAAAAGCTTTGGTCATAAATACTTGCCCAAAATATCCAAATACACCTAGACTAAGCAACCATAAAAGCTCAATATTACTTGGTGTTTTATCCCAGTGAACAAATGCTAAACAGCCACCTACCACTGTAGCTACACTCATAAAATAATGAACAATCACTACAGGGTGATCCTTAGTACCAATCTTGCGAATCAATACATATACAACCCCACTAAAAACCGCAGATAGTACAGCTAGCAATATGCCTAATGGGTGAATAGTATCTCCAACACCTTTAACCACCCATACGCCTATCAGTGCAATCAATATAAAAAGCCATTGAATAGGACGTATGTATTGTTTTAAGAACACAATAGCGAATAAAGTAGCAAAAATTGGTGACAAATATCGCAATGACACAGCAGTACCAATAGCTAAATAATTCACCGACATAAAAAAGAAAGCCATAGAACTCATACCGAAAAGCGCCCTAAGTAATAACCATAATTGCTGATTACCTCGCATAGGAATGCGGTGGTACTTTAAAAATGGAATTGTAAAAAATAACGTTCCTAAACAACGAAAAAAAACCAATTGAAAAGCACTAAACCCTTCTAGATACTTCACCAATAAGTTCATTATCGTAAAGGACAACGTACTCAATACCATAAAGAAAATAGGCTTTTTCAAGAGCTACAGTCTTTAGAAAAACAGTCATTACCATACCAAATCACAGTAATTTCCATGTTTTTTTAGTTATAGATGTGAGTTACATTTTTTATATAAAGTGATTAAAATCGTAAAACTTCCTAATCAAATATGATTACTTTATAAAGCGCATTATTCCGCAGTAGTATAACTCGGTAGCACCCTTCCAAATAGTTTACCTTTCCATCCTGTCCATTTGTATTTTTTAGCCAATATTAAAATGAGTACAGGAAATACAATACATACAGGCAATACTATTTCCAAAGCAGACTCTGGTGCTCCATTATACAACAGAATAGAATCTGTCTGAAACGCAGTCCAAGAAGACGTAACTAATAAAGCTGTCACCAAATTATTTGCTGCATGAAACCCCAAAGCCAATTCTAATCCATCATCCATAAGCGTTATAATAGATAAAAACAACCCAGATCCAATGTAATACACCATAATCACAGGGCCTAGTTTGGCTACTTCTGGATTAGCAATATGCATCAATCCAAATATGATAGGGCTTACTACCAGTGGTACCCATCGCCATTTCGTAGCGAGTCCCAATCCCTGCATCAAATACGCTCTAAAAAAATATTCCTCGAAACTAGTTTGTATAGGAATCAATAGGATAGCCATCACTAGTAGCAGCAAAAATGGTTTTAGTTCAAAATTCAATTCATATTGCTCAGGTGTCATCCAATAATCAATACCTGTGGTAATGATAATATACATACTCATAAGCGTAAATATAAAAAACACACGCTTCCAGTCAATCTTCTTTCGTACAGTGGTTAATGAAGTAATACGTTGCTGATGTACAAATTTTACCCAAAAAAATAGCGCTCCCAAAAAGACTACAAAAGGGCCTACTGCTATCAAAAAGAAAATAGGCTTCCCTAATTTCTCTATCTGTTCATGCATCATTGCCTCTGTTTCTGTTCCACCTTGTAGCGCCATCAAAATATTAAGCGCCATTAAGCCTAGAAAACCAATTGGAGGAAACAAATATTTCCACAATCCTATACTTCCTTTTCGTCCTTGTTCTATATACATAATTATTTAGTATCGAATCAGTTTACACTTTTTGTAATGTGCTATAACACCGAAAATGTGTAAACCAATTCATTTTTATGATGATGGGATCGTAGATTCCCACTGTTTTGTCGTATTATAATACAATGCACCTTGATCTATATACAAGGGGCTTTCTATATTATTTGTATACAAACCGCCAGTACCCAACCCCTGAGGCATTGGACTAGCTAGTGTGTATGTAAATTGAGCAATGGCATTCAAACCTATATTACTTTCTAATGCACTCGTGATCCACCAACCAATACCTAATCGCTCTGCAATAGCAATCCATTCGTTGGTACCTCTATACCCCCCAATTAAGCTAGGCTTTAGAATGATATAATGAGGTCGTATACGTGTCAACAAAGCTTCTTTATCAGCCGTATGAAACACCCCTATCAATTCCTCATCTAATGCAATTGGCAGTGGGGTATTGCTACATAATTGCTGCATGGCTACTATTTGTCCTTGTCGTATCGGCTGTTCTATGCTATGCAAATCAAATATACTTAATCTCCTTAATTTATCCAGTGCATCATCAACTGCAAAAGCACCATTGGCATCTACACGAATCTCTATAACCTCTTTAGAAAATTGAGATCGTATATAAGCTAACAAGGCGATTTCTTCTTCAAAATCAATAGCCCCAATTTTTAGCTTAATACAATGAAAACCAGCAGCCAGTTTTTCATTAATCTGCGATTTCATAAAATCTTTAGCCCCCATCCATATGAGTCCATTGATCGAGATCGCATCTTTATGTGCTGTAAATAGTGAAGGGTGTAATACATAAGGATCATTGCTAGCCAATGATTTAAAAGCCATTTCTACACCAAACTGAATACTTGGAAACTCCAATAAAGCTTCCCATAGTTTTGCGACTCCTAGATGGATATGAGCACAAGTCCATTGTAATTTCTCTTCATAATCAGCACGATCATCAATACTCAATGATCGTAAGATTCCGCACTCTCCAATGCCTTGTTTTCCATCTTTATAGATAGTAATAAACCAAGTTTCTTTGGTATGTAATACACCCCTAGAAGTACCACTTGGCCTTTTGAACTCTAATATATGTCGGTGATACGTAGCTCTCATTTATAGATCCATGCTTTGTCCTATATCCAATAGTGTTAACACCTTACCCTTTGCTTCGAATTTCTTTTTAGCATCTTCATGATCGATTTCTATATATCCAAAAGTATCATAATGCACTCCCAATACTTGATTACAAGCCACAAAATCACTAGCTATAATAGCATCATCAACTCCCATCGTAAAATTATCTCCTATAGGTAAGATCGCAATATCCAATGTTACCTTTAGCGGTATTAATTTCATATCCATAGTCAATGCTGTATCTCCAGCGATATATACATGTTTATCACCTGTAGTACTAATCACAAAACCTCCTGGTTGCCCTCCATAACTTCCATCAGGAAAACTACTTGTATGCACAGCATTTACATACTGTACCTTTCCAAAATCAAACTGCCAACTCCCTCCATGATTCATAGGATGCACCGTAATTCCTTTGGCCTGATAATGCATAGCAATTTCGTAATTAGACACAATTACAGCATCATTATTTTCAGCTATCGCCTCTGCATCCAAAATATGATCTTGATGTGCATGTGTCAGTAAGATATAATCTGCCTGAATTGTATCAATAGCGATTACATCTTTAGCTAATGGATTTCCTGATATAAAAGGGTCTATTAACACCTTAGTATCGCCAATGGTCAATAATAAACTATTCTGTCCAAAATAAGTGATTGTCATGAGTATGAAATATTGATTAAAAATGAAGTACGAATGAAAATTATAAAATCTGCCCCAAACTAAATAATATTGATAGTAAAAAAGTAGATAAAGCTACTTTTTTTAATTCTGGATCTAGTGTTCTCACATCTTTGGTTTTTACCACTCGTATAAAATGTAATAGTATCGGTATAAATGCAATTAAATATAATAAGTTCGTAAGCTTCTGGTAGGTACTAAATGAAAATATTAATAGGCTTATAAAGGCTATTAATAATAGTGTATAATGGTATTTTTTGGCATTATACACTCCCATTTTTACAACCAATGTATTTTTTCCTGCTTTAGTATCACTAGCGTGATCTCTCATATTATTTAGATTAAGTACCGCAGTACTCAATAATCCAATGGCTACTCCAGGCAAGAAAACAATCCACGAAACCTGCTTAACAAATAAAAAATAACACCCCACTACACTGACCAAACCAAAAAATAAGAAAACAAACACATCTCCCAACCCTCTGTAACCATATGCAGTAGTTCCCATCGTATATTTGATGGCGGCGGCAATAGCAGCAATACCTAAACAAAGAAAAAATAAAGAATATAAAATATAAGCGGCTCCAAAGGACACATAGATCAGTAGTATCGCAATGCATAGCGTAAGAATAGCTGTGATAACGATACCTTTAAATAAAATTTCTTTAGTGAGCATACCACTCTGTAATGCACGTTTAGGCCCTACGCGATCTTCATTATCAGTGCCTTTTACCCCATCTCCATAATCATTGGCAAAATTGGATAAAATCTGCAATCCCAATGTGGTAGCAATTGCCAACCAAAAAATGGCTGTTGTATAAAATGAGGAAGTACCCTCTACAGCTACCGAAGTTCTATCCATCATTGCTAAAATCTGTGGGTTTCCTATCATAGAAGCCCCTACAATAATCCCAGAAATGGAAAGAGGCAATGTTCTTAATCTAGCTGCGGCGATCCAAGAAGTAACTAATTGCATGCAATAATTTTGGTATCAAAGGAACAGTATTTTTATCGAAAAAAAAATTACTCATCAATGAAATCTACTAAAAATACGCATATCTAGAAACCTATAAAATCAGAAGTCTACTAAGATAATGAAGCTTTGAGTTCCGTAGCGCTGTAATACAACAAAAAATTATTGCACTTGATCACAAAAATGAAAAAGTGTAAACCACTTACAGTTTGGTTTGATGTATGAAATATATTTTTCAGTGTATAAAGAAAGACGTCGACACTTCATTCTTTTAAAAAAATGATAAAAGAAAGCTAGTAAATATGCTGAATTGTAATGGATTTTTTAGTTTAGCATAGTAAAAATTAATACTATCATAAATAACAGCATTACTATGCTTATGAACATCAACTTCAAAAACTCAAAACGCTACATTACACTAAGTACCATCTGTTTACTGATACTAACTGCATGTCGCCAAGAAGACAAAAAAGCTAGATTAGTTCATGAAGAGTCGACACAAACTACTCCTAAAAAAACAGACGCTCCCTTTATGTGGGAAAGTGCCAATGTCTATTTTTTATTAGTAGACCGCTTTATGAATGGAAATACAACCAATGATCGAGTACTGAAAAGAACAAAAAAAACTGGAGTCCTAAGAGGCTTTACAGGCGGAGATCTGCAAGGAATCATCCAAAAAATCAAAGAAGGATATTTCCAAAAATTAGGAATCAATGCATTATGGTTTAACCCTGTAGTAGAACAAATACACGGTAGTGTCGATGAAGGTACTGGAAACACATATGCGTTTCATGGATACTGGGCAAAAGATTGGACAAATATCGATCCAAATTTTGGAACTTATGCAGACCTAAAAGAACTCGTAGACCTAGCACACCAAAACGGGATTCGTATTCTTATGGATGTAGTAATTAATCATACAGGACCTGTAACTAAAGAAGATCCTGCATGGCCTGCTGATTGGGTACGAACAGATCCGCAATGTGATTATACAAATTACCAACATACAGTGGCATGTACCCTCGTCAAAAACCTGCCTGATATTAAAACAGAAAGTGATAAAAATGTGGCACTTCCTCCCTTTTTAATAGAAAAATGGAAAGCAGAAGAACGACTTACTAGCGAACTCCAAGAACTAGACGCGTTTTTTGATAAAACAGGACTCAAAAAGTCACCCCAAAATTATATTATCAAATGGCTTACAGACTATGTCAGAGAATTAGGAATTGATGGGTTTCGTGTAGATACTGTAAAACATGTAGATGAAGATGTATGGGCTGTACTCGCAGAACAAGCAAAACTAGCATTTAGAGAGTGGAAAAGCCTGTATCCTGAAAAAGTATTAGATGCTAAGGATTTTTATATGCTCGGTGAAGTATATAATTATGGCATACATCATAAAAGACGCTTTGATTTTGGAGATCAAAAGGTAGATTATTTTGCACACGGGTTTGATAATTTGATCAACTTTTCGTTTAAATTTGATGCCAAACAATTATCCTATGAGCAATTATTTGATACCTATAGCACTGCTTTAAAAACGAATCTAATAGGAAAAGGGGTAATGAATTATATCAGTTCACACGATGATGGAACGCCCTTTGACAAAGATAGAAGTAGCCCATATGAAGCAGCTACTAAACTATTACTGAGTCCAGGAACTGCACAGATTTATTATGGAGATGAAATAGCTAGACCCCTGCAAGTAGAAGGGGCTATTGGAGATGCTACATTGCGCTCTGAGATGGAATGGACATCTCTCACTGACCCCAAGACAAAAGATTTACTAGATCATTGGCAAAAATTAGGGCAATTCAGAAAGGCACATCCTGCCGTTGGAGCAGGTGCACATAAAATGATAAGTGAATCTCCTTACCTCTTTTCTAGAAAATATACAAATGATGGAAATACAGACACTGTGATTATCGGATTAAACCTTCCTAAAGGTAAAAAAACAATTCCTGTAAAGGGCTTATTCCCAGAAGGAACTATCGTAAAAGATGCTTACTCTTCTGCATCAGCTACAGTGATTAATGATCAGCTAACAATCGATTCTGATGCTAAAATCGTATTATTAGCACCAGATACTATATAAACTGCTTCGACAAATAGCGTAAATACGCTAAATACCGCTACGGTTACAGTCATATATATAAGAAATAAAAAGAGGGAGATTTCTAGAAATCTCCCTCTTTTTTGTACAGAGTATCATACTACAATAATCTATGTAGTCTACTTATACTACTAGTTTAGCAGCCATTTGCTTCATTTTATCCATTATCTCTAGCCTGCTGTGGACTTTCGAAATATTTCGTATTTCCACTTCAATAAATTGGTTAGGCTAATTGATAAAAAGTATATACATACCCCATAAAAGAACTTACCTCCTGTATTCAAGGAGGTAAGTGTTGGGGAAAACAAAAAAAGTAAGGGAAAAATTGTAATTGGAATACTTTTCAAAGATAATGAGGTTTCATGATATTAGGTTACGGTTAAACCTCAAACTTTAGCAGGAATAGCTGCACAAATCTAAAAAATAACAAATAAATAATTAAAAATCAATTAATTACAATAAAACCACTAAATAAGGAAAGGACATTTTTACTAGCATTTTTCTTATTTTAACATACTTGTTAAAATTAATTAGTTCAAAAGATTTTAAAGAGTTGTATAAAAAGTTAAATTTGTATTCATAATTAATCCGAATCTAATTTTATAATCATTGGAAAATAAAAAGGCACACAAGTTAATTGATAAAATACTAGCTAATTTAGAAACTTCAGGAATCAATAATGATACATTGATCACCGATTTAAAAGAACTTAGAGCTTTTGCTCTCGAAGAGCAAATTCCACTTGTTGTCAAAGTACTACGACTTACCTATGAACATATAGAGGTCAATGATACCTTCTTGATCCCTATTCCAGATGATGATCCGATAGAAGATGAAGACGGAGGTGTTATTGATAATAAAGATGATAGCGTAAACCCTGTAGAAAGTTTAATGTATCTGGTTGCTTTATTAAAAGATTTAAAAAATAAAATGAATGTAATGGATCTAGGAGAGTATCGAAATGCTTTACTAGCATAACTTAACTAATGATACATTACACTTAGGATACAACTATACAAACTCTGATCAGTAGGTCAGAGTTTTTTTATTATCGACTATGTAGGCTCTATTATTATTTTATACCTCTATGTATGTAATGTATTATAGTACTTTTCGACAAAATTTATGATTAAATATACATCTAAAACATCAATATACATTATTTTTGTTGCCCCGTTATAAGAATTGCTATGAAATCAAATCCTAAATCAGCAAAAAAATCTAGATTACAGTTATTACACCAATATTATAATTATACTGGATTTTATAAGTTTCTGGGAGCGAGTTTGAAAAAAGCACTCCCTCCTATCCTGATTTTTATTGCAATTCTTGTGTTTGTTAATTACTTCGTAATAAACATCAATGATGTACTAATTTATGTAACGAATCATTATTCAGATGCTATCGTTTTTAGTGTATTTTTTGCTTCTGAATCGCTATTAGGACTGATTCCACCAGAAATTTTCATCGCTTGGAGCGATAAAGCTGCTGAACCTATACTATACTTGTCTGGATTAGCATTACTATCCTATCTGGGAGGGATTGTTTCTTATTTTATAGGAAATGCGATCACTAAAATCCCAGCTGTACATGAATACTTAGAGGTAAAAATGTCAAAACACATCAAAAATACACGAAAATGGGGTGGTTTTTTGATTATTGTAGGAGCATTACTTCCGATTCCTTTTTCAATCACTAGTATCGCAGCAGGAATGATCCAATATCCATTTGGCAGTTATTTACTATTCGGTTTATTGCGCTTTGTTCGATTTTATCTGTATGCACTAGCTATCTTCAATTTGGTATAAGACATATAATTTAAGGTTTTTATAATGTTATTGTATCTAAATGAAATGTCCACTATTTTTGCCATCTCATTAAAATGATTGTACACAAACATGAAAGAGTTCATTCCGTATTTCTACGAAGCACTGATCCAAAAAGGGGTTTCTACTACGATAGCTACCTACCTAAACATATTGATCTGGATCAGCATTTTATGTGTTCTTCTGGTAGTAATAGATCAAATCATAAAAAAAATACTCCTTTCTCTTTTTAGACGCTACGCTTCTAAATCTAAGAACAAATTAGATGACTACTTGGTAAAAAACAAAACATTTGATTATCTAGCTCATATCATTCCATTATCGGTAAGTACATGGGCAATACCTTATATTTTTAGCGCTTTTCCGACTACGGTACACTATCTAACAATTACGCTGGAAGTTCTAGGCATATTCTTGAGCATTTGGATTGTAAGAAGCTTACTGAGAGCCATCAAAGATTTTCTAAAATCGCTTACATCGTTTAAAGATAAGCCTATAGAAAGTTATGTACAGGTATTTATGATTTTTGTATGGACGTTAGGTATGATTCTAGCATTCTCTATCATTACAGGAAAATCTATCTGGACATTTCTAACTGCTTTAGGAGCGATGTCTGCTGTTATTTTATTGATTTTTAAAGATACGATCTTAGGTTTTGTAGCGAGTATACAGGTAGCTGTAAATGATACCGTACGTATTGGTGATTGGATAACAATGGAGAAATATGGTGCTGACGGCGATGTGATTGAAATCAATTTATCGTCTGTAAAAGTACAAAACTTCGATAAGACTATTACCACTATACCTACGTACCACCTTACTTCTGAATCATTTAGAAATTGGAGAGGAATGCTTAATGCTGGCGGCCGAAGAATTAAAAGAGCATTACTCATCAAAACAAGTAGTATCCATTTTTTATCTGATGAAGCCGTAGATAAATTACAGCAAATTACATTGATCACAAAATACCTACAGCAGGCACAGCTACATATTCGCACTTATAATGAGCAGCATCATATAGAAAAAAGTACGCTGATCAACGGACGTAATTTATCGAATATGGGGGTGTTTAGAAAATATGTAGAAATCTACTTAGAACAGCATCCTAGTATCAATAGCGATATGACTATTATGAGTCGGCAATTAGCGCCAACAGCGCAGGGGATTCCTTTAGAGATTTATGCTTTTAGTAATGATAAGGTATGGAAGAATTACGAACACATCTTAGCTGATATTTTTGACCATCTACTTGCTGCAATTCCTTATTTTGAACTAGAGGTATATGAACTCAATTTTGATCCTGCAAAATAAATAATAGTATATTTGCTGCTTAAGAGGTATGTTCCTTTTGCTAAATCATGAAGTGATGTAAACTTTTTTCAATTTGCTATAAAAAAGATCTTTTGCACTCAAATTTTACAGTTTTTGAGTTTTCGAGCACTGTTATGCTATTAAAAAAGCACTGCATTTGATTATAAAATCTTTGTTTTTGGCTGAGGTCATAAAAGTTTACATCACCCCTATATAAACACTTGCTATTTATGACTCCTATTTTTAGAATTATCAGTTACTTAGAGGGTATTTCTTATTTACTGATCCTTTTTGTGACAATGCCTTTAAAATACGTATTCGAATCTCCTGAACCTAATAAGGTAATCGGGATGGCACACGGTATTTTATTTCTTGCGTATATTGTGATTGCTATTGTGATCAAAAGTGAAAGACAATGGAGTACTAAAACATTAGCCATTGTTTTGGTATGCTCTATTATTCCTTTTGGTACCTTCTGGATGGATAAAAAATACGTATCCAAAACTGCATAACTCTTTATTGATGTGGTTTGGGGATGTAATTTGTAGCGCTACATAACGATAACACTACTAATAGATGAAAGCTTATAGTACTATATACGTCTTTCTTAAATAACTGACGCATATCCGCGTTAGGGATAGTAGTGGAAATCCCACAGCTCGACCTTAGGAGAGCGAGGAATTGCAACGGATAGCCCGACCCCTGTGGTAACGCCCTATTAATTATTCTGGATATTCGATACGTAGGTGATAAATATTGGTGAGTTTTCGTTTGAATACTTTTTTTACTTGTTGTATCTCTTTAAAAGTAATATTGGCATTTAGAAACTGTCCGTTTTCCATTTGCTTATCGATGATTTTTTCTACAAAATTATCAATTAAGGTACTGGTTGGGTTTTTGAGGCTTTTGGAGGCCGCTTCTACACTATCACTCATCATTAGAATGGCAGTTTCTTTGGAAAAAGGCCTTGGCCCTGGATATTGATAGTCTTCGATCGCTACGGTTTCGTTATTTTCTGTGGCTTTTTTATAAAAATAATACACGGTGCTTGTACCATGATGGGTACGTATAAAATCGATCACTCGATCTGGGAGATTGTATTTTTTGGCTATCTCTACACCTCTGATTACATGATTAATGATCAATTGAGCGCTTTCTTTGGGGGATAGAATATCATGCGCATTGGCTGAGGCGGATTGATTTTCGGTAAAATAGGTAGGATTGACCATCTTTCCTATATCATGATACAAAGCTCCCACACGTACTAATAGTACATTAGCGCCTATCTCATTTGCTGCTGCTTCGGCAATATTGGCTACATTGAGCGAATGATGAAAGGTACCGGGTGCTTTCTCAGATAACTCTTTGAGCAGCTTAGAATTGGTATCACTTAATTCCAATAAAGAAACGTCTGATATGAGTCCAAATATTTTTTCGTACAAATATATTAATGGATGTACGATCAGGGTCGCAAACCCACTGATAATAAAGAGTCCCATTACACTCCAATCCATATCGCTTATATCTCCTTCGTGTATGATGTGAAAGGCTACAAAAGCAATTATATACACTAGGGTAATCTGCCCTACTGAGATAAATAAGTTGGCTCTTTTGTACGATTCTGATATGGTGAGTATGGTTACGATTCCTGCTATGATTTGGAGAAATGTATACTCGTAGCTGTTGGGTACTATAAATCCTAAAATCAAAACTGTAATGACGTGGGTAAATAGCCCTAATCTAGCATCGAAAAAAGCCTTGAGTACTAATGGTAGAATACAAAGCGGCACCATATAGATATACGCTGAGGTATACACTACTACTAATGTAGTGATAAAAACCATCAGTAATATATTAAAGGCTATAAAGGTTACTTGAGTGTTATTTTGATAAATATCCAAACGATATTTTCTGATAAATAATAGCAGCATTAATAAGGCCAAAGAAACTAAAATACTATAGCCAAAGACAATCCAATAGAAATTCTTATCACTCCATACTTGGGATTCGTATTCTGCTTTTAGAGAGGCTAGAATCTGGAAACTATCGCCTTCGACCACTTCTCCTTTGGCGATAATCCTACTGCCTTTGGAAATACTACCACGAGTCAGTAATACTTGTTTTAGTTCGTTTTCTAGACTACTGTTGGTTAATTTTTGATTGAGGGATACATTGGGCTTAATCAGCTCATAAAATAGGGCTACAAATCCACTTTTAAACTTAGCATATTCGCTTTTTTCTATGCTGTTATTGATCAGCCTAGTAACTGCATCAGGAGTGAGTAGCTGCCCAAAGGCGACAGCTTTTGCTGTGTTTCCTTTATTCAGAAAAATCTGTCGCTTACTATCATACACATACGATTCTTTTAACACTCCGTATCGATAGATTTTATTGAGTAAATTACGACCAAAGTTTTTGGCTTCTACCCCTGCACTGCTTTGGTCTAAGATTTTTAAATACGTGCTAAATGTGGCTTCATACGCTTCATTAGCAATTCTAGGTACCTCAGTATTAAATTCGAAATAGGGAATACTATTGGTAGTGATTTTCTTTTTTTCGGCATCAATTTCGGCTGGCGTTTTTGCTATTGCAAAATCAAAAGGGGCATACAGGTTTTCATACTGCCATGGTTTTCCCTTAATGAACTCGTATTTAAACACTCCTCCCTTGGGAAAAAGGTATACAATGAGTACGATGGTTGCTATAAAAAGAAAGCCTTTGTAAAAAGAAGCTTGTTTGGTATAAAATTTATTTAAAAAATGTTTCACTCGAAGTTATGAATAGATCGCTATCCAAAAGTACTAAAAAATAATGCACTGTATGGTATTAGCCCTGCATGAAACATCGTAAGCGATATGACACCCCCCTATAACAGCTTAGTACCGATGAATACAAATGATATAAAATGATTACATTCGCATAAACAACTCACTCATGGAAGTGATGCTAACTTTTTATAATTTGCTACGAAAAACGATCTTTTACGCTCGATTTTTAGTTTTTTAAGTTCATGGTACTCCTAGGCAACAAAAAAAGCTGTATTTGATCACAGCGTTTTCGTTTCTAGCAGAAATTAATAAGTATACATCATTTTATTAAAACCTTAATTAATGAATAAAGAAATAGTCATCGTTGCAGCAGCGCGTACTCCCATAGGTAGTTTTATGGGCTCGCTTTCTACAGTTCCAGCGACACAATTAGGCGCTATAGCCATTAAAGGAGCATTGGAGCAAATCAACTTGGATCCAAGCTTGGTAGAAGAAGTATACATGGGTAATGTAGTGCAAGCAGGTAATGGACAAGCACCTGCTAGACAAGCGGCATTGCATGCTGGTATCAGTCATACAGTGCCTTGTACTACTGTAAATAAGGTGTGTGCTAGTGGTATGAAAGCGGTCATGCATGCTGCCCAAAGCATTGCACTGGGAGATGCTGATATAGTGGTAGCTGGTGGCATGGAAAACATGAGCTTGATACCGCACTATGTACGACTTAGAACAGGACATAAATTCGGGTCACAAACGCTAGAAGATGGCATGCAGCGCGATGGATTGGTGGATGCTTATGACCAAAATGCTATGGGAGTATGTGCTGATGCTTGTGCCACTACACATGGTTTTAGTAGAGAAGCCCAGGATGCGTATGCGATTCAATCCTATACCAGATCTGCTGAGGCCTGGAAAGCTGGCAAATTCGATAACGAAGTAGTTCCTGTACCTGTACCTCAACGCCGAGGTGAACCGATCATGGTTACGGAAGACGAAGAGTATAAAAATGTAAAAATAGAAAAGATTCCTGCACTGCGACCTGCGTTTACCAAAGAGGGTACGGTGACTGCTGCAAATGCTTCTACTATCAATGATGGTGCTGGTGCGGTAGTAGTCATGAGTGCAGAAAAAGCAGCTGAACTAGGATTACAACCACTAGTACGGATTATGAGCTATGCCGATGCGGCACAGGAACCCAAATTGTTTACAACTGCTCCTGCTAAGGCATTGCCCAAAGCGATTGAGAAGGCAGGTATTACGCTAGGAGATGTAGACTACTTTGAATTCAACGAAGCTTTTTCTGTAGTGGGACTTGCCAATCTAAAACTGCTTGGACTTGATGAGCGTACTGCCAATGTTAATGGAGGTGCTGTATCATTAGGGCATCCGCTTGGTTGTTCTGGAGTACGTATTCTGATTACGCTGATCAATGTATTGGCTCAAAATAATGCTAAGATTGGTGCTGCGGCTATCTGTAATGGTGGCGGAGGTGCTTCTGCAATGGTTATAGAACGATTATAAACAATTTTTTATACTAGGATATCCAAAACTAGTCGTATTTATCTTACCTAAACTCGTAAAAATATGCTCTACGGTATTTGCAATTTAAGTATTGTACCGCTACGTCTCGACCCTAGTGATCCTAGTGAAATGGTATCACAGGTTTTGTATGGAGAACATTTTAAAATACTAGAAAAACGCAAAAAATGGAGCCGAATTCGGCTGGCATTGGATACATACGAAGGATGGATTGATAACAAACAATACCAAGAAATATCTGCTACTGAATATACCGATTTGGACACAGATGCATTGCATTTGGTAGCAGATATGGTAGATTTTGTAAATTGTGAAGATGAGCAATTAATGGCTATTCCGATGGGAGCTTCGCTTAAAGGATTAGCCCTACTAAAGCATACACACGAGGGGACTACTATCACCGTACGACAACCCAAAAGCAAGCTTATAGAAACGGCTTTTTTATACGTAAACGCACCGTATCTATGGGGTGGAAAAACAACGTTCGGAATCGACTGTAGCGGTTTTACACAGATGGTATATCGATTGAATGGTTACCAACTTCTTAGAGATGCTTCGCTACAAGCTACCCAAGGAGAAGCACTGAGTTTTATAGAAGAAAGTGAACCCGGAGATCTCGCTTTTTTTGATAATCAAGAAGGAGCTATTACACATGTAGGTATTATCATGAAAGATAATTATATCATTCATGCACACGGAAAAGTTCGCGTAGATCGTATCGATCATACAGGTATTTACAATGCAGAGAAAAGAACACACACACATAAATTAAGAGTGATTAAGCGAATTATTTCTTCTTAAAAAATACCTACGTATTAATACTTATTTATAGTTTTTTAATATTTTAAAAATCAGCACATTAAATACTTTATCTAAACTATCAATTTAACATTATTAAACTACACTCGTATTCCCCGATACAGACTTTTATGATTTTCATAACAACTTTCCGTAGCAGCTTTTATTAATTTTGAAACGATCATTTCATTTACTATGCCTAAAGAAGAAACATTCGACAGAATTCAGGTATTACAGAATGCCACTCATGTATTTCACAAAAAGGGATACAATGGTACTTCTATGCAAGATTTAGTAGATGCAACCCAATTGAACCGATCTAGTATCTACAATTCTTTTGGTAGTAAATTAGGTATTTTTATCGAAGTCCTTTCTTTCTACCAAAAAAATGCAGCTACAGATATTCATAAAAAATTAGCCAATACGTATAATGCCAAGGATGCTATCGAAGGTATTTTTGAGGTCATGCTGCAATACATTCTTGCAGACACTGACCGAAAGGGCTGTCTGTTGGTCAATTGTAAATCAGAAATGGCCAATCAGGATAAAAAAATACGTGCTTTTGTAGAAAAAAATCAAGATACAATGATTGCGTTACTGGAAGATATAGTGGCTAAAGGACAGATGGAACGTACGTTTACTACTATATCCAGTGCACACCAGCACGCATTGTATCTATACACTACCATACAAGGCTTGCGTATGACAGGAATTCTGAATAAGAATGAAGACGAGCTAAGAGCTATTATTGCTACAGCGATACAAACGCTTGTTTAGTTTTTTTTACCTAGTTATGAAACGATCATTTCAAATAAAATTTAATCTTTAAAAAACATGTATCAATGAAAAAGTTAACAAACAAAGTCGCTGTGATTACAGGTGCTAATAGTGGTATTGGATTAGCCACCGCCAAACGCTATCTTGCCGAAGGTGCCAAAGTTGTTATTTCTGGCAGAAGACAAGAAGCTTTAGACGAAGTAGCCAATGATTAGGTCGTAGCTGTGGGATTTCCACTGCAATCCCTAACGCAAATCAACAACATTAGTCAAAATCACAAACTAAGATTATTCTAACAATGATACCCCATTTAGATCTGTAGTTAATACATCACTCATATAATCAAAGAAAGGACGTAATAATAGAAAATGAGCGACCAAGTTGTCTAAAAAATCATCGGATAGTACTTCTTCATCTGTAAACCGATGCGAAACAAAAAAGGCCTTATTCCTGATCAGGTCGATGGCACTATGTGTTTTATCAAATCCTTTGGGAGCTGTTTTTACTTGATATTCTGTATTAAAACCTCCAAAAGCTTTTTTAAATTCCGAGGTTTCTAAAATGGTTCTGATTTCTTGATCATCTATTTCGAATTCTTTGCGAATGCGCAATAAATCACTCGGATTCGGACTAAAAAACCCACCGCCCATCATAGAATTACCAGGTTCTAAACGTAGGTAATACCCACCTCTTCTGTGCTCACCTGCCCTGCTAAACCCAGCACTTCTATGAATATTATATGGAGTTTTATCCTTACTAAAACGGATATCTCTATTAATCCTATATACCTTTGTTTTTTCGATTTCATCTGTTTCATTAAGACGTGTAACTACAGCTGCATAAAAAGATTTTAGCGCTTTTTCTTGGCTTTGGTAGCGTTTTTTATGCTCCTGCATCCAATCTTTATGATTGTTTGCCTTTAATGCTAATAGAAATTCAAAAATAGTAGTGGGTATCGTAGCCATATGCATCTAATTTAAACAGGACTAAAATACTAAAATTCAACCGTAGTTGATCACTACGGATGACATCTCTCCTGCCCCACGACTATACCATTCGGTTTATCAAAACCTTAAGCAACTATTATACATCTGTATACAACCTCTAAAAACAGACACTATTCCCTGTATTATAAAAAAATTATATAAGAATTTCATACAAATACGGCATTACCTTATCTATATTCTATATATTTACTAGACTATTCAAAAAAAGCATCATGACGAGAGAAAGAGATGATATAATAGCTAAGATTGAAGCGCAAAAAAAGCATCCTAACCTTAGGTTACAATTAAAAGAAAGAACAGAGTACTTTACCAATCTATTATTTTACACATTATTTGATATAGATACCGAAGTACAGAAAAATATAGTAGTACTCGAGCAGACATTCGAGGAGTTAGTGGATTTAGCTTGCTGGGAAACCGAAAAACCATGTAGTAAAATATGGCAATCGTATTTAGAAAAACTCCCTGTACTTTTACAAAAGCTAAACAAAGATGCAGAAGCATTTATAAAGAGTGATCCAGCTGCCAATTCCATCGAAGAAGTATACCTAGCATATCCTGGGTTTTATGCCATTGCTATTTATCGATTAAGCCATGAATTGCTAAAATTTGGATTGCCATTGATCCCTCGATTGATGACAGAATATGCGCATCGACTTTCTGGTGCAGACATTAATCCTGGTGCTACTATTGGAGAGTCCTTTTTTATAGACCATGCTACAGGAATCGTTATTGGAGAAACTGCGGTGATTAAGGACCATGTAAAAATCTACCAAGGGGTAACCCTCGGAGGATTGTATGTAGACAGAAAATTACGTAACGTAAAACGACATCCAACCGTAGAGAATAATGTAACCATCTATGCTAATGCTACCATTTTAGGAGGTAATACTGTAATAGGTGAAAATAGCACTGTAGGTGGTAATGCATGGGTGACTAGCTCTGTACCTGCCAACTCAGTTATCTCAAACACATCTGAAATTAAAATTAAAAAAGTGGTATAACTATGTCACAAACTGTCTTAGACCTTATAGGGAATACGCCACTCGTAAAGGCTACTTCCATCATAAAAAATCCGAATATCACCTTATATCTAAAACTCGAAGGACACAACCCTGGGGGAAGTGTAAAAGATCGAGCTGCTTATAACATGATCAAATCCGCCTTAGACCGCGGTGAGATCGACCAAAATACGAAACTTATAGAAGCCACAAGTGGTAATACTGGTATCGCACTAGCGATGATTGCAGGTATCTTTAAATTATCTATAGAATTGGTAATGCCTGAAAACTCTACTAAAGAACGTGTGCAAACCATGCGCGCCTATGGAGCTAAGGTTACACTCACATCCAAAGACGTGGGGATTGAAGGAGCCAGAGATTATGCAGAAGCCAAAGTAGCAAATGAAGGCTATGTGATGCTCAATCAATTCGCTAATGACGATAACTGGAAAGCGCATTATAAAACTACAGGTCCTGAAATCTGGAAGGACACAGCTGGAGCGATTACACATTTTGTATCTTCTATGGGAACTACAGGTACTATCATGGGTACTTCTACCTACCTGAAAGAACAATCCCAAGCGGTGCAAATTGTAGGAGTACAACCTACTGATGAATCCAGAATACCAGGTATCCGAAAATGGCCCACAGCTTATTTACCTAAAATATTCAATCCTGCCAAAGTAGACCAAGTAATAGAAGTAAGCCAAGAAGAGGCAACTACGATGGCTAAACGCTTGGCAGTAGAAGAAGGTGTATTTTGCGGAATGAGTAGCGGAGGTTCTGTCACAGCTGCTTTAAAATTAGCAGACACACTAGAGAGCGGTGTATTAGTAGCTATCATCTGTGATCGTGGAGATCGCTATTTAAGCTCAGACTTATTTGATTAAATAACTAACTATTAGAAGTGTTTTACACTTTGAAGCGATTTAAGCCTTTTAATAATTAGCGTATAAAAACGTGAGTATTATTAAGTATGAATCATTTATATAAAAAAGACTGCCTTTTAAAAGCAGTCTTTTTATATATAGAAGTGGTTTAAACTTTTTTCAATTTGCTAAAAAACGATCTTTTGCACTCAAATTTTGCAATTTTTGAGTTCCGTAGCGCTGCTATGCAACTAAAAAATTACTGCATTTGATCACAAAATCTTCGATTTTCGCTGAAATCAAAAAAGTTTAAACCACTTCATATTGAACTCATTATGACTTATGCTTGTAAGTCAAATCTATCTAGTTCCATTACTTTAGTCCATGTAGCTACAAAATCCTGTACAAACTTTTCTTTAGCATCATCACAGGCATATACTTCTGCCAGTGCTCTAAGCTCTGAATTCGAACCAAAAATCAGATCGACTCTCGTACCTTTCCACACTACTTCTCCTGTAGTACGATTACGCCCTTCAAAAACAGTATCTTCTGTACTTGCTGCTTTCCAAGTGATCCCCATATCTAGTAAGTTCACAAAAAAGTCATTACTCAATGTTTCTTGAGCATTCGTAAATACTCCATATGTTGATCCATCATAATTGGCATTCAGCACACGCATCCCTCCTACTAAAACAGTCATTTCTGGCGCTGTAAGCGTGAGCAATTGTGCTTTATCTATCAATAATTCTTCTGCCGATGCTACTTGATTCGGTTTGATGTAGTTTCTAAAACCATCTGCTACAGGCTCTAAAATCGAAAATGAAGCCACATCCGTTTGCGTTTGTAATGCATCTGTACGTCCTGGTGTAAACGGTACTACAATCGTATATCCTGCATTCTTAGCTGCTTTTTCAATTGCTACACATCCACCTAGTACAATAAGATCTGCTAATGACACTTGTTTACTGCTTTGTGCGGCATTAAATGTTTTTTGTATAGTTTCTAATGCAGCTACTACTCTAGCTAATTGTGTTGGGTGATTGATTTCCCATTGGTTTTGGGGTTCTAATCGGATGCGTGCACCATTGGCACCTCCTCTCATATCAGAACCTCTATAAGTAGCTGCAGACGCCCATGCTGTAGTAACTAATTCAGTTACCGTAAGGTCAGATGTAGCAATCGTTTCTTTTAGCGTTTGTATGTCTGTTGTATCAATCAACTCGTGGGTTACCGCTGGAATTGGGTCTTGCCATATCAGCACCTCTTTAGGCACTTCTGAACCAAGATAGCGAGCTATTGGCCCCATATCACGATGCGTAAGTTTAAACCAAGCTCTCGCAAAAGCGTCTGCAAAAGCATCTGGATTTTCATGAAAATGCTTCGCTATTTTCTTATAAGCGGGATCAATTTTAAGTGCCATATCCGCTGTAGTCATCATCAGCGCTTGTCTTTTTGAGGGATCATGTGCAGCAGGTGCTGTTGCGGCATTAGAGGCAGCCGTAGGCCTCCACTGGTGTGCCCCTGCCGGACTTTTAGTCAATTCCCATTCGTATCCAAACAATACATTAAAGTAATCATTATCCCATTGCGTAGGATTTGGCGTCCAAGCCCCTTCTATACCACTAGTTATCGTATCATCTCCATGTCCTGTTCCATAGCTATTTTTCCATCCTAGACCTTGTTCTTCGATACCAGCAGCAGCAGGTTCTCTACCTACATACGCATCAGGATCTGCAGCTCCGTGTGCTTTTCCAAATGTATGGCCACCCGCTACTAAGGCTACAGTTTCTTCATCATTCATAGCCATACGACCGAAAGTCTCTCTAATATCTACCGCAGAAGCTAGTGGATCTGGCGTACCATTAGGGCCTTCTGGATTTACATAGATCAATCCCATTTGCACGGCTGCCAATGGGCTTTCTAATTCTCGATCTCCTGTATAACGCTTGTCTCCTAACCATTCCGTTTCAGCTCCCCAGTAAACATCCTGCTCAGGTTCCCAAACATCTGCTCTACCACCTGCAAATCCAAAAGTTTGGAATCCCATTGATTCCAAGGCACAATTCCCTGCTAAAATCATAAGATCTGCCCACGATATTTTCTGACCATATTTCTGCTTGATAGGCCATAATAATAACCTAGCTTTATCCAAATTTCCATTATCTGGCCAGCTATTCAGTGGCGCAAAACGCTGTGTTCCCGATCCTGCTCCTCCTCTACCATCTGATATTCTATACGTACCCGCACTGTGCCAGGCCATGCGTATAAAAAACGGCCCATAATGTCCATAATCCGCTGGCCACCAATCTTGGGAAGTAGTCATTAGATCGATAATATCTTTTTTTACTTGTGATAAATCAAGACTCATAAACGCCGCTGCATAATCAAACCCTGTATCCATAGGGTCAGACTGCGCGGTATGTTGTCTAAGAATATTTAACTTAAGTTGATTAGGCCACCAATCGCGGTTAGCAGTTCCAGCTCCAGCACTTTGCTTTTGTGCGCCTCCCATAAAAGGGCATTTGGCGATATCATCGATGTTATAACTATGATTGTCCATATTGTATATAGTATTTGTTTTTTACCGTTACGAACTTACTTATTTGTTTCTGGTCATGCATGCACTTTTCATTGTATTAAATGAATACACTATAAGAAAAATTGATACCTAACTCACTTCTTATTACATCATCATATTAAACTATTTAAATATAAACAATAAATAACATCTTTTTTTAAAAGAAGTATTAAATAACCACTATTTCATTAAGCTATTTTTAACACTATTTTTTTACAAAATGTATTGGGTATCTACCGATATACCGTTATTCGCAGAAAAAGATGATAGCATCGTAAGTTATCCCCTCCCTCTTGTTACTCATTAATCCTGTTAAAATTTACTTCGTTTTATCGCTAGTGCTTACCAACTCAAAAAAGGCATACAGCATGACTGCATATTTATACATGATTATAGATTTACTATTGAATTTAATTGACTAAAAAAATGAGTATGTTTAGGGCGTTTCCTCCGATTCAGATCGGAGGTCGGGCTATACGCTATATCTTTTTTGTTTGAAAAGAAACAAAAAAGGATGCCGCTCCTATCCCTAACGCGAAGAAAAAGGACTAAACAACCAATACGCCCTCTTTTTTATAGAAGTCATAGTTAAGAAAAAGGTGATCAAAGAAGTACCAAAGGATATATAATCATTATACTATAATAGTCGTACTCACCGATGAATGCTGTGCCATTTCATCAAAATAAAAATCAACTCTACCGAGGTTTACTCCATAGGCTCCTACCTGATTTACCAAAACATTTTTTCCTTCTATATTTTTTACAATTGTTGGTTTCGGTAAAAAAGTATGTGTATGCCCACCTATGATTAAGTCTATATTTTTGGTAACCTTAGCCAATGCCAAATCTGATATTTTTTCGGGAGTCTTTTTATAATGATACCCCAAATGCGACAAACAAACGATCAAATCACACTGGTGTGTATCTTTTAGTTCGGTAGTAATATCATTCGTAATCTCTACAGGATCTAAATACACCGTTTCTTTGTACATACGCTTATCTACTAAACCTGCTAACTCTATTCCTAAACCAAAAATTCCAATTTTAATCCCATCCTTATGAATAATTTTATACGGCTTAACATGTGTATCTAGCACTGTATTACTAAAATCATAATTAGCAGAAACGAAATCAAATTTTGCATTAGGCAATTGTTTATACAGTCCATCTATAGAATTATCAAAATCATGATTTCCTATTGTAGCCACATCATAGCGTAGCATACTCATAAGTTTAAATTCTAAAGCGCCTCCAAAAAAATTAAAATAAGGAGTTCCCTGAAAGATATCTCCCGCATCCAATAACAATGTATTTGGGTTTTCTTTCCGTACTTGCGCTACCAAACTAGCACGTCTAGCCACACCACCCCTATTGGCATATCGATTATGGGTAGCTTTAAAAGGTTCTATATGACTATGCGTATCATTCGTATGTAATATCGTGATATGCTGTTTCTTTTTTTCTACAAATGAAGGAAGTATAAGCCCTCCAGCAACTGCTAATGCAGAAGCACCTCCTAATTGCTTTACAAAATTTCTTCTTTTCATAAGTTATAGTTTTAGGTATACTACTACTTCCTTAGTAATAGATATTATTGCATACGTATACGTTGATCAATTACCGCCTGTAGTGTATCTGCTTTTTTAAAAGTAGCTATTAATGCATCTCTAAACTTATAATCTAATGGAATCAACTCTTCTGGGTTTTGAAAAAAATGCATTTGATCCCCCCCATTTTGCAAATAATCAGAGGTAAGCACATAATAACTCTTATTTTTATCAAAGCTATTTCCATGAATCATTAATTCATAACTATCATCATTGTGTATCTTGATTGCTAATTGTTTGGACAAAGGATGTGCTTTTTTACCATCTATAAAATACTTAACCAACGCTGCTATCTGTTGACCACTCATCTTCACCACTACCAATTCATTCTCAAACGGCATTAACTGAAATATAGTTTCTGTAGTAATAGCACCTTTTCCTATAGTAGTACGAATACCTCCATGATTAAACATTGCAAAATCGATGGACTTACCCTCTTTCCTTTTAAATATAGAATCAGCTACTTCAAAACACATATCTGCCATTAAATTCCCCAAAGAACTTTGCATTACCCCATCACTTTTTAATAAATCTGTTGTGGTATAACACAATACCTCCTGCATTTCACTAGCTAACTTTTCTTTAAAAGGAAGAATGACACGATCTACTTCAGACGAAGGTGGTATCATACTGTCAATTGCAATTGTTTTTGCAGTAATTTTAGTGAGTTGTGTACTTGTTTTAGTACATGCGGTCAATGCAATTATAAAACAGGTGTAATAAAATAGTTTCATTGAGTTTTTACTGATATTTAATTATGGTACTACAAATGAAATTAAAAATTTAATGCACTGCATTCATTCCTACTTGTATCGCCTTATTTAATATTTCTGGATCACTACCATTCCCTACAGTTAACAGTTTATTTCCAGTTATCGGTACTCCATTAAAGGGTCTTATATGTATTTCTCCATCTGGTTTGCGCTCAAAATACGTATAAAAATCGTCTCCTACTACCATAGTACAACCTTTAACTCTTAGCATCGACATGGGTAGCATATTACAAATATCATATATGCATTCTATGTTGGGTAACATAGGTAGATCTACAGAACATGAAGACCAATGTGATTTTTGATGCTCGAATTGCTGTGCTTTATTTTCAGAAGGTAGTAACTCGGGCAGTAAAGAAACATCTAAAGCCTCTACAGGAATGAGTTGAGCTGCAGGATTCAAGCTTCTAAGCTCATTTTTCACTATTTCTATAGCATTTTTAGTAAGGCTATCTAAGTGTGTGAGTACAATTAATGAAGATACCTGAATTTGGTTTGCTTCCAATTCATTATGTTCCCCACGTTGTTGCCAATTTTTTACATCTACAACACCAATTTGTACAGGGGGCAAAAAATGATCTTTTAGCCCTACTGCCAGAAATTCCATTAAAGCGCACGTATCAGAAGTACCATTTGCTTCTATCAGTGTAACACCATTTTTTCGTTCGGGAATTCTATTTACTGTATTTCTAAGTTCTATAATTCCGCTACAGCAAATACAACTTCCATTTAATGCTTTTATCGTATTGGATTGGAGCTGATCTGTAAATTGCTGCGCATCCATATATGCATTTTCATAATCATTAAGAATTACATACGGTTCCCAACCTATGCCTATATATTCGTTCACCAAATACTTTAATAAAGTTGTTTTTCCAGCTCCTAAAAACCCAACGACAGTAATGATTGCTTCTGTTTGTTTCATGTAGTGTGTATCCTTTAGTTAACGATGATGCATACTAATTATAGAGAGGTTTCCATTTTTTATAATAGACTATAAAACGATCTTTTACACCAAAATTTTACAATTTTTGAGCGATGTAGCGCTGTTGTGCAACAAAAAATTATTGCATTGAACACAATAGCTTCGATTTTCGCTGAAATCAAAAAAGTGTAAACCACTTTATTATTTTATACTGCTTCGATTTTGTGTAAGTTATTTAATTTTTCAATCAGATCTCCCTGAATAGCCACTACAGCAGGTTTCGGAATTGTATCTGTATCAAAAGGCCATGTACTGGTAGGTTTTTGTATATCTGTAGTTTGTTCTCCTGGATGTTGTACGCTTAAAAAGAGTGTTTTACCATCAGGAGAAAACCAAGGACCTGTAAACTCTGCATCTCTTGGAGCAGAAGCAACACGGATTACCGTTCCAGCATCCTTTCCATACCTAGGAATTACAAACAAACTATTATTTTTAAACGCACTATAGGGTTTATCTTGCTTATTCATAGCGCTACCCGACATATCGGAAGTCATCCACAAATTACCCGCTACATCAAAAGCTAAGTTATCAGGACATGAAAACCCATTTTCTTCTCCTCCAGAGATATAAGTAACAGCCGTGAATGTTAGTGCATCAAAAGCTCCATTATCTTCTTCAATTTTTAAAATAGAACCATGAAAATCATTCTTATCCTTATTATTAGTCAATGAAATAAAGATATTTCCTGTTACAGGATCTATTTCTATATCTTCAGGACGATTTAGTTCCGTAGCACCTATTAATTTAGCTGCCTCTCTAGCTCGGATCAATACTTCTGTTTGATTGGTAAAGTTTTCTTTTAGAACAGATTGACTTTCCCAATCTAGTGGCAACCATTTCCCATTAGTTGTATCTGCCACATACAATGTTCCTTCTTTTAAAGAGCCTGGTTGCGAAGAAATAAACTTATACAAGTGCTCATTTCTTTTATCATCTCCTGTATACGCCACAATTCGCTTATCTTCTAACTCATATAATGTACAACATTCATGAGCAAACCTTCCTAATGCGATGTGTTTTTGAGCCTGTCCAGTCATTGGATTTACCTCTACCACCCATCCGTAATGTTCTGGCGGGTGTGCATAAAAAGCTTCCCAACCATGCCTACTAGCTTTATGTGATGCCTTATTATTCCCATCGTATACAGTATCTCCTACAAAATCATTATAATTCTCCTCACAGGTCAGAAACGTATTCCATGGCTTGATTCCACCAGAACAGTTACTTAAAGTACCTATAACAGATGTTTGCCCTTTAATAGGAGTATCCCAATTAAGCTGTATAGGGGTTTGTGCAGTAATCCTTCTGTTTAATGGATCATTATTAACAATTTTCCATTGTCCTTCCTCTTCTCTGATTCGTACAATAGTACCTCCAACATTATACATTTCTTGATCGACTTGTTCTATCGTCTTAGTTTCCTGAGGACTATGCGCATTAAAACCCGAAACAAAAAGAGGATGTATATTTTCATGATTAACCCATAGCAATCCATCTTTAGGATTACTTGAATCTAATGGAATAAAACAGGTAAAATCATTATTAAACCCAAATGTATCTTTATCATTAATACGATCACCCCATTTAATAATCGTATGATATTCCAATCCTTTAGTCAATAATAGGTCATCTTGCTCCGAAGGAAGTAAATGTTCTATACGTACATTTTTTAATTCTTTAAGACGCTGGTTAGAAAGTGCTTCTGTACTTATGGGAGTTGTCGTGTTTCCACAGTTTGATAAAAATGGTGGGATAACTAACCCTATACTTGCTGTTCCTAAAAATGAGATAAATTTTCTTCTATTATATTCCAAAAAAAATGATTTTTAAGATTGAACACACCTTATTTTTTTCAATTTGCTATAAAAACTGAACATCGCAAATGTACTTATAAAAGCTACTCATGCAACTCTGTTGCATTAATTTTGTGTTCGATTTAAGAAAATGAGATACAAGTAGTATAACGATCTTAGGAGAGATTCCTGCTTTTTATAAAAAAGGAATACCACAACAGTATAAAAACGAAACCCATTACACTAATATGCAATGGGTTTTATGCTAAATTAAAAATTCGTCTATACTTTTTAAAATTCCAAGTAAAGCTACGGATAAATTCCAGTCATATCTAGGAGAAAATAAAAATGAATTCTTTATAGTATACTAGAAGTGTTAAGAAGGTGAGATTCCATTCAGACGTTTTTCTATCTTACGCTTCTTAGCAGTTAACAGTTTCATAAGATCCATAATTTCTGGATCTTTAGTTTCTTTATATATTTCATTCAAAGCCAAAATAAGTGACTTAGCCTCTCTAGAAGCTTCTACCCTATCACTGGTAGTCATATTTGTCATTTTTCGACTTTCAAATTCTAAGGCTTTCTCTATCAATTCCATTTTCCTCTTAAGTTTATTTCATTGTGCAATGATAAAAATTCTATTATAATTATACTATTTTACTAATTATTTATTTTATCCTGCCAATTATTTCTTTTCTTTTAAATATACGATTTGTCTCACAACAATCAAAAAACTATTCATAAAATTAGTTAGAATGCAAAACAACAATACTTTACTACTTTTTTCATACCACGAATCGTTTAATATCAATCAAAGCACTAGTTTACAACACTTTTTGACTCTATTAAAAAACAAAGATCATATGCTCCAAAAATTTAAATAGGTAATGTAAAATAGAATGTGGTTCCCACATCTTCAGTAGAATTTAACCAAATATTCCCGCCATGATCTTCTACTATTTTTTTACAATACGCTAACCCGATACCCGTACCATCATACTGCTCTCTAACATGTAATCGCTGAAAAATAGAGAAAATTCGCTCTTTATGAATAGCTGGGATCCCTATTCCATTGTCCTGTACCGAAAACTCCCAACATGTAGTTCCAGAATGTGTATCCTTTTTTTCTTTATACCCTATTCGAATCAACGGTATTATATCAGGTTTGGCAAATTTAATCGCGTTACTTAATAAATTCTGTAACAATAATTTCAGTTCTATACGTGCCCCTTTGACCAAGGGTAAACTTTCTACATGGATCTTTACTTCTTTATCACGTATCATATGATAAAGATCTACTTCTATATCCTCTATCAATGTATTAAGATCTACATAAGCACTCTTATCGTAGCTTCCCAACCTAGAATACTGCAATAGAGCATCTATTAATTTTTTCATTCGTTTACTAGCAGATCCTATGAATTGTAAACTTTCTTTGCCCATTTCATCAAACGTATCTAAATATTCATCCGATAATAATTGGACGAAACTAGAGATCGTATTCAAAGGTTCTTGTAAATCATGACTCGTGATATATGCAAATTGTTCTAATTCTTTATCTTTAGAAGCTAATACTATCGATTGCTCATCACTTTTGGCTTTTAATTCCAATAATTGCTTCTTTAATTTATTCTTTTGCCAATAATTATAATACCAAAAAAAACTACATATCACCAAGGCAATGAGTAAACTCACTAATACTAGACTTATATACTTTTGGTTCTGAATACTATTTAATTGATGTTGTATTGTATCCGCCCGAGAATGTATTTGTTTATCTTGTTCATTCAATATATTTTTTTGTTCAGCTATCGTTTTAGCACTAGCATTGATTTGTGCATCCAGTGATTGAATCAACGCTACTTGTTGTTGTATCTGTTTCTCTAATTCTTTTGCTATACTGTCTTTTTTCTGAATAGGTTTGCTGTATTCTTTTTGTGCGGAAACACACCAAACTTGTAGCAGTAAGAATAATAGTATTAGTTTTATTTTCATGAATCTAAATCACAAATAAGGTAGATTTATACATAGTCTCAATAAGAAGTGGTTTAAACTTTTTCGATGTCAGCGAAAATCGAAAATTTTGTGACCAAATGAAGTTATTTTTTTGTTGCATAGCAGCGCTACGGAACTAAAAAATTGCAAAATTTGGGTGCAAAAGATCGTTTTTATAGCAAATTGCAAAAAGTTTAAATCACTTCTAAGGTTTATTCATTATAATTTATAACTATACGATAAAAAAAGGAAAAATAGTGTATCCCATATAAAGCTATAGCACTCTAATATAACTGATAAAACTACAATATACATAAAAGTACAGCTATTGCCTCCAATCGGTAAGTTAGCACTTTATAGGTATTTAAGAAAAATATTTATTTGATCTGGAACATTATACAGATTCCATCACATTATGCAGCGTCACCATATGATTAATAAACTCTTGGGTAAGCATCTTTCCTTCGAATTGCTGTACATAAGGAAATTCCTGGGTATACTGCTTATCTACCTCTAATAATGGGGTACCAATCATTAAAAAAATAATAGGACTGGGCGCCAGTCTTAAGTGATGAAAAGCATCTAAAAACTCCCATCCATTCATCACTGGCATATTTATATCTAATAAAATAAATTCGGGCAACACCCCTGATGTCAATTTCTTCAAAGCTTCTTCCCCATTTTTAGCAATGGTAATATCCGTCACACATGTAGACTTATTCAGCATCATTTTATTAAAAAAGTTTGTAGCATCACTGTCATCAACTAGCAGAATATGTTTAATTTTTTTCATCTATTTCTATTTTTAGATGTTAGGTATGATTTAGGACAAAAATTATCTATACTATTTTCTATGAGCACATAAAATTTAGATCATATGCTTTTTTAGCAATCCATCAATCGCATCAAACGACAGTGGCTTATTAATCAGATCCTCTACCAAACTATTAGACTTAGCATCTTCCATATCTTCAGGAAGCGATGAAGTAGTCACTAAAAAGATTTTAATTCCTTTTGTTAGTGCGCGATCTAATTTTTCAAATTCTTTTAGAAACTCCCAGCCATTCATAGCTGGCATATTAATATCTAAAAAAATAACATTCGGTTTTATAGCAATTGCACTAGATACTGCTTCTAAATATGCTAATGCCTCTCTTCCACTCTGTGCAACCTTTATGACATCAAAACTCTTATGCGTAGATAAGATTCTACTGTGTAAAAAATTCGTAGGCTTATCATCATCAATCAGTAAAATACAATCTACTAACATGCTTAGTACCATTTAATCAATAATATACTACAAATAGACGAAAACTCCTTAATTTTTCATAAAATTCTTGTTAATTATATTATAAAAACTGCTGAAACCACAAAAAACAAGACAAATGACACTTATTCCAAGTACAAATAGCAAAACTTAGAAGAAAGAGAAGCAAACATATCACCAAAACACAATAGATTACTCACCAAAAGCGCACTACAAACCATATTAACTCTAGTAAGTACGAATTCTCTTTAAAAAATATGATTCCTATAAGAATATTTACTTAAAAAATGACCCTATAAAATATACGTACTTATCAGAACTAATAATGAACTCATCTTGACTTTTTCTTTTCCCTTAAAAATGACTAAAATTCACCTGTATTTCGTTACTTTTTTTATCCGCAGCACTGCTATGAATTTCAAAAAGTACTTTATTTAGTCAACTTTCTTCTCATTTTCGGTCAAAAACAAAAAGTCAAGATGAGTTCAATTACAACAAAACTACAACACAGTCTACTCAAAATGTTTTTGAAATACATTATCTAAAATAGATAGTGAAAGTGGTTTACTTACAAAATCGTTGACGGATCTGTTTTGCTTGGATTGTTGTATATCATCTGGGTTCGATGATGTAGATAACATGATGACTTTAATACCTGCTGTAGTTTGCTTATCTAATTTAGAAAACTCTATCAAAAACTCCCAACCATTCATGGCTGGCATATTGATGTCCAGAAAAATAAGATCTGGTTTCTGAACTTGCTGCGTACCTACGTCAGACAAATATGCTAAGGCAGCTTTCCCACTCTGCACTGTAGCCAATTTATCAAAACTGGTATGCTTACTAACTACGCGTTCATTAAAGAAATTCGTGGCTCTGTCGTCATCGACTAACAGCACCTTTTTTACTGATTTCTCCATAGTTATGATTCCCAATTACACCGCAAATGAACTAAACTTATTTGGAATAACTTGACACTACTTTCAGTTTTTCGTTAAAAATCTTAAATTTTTCGACCAACTCACTAAACACCATCTGTTTTGGGTTGAAAAACCCACTCAAACCCCCTTAACCAACTGATTATAAATTTCATAAACGTTTAACAACTTACTGTTTAAAATAAATGTAATTTTGACAACAAATTCTTTACGATTCATGTTTCAGCATCTCAAAAATAAGTGCAGTAGTACTTCTTTATCCTATACCTTTTACACACATACACATCAAATACCTATAGCCATTTGGAATACAATCAATACTTCTTCTAATATATTCCTTTCCATTCCTTATTTACAAACCTTAGAAAACACACTTGCTAGTACCATCGCATTTAAGTATATTATCTTCTATGAAAAAGAAACACCTGTAGCCATTGCCGTCACACAGATGATTAAATTTGACCCAAATACCTTAAAATTTAACGAGTTTCCGTGTACCATCAGTCATACAATAAAGAAACTACTGCTCAAAAACATGGAAGTCAAAGTACTCGTATGTGGCAATCTGTTTTCGTGCGGAGAACATGGTTTTGTATACACCGATGCAATTACACCTCAAAAAGCATTTAACAGCTTACACGAGGCATTACATACCCTTCATAAAACAGAAACAGAAGACAAACCCTCTTTTATATTACTCAAAGAATTCTGGCCCACTTCCTTCAAAAAAAGTGATTACATAAAGCAGCGAGAATTCAAGGAATTTATGGCAGATGTAAATATGGTAGTACCCATTGCTGCGCATTGGGATACCTTCGAGGACTATCTGTCTAGTATGAAAACAAAATTCAGAAGCCGAGCCAAAAAAGTATTCAAAAAAGCCGCTCCACTCACGCTTAGAGAATTCACTCCACAGGACATTGCCAATCATAGTACTACGATCGATGCGTTATACCTGTCTGTAATCGATAAAGCAGCTTTTAAAATAGGGAAGCTTAATGCTGCCACATTCCAAAAACTTAAAAGTAGTCTACACGATCAATTCCTATTCAATGCCTATTTTCTAGAAGAAAAACTAGTAGGTTTTACCACTGCATTCGTACTAGACACTATTGTAGAAGCCAATCATATCGGCATTGACTACACCTACAATAAATCCTACGCTATTTACCAAAAAATGCTATATGATTATGTAGCCATTGCGATTACTCATAAAGTAAGTGAACTACGATTAGGCAGAACTGCCGAAATCATAAAAAGTACTGTAGGAGCACGCCCTGTAGCCATGAAGCTCTATGTAAGACACCGAAACCTCATATCCAATACCATCCTTACACCACTGATAGAACTCATCTCGCCAAGTGAGTACGAAATCAGAAATCCTTTTAAATTACAACTGCAGTAAGTACTACACAGCTTTGGTTTTGGTTTTCTTTTTGCCAATTTTCATTGACCAATATGTGATGTATGCTGTACCTAGAATACCTGGTGCAAACCAATTCCATATGCTTGGTAAGAATTGATTGACTACAAAAAAAGCACTTACTGCTGCAATATACCCTCCTGTCATCTTCCCTAGATGTAGTTTCAGCCAATTTTTCTTTAGTTTTTTTATATCGCTACATAGTATGAGGTCTCTAATCCCGAAATAGACACTTGAGGCTCCAAATACCGTGAGAACTATATCTAACTTACTGTAAAATATAATGGGATATACAATCATCGAAATTCCAATAATAAGAATTAAGTAGGCGATGATCTTATCTGTTTTTGGTTGAAATCCTTTCTCTCTGTAGCGTAAACTTCGCATACCACTCACTAAGAAATATGTACTAAATAGCCCGACATTAAACAAGAAGGGGTTTTCATGATTCGGTAATACTGAAATCACAAAAGCAGCTATGGCAGAAGATAACATCGAATAGTAAAATATCTTTCCAAATTTTTTATGCGTTGTATTTCCTTTTTTGGCTATCAAAGAAATTCCACCTACCAAAAGAGCAATACCGCCTAATGGTGCATGAATGTAATAAATTAATAGTCTTGCTATTTGTTCAATTTCCATGTACTTATTTATTTTTTAGTTTTGTAATATATATAGAAGTGGTGTACACTTTCTACAATTTGTTACAAAAAAGATCTTTTGCACCCAAATTTTGGTTTTTCGCTGAAATCAAAAAAGTACACACCACTACATAGTACTGATGAGAAAACAGTACGAAATGTTACACTTTTTTTTATTTTTTTTGCTACAAAAGCGATCTCAATCTTTTTTTACTTTTCGAGTGCTGCTTCCAATTTCTGTTTTAACTGCGTTAGGGATAGCAGCGGCATCCTTTTTTGGTTTTCTGAAAAACCAAAAAAGATACAGCGGATAGCCCGACCCTTGTGGTAACGCCCAAAAAATGCTACCCAAAACACCAAACACATACTATTCTATCAATAAAGTGAGGTGATTAATACTTTTTTCACAAAAACATAACAAAAAGCAATAAAAACCATAAAACTAGGGTAACAAATCTATCCGTTTTGACACTCTCATATAGTAGCTACTATAAAAAAGAGAAATTGTTGCTGTTTTTTTTTGAATATCGATGCTATATAAACGTATTGTACCCCGCAAATCCCCAGTTTATACGATAGTACCAAAAAATAATAGCGATGTTTTCGAATATACCTAATTGTAAAATTGCACATGAAATTACATAACTGTATTCTATTTGTTTTATTAATAAATTACGTTGTATGGGGACAAAACAAAGCCATAGATTCACTACCTTCTCATCAAGATTTTTTGAAGGTACTAGATAATAGTGATCAAAAAGTATATGATGATATCTTACAGCAATATGCCACGCATCTAGCCAAACATCCCGATGATCTGCATACTCGTATCGAACGTTGTAAATTTGTGCAATACGCACAGTATGATGATTACGAGGATTACAACCCTAATCAAGCATATTTCGATAGTCTAACGAATAAATTACTACACGACTATCCTACACATCCCGAGGTATTGGTATATCACACCTCATTTAGCTGGGGAACACAATTAGACAGTTTACTAGCGAACGCTTCTGATGCCATAAAAGCAGCTCCAACCGCATGGTCTGCTACGCAACAGGGAGTGATCTACTACGAAATGGCTTCTAATTATTATAATGATGAAAAGTATCGACTGGCTTGGCAATTTATAGAGAAGGCGATACAATATGATCCGAGTTATAAAACCTCGTTATTGTATGCTAAAGTGCTGATTCATTTTAAACAACATCAAAAAGCGATCCAGTGTCTTGCCCAAAAGGATATATGCTCCTCTGATATATGGGAGCTAAGCCAAAAGGCACGCTTACTACTAGATATTAATGCCTATTCTGATGCTTTGGATACCTATCAAACCATTACGACGATAGACCCTACGTATGTAAATACGGCTGAATTGGCTAAAACCTTAGAGGGCGTGGGTGAATATGCATCAGCTAGAACGTATTTTGTAAAAGATACGGTACGAACTTGGAATAAAGAACAAGCTACATTATCCTTATTCTTACATGATCTTGCCCACCAAAACCAACAGTATTGTGTGGAGAGTTATACGGCTTATCGAGATCATGGATATCATACCGATCCGTTGGCTATCTATCGATTGCAATTACTTTTTAAACACCCTTTACTAGAATGGAAAATACGTGATGTATTAGGTATCTGTACACTACTACTGATCATTGGTTTATTAATCTGTATTCCTTCTATCTGGGTGCTGCCTATATATTTTATAGGACACAAATGGAACATCATACAAAAAACAACTGCCAAAAAATGGACTTGGGGGCTCAAAAGCTTTTGGTGGATTAGTAGCGGTTATTTAATTGCTTCTTTTGCAGCGTTATTGGTAGCGCCTTTGGTACTCAATTCATGGATTACTTGGACGGCTACGAATGTAGAAGAAATTACGGGTAGTAAATTGGGTCAGAGTACACTGTTATTTATCATCGTTTTTGCTGTATGGAGTTTTGCCGTACTTTCTAAAAAAACCATCGCTGTTTTTTTTCCTAAAGACTGGAGTTTGAGCAAAAATATTTTGGTGGCTATTAAATATTTTATCGTTTTTAAAATCATCTCTTTCTTATATATAAGAATTGGAGGATACTATTTTGGTATAGAACATAAAGCGATCACCAATTGTTTTACCACACTAGCAGCTTCTAGAGAAGATATCATAGCGCTGGTAGATACCTACGGAATCTTGTCTGCCTATCTACTGGTAGGAATACTAGTACCTATATATGAGGAATTAATTTTTAGAGGAGTCATTTTTGATGCGACGAAACGATATATATATGCTAGGTGGGCGATGGTGTTACAATCATTTTTATTTGCAATCATCCATGGAGATTTGTTTTTATGTCCTGTATTCTTCTTGTTTGGAATTCTTAGTGGACAACTCCGAAAAAACTCCGATAGTTTACTACCTGGTATTATCTTTCATACAGTGAATAATCTATTGGCGCTTCTAGTCATCGATATGCAACAGCATTTATGAAGTTTGAGTTCCGTAGCGCTGCTATGCAACAAAAAAATCACTTCATTTGGTCACAAAATCTTACGATGTTCGCTTAAATCAAAAAAGATTAAACCACTTCATGGTAAATGCTATGATTCTTCTATGTTTTTTAATTTATTTTCGGTAGCCTGTGTAGCCTTTTCTGCAGCATACTCATACCCCTGCTGCCACCAGCTACGCATCAGCTTTTTATCAAAAATCAAGGAGTTTTCTGTAAGCTTAGAAGGTGTGTAATATAAGTTTAGTGCTACTTCTTTATGCGTAGCTGCTAGTTTGCCCACTACCGTATCATGCCTTTCTACCTGATCGAGCATATAACTAAATAAATTAACCATGAGCGAAAATGGATTCTTCCCTAATACCTTCTGATATTGCATATTTTCGGATTCTAGAATAATCGCATCTACCTCGGTAGCTCCTCTTTTGATCGCCTCGCGTATGGGCACCATACATCCAAAACCTCCATCGGCATACTCACATCCTTCTTTGGTCACCAAACTCATAAAAGGCACATAATTGCAGGAAATCCAAATCCAATCACAGAAATCTTCATAAGAAAAGTCATTGATAGACTTGTATTCCGTACAGTTTCGGGTTAGATTCGATACGGTTACCACTACATCCTGTACTGTGTTTCGAACTTGCTCAAATTCTTGTTTCGAAAAATTCTGACGAATCGCACGTCTGAGGTTTTTACTTTCTCCGAAAGTACGTTTGCGTTTTAGAAATTGCCACACCATGTTAAAGAAATTGATCGATACGAATTCTCGATTGTCTTTTTTTCTAGTTACAAAGGGATTGACACTAAAGATCGTCTGCTGTTTTACATTGGTATACATCTCGTACACCTTATCAATATTACCAATGGCTAGCTGTGGAATGAGTAGACTCCCTGTAGAGGTACCTAAAAATAAATCGTATTTTCTCTGTTCTTCTTGGATAAGGTATTGGGCTACACCACCAGCATAGGCACCTTTACTTCCTCCTCCAGATATGACTAATGCTCGCATGTATTAAAGTCTATTGAATGTGTTTTTTTCTTTGGCAAATTCATACCCTTTGGTCCACCATTTTTTCATTTTCTTTTTTTCGAAAATCAAGGAATTAGTGGTTAGTACTGTGGGCGTATAGTATAAATTCATGGCTACGCCATGGTGTTTCGCCTCAAACTTACCAATCCGTATATTTTGATGTTCTATTTTATCCATCATAAAATCTACCATGCTAGTAATTAGCGAAAATGGATTTTTAGTAGGCATTCGATTCAGATAATTGATTTCTGTTTCTAGTATAATCACATCGATTTCGGTAGCTCCTCTTTTAATCGCTTCTTCTATAGGCACCATCGACCCGAGGCCTCCATCTACGTAATCACAATTGTTTTTGCGCATCAAACTCATAAATGGTGGGTAATTACAGGAGATCCATATCCAATCTATAAAATCTTCGTAGCTGTAGTCTAGAATAGATTTATACTCAACCTCATTAGCAGATAGATTCGTAACCGTAACGACTACATCTATTGCCTGACGTCGTATGGTCTCATAATATTCTCTAGATACAGAACGCCGAATTAGATCTCTAAGGTGTGAACTATCGCCAAAAGTCTTATTACCTCTTACTAGGTTTTTAAACACATTAAGGTGACTGATGGATATTTCGTTATATCCCTTTTTCTTTTTGATCATAAAGGGACAATTCTTAAAAATAGAGGATTGACTGACAGATGTAAAAATCTCTTTGATCTCTGCTAATTTAGCCAATGCTAAGTGAGAAACTAATAGACTCCCTGTAGAAGTGCCTACATATAAATCATACGATTTTTCTAAATCCTGAATCAAATATTGTGCAACTCCTCCTGCAAATGCTCCCTTACTGCCTCCGCCAGATATTACTAATGCACGCATATATTTTTATTGAGTAATTTTTGATGCTAAAAATGCTTGTTGTTCTTTCGACAAGCTACCCTTTAAAGCTACGTATTTCTTTTTATATTTTGGCTTTGTAAGCAAACTATCCAATAATTTACGACAAAACTTTCTGAATTTCCAATAATGATGCATCGATCCATCTACTAGATGTATAAGAGATTGGTCGGAAAAAAACTGTAAACTTTCTAAATACGTAAAGGCATTTTGGCGCGTACTATAGTGATGTGCAGGGGCTGTATACTCAGAGAGTTCTTTATAAAAAACAGCTTGTTTATCGGACTGATATGTAGGCGTATTCAATGCTAGTACTAGCCATAAAATACGTACATTATGATCATTAAAACCTATGATATCTTTGGTTTTTGCTAAATATGTAGCTCTTTTCTCTGGGAAATGTACCCATAAGTGATACAAAGCTGCTTCTACCGTAGCATAAGATTGGTCTGATAATAACGATTCGAATTGTTTTTGCAATCCACTAGGAATACGGGTACTACTCATAGCGATGGCTTGACGTACATAAACATCATTGGTCTCGAATGCCTGATCTACCAATGCCTCTGTTTCTGGTGCAGTCTCTGCGAGTAATTGATACACCGCTTCTTGTCCTATATAGGTATTTACAGGGAATTGCAATGCCTTGGCGAGTTCCTTCCACTTACCAGCCAATGGTTGCGTGCGCTGTTGTGCTAGACTGAGGTATGATTGCATAAATGATGATTTAGCGAGCATATCCAACGCTTTCTGCGATGGAAATGCTGTATTTTCTAACCAAGTTTGTCGATACTTGGTTAAATCTATTCCACTCACCTCTTCGGCTATACGAATAAAATCGGTAGTCGTTACACTCTGAAATTGATGCTTCTGTAAGTAATTATGTACTGCTATCTTAAAATCGGTAGCTCCGATCTGATGTTTTAATGCATGCAATGCCCACGCACCACGCTGATAAAAAGTCAGTGAGCTTGCCTTAGAATCTAGTAGCGATGTAGCAGTCTCTTTTTTGGACTGAGCCGTTAATTGCTCGGCACTTTCATAAAGCTTGTACAAGAAATAATCTTCGCCAAAAATCTCTTTTTCTGCTAATAATGCATAATACGTAGCAAACCCCTCTTGCAACCAATGGTGCGTACTCGCGGTAGCCGTTACTAGATTTCCAAACCACTGATGTGCCAACTCATGTGCATTGACATTGATATAATTACGATCGGTATACGCTATTTCATCAACTACAAATGCATCCGAAAAAATAGTCGTTCCTGTATTTTCCATCCCTGCGTATAGAAAATCCTTTACAGGTACTTGCTTGTAATTTTGCCACGGATAGGCATAACCGATTTCATCCTCCAAAAAATCAAAAATGCGTTGTGTATGTGCATACGTAGCATCTACCTTATCCGTCTGATTAGGATAATAATACAATAGTAGTGGTGTTCCTTTTTTAGCCGTCTTGGTTATTTTTTTATACTGTCCGATCACAAAAGCAAGTAAATAACTACTCATCGGGCGCTGCATATCATAGTGCCAGCGTTGTGTAGTGGTATCTATCATTTCTTTTTTCAGTAATTTCCCATTAGCGATCACCTCATAATCCTTGTGATAATCAATCGTTAGATCATAGACTACCTTTTCATTTACATCATCAAAACTAGGCAGCCAATTAGACGTATATTTACCCTGTCCCTGTGTCCAGATCTGTTCCTTACCCTCATAATCCTTTACAAAATATACTGCCTGCTTCGGTGTTACTGTATATCCAATCGTGATCTCATACTCCTGCCCCGTATTAAAAGGTTGTATAATTTTTACTTTATCATTTTCATACCTAAAATTGGCTGGGGCACCAGCTACAGTTACCGATACGTCTCGCATCGTACGTGCATCTATCGCAATTGTATCTACAGCTTGTATCACCTTACATGTATAGCTAACCTTTCCAGAAATCTCTTTCTTCAAAGGATCTATACTGATGGCTACCTTTCCTGTTAAAAAATCGACATGAGGTGTTGGTTGTGCCATACTGTTAAGACCAACCAATAGTAAAAGAGTGTACAATGCAATTCGCATGAGGTGTATTTTATATCCGTTGCCAAAATAACGAATTCTTAGCGGTTCTGTTACAAAATACACCAAGCATCTGTTATCTACTATACATCAAATAACCTTAAAACCCATCAATACCAAATCATACAGAACCAATTAATAAAATGTTAATTTTACATATAATTAACACAAAACCAATCAACAATTTATAAAATTACACTGAATATCAGTAAATTGATAATCATAAACACAAATTATCAAATCCGCAAGTGCTATACTAGTACTTGTACATACATGTTTTATACCATCAAGGCTTATGAAAAAATTTATGATTTCAGCGATCCTCGCTAGTACACTTTTATATGCTTGCGAAACCACACAAGAGGTAACTCCTCTTTCAGAAGCAACCGCAGTAACTCCTAAAGCAGCTAGCGCTAAACCCACACATCGTGGTCGTGTTTTATTTTCTAAATACGGAGTAAACCTAAATAATAAGTATCAGAGTACTGATCGTAGTAAAACCGATTGGCTGCGCTATCTTACGTATGAAAAAGAATTAACCCCTGCGCTTAACACACTAGAGAACAAAATAGCTCCTTTTAAAATCTATCGGGTCGGTTTCAGCAGAAATATGGTTACTGATCCTATCGATCTAGCAGAGTGGATACAATCGTTAAAAACCATTGCAGCCCATGGCGATAAAATGATCATCGCATTCTGGGGGCAACATGAATATAACCGTCCGTATAAGGATGGACGTTTATGGAATACTGTCGTTAGTGCTATTGGCCAAGATCCAGCGCTTCTTAATGCTATCAAGGGTTGGGAGTTATCCAATGAACCTACTATAAGAGGCAAAGTATCCCTTGGCGATTATTATAAAATACTTTGGAGGTCTGTCGCCAATTGGCATAACAAAAAAATAATTCTAGATGGTGGTGCCTACGCCATGGGAGTTAGTAAAAATTTAGCCGCTAGTACCACATCCATCAAAAATAGAATTTGGGCAGTACACGCGTATAATAATTATATCAATGCCACAATGCGCAAAAAATATGGTACCACTACTCCATCACTCACTTCCAAACAATGGAAAAACGAATACATAGCCTTTTTCAATACGCAGTACAAGCATATTGCGGGTAACTATATCGTTACCGAACTAGGCGTATCTGATAACTATCCTAGCAGTATTAAAACCGAGAAAGACAAAAAAATAAGAGGTTTTATCGCTGCTTGCGAAACCTATTTTGGACAGAAAACGACTGTTTTTTGGTACTCAGGCTATCACAATGCCAAAATTGGTCTTGTCGACACCAAAAATGGGGCAATTCGCACTCGATCGAAAGCTGCACTGGATAGAATACTATTTGGTATTACAGAATAAAATCACTTAAACAAAAATACAACGCCCTTTTCTTATATACACATTATTCCTAAAGATGAGGGCGTTACCACAAGGGTCGGGCTATCCGCTGTATCTTTTTTGTTTTTTCAGAAAAACAAAAAAGGATGCCGCTCCTATCCCTAACGCAAATAGCATAGTTAGTAATCACATTCGTCACTATTTATAAATACACCTCTTAAATTACACCCCCAATCGAGCAGCAGCATTGAGTAGGCCTATTAATTTTTTGGCAGTTGCTGTGGTATAGGTTTTCTTTCTGAATTTGGTTACAGACTGTATCCCAGTTACCACATTGGTAATAAATAACTCATCTGCTTTCTGGAGTTCAAACGGTGATATAGAAGCTTCTTCGAGAGTATATGTAGGATTCTTTTTGATAATACGAAGTAGTTGCGTTCTTAGAATCCCCTTTAAACATCCATCTGCTAGTGGCGGAGTTTTAATCACTGTTCCTTTTACCAAAAATAGATTTCCGTTCAGAGCTTCTGTGACTTGTTTATTCGTATTCAATAACACACAATTCGCAAAGTCATTTTCTTTAGCAAAAATACTACCTAATACCTGTATTACCTTGTTATTAGTTTTGAGTGTAGATAACAGATCCGCAGCAATATAATGATCTTTAAACAAGGTAATTTCATAAGGCTTTTCATCTAAAGTATAAAAAGGATCAGCCAGTTTTCGAGTAGTTAGTACATACGATATTTCATTATCTGTAGGTGTATACAGTCCTCCTTCATTTCTATTTACGATCAGTTTTACCCTAGCTGATGCCGCAGTCAATCCGTTGGCTTCGATAATTTTTAGAATTTCTTCTTGCAAAAATTCTAGTGTAAAATGCGATGGAATCTGCATTCTTAGGATACGCATCGAAGCCATTAATCTAAAATAATGATCTTCCCAAAAAAGAATATTACCTGCGTTTACTCGAATTGTTTCAAATACTGCATCTCCATAAGTATATCCTCTATTAGAAACTGTGATAGATGCATCGGTGTCAGCGACTAGAGTTCCATTAATCGTAATCATAAAAAAAAGCCCCATTTACATTTTTACAATGGGCGGGGCAAATATACGGTATAAATAGCAGGATTATGCTGAACCTAATACATGTTTTAAATTACTAATCATATTTTCCCAAAGCATTTTATTCTCATCAAGTTCATCTTCTTCTGAAAAATCAGTAATCATCAAAGAAACATCTTTAGTAATTTCATCTACCTGAATACGTATTTCGAAAAAATAATCCTCACCATCTTCCTCATCACTCATCCATCGGAATTTAATGCGTTCTCCACTCTTTTTAGTCAGTAATTTTGCTGCTTCCTCGCTATCATCCCAGATAAAGGTAAATAACTCTCCTCGGGAGTTTACATTATCAGAAAACCATTCAGATAAACCTGAAGGCGTAGAAATATATTGATACAACAGCTGTGGAGAAGATTGTATTACAAATTCAAGCTCGTATTTTATTTTTTCAGACATATTTGCAGTAATTGTTAGTAAGCCAATATATAGATTAATTAGCGACTTTAAAAATATTTGAAAAAAAAATAATTTCACATTATTGTTTGCAGCATTACTTTTTGTTGTTATATTTGCACCCGCAAACGCGCTATTGCTGATGTTTGCAACTATAGAAAAGTAAATTTGGCGAGGTAGCTCAGTTGGTTAGAGCGTCGGATTCATAACCCGGAGGTCGGGGGATCGTGCCCCCCTCTCGCTACAAAAAGCTCTTGTTTATCAAGAGCTTTTTTTATACATCATATTGAATGCTCCCATTCGTGTATACATCGTGTTTCTATAAAAATCTAAACAAACAGGTCACACTCCTGCAAGTAATTTTGTCTAATAAAGTGATACAATGAAGTAGTGTACACCACTTCACTAATTAAAATCACAAAAAAACGAAGACAATATGAAAAACATGACCGCAGAAACTATCAGCATCCAAACAGCGTATACGACTGCTTTTGAGTACATTTCTAACCCATTGAATCAAAAAGAATGGGCCATTAATTTTATCAAAGATATTTGGGAAACCAATGACGGTTTTGTAGCCAACACCCCTTTAGGAGAAATGCCTATTAAATTCGAGTCGGATATAAAAACAGGAGTTATAGACATTTATCTAGGGAATGAAAAAAAGCCAATACCTACTCGATTAATTGAAAATGGAGAAGGATGTGCTTATATTTTTGCATTACAGAAACCCACCAACATGCCCGAAGAAATGTGGGAGAAAGAAGGAATTCCGGGATTGATTGAAGAATTAGAACTCCTTAAAACCATCCTAGAAAAGTAAAGCTTGTACCCCACCACTACGATAAGATCACTTATCGTAGTGGTGGAATACATAGAATAAGTCACCTATTTTAGATATATTGAAGTGATGTAAACTTTTTGGATGCATAACAGCGCTACGGAACTCAAAAATCACCAAATTTGAGCATCAAAGATCATTTTTTGTAGCAGTTTACAAGGAGTTTGCACCCCTTCATTATTTATCCCCTATTACAAAGACTAACAATAGTAAAAAAAATACATATAATGAAAATAACTGAGTCTACCATCCTAGCAGCTACTAACGGAGATAGGCATGCACTTGAACGAATCATCCTATCCGTTCAAGACATGATTTACAACATAGCACTCAAAATGCTGTGGCATCCAGAAGATGCCCAAGACGCTACACAAGAAATCTTACTCAAAGTGATTACGAATTTAAGCAGCTTCGAGAGTAAAAGCACATTTAATACTTGGGTCTATCGACTATCCATTAATACGCTGATCAACTTTAAAAATCGCATACAACAGCAAAAAATATCTTTTGAGGCCTACGCTATTCAACTACATCAGGGATTTGCAGACGATATACATTACACCAGTAACGAATCAGAAAGAAAACTACTCATCATCGAAGCAAAAGTAGGTTGCTCTAATGCCATGCTGCAATGCCTCAATGCAGACAGTCGACTTGTATATATCCTTGGCGAAATTTTAGAGTTTAACAGTACCGAAGCTAGCTTTATCCTAGATATACCCCCTAGCAATTTTAGAAAAAAATTATCCCGAGCACGCATAAAAATGAATTCTTTTTTACAGGCGAATTGTGGGATCATCAATCCTAAAAACACATGCCGATGTCATAAAAAAGTAGACGACGCTATCCAGAAAAAACGCATCAATCCACAGCAACTGTTATTTGCCAAAACCAATGAAACCGAACAGCTGATCAATTCGATCCATAGCATACAGACACATATCACACTATACCAAAGCAATCCCGAGTACCAAGCCCCTGAAACCATCTTACACGACATCAAAAATTTGGTAACGAAATACGATCCTATATAAAATTGTCTTACTTCTGTAAACTTAAAAAGTGACACAACCACTAAAACACCAAAAATAATAGCTGTTTCATTGAAACAGTTCACTAATTTTGTCAATTGAACCGTATTAAATAAAAAAAGTCCTAAAAAAGAGGTAACATTTAGTCTCTTTTGAACACTTATATACAGAATTGTTTAACAGCAAAAAAAAATATGAAAATGAAAACTATATTTACATCCATTGTAGTATTTGGAATAACTTCAATAATCAATGCCCAAAACCCTGTAAATGGAATTTTAAACCATACCAATTCCTATTTTACAATGAATGCATACAGCGATAGATATGATGATGGTTCTTCTGCTGAAATATTTTATGATGGAAAACAGAAGATCATTAATTTCTGGAATTCAGACGAAAATACAACTTATACAAACTTAAGAATAGGGAATCTTCGAGCCATGGGCAATGTAGGTATCGGGACTAACAGTCCTTCTGCTAAATTACAGATTCAAAACGGAGGACAAAACCTAACTTTCTTAACGGGCGAAAATACTAGTGGTTATACTGTAAGCTTTGGAATTAATGATGATGGTGTAAATATTAAAAATACTTCTAGTATCAGAGGGTTTAATTTCGGAAATAAAAATGGAAATTTATTAAAAATTACACCTAATGGAAATATTTTAACCATGGGTAATGTAGGTATTGGCACTAACAACCCTTCTGCTAAATTACAGATTCAAAACGGAGGACAAAACCTAACTTTCTTAACGGGCGAAAATACTAGTGGTTATACTGTAAGTTTTGGAATTAATGATGATGGTGTAAATATTAAAAACACTTCTAGTACCAGAGGGTTTAATTTCGGAAATAAAAATGGAAATTTATTAAAAATAGCACCTAATGGAAATGCCGCTCTGTATGGAAAATTTGAAGCAAAAGAAATTAAAGTAACTGTAACACCTACCGCAGATTTCGTATTTGAAAATGATTATCAATTACCAACTTTAGAGTTTATAGAAAATCATATAAAAAACAAAAAACACTTACCTGAAATAGCCTCTGCTAAAGAAATGAAAAAAAACGGAGTCAATATAGGAAAGTTCCAAATACAGTTACTTCAAAAAATTGAAGAATTGACCCTACACACTATCCAACAACAAAAAGAAATCAAAGAATTAAAATCTCAAAACAAAAAAATTCTAGCACTCGAAAAAAGACTACAACAACTAGAAGCTGAGAAATAACCAAAATGAGTTTATTGAAAACATACATAAAAATAAAGGTAGCGATCAAAAACCGCTACCTTTATTTTTTTATCATACCCTAAGTTATACATAAAACACTATATACATAAATCGTACTACTTTCCGGGTGAAGGCACAGCCTCTGACCAATCACTAGATGCATTGCCACTACCATCATAGGTAGCAGTATACGATTGATTCTCTACCAAAGGAATAAAATCACCCGCAGTCCAAATACCTGCGCGTACCGCTACATCTTCTCTAGAAGTACCGCCTTTTCCATATTGTACAAAATCTACCAAGGTATTTTCATCTGTAAAATCGGTAGTAGGTGTATACAATCCTACTCCCGCTCCATCATTGGCCAACTCATACTTCACTACCAAGAATCCACCTGCTGGTATCGTAGTTTCTCCGACTACCGCTTCTAAACTAGCAACGTCCTTATAACTACCTGGTCCCGTACACAAAACATACGTAGAAATGTCTACCGCTTCTGTACTTTGATTGGTAAATTCTACCCAATCCTCATCGATATAGCTCAGTTCATTGATTACGATTCCTTGTGTAACCTGAACAGGCGTCGTTGGATCAGGATCGGCGGTGTCTACTGCGTTATCATCATCATCACTACACGAAAACATAAATACCATAAGACTTGCGATTCCTAAAAAATAAAATTTTTTCATCATTTCTGTTTGTTTTGAATTTAGTGATACATTGAATTTAGCCATACGGTTAGGTTGCGACAATACACCTTATCCCAACCATATTACTTTTTAAAATATTGACGCAATCACCATCAAAAACTTACAGTTACCAGGGAAAAAACTGAAAAATTACCACAAAAAATCAATAATTTAACAAAAAACTCATGTTTTTAAAAAACACAACAGCTTCCTAGAATCCAAAATTAAGCCCTACAGACACACCATTATATGCCGCTAATGTATAGTCCACATGTAGTCTAAAAAATGCCAATGTCAGTTTAGCTCCTAGTGTACCTCGTAGACCCGCTACTTTGGTTTCTATAGAGAAAGGGTCTTCGAGCGTGGGAGATGTAATGACTCCTGATTGCACGCGATAGGTACCTTTTAGCGAATTTGTGGACGTACCTGATAAGTACCCAATCCCCCCATAGACATTAAAAATAGGTAATTTCGTAGATCCAATCACCTGAAACAACCATGTATTGGTATTATTTTCAAAAAGTTGATTCTCTCCCTGCACAATACTTGTAGAAGAAAAATCATAACTTCCATCTAAGTGGGTATAGGCGATCAAACCTGATATCGCCACAGGAAATAATTTTCTAGCAGGTAGCCAAGAAGTAAACTCATGTTGTACCCCTAAACCATAAAATCCTACTTCTACATCATCAGTTTGGATCGTAGGTAAAAAACGTGCTTTGATTTCTGTTCCCTTCATGACTCTAAGACTGGCTTGCAAAAAAGCCGTAGGAACAAAGTTTATATTCGCATCTCCAAGCCCTGTCGGCAATTCGAATTCTGCATCCTGTGCAGGAATTGCAGGAATACCACTCTCACCACGTACCACCACTGTTACCCCTTCGATATCACCAAAAGCAGTTGCCACAGGTCGTGCTACGCCTGGATTGTCTCTAAAATCTAAATTTTCATACTCATTTGGATCTAGAATAAACGATTTTTGATCATCCCCTACAAAGGCCACATTGGCCACTACTGAGATTTCAAAACCAAACTTATCCTTTACTTTAGCATTATTAAACCATCCATGGTTCATACTATACATTAATCCATCAGAAGCAGGCGTAAAATAATCTGTTGCAAAACGCTGTGCGTCACTGACACCCGCCGACAGTAAATCATCGATATTCTGCTGTGCATACCCCATACACACAGTCATACCACAAAGAAATGCTGTTATTTTTTTCATATCACTATACTTTTTTAAAATCGCTACCAAAATACTAAATATAATGCCCCCTTATATCAATATTGTAAAGTGGTTTACACTTTTATGATTTCAGCAAAAAAATAGAGAGTTTGTAATCAAATGCAATGATGTTTTGGGCGTTACCACAAGGGTCGGGCGAAACATTCTTTATCATGAAGTGGTTTACACTTGTTTTGATTTCAGCGAAAAACAAAGATTTTGTGATCAAATACAGTGATTTTTTAGTTGCATAGCAGCACTACGGAACTAAAAAAGTGTAAACCACTTCCATAAGTAGTACTAATGATTTATACAGTTTTTTTAGACCCATGCTGAATATTACAAGGCTTACTGATTAACGGATACGGCACGAGCGAGACGCTCCCAATCTATAGAATCTATAACTATTGCTACATAATTATAACTGTCTTCGTTTTTTTTCTTTGGTTAGCAAGTCTAATTCGCGCGTGGTCTGCCCTGCTACAGAGGTATTTTCTTCGGCTCTACGAATCAGATACGGCATTACATCCCGCACAGGACCAAAAGGCAGATATTTAGCTACATTATATCCTGCCGATGCTAGGTTAAAACTAATATGGTCACTCATTCCATACAATTGTCCTAGCCATACATTCGGATCATTTTTAGCAATCTGATAACGCCCCATTAATTCCATCGCTAGGTAACAACTTTGTTCATTATGCGTACCGATAAACACCGCTATATCTTGTATGTTTTCTAAAATATAAGTCAGCGTAGTATTAAAATTTGCATCTGTAGCTGCTTTATCACTACAGATCGGAGTAGGATAGCCTTTTTCTGCAGCGCGATCATGCTCTTTTTCCATATACGCGCCTCGTACGATCTTCATTCCTATTTTAAACTTGTAGACCTTTGCCTCTTCATGTAGTTTTTGCAAATACGCCAAACGATCATGCCTGTATAACTGCAAGGTATTGTATACAATCGCTTTTTCTTTATTATACTTACGCATCATTTTAGCTACTAGTGCATCGGCAGCATCCTGCATCCAGCTTTCCTCTCCATCAATTAATAATGGAATGTCTGCCTCATAGGCTTTTTTACAAATCAGATCAAAACGGTTTTCGATACGCTCCCACTCTGCCGCCTCACTTGCTGTAAGTGGGACTCCAGCACTCTTTTTTTCCCAAATCAAGAAACGCCCTAAACCAGTAGGTTTAAATACGCCAAAGGGAATGGCTTGCTTTTCCTCTACAAAATCAATGATGGTCAGTATTTTCTGGAATGCTGATTCGAATTGCTCTTCTTCTTCTTTGCCCTCTACCGAATAATCCAATACCGAAGATACCTTCCCCTTTGCATACATCTTATCAACTACCTGCAAGCAATCTTCTTCATCTACTCCACCACAGAAGTGATCGAAAACAGTAGCTCTGATCAACCCCTGTACGGGCAAGTGTGCTTTGAGTGCAAAATTAGTGACTGCTGTACCGATACGTACCAAAGGTTCATTAGCAATCATCTTAAATAAAAAATAAGCACGCTCTAATTCTGAGTCACTTTTTAAGGCAAAAGCAGTCTGCGTATCATCAAAAAGGGTACGGGGGTTCATGTACTATGTTTTTTAAAGAATTCGTAATCAACAAGGGTTCTGACTGTACCTCATAAACAGAATTCTCATTAAAATCCTATTTACAGTACGTTTTTTACAAATATAAAGTTTGCAAGCAGATTATATAACAAATTCTACTTAATTTCGCTTTCTATATAATTCGCTATTTCATGGAACCAATAGTCTCTAGAGATTCTATCGTATATTTTAACGAAGCCTGCTACACTGCACTGAACGCTTATTTAGAAAAAGCAAATCACTCCAACATTTTTATTTTAGTAGACACCAATACGCATGTACATTGCTTGTCGTATTTAATGAGTAAGATCGAAAAAGAATACCCAATAGAGGTGATTGAAGTAGAGGCTGGCGAAATCCATAAAAATATAGAAACCTGTAGTGGTGTATGGCATGCACTATCGGAGTTAGGAGCAGATCGAAAGAGCCTACTCATCAATCTAGGAGGAGGTGTAGTCACAGATTTAGGTGGGTTTATCGCTTGTACCTACAAGCGTGGGATTAATTATATCAATATCCCTACATCGCTACTCGCTATGGTAGATGCTTCTGTAGGAGGAAAAACTGGAGTAGATTTAGGGAATCTAAAAAATATGGTAGGGGTGATTAGTGAATCGGAAATGGTACTAGTAGACACTACCTACCTCAATACACTACCTGCTAATCAGATGCGCAGCGGCTTTGCAGAAATGCTAAAACATGGACTGATTCAAGACAAGGCATATTGGGTACAAATGAATGATCTATCGGCACTAACGATTGCAGATCTTGACCAACTGATCTATGATTCGGTAGTGATCAAAAATAAGATTGTAAAAGAAGACCCTACAGAACAGAATATTCGTAAGTTCCTAAACTACGGACATACATTGGGGCATGCCATAGAATCGTTTTATCTAACACATCCAGAGAAGCCTACACTGCTTCATGGCGAGGCCATCGCGATAGGGATGATCATGGAGGGCTTTATCTCTAAAGAATTATTAAACGTAAGTAGTGAAGAATTAGAAAATATAAGTCGTGTATTCTTAGCTACATTCCCTAAAGTAACGATAGACCCGCAAGACTATCCTGCGATTATGGAATTGCTGATACATGATAAAAAGAATGAAAAAGGAACGATCTATTTTGTATTATTAAATACGATTGGAGATGCTAAATACAATTGTACGGTTACCGATGAATTGATTTTACAGTCTTTTGAGTATTATGCCTCTTTGTAAGCTCAAAACTACAATCACTGTTATAAAAATCAGCATGATAATTAATGGATTGATCTCTATACTGTACATCTTTATAAACTTGGCTGATTTTTTGTGTCATTTCTGAGTGTTTTGTCGATTGTGCGCAACTGCTCAAACAAAGACACAAGCCCATCATGACAAAAAAGATAGATCCTGATTTCATTATCGTATGATTTCTAATGGCCCTCCTGCTTTTGGACGATGAAGTTCAATATTATAAATTAAAAGTCTTTTCCTTCCATCCTCTCTTCTATAACTGGCATGTAAAGCATATTCTCCTTTATATTTATCATCCGTTCTTATGAGTGTAACTATCTTACCATTTCCATAAAATTGAATCTTAAAATTTTCTATTGGTCTTATTTTTAACTCTGAACGTTTAAAATTTACTGTGTATTTTTCTAAATCTTCTTGTACCGAGGTACTATCGGCATAAACGGCCTGTGCCATTTCTTTTTGTTTTTTATATAATAAGCTAAATACCAAACCTCCACCAACTGTAATACTAGCTTCAATAGACATTTTTAATCCTGCTTTGATCTCACGCTCTAGCTTACTTTCATTAACATTGTTGGCTGTTTTTATTGTTCCTTTTATAGCTAAGGCTAGTTCTCCCATCGCTGTAAGTTTAAAAACAGGTTCTACACCTATTACATTAAGCACCATATCAGCAACTTTAATCACTTGACCTGCCACAGGTATAAAAGTAGCGCAAGTAATGAGGTCTAGGCTTCCATCCATTTTAAATAAAGGAGCAGCTTGTAGGAAAACATCGTGTTTAACAGGTGCTAAAGCTGTACTACTAGATTGCATTGTTTCTCTAGCCCAAGCAAAACCCAAAGCAAACGTAGGTTGATATACTGTAATGGTAACAGGAGCTTTGGCTAATTTCTTTAACCATTTACTTCCATGCTTAGTGGCTAGCTTTTTTACTCGTTTACGATATAAAGTTTCCTGTTCACTTTTGTCTTTTTCATTTCCAGATATAGTATCTATAAGATTTTTAGCCTCAGCAAAAGCATACACAAAGTCATTAATTTTTTGACTGAGCGCAGGTGTTAGGTTCATACTTTCTGTACCATAAGATGCCTTTAACCCTAATGATAGCTTTAGCTTTTTAATAGCTTTTTTCTTTTTCTCTTCTTTAGCAGAGATAGGTTTGTCTCTGTTAAATCCTTTTAAGTTATCCTTATATTCTTTTATTAAGTCTTGTTTTTCTTTATCCAAGCTTTTGTGCCAGTTCTCCTTGTGTTTGGGATTTATATCTCCAAAAGAAAATGTAATTCCCCATTTAATATTTGGGAATACTTTTATGATAGCTGTTTGATTAGGGTATCTACAGGTACTTACAGGTACAAAATAAGACTGATATAACTATTCGAATACATCCCCTTATTAGGGCGTTACCACAAGGGTCGGGCTATCCGTTCCAATTCCTCGCACTCCTCACGTCGTACTGTGGGATTTCCTCTACTATCCCTAACGCGAAAAGAAAAGAGCTACAATACCAGAGTTTATTATAGAATTATAAAAAGGTTACTTTTTTTAAAACTCAAATTATACATCTTGAAATCACTTTTAAAAAGTAAATAGTTGATTATGTAGCCATTGCTACTATTTATTTCTGACAGAACATTTGATTTAGAAAGCATAAAAATATTATCTCAGCATATAGAATGAAGAGAATCTTCACAGTTTTTTAGAATTGAACATCTGTTTATATTATTTTCTAATAATCTCAAAAGTATCACTACCTACAGGTTTATGAAGTTTAAAACTATAATACCAATAATCTGTTTCAGTCTCAGCAATTAATCCTTTATTTTTGAAATTATCAACTCTTTCCAAAGCCACTATTTTGCCAAAAGCATATGTTTTCAGTAAATATTTACTTTCTTCTATAACCCACATATTTCCTTTGCAATCATTTATCAATTCTTTTTTTCTTTCATCCGAAGTATACCAATCTAAATCATCATCATAAGTAGCTATTGAAATCTCTTTATTTTTTTGTTTATTTAAAGCTATGTACTCTTCAACTTTTCCGTGATGCATTAAAGTTCTTATTTTCTGATAAAACTGAAAAACCTGCTTTTTTAGTTCTTCTTTATCTATTTTGGATAAATCTTCACTTTTACTCCATCCTGTCAATGTGTATGGTAACTCTTTAATTTCTAAATCGAATTCTTGTTCCCAGAACGGTACAGGTTTTGGAGGAGGAATAATTTCTAATGAACTGTTTTCATAATCAATTTCTCCTTCGTAGCCTAAAGAAGCATTTTTATTCTTGATATAACTTACAAAAAAGATATTCCACTTGGCATCTTTATTATGGTATACATCTCCAGGATATAATAAGCTATCCTTTGCGGTTTCTAAAGGCAAATATCGAACCTTCAACTTATGCATCCCATTTTTTAGCAAATATGGATTTAATTCTAAAGTCGCATTCATACCACTTTCGTAATACCTACCAAATCCAGGCAAAGGAATATCATCTATATATATTTCGTAAGGTGTTTTCGCATTTATATGAATAGCATATGTAATCTGCTTTTCTTTTGGTATAGATTTGATATATTTCATAGTATCGGTACTTGTAGTAGTGTTTTGTGAGGTTTGTGCACAACTTGTAAATATTGAGCAAACAAATAATAATTTTAATAGTTTCATAAAATATTAAATTTCACAGGTTTCCCCGGAGCGATTCTTACTACTTGGTTAGGGTATCTACATATACTGATAGGTACAAAATAGGATTGACATAACTATTCGAATACATCCCCTTATTAGGGCGTTACCACAAGGGTCGGGCTATCCGTTCCAATTCCTCGCACTCCTCACGTCGTACTGTGGGATTTCCTCTACTATCCCTAACGCGAAAAAAAGAGTTACAATACCAGAGTTTATTATAGAATTGTAAAAAGGTTACTTTTTTAAAACTCAAATTATACATCCTGAAATCACTTTTAAAAAGTAAGTAGTTGGTTATGTAGTCATTGCTACTATTTGTTTCTGACAGAACATTTGATTTAGAAAACATAAAAATATTATCTCAGCATATAGAATGAAGAGAATCCTCACAGTTTTTTAGAATTGAACATCTGTTTATATTATTTTCTAATAATCTCAAAAGTATCACTACCTACAGGTTTATGAAGTTTAAAACTATAAGCAAAATATCTTACGCTATTTTCATGTTGTTTTTTAGCAATAAGTGAATTGTTTTTAAACCTTTTTCTCCTTTCTATAGCTATAATTTTTCCATATCCGTAAATTCTCAAATTATAATCCTTTTGATCAATTGGTAACATGTTATTTTTACAATCATTAATTATTTCATTTTTTCTTTCATCTGAAGTATACCATTCTATATCATCATCATAAGTAGCTATTACTAATTCTTTATCACTACTAAAATTCATATTGAAGTATTCTTTAGAATCCCCGTTATTCATTATTTCTCTAAGCTCGTTATAAAAGCTAAACACTTCTTTTTTTAATATATCTTTATCTATTTTGGATAAATCTTCACTTTTACTCCATCCTGTCAATGTATATGGTAACTCTTTAATTTCTAAATCGAATTCTTGTTCCCAGAACGGTACTGGCTTTGGAGGAGGAATAATTTCCAATGAACTGTTTTCATAATCAATTTCTCCTTCGTAGCCTAAAGAAGCATTTTTATTTTTGATATAACTTACAAAAAAGATATTCCATTTGGCATCTTTATTATGGTATACATCTCCCGGATATAATAAGCTGTCCTTTGCGGTTTCTAAAGGCAAATATCGAACCTTCAACTTATGCATCCCATTTTTTAGCAAATATGGATTTAATTCTAAAGTCGCATTCATACCACTTTCGTAATACCTACCAAATCCAGGCAAAGGAATATCATCTATATATATTTCGTAAGGTGTTTTCGCATTTATATGAATAGCATATGTAATCTGCTTTTCTTTTGGTATAGATTTGATATATTTCATAGTATCAGTACTTGTAGTAGTGTTTTGTGAGGTTTGTGCACAACTTGTAAATATTGAGCAAACAAATAATAATTTTAATAGTTTCATAAAATATTAAATTTCACAGGTTTCCCCGGAGCGATTAAATTTTTAATAGCATCTGGTACTCTTTTTGGCTCTTCTTGATTACTAGTTTTTTTGGTGATAATATTTCCATTTTCATCATAAACTTCATTTCTTTTTGACCTTGCATTAAAACTCACCCATATTTTTACATCAAGTCCTTTAAAAGCAAACTCCATAGGTAGTTTATTATTTCTCTTGTCTAGTGTTATTTGTAAATCCATATTGGCTTCACCCCTTATGACGGCATCTGCATCCCCACTGGCAACACCTTGTAAATTAACATCTACATTTACTCCAGCTTCTAACCAGACTTTAATAGGCATATTAGCACTTACTTCAGCTCCTCCCCATCCGTCAACAGAATGATAATTGATAGCACTAACATCTAAATTGAGGTCTAATTTCACTGCCAAATCTAAAAAATAATCTATTTTTATAGCACCCAAAGTTAAATAATCTACTCGTTTTACTACTTTACTGATTTTATCTAAGGCTTGTCCTATTGGACCAATAAATTGTGCAAAAAACAGTAAATCTAATTTTCCTTGAGCACTAAATAAAGGCTTAGCTCCAAATTTTGCTTCATACATAGCTCCTATTAAATTCACATCATTCTTACTTTGTTTGTAAGAACCATAGATACCACCACTAAAACTTGGTCTGGATACATCAATTCTAAATGGGAGTCCCTTTCCTTTACGTTGTTTATAACGTTTTGTCATAGTTTTTCCTAAAGCTCCACTAGAACTAGTAGCAACCCCATTAGCTATAGGTTCTTCTTTTTCTTCTGTTTCATCAGCAAATGTTATTTTCTTAAATATCTCATAAGCTTTTATAAAAAAATTGATAGCATTGATCAAAGGAAAACCATTTCCAGAATTAAAATCAATTTTTTGACCATTAAATTTAAAGCCTGCTTCAAATTCTAACTCATAAGAGTTGTCTTTGGTTTTTCTTTTATCAGATTGATAATTAGCTGCTTTCTTTTGGTTTTGATTTTTTTTAGTAGTTATTACTCGATATTTATAATTGGGAGTCTGACGTATATAATATGGATTTTTAGCTTTGTAATTAAAATTAATCCACCATTCTATATCTGGAAAAACAGCGATTCGTGCTACTTGATTAGGGTATCTACACGTACTGATAGGGACGAAATATTTTTGTGTAAATTTATCTGAGAGTTCAAAATATCTTACGATCCAAGCAATATCAACTAAGTCATTAGTCCATTCTCCCATAGTATCTCCTAACCATTGTTGAGCTCTTGTATCAAAAGTTTTATTATACAAATATCCTACTTCTAGTTCTACACTATTTCCGCTGTGTTTATACGCTATTTGCTGTCCACTAATATCCAAGGTTTCTGACCCCGTAGTTTCTTGGGGTGTTCCTTCGGGATATAATACATAGGCTTTTTCCATAGAAAACACATCTTCTATGCTATTATGCTTAAATTCTTCTTGCTTCCTATGTTTTACTTTTTTGCGCGCTAATCTTCCTTTTTTAGTACGATAAGACGTAGTGATTCCATAGCACTCAGGTTTTTTGAGTCCTTCGTCTTGATAGTTCTGTATCGCCAACCCCTTAGCTGTGATCGTAATTTTTTCTTCTTTATCACCTGCTACAATACCAAACGCTAGGTTGGTTTGGTCTATGACTTTGTTTGTTTTTGCATCCTCATCAAATAGCACAAAAGGGTTTTCCCTGCTTTTATGACTAATCTCTATACTAGAGAATTTACAAGGTTGTATATTTTTATTGCTATATTCTACATCACCTACCACCACAAACATGTTATTCTTCTTAGCCTCATATTTATCCAATATGACATCCATCGTATCATATCTTACATCAAAAGAGACTTGCTGATCTTTTAAAACCGTTCCCTTAGTAGTATCGTATGTTCCCAGATTTTTTGTACTGTATTTTGCAGCATGTTGTCTTCCATGAGCTACCTGCCTTCCCATATTAACGCTAAACAACCCCCATAGCACATCATATTCAACAGAGTTACTTACCTTTTCGTCCTCATCTGTATATTTGATACCTACGGTATCTAAATTAGGTGCTACACTTTTAAACTTGTTCGTTGATTTTAGGTATTTATTATTATTTCTAGGATTTTTATTAGGGGTAATCAAATAGTCGTCATTGATAGCATCTACTTCCGCTCCTGTAAAAGCATCTTCATTACTATAAATTGTTGTTTTGATCACTGCATGATAGGTTTTTACAGTATCTTTTTTATGCTTGCTCGTCTCTCTCCATTCTTCTTCAATCACAAAATCCAATTCGGTCATCGTATTTACCGAAAATGTATTGGGATGATATTTCTGGAAGAATCGTAGTGGTTGCTCTTTTTTGTTTTTGTCCACTGTTACCTTATTGCCCTCTTGATCTAAAATCATAACCTCAAACAGCGCAAAATTATGATACCCTACCGTATAGTCAGGGAGCATATGTCCTAAAATATAGAGTTTAATGGTGTTCTTATATGTATATACATTACTAGTGCCACTCTCGCCAGGGTACTTAAACTCATCTTTATATTTCGCAAAATAAGCCGATAAAATCTTAGGAGTATCAATAGTAGCTATATACGTTCCTCTATCCAGAGTTGGATACTCGATAAAGGGTTCGAAATAATAGATCGTACCTTCAGTTAGGTCTTTTTTAGAGGTTTTGGTGTTTATCGCATTGGCTAGCACATATTGTTTTCCGATCCCGTATTTGGTGATAGGTTCGGTCGCATTTTTGGTTTTCCACTCACCCCATTTATCAAAAACCTGCCCAATCGTCATTGTTTTAGCTTCTTCTAGATATTCAGCAGCAATCCATACCCATTTTACAGGTTTCTTATACGACTCAGTTGTAGGAACACGTAGCCCTTTTTTAGCACCCACTTTAACCACAGAAACTTTGGCATGAGTACCAATTTCTATTTCATTAACACCATCAGTATCTACTATAATTGGTGGATTTTCTGTTTTATCAGCCATGATTTCTTGTACAATGTTTAAAATATAAAGTTTGCTCCTTTTTTAATGCTACTAATCGGGTTTTCTAACTTGTATACCATATATATTTCTTACTGCATTTCTTACCCACACTAATCCTTTGCCATGCAGCGCAATCGGATGAGATGCGGTCAAAGCATCAGGGAGACCTTCTTTTATCCAGTTTATTCCATTGTCATTACTATAAAAATAATAGGTCTTTCCCTTGTCTTGTCTTAAAACCCCTATATAATTCCCAGCTATGGTAGCACCAAGGCTTAGCTCATCTCCACGGCTCATAAAATCATATTTTTTAAGGGTATGGGTCGTATGATTGTAGATCATTAATTGATGGGATTCATCGGGGGCATATTTATACACCTCGGAATATAGTGTATCACCATCCTCAAAATAAGAAGAAAAACGATGCCCTTTAGGGATGTCGCAATCGTGTATTTGGATAGATTTAGAATCAAAGTGTACCGTGGCAGTTTGCTCTTTTTGTGTATGAGTTACTGTGGTGTACAGCTCGTGTTTATTAATAAATCTCATATTCAGGATACTTACTCCTGTGTTACTGATAGGAAAGGTATCCCAAGTTTTTCCACCATTGACCGTTTTTAACAATTCATAATTTTTATTGTCATTGGTCACACAAACGATTCCGATATTACGATCATAGAATTGCACATTACGTATTTTTTGTGTGTTAAAATCGCTAATTGTTTTCCAAGATACTCCAAGATCAGCTGATTTCTGGATGCTGTATTTTTTAGTATTAACATCGTCATTCATATAAGTAACCCTAATGACATAAAGGTTTTGCTCAGCGTCCTTTACAATTTGCTCTAAGCTCCCTTTACCAAGTGTTGATTTCCTAAAAGACAGCCCTCCATCTACCGTTTTAAATAAAACAGTTTTATAATTGCTTTTATCGAATGGTCGATTTTCATCAGTAGAGTTACTAATTTCTGCTCCACTATTGTTTCCTATCATAAACCCTGTAAGGCTATCGATAACTAAATATTGTTGTAATTTATAATCAAAACTATTTGCTCCTGTTTCGCTTTCTAGGGTAGTTGTTTCCCAACTCATAGGGTTGTTTTTTAATGTTATATTTTGTGGTTGCGAATTACAGCTAGTTATACTTAGGTATATCAGGCTGATTATGATTATGCGTATATCCATTATTCTAGCCATGGCATTCCTCTGTATTTATCTAAGAATTGGTTTGCTCTTTCCCATAAATTACGTGCCTCATTAAACACTTCTAAATAGTCTTCTGCTTCTTCAATCGCATTTTCGATCACTTCTTGAGCTTCTTGTACACCTTTTTCAGCCTGCTCATACCAATGATCAATTTGTTCTTCCATAACTATAAAGGCTTGCTCCCAAGTAGCCCCCGATCCCCATTCTTTAAAATCTGGGGTCATCGTCACTTTCATTTTATCAGCGATAGGAATAGAAGTCAATCCTGCATCTAAATAAGCATCTGGATGTGTCGCAAAAGCAAAATCTCTAAACTCATCATTGCGTAATTCTATATCGGTATAAAACGAAGTAATATTTTCTTCTTTGTCAAACCCATACCTCTCATTAAAAGAAGTATTATGCAATGAAGTAAAATTCTTTTCTATTAACCCTTCTTCCATGTACTTTTGTAAGTACTTTTTTGCATCGGCTAACCATTTTTTTCCTTGGGGGCTTAGTTTAGGCATCAGTACATTGGTAAATCGTACACAATACTTGTATCCATAACTTTTAGAAGGTACGGGTTTGAATGTACCCTGCTTACGTGTATATTCTTGGAGTTTTTCTTTGCCCATTTCTTCCTCTAATGAAGGTGTCCACCATTCTCTAAAACCATCGACAATACCATAACCACCCACTATTTCTCTCATAGTTCCATAGTAATAATCTGGTGGATCATGCTCACAGTATTCATTATCATGGCGCTCCATAAAATTTTTAAACCTCCATTTGTAGTAATAACAAGAGCCTATAATTTTCTTTGAAGCAGGGGTTGGTTCTCCTGCATTACATTCTTGATGTTCTGTATCTTCATCAGTCACAGAGATACTATCATACGGAGAGATCGCGTCTATTTCTTTGACATTGATCGGTAGTACCTGACTCATCAATTCCTCATCCGCATTTGCTGCGTTCTGAGCAGAAGCTCCCGCAGTCTGCCCATGAAATGTGATTTCTACGCAGGGTGCACCTGCAATAGCACAAGTCGCTTTACTATCTTCTAATAATGGATAGCCTTGATTCGCTTTTAATTGTGTTTTCTCGAACACTCCATCCCATTTCGTAATAGCAGGCATACATGGTTTAAAACTACTTCCTGTAGGCTGTAGCTTGCATTGCCCAAAAGTCTTAGCTTGGAACGGCATTCCCAACTCCTTATCTGTTGCGATTAATTTTTGGCTACCAGCACTGTCGTTTATATAATTTTTCTGCTGGCTTAACACAGTGAGTGTGTCTGGTATATCTCCGTGTTGGCATTTACACAACGCTCCGTGGCAAACAACTTTTTTTTGACTCATACCTTTCTCTATTTACTTCTAAAAGAAAACCATTTCTTTTTTTTCTTAGGGCTTTTGTGTTCTTCTTCTTGTTCTACAATAACTGCAATTTTGGGGGGAATGGATGTATTTTTAACCACTAATGTTTCTATTTGTGCGATATCCTCTTTTTTCGTTTCATCAAACACATCGCACAATACCTTAATTGTTAATGGCAAACTCGATGCTCTATCTAATCTATACTCGATAGCTAAATCCGAAGTTAATTTATTTTTTTCTTTATCTACATACCATTTACTAGATAAAGGAAGAGGAGCAACTCCTGTATAATCAAGTTGTATGTAATGATCATCGATATTATTAGAAACTAATCTCAGAGTCCCTGTGTAGTTTAAAGGGGTTTGATAGGCTTCTAATGGATAACTTAGTGTGCTTTCTTTTTCTCGCGATTTTCCGTATTTCTGGTATCTTTTGGAGAAAAATACACTCCAAAATATCTCTTTGGATAGTGCTATTTCTAATTTTAATGGGTCATTGATTAGTTTTTCGAATTTCTTAATGAGTTTACGCACCAATTCACCACGATACTCCTTGATCAATTGTTGCTTTACCTTAGTCCAGCGGGCTACGATTTCTTGATGATTGCTAATGCCTATTACTTCTCCGCTAAAATTAGTGGTTACATGTAGGGGATATAGGGCATTTACAAAATAGACAGAAACCTCCTCTACAAGTAATGATGGTTCTTTTTGGTTAAAAAAAAGCCCTTTTTTATCTACCTTCCATTCATAGGAGTCTTCGTTTTTATGCAAAAAAACTACATAAATAGAATAGTCCAATCTTTTAGTATTAGACAAATTAGCTCCTTCAAAATATTTATGACATACATCATAGTGATGCACCTCATTTGTGGGGGCAAGTGTTAAATAATTATGTTGGTTAAATAACGATTTGCTTGTATCTTCTTTTAGTATGTCTAATCCAAAATCTCTCATTCTCTAGATTAGAATATTTTTTTCAGAACTATTACTCACCACTTGTTTAGAGCTTGCCAATTCTAGATTTTCTTTTGTGCTATTGATCGTTACCTTTTCTGCATTTTTTTCTAATTCTTTGGATTGAAATTGTGCTTTCTCATCAATTAGTACAGTGCTTTGCTTGGCAGTAAGTGTCTGTTTATTTCCGATACTCTCATTTTTGTTTTCACCTACGGAAACATCAAAGTTTTCTTGCACATTGATTTTAAGGTTTTTTGCATTAAGAGTCATTTCTTCTAATGCTGTAATAGTGAGGTTATTATTTGCTGTATCTAATTCGATGCTATTATTATTCTTATCTGTAATCGTAATACGTTCTTTTCCTCTGGTATCATCTAAAGTAATGGTATGCCCACTCTTAGTTCTAATGGCTTTGACATCATTATTACCACCCTGCCAATTGGTATCAGGAGCGGCTGCACCGTTGTAGAGTGACCCCATCACTACAGGTAATTCACGGTTATTAGATTGGTAACATAATAGTACTTCTTCATTTTTTTCGGGTAGAAAGAAGAACCCTTTTTCGCCCCCTGCATGGGGTGTCATGACGCGTATCCACGGGGTCGTCACCCCATCGGCTTGCTGCCATACACACCGTACTCTAACCCTGCCTAATCCTTCTGGGTCTTTATTATCGATCACCTTGGCAACTTCCATATCGCCTTTTGGGTATTGGTGGATGTCCATCAGCGGATAATCGGTGCTCTCTGCCTGTACGCCCTCGAAGGTATTGGTATACACACCGCCTTCTACATTGGTATGCGATACTTTGGTAATTCTAAAGCTCCCATACCCCGCTACCCTGATCACTGCGCCTAGCTGTACCCCTGTATTATCAGACATACCCACAGCTATTTTCTGATTTAAGGCGGTAGCACGGGTATATTGTTCTATCTGCCTATCAAAACGTGCAGCCATGGCAACATCTTCATGCGGGGCATGCACGATCTGTGATTCTTTGTAGAACATTCGATCCGAAGTCTTGTTTACAAAACCGAGATACCCATCGGTAGAGGTAGTGACCGAAGCACTTTTCTTACGTACCAATTGATCACTCAGGTAATCCTTGGTCACATATTCAAATCGATTGGGACTGGTCTTAAATTTTATCGAAAAATCCTTGAGGTCTACCCCATGGGTTAATTCTGTTTCTTGGGTGCTAGGCGCACCGAATACTAGCTGTTTTCCATCATAATAGAACCACTCATTATAATATTTTGAGAGTCTTGAAGCAAATTTGAAATCGCTACTTGTCCATTGGACGACATAATTTAGCCTTTCTGAGTTTCTAGGGGCAAAACTAGTCTGTAATGCCCTTGCGTCATAGCCTCTAAATGTCCACTGTAGGATCTCTGCTAAGGTCTCATTAGTAAACGAAGTGGAATGCGCTCCATTTTCTGCTAGGATAGAGGTACTATGCGCTATGATAGTCACTAAATCACCACTGCCGTATTCGAGTCCTTTTGTAGATTTTAGCTCGGTCACGATCCCTTTAAACTCTAATTCTTTATAGTTCCCTAATTTTAGTTCTGAACGAATACTCACGGTTATGATTTCTCCTAGATAGTCTTTACTCGTTCCTACGATTTCTTCTGTAAAGCTTTCTAGTACGTCTCGTCTACAAACGAGTTCTAGGGTGTGATGTTCGCTGATTTCTTGGTCTAATTGTAGACTGACATAGGAATGGATAGGAGTGCTACCGATGTATAGTTGAGTTGTGGTCTGTAATGACATGTATCGTTCCGTTTTTATGATGTTAGTTTCACTGTATTGTAATAAAAACACCTATTCTTCAAAATGTTTGTGTGCTTTAGAAATATCGTATTGGTACGATATTTTAATCATATATTCTGTTTTTAATAACTGACTCTCTTATCATTACCTCTTACTATACAGTGTCATAAATAACGTATTTGTTACCTATGGATTCGAATTATTTTTAGAGGAAAATACCCCTTTTCGATATAGGGATTATTTTTATCGATGTATGTATAGTTCTTACACAATGTTTTCGTACGTTATGTAGGATCAATAGTATCTAATAGCTCCATGAGTAGCAGCCGTTTGGTAATAGGATTGCGAGCAGTAGGTTTGTGCTTGGCTAAAAAGGCTGTGAGTGCTGATTGGATAGCGGGATGTGTGAGGTGTTTACGAAGGTTCTGTTTGGTGAGGCGGTAACATTGTTTTGTGTTCGGCAGGCTAAAGCAGAGGGTATTTCTATAGAATATATTGGGGATTCTAGCGCTGTGGTATTTATAGATTTTTAGATACAGGCAGCGATCGTAGAGGTAATACGTACCTTTGCCCGTTTTTTGTATAGATCGCTTCTGTACAATGTGCTGCTCATAGTCTTGGAGCAATTTATTCGCTGCTATAGGCGATGGATGGTGGAGCAAGAGGGTTTCTAGAACGGATAATAGATCGCAAACCTCTAGTTTAGACAATCCATCAAAATGAGCGATGAGTTGTTTGATGATTCTATCTTGATGTGTGTGCATGATGGTAGTGATGTTTCTGAATAATAATTAGTAAAAAGTACTTATAATAGTTCCTTACAAGCAAAAGAAAGCTTGCTCCCAGTAGTTACTACTTACTACTAGAGTACCCCTAAGTATGATCATTACATCAGGATGAACTGTATATGGGAATAAACAGTGAGCAATGATCAATGCCTAGTAGTAACTATAAGGGAGGCAAGCAATCTATAGAAGTACGCACTTCTACTAGCTAGTTTGTATACCATTTATCATTTGAATTCACTGTAATAAAATGTTCTTTTTTCGCCTCAATTTCAGAATAAAAATAAACCGTAGCTCTGCTATGCTTGATTTTTCTTCTTTATTGAAACAAAAAAAATCTTCATTTTCTTTTCAGCAAATCCAAACAATAACTGGTATTATGCTATACAATTGGCTAATAACCGAAACTGCCGCGCCATGGCTCGGGCAATGGCGCTAAAAGTTACGGGAGGTGTATCTGGAGGGGCTGATGGGGTATTATCATTCGTATCATTATGTACGCTACGTAGCCACTGTATCACTTTCTGCTCTACCTGCTGTGGGGTATAGAGTTGTGTCTTGACCAAGGCACGTACTTGCTGCTGGGCGGTTTTGCACACAGCTTCGGAGACTTGGAAATAGAGCGGATGGTAACGCAGCCGTAGTAAAATACGTTTTTGATATGCTTCTAGCTTATCGGCTACAGTGGGATAATGGGCAGTGCAGAGTTCAAGCCATTGCAGTCGCCGTGCATAGAGGTCTACTACTGCTTGTTCTACAGGAAATTCTTCCTCATAATAGGTACGAACCCATTGGTCTACCAATGTCTCATAGCTGCTGCCAAGTTCTAATTGTTTTAGAAAACTAGGAATATTGAATTGTAATTCTGTAAGAATAGCGAGTAAATACTCGTGACGGTTGGTGGGGGTTTTAGAGTAGTTCATATTTAATGCTTAACAAGTTAGTTTTTAGTATTTATTATGTTTAGAAAATTTTGGTATAAGCTTTGAACCCTACAATTTCTTTCATTGTGAGCTTCTAACATACAATCAACAGCTCTTAATAAATCTTCATCTTTTGTATCAATAGCTTTTATTTTTTGAGTAAAATAAAAATATGATAGCCCATATTTTTTTGCAGCTTTTTTAGAGTCTTCTACAGTTAATTCTTTTCGTATGGCATGTGCTATTTCTGGTAATCCCATTGAATTGATCTATTTTTTTGTAATTTTACTTTGCTGTAAAACAAATTGACGAACCAAATATATCTAAACATTTTCAAAAATACAAAACATTTAAAAACTTTTCTAAACAAAATTATGTTTTTCTTAGGTAAAATCCACTCTTAACTATGACTTCTGGAGAAAGAATCTTATTTATTATTGACCATCTAAAAATCTCTAAAAACAAATTTTCCACAAAGATGTTGGGACTCTCGGCAAGTACTAAAATTGATCATATCATTAAAGGTAGAAATGATATTACGCCAGAATTTGCAAAGAAGATTTGTGATGTAGTGCCTGAAATAAATTACAGTTGGTTACTACGAGGGGAAGGTGAAGTTTTTAATAATATTAGTTCGAATGGGATAGATAAAATCATGATCAATAACAATGACCTACAGAGCTTAGCTAATACTGTTATTGAGTACGAAGATCAGTTAGTAGAAATACCGAAGATTAAAAAAATGATTGAGAGGCATGCACTTTTAATGCTCAATGACAAATTACCAGACTTAATAGATAGAATTTATAAAAACAAAGGGAATTCATAATATATGATTAGTCAAAAAAATATTCCTACTTTGTCATCTTAGGTTTTTTGTTTTTTTCGATTCCTTAAGAGCTGACTCATATACCTTTGATGTTGTT
>CANMMM010000015.1 GCA_947498935.1 uncultured Aquimarina sp. | reverse complement strand
AACAACATCAAAGGTATATGAGTCAGCTCTTAAGGAATCGAAAAAAACAAAAAACCTAAGATGACAAAGTAGGATTAGCTGATCAAAGATGTAGAGAACAAATAAACTAGATTTGTTCTCTGCGAACTCCTATTATTATTTTGTTTGACATAGTAACTATATAATTACCATAAGGGTCATCTACCCCCTCACCATTTGCATCAATCAAATCAAAAACAAGTTCATAATTAAACGCTGAATTAGAAAGAGAGGTGCCAATATCACAAAAGTTGATTCCACTTAGTACAAACTTAAAACAAGACTTTTTCTTTTTCCAAAACACTTCAGCTAGACAAGTTAGAAGATTTAAAGAGTTTTGAATTATTAGTTCATTTGGAACATTGTTTTTATCTAGAAAAAGTAAAAACTTTTCTAATGAATCCCATCCACCAATTATTTTTGTAGGGAAAAACTCTATAGATATATTATCCCAGATACCATACCATAGACTCTCTTCACTTGATTCAGAAAATACTATTTCAGTACCTCTTATAGAATGATGAACTTTTCTCATTTATTATTAATTATCTTAGCATTAGGAGACAAATGAAAACAATGAGGACATCTTGGCATATTGTCCCATCCTGCTTTTCCTCTAACTAGAATATAAATTTTATTTATATCATCTTGGTTATTAAATAATCCTTTTGCTCTCATCTTTACAATAACCTTATTCATTGCTAATACTTCAGCATGAGATGCTGCTTCTCCTGCTGCTATTAATTTATCTTTTTTTACACTACCTCCATAAAGTTTGAGGTATAATCTATCATAATCTGTTTTAATTCTATCGCTCTTTCAGAATTTTGATCCAGCAACCTGAATTCTTCATAAAGTACGTGATTAATATTTTGTTTAACATTAAAACTGTTAGGAGTATGAAATTGTAATTCAAAGATTTGACCATCTGAAGATTTTATATTAGTATTTATTCCCTTATAAACCACTCTTTGCTTAAAGGTATTTTTTATTTTGACAACTTCGTATCCTTTTATTCTTAAACTATTTAACTAACTAGATTCAAAAACATTTGATACAGCTCTTCAATTTTTTCATTTACTCTTGGTTGATTATAAACCATAAGATTAGGTATTTTATCTGGTTTTATTTTTTCTGTATAGTTCTTAAAAGCTATTTCAACTTCTTTTTTAGAGGGAAAGATAATTTTTGGTTTATAAGGAGATGAATCTATAATTTCTAATTGTTTTTCGCAAAAATTCAATAAATCTTCCGTTAGGTGCTTTTCCTCCATATTTGTTCTATAGCTAACTGCCATTATGTAAGGAATAACTTCTCTAATTTTTGAATAAAGATTGACTTCATTTAATTGGTCTGTAATATCTTTATTCTGTTTTCTTAATTTTGCCAGATTTAAAATCCTTTGGCTCTGTTTCTCACTTGGAGTTAAAATTTGATATTCAATTTTCTCTACTAATTGTCTATAAACAGATTCTTCTATAGATAAATGCTTTTTATAGTCATTATCATAATTTGACTTATCTTCTAAACGAATGGTCTCTATTCTTTTTTTTAGAACTTCCAACTGCTTTAAAAGGCTATTCATGTTAAGGTATATATGTTAATTTGATTACTCTAACTATTGGATCACTTTCAGTGAATCTAGGCTGAAAAGTAAGTTCCTCAACTCTAAATTTAGAATCTGATTTAAAAAATATTTCAGCTTCATTTGGAGAACAGGAAATATCACAGATATTATACCCTTTAGGGTTTGATATTTCGTAAATAACATCACCTCCTCCAGAGTTCATAAAGCCTTCTGCTACTCTTTCGGTAACACTAGAAGATTTGAAATCTTTAAAAGTAACCTCATCTCCTACATTCCAATTTTTAGCTAATTTAGATTCTGCTTGACCACAACCTCTAAATACTAAATTACCGTTATATTGAACCATTTTACCTAAACCATCATTCAAAAGATGACTAAGACCTTGGTAATAAATATCTAAATTACCTGCCCGTAATTGACGATTTAATTCTGAGTAAATCTTTACTCCATTTCTAAATTCATCACTTGTATAAACTTTTATTGCTGTTAATTCGTCAATAGATAAGCTTGGAAACTGTGTAGGTAATCCATCACTAACAACTTCTGCTCTTTTAGACAAAACAAAAGCATCATCTAAAAAGTAGGCTATCCCATCTCCTACTTCATCATAGTAATCATTTTTCCACTGTTCCCATCCTTTTTCTTTTATTTCGGCGGAAACGGCTTTGTAATCTTTGGTAGGGTGATTTTTTAGATACTTGGTTACTATTTCCAAGTTATCTAATTTATCTGCTACACCATGAATACCTGTAGCATCTAATGCTATCCAAGCTGTTATGAATTCTGAATCCGAATCAATGGCAGCTATAATCGCATTGGCTTGGGAGTTTTCTTTAGAGTTTGTGGTTTTTGCAAACCGATCCCATTGGCAGTCACTAAACTGCGCAGATGTAATTCCTATACTACACAGTAATAATACTATTGATATAATCTTTTTCATTCTTCTAACTGTTTTTTATGTAATGGTACTCTATCGAATTCTAGCCATCCTTCGCTATTAATCACACAACGGACATAAACACTTTCTAAAAATGTCTTAAACGCATCTCGAATCTCTGTGCTACGAAAATGGGCACGGATTTTTCCTCTCTCACAAATATGATCATAAAATATCTTACCAAAATTAAAGCTATCTTTATCACTCCCCTCATAAATCATCTCCGTAAAATCCAGCATGTCTTTTTCATTTACATATTGTCTTTGCACAATCCCATTAGCAATACTGTTTCGAGTTGGTTGAGGATCATCATCATAGAATTTACTAGGAAACTCTAAAAGATGAATTCTTTTATATTCTTTTGTACGCTTATCAATACGTATAGGACCATGACCGCCTGCTTTTGCATATTTATCACTATCATATAAATCCTTAAATTTCTCAGATGTTATGAAAGCATAGACATACAATTCATCTTCATAGGTCTCATAAATAATTCTATCCTCATATAGTTCTTCTTCTAGTAATAGATGTAACTCTTCTTTGGTCATAATTTTTCTTCAATTACCAACTACTCAGCTGCATTCTGTACGGGTACTCTATCGAATTCTAGCCATCCTTCGCTATTAATCACACAACGGACATAAACACTTTCTAAAAATGTCTTACCAAAATTAAAGCTATCTTCGTCACTCCCTTCATAAATCATCTCCGTAAAATCCAGCATGTCTTTTTCATTTACATATTGTCTTTGCACAATCCCATTGGCAATACTGTTTCGGGTTGGTTTGGGATTGTTTTTATAGATTTCGTTGGGAACTTCTAGAATATGAATTCTTCTATACTCTTTTGTACGCTTATCAATACGTATAGGGCCTTGACCACCTGCTCTTGCATAACGATCATCTCCAATGAATGGTTTTATACTCTCTGAAATTATAAAAACATAAACATATAGTTCATCTTCATAAGTTTTAGAAATAATAAGATCGCCTTTTAATTCTTCCTTTATCAATATATTTATTTCTTGTTCATTCATATTCAATTGCCAACTACTCAGCTGCATTCTGTACAGGTACTCTATCGAATTCTAGCCATCCTTCATTATCGATCACACAACGGACACAAACACTTTCTAAAAATGTCTTAAACGCATCTCGAATCTCTGTGCTACGAAAATGAGCACGGATTTTTTCTTTATCCCTCTTATAATTATAAAATATCTTACCAAAATTAAAGCTATCTTCGTCATTCCCTTCATAAATCATCTCCGTAAAATCCAGCATGTCTTTTTCATTTACATATTGTCTTTGCACAATCCCATTGGCAATACTGTTTCGAGTTGGTTGCGAATCATCATCATAAATCTCCGATGGTATTTGTAAATAATGAATCTCCTCGAAACTCATCGTATCTGTATTAAACCTTACAAACCCTGATCCACCTGCTTTTGCCTCTCTATCATCATAATCCCTTACTCCTACTATATAAATATAATTGCCGCTACGATAAGATTTAAAAGCTACTTCTTCTCCTCTATATGCTGTTAATAATTCCTTTAATTTTTCTTCTGTCATGCTTCTTCAATTACCAACTCTATTCAGCTGCATTCTGTACGGGTACTCTATCGAATTCTAGCCATCCTTCACTATTAATCACACAACGGACACAGACACTTTCTAAAAATGTCTTAAACGCATCTCGAATCTCTGTGCTTCGAAAATGAGCACGGATTTTTTCTTTATCCCTCTTATAATTATAAAATATCTTACCAAAATTAAAGCTATCTTCATCACTCCCCTCATAAATCATCTTTGTAAAATTCAACATATCTCTCTCATTCACATATTGCCGTTTTACAATCCCATCGGCAATACTGTTTCGAGTTGGTTTGGGATTATTTTTATAGATTTCGTTGGGAACTTCTAGAATATGAATTCTTCTATACTCTTTTGTACGCTTATCAATACGTATAGGGCCTTGACCACCTGCTCTTGCATAACGATCATCTCCAATGAATGGTTTTATACTCTCTGAAATTATAAAAACATAAACATATAGTTCATCTTCATAAGTTTTAGAAATAATAAGATCGCCTTTTAATTCCTCCTTTATCAATACACGTATTTCTTGTTGATTCATTATTTATATCTTATTTACAGATTATGGGTTTTGCTTTTTTTAATGCAGCTATATCTGTCCTGATACGAACGTCAATACCTCGTTTTTCCATTGCTTTCCATACTCGAAGCAACTGAACATCTTTATTAAATTCAAATAAGGCATCTACTGTATTCTCGAATTCTGTGACCAACTGTTGCAGCTTGTCTACTGGTAATGCTTCTAAATCTGTAAGCAACGATTCAGGAACTTGATCGATCCAATCGTGTACCTTGCTGGGCAGATCTCTTTTAAGAATGTTTCTAGAAATATAGGTATGGTCTTGGTACAAAATCTCGAATATCTCTACCGAAGTAAAAGCTTTCTCTATCAGATCTTTATCATATACAGCACCTTCCTGGGTATCTATAATCTCCCATTGCCTGTCTTTGGTACGACGGGCATTAAAAACATGGTGCGTAGTTTCTCCATAACGATCATCTCTAAATTCTTTGAACATTCCTAGTAAAATTACGGATTCTTGGTGTATGTCCTGTAATTTGCCTGTCAATTCTTCGTGAGTAAATGATAAATTGTGTTGTTTTACATTATCTGCACCAAAAACATTTTTTATCAATATTCCTACTTCTTCTGCTGGAGCACCGTTTTTATAATTTTCCGTGATATGCTGTATAACGGTATTAGAACCTTTGGTTACCTCGTTCTGGTATTTAACTGCACATGTAAAACAATTGTGCGTTAATCCTGCAGGATTGATACGATCTCTTATCTTCAACAGCTCGTCTGTTTGGTATTTTGTAATATCTACTGTAAAACTAGCAGCTAATTTTAGATACAATTGCCCATCAGTAACATCCTCTACAATCTGTAGTGTACTCAGTTTTTTTGCTCCATTGACACTCGTTAGTACTTTGGGGATTTCGGCAATGTCTCGGGTATTGGTTACTGTGGTGGGCAACCATTTTGTAGAGGATACCAAACTCAGTGTTTTGTCTTCTTCTAAGGCTAGTTGTCCTAAACCTATGAGCTTATTCTTATACCTAATTGCTAGATTAGGAGCATACGGTATACTAGAACCTTCTATTACAATCTGTACTGGAGTAGCTGTCTTAAAGCTGGTGTTTAGTTCTGTTTTTAGTTTGATCAGGCTTCTATATAGGATACGCCTACTCACATCATTTAAGCGCTGTGCATTTTTTATGGCAATCGCTAACTCATCTAATTTAAAGATGACATCTAGTCTTTGCTCTACGCTTAGTTTTCTAAATTCTTCTAAAAAGTATGTGACATTTTCGGGCTTGAAAATGAGTTTTCGCAAGTATTTTGCATCTTTAATATCGGACACATATGTAAAGAGCGCTTTGCCTCCCCTACCAGTCGCTTGAATGATACTATGCAGATGACGTAGGTTGTATACTCCGTAAATTGCTGTCCAAGTTTTAAAAAACGCTTCATTGCCCAACAAACTTTCGTTATCGACATTATTAGCAACGGTAAAAACTATATCTCCAGCTGCTAAAGTAGCGTCTAAGGTGAGTAGTATGGAAGATGTACCTCCTGTAAATGGGATCGTAACGATCGTAAGGGCTTCTGCTACAACTCGTAGGAGGGCTTCGTTATTCCTACCATTAATATTGGTTGCCAACCAGTGTACAAAAACACTAGGTACTACTTTGTATCCTTTTTCTATGGTTCTCCCCGCTATGGAAAACTCTTTCCACACATCGATCACTACATACTCATAAGGGGTGTAGGTATTTTTAAAAGTAGTTTGTATGGCTTCGCCTCCGGGTACTGTACCTGTTTTTACATGTATATCGATCTTTTCTTTTAGCTTGGTAACAATTTTATAAGGTAACTTATGTGTTCCTGCAAGGCCAAACATATTATTCATAGCCATCGGTACTACATCAGCCTTGCTTACATGTGCTGCATCGTACGGGATAGCATTCTTTCTCTGCTCATAATCTCGGATCGTATCTATAAACTGCTCAGAAGAGGTTTTTCTTAATAACCATTTTGTTATATACCCAACAATATCTGCATATTGGGGATTGTTATTAGATGCCCAATCATTGGTAACATTAATGATCCTATACAATAATGTAAAATCATCTACCTGATCTTGGTTGCTATCCCTCAATATATCCAGCAGTATTTGCTCTCTTTCTTGGTTGTTATCTGCCAAGGCAAAGATTTTGAGCAATAGATTTTCTGTTTCGTTGCCCCAGTCGTCTTTTTGTGCTAATACTTTGAGCACAACCGTTAAGGTATCGAAACCTATTTTTTCGAAAAAGCAGTCCCAATTATCAGAAGTAACATTCTCGTAATTGATGTCTAGTATTTTTCTAAAACCCTCTATTAAATCATTTTCACTTAGGCTATCGACAAAATCAAATTTTTCTAATTCTTCTGCCACTATAGGATAGTAATTCAGATTGTATTGCTTCCAATGGTTAATCAGGCTTTTGGCATCGTATAGTGATGGATTTTCTTCGTGCCCTTCGCTAAAAATGGGAGTTGTATCCACCACATCTCCTACTTTATTATAGCGTGATTTAACAATTAAGTCTAATAACCTTCCTGGTACGCCTTTTTTAAAGCACCCTTTTAGGATATCGTATTTCTGTAATTGAGTGGCGTGAATAAAAACATAGGCATCATTGTCATAGTTGGTAATTCCATCAAAGCCTTCTTTGGCTACATTGTCTATAATAAACTGTCGTACCTCTGCATCATAATTAGGAGTGAATTTTGCGACAATTTCATTATACTTTTTAACTTCTTTTATCCGTTGTGACAAGAAATCATATGCCTGATAATCTCCTGAAGCGGTGTAATTGTTACCACCTGCTGTTGGCTCGATACTGACCTTACCTACCTTAAAAACAATCGCGCCATTGCTAACCGCTGGAAATCCTATGATGGCTTCATTGATCGTACTATTGGTTTTAGTATCTATATATGTTTCTTTTTCGGATGCTTTGTAGGCTACAAATTTTTGTGCTTTGCACTGCCAAGCAGCGGTATATCTTTTTCCTTTTGATACAAAACTAGTTAAAGTACCAAAAGGCTTGACTCTAAAACTATTATTTGGGTCATTGGGGCATATTTCTGAATCTCCTGTACTAAAAATAACCTCTGAGATATCACTGGGTACTGTGATTGGTTTCCCTGATCGTGCAATAAATGTATAGGTGCCATCTGGATTGGCAAATTCTCTTAGCTCTGCAATATCTGTAATTGTAGCTTGTTCTCCATCCTCATCATCTTGGAACATATACAATTCTAAAGCGGGGGCGTGTATTTTTTTCCAATCCATATGGGTGAGCAATGTTCCTTGCCCATTGTCCATTAACCAATTGGTACTGCCCTTGGTAGTGTCATAGGTATCCCACGGATGCTTGAGTCCAAAAATACCATGCCCCAACTCATGGGCAATGGTTTTTACAGGGTTAGTGGGGGCAAACACAAAACCGTATTGTCGTTTTAAAGGCATAAACCCTTGGACTGCGGTATCTGAAATACTGATAGAAGCACCGACTACAAAAATGTAATACCGCTTTTTATCTGTACTTCGTTGCTGCTTATAGTAGGTATAGATCGCCCGTTCTTCTTCGGTGTAGTGTGCTAGCATATTGCTATCGCCAATATCTAGTACATTATTCCCATCTCGATCCCATGCATTCGATGGAATGTCTAAAGGGGTTTCTACACGGATATCAAGCTGTACCCCTACTTGCTGATACAATTCCTTTACTTGCTGGACTACTTGGTCGGATACTGCTCCTCCTGCTATGGGGACAAGGCTGATATTGATAGGGTCTATTGCTGCGGATGCCGCATGCACAATATTACAAGCACCTGCTATGGTATACTGTTGGGTACTGTCTTTGGGGCGCACACTGGCTACTACTTCTTCTACTACATAGTCAAACTTCTTTTTTAATTCCAAAGTAGCGATGTTGTCCTTCCATGTAGCAGGAATCTTTACCCCGTCTTTGGTCTTAAACGTAATCATATCGGGGGTGATGCTAGCATCTGAAAAGGTAGCTTCTGCGGTAAGGATGTCTGTGGTATGCGCAGGAATATCCGAGATCAGCTTATAGGGCATTACATACACAGCCTCTTCGGTTGTGAGGGTTTGGTATTTTGATGTAATAAAGGGTATTGTATACACCAATAGTAGCAATGGTAAGATTGCGAACTACAGTATTAATTATTTGGGCGTATCCCTGCGGGTCAGGCTATCCGCTATATCTTTTTTGGTTTTTCTGAAAACCAAAAAAGGATGCCGCTCCTATCCTTTACGCAAAAGAAATTGTTTTTATGTTTTGATCTATCGATTTTCATCAATCATAAGCTAAAAAAGTTTTTATAAGCCGTAAACAAAACCAGATATTTCATAAATTTACCCTATTAGAAAAAGTAAAACTTATAGACCAACTTGAGGATGAAGAAAAAAATGCGCTCTTAAAAATGATCGATATTACCATCTCTGAAAAGCGCATGAAAGATAATCTTTCTAATATGTTGAATAGTTAAATCAATAATCAATTTTACAAAATATATTTTATGTCTAATTTATTCGGTAATTTTCAACTCGTACCTGATCAAGAAAAAGGATATGTAGAAGCGTTAGAAAAAAAATATAATATTATGCTACCTCCTGTTTTTAAGGCTTTTAACCAATTTTTTTTATATTAACTCATTGAAACCTAATGACAATAATCACTTATATCATCCTGACGAGGAATTAGGGTTTGAACAATTTGATTTTTCTTTGAATCAGATTTTTGATTACTTTGAAGATATAGGAGAACCACACACAGTAATGAATATGCTACCAATAGCCACTTCTTCAATTCACTCAGGAGGAATATGTGTTTGTCTTAATGGTAAAAACATTGACAAAATTTTTGTTAATGATGAAATGTCCACTGAGCAATTCACTTTAGTTGCTAATGATATTTTAGATTTTATCTCCAGCGTAAAAGAGTTTAATTATTTAGAAGACTAAAAACCTATAAAAGGAAATAAATCTTTAAGATGTGTAATACCATCTCCTATTATTGATTTCCCTCCAGAATGGTTAAATCCACTAGGTACACTATGTACTTTAGTCAATACAGGAAACATTGTTTTTCCATCTTCAAAGTGATGCCATGTATATTTATTCCATTTACCATTTTCAAAAAGTTCAAATTGTTGCGATAATTTTCCTGATGGTGTCTTTTTTAATCTAAAATTTCCTTTTGTAATATAACCATCAGCATCCACTTTAGGCCATTTACCATTGATTTTTTCGATTCCTTTTCTTTTAGCTAATGAAGTATTTGCTTCTATAAAATCATTCCCTTTACCTGATAACTTCTCTGACTTATACTTAAATTTACTTTTTGTTCCATCTGGAAAATCTATTTTTGTTTTTAACCAAACTATACTATAATTTAGCTAAAATCATTACAGAATGGCTAAAAATAGCACATTATGAGTATGGATTTTGGTAGTAGACTTAAAGTAGTTAGAGAAGAAAAAGGACTGAAGCGCGAAGATGTAGCAAAAAAAATAGGTACTTCTGGGGCAATTGTTGGACGTTATGAACGTAACGAAAGAACACCTAATATTGATACAAAGTCAGGGAAGCAATGGCTCCAAGTGGTAACCACCCAATGGATGGTGAGGTTCACGTAGACGAATTTGTCTTAGGGGGTAAAGATGAAGGTAAAACAGGTAGAAGTTATGATAGTAAGAAAAAGAAAGCTGTTACTGCGGTGCAACTCACAGAAGATGGTAAAGTCAAACGTATGTACGCAATGCGTATCGAAGACTTTTCGGCAAAATCTCTACAATACATTTTTGTAAACCATATCAATCGAGATGCTAAGGTGATCACTGATAAGTGGAAAGGCTATAGACCAATTGCAAAAGCTTATAATATTACCCAAATTGAAAGTGATAATGGGATGAACTTTAAAGCACTTCATACAATGATTCATCAAGTAAAATCGTGGATAAGGACAACTTATTCTTGGGTGAGTGATGGAAACATAAATCGGTATTTTAATGAATTCTGTTATCGAATTAATAGGTCACAAAGTAAAAATACTATTTTCAATAATCTTATATGTAGAATGGTAAAAACTCATCCTATAAATCAATCAAAATTAATAGGTAATTAACTACTGACCTCTATATGAAAAATATATTCTCTACTCTATTACTAGAAGAAAACCCTAGCTATGTTGAAGAGCTAGAAAAAAAATATCATATTAAATTCCCTCCTGTATTTAAAGCCTTTGTACAGACTTTTAAATTTGGTGAATTTGAACCAACCTCTCAGCATAAAATAAAGCATTCTGATGAAGAAATCGGTTATGATGGATTTAACTCTTCCCTAGAAAGAACAATAGAAATATATTTTGATCAAGATGAATTATATACAGAACCAAAGGTATTACCTATTATCATATCAGGGTTTTATCATTTTGGAATTTGTTTAGGTCTTAATCAGGATAATGCAGATAAAATTTTTCTATACGAAGATCACGATGAATTTATAATGATTGCTAATAATATTTTAGAATTTATTTCTCAATTAAAAGAGGTTCATTGAGATTCTTTTTAGAATCCTAAGAATTCAAATAATCAAGGATACTCTGGATTTCCCATGTTACCATAAAAACCATCTGGGTCAGCATTTTTATACCACTCATTTCTTTTCTTTTGCTCTCTTAAACGCTCTTTATCACTTAAAGAGTTCCAAAATTCTTTTTCCTTATTTTCTTTAACTAAACTTCTAAGTTCATATACTTTAAACTTTTGGTCATCAGTTAACTTTTTAGAACAATCTATCCACTCTTGTGAAACAGGGTTTTCTTCAGCCATTTCAGCTAAAATATATAAAATATCATCTGTTAACGTTTCAGGTAATTCTGCAGGGGTTATTCGTTTTATCATTTTACTACTTCTATAAAATCTATATAATATGCTTTCATACCATCAATAGTTTTATGCACTCCATTTTCTATTATTGGTATAGGCTTTGCTACTTGTTTTAATAATCCTGGGTTCAAAACTACTTCTTCCTGTATTTGAATAGCTTTCTCTGCATTTGAATGTCTCGTTGGACCTAAGTTTTTCCCCCAATCAGAAAGATCATCAATATAAACACCGTTTTTAGTAGTAATTCTTTGGACTACAGCTATTTTTTCTCCATCTCCTGCCCACTTCTTTGTTAGTTTAGTAAAAGCTTCGGCTACCGACTGCAATTTTGAGGTTGATATAAAACTCTTGTGTTCAATAGTCTTACCTATGCCATCCATAAAATCAGCTTCAAATTGTGATTTTGAAAATGCTTTTCCACTAAATACTTGTTTGTCTTTTATCAATCTACCAGACACCTTCCTTAGCTCATCAAAACCTTCTTTAGCATGTTTCCATCCTGTTTCAGCAAACTCACCCATAAACTCAGGACTGTAACGTTTGGCTTGGTTGATAAAATCACCACTACGCGTAAATGCCTGTATTGTGGCTAATTGAATATCTGTTGCATTTCCTGTAGGTAATAAATTCCCCACTTTTCTTAAATCAAGAATAGTAGTCATTGCATATTTTAAACCTGGTGTTTTGCTCCAGTATTTTAACCATCCATATTGTCCATCAAACTTGGTTACATCCTTGATCGCTTCTTCAAAGGTTGCTAATTTATTATTATTCATTAAATCTCTTAACCCTCTGATCATTTCTGCAAACTCGAACTCATCCATTTTATTCATTAAATCAAGGACATCAGGATTAGCTTTTTTAAGCAAATCTTCATAAGATTTGTAATTACCCTTTTTTATTCCAGTACTAAGTTCTTGTAATTTTTTAATTTCAAAATATTGTGTCACTCTTGAATTACCCAAATGCTTTCTGATATTTGCATACTTTGCAAGTAATACAACTCCTTCATCTACATTCTTCTTCACTAATGTAACTAAATCTTTTACAAACTCGGTACTTTCTTTTAGTGTTTTTACTGTAGCTCCGATTCCTGTTACTGCCGTGGCAATCGCCGTTACGTCTTTACCTGATTGATATTCGATTTTATGTGGTACGCCTGTTTCATAGAGTTCCGATCTATCTTTAACAAATTTTTCTGCATACCCAACTACCTTATCAAAATCCAATTCTTCCCAAGCCTTGTCTATCTGTGTTTTTACTTGGTCATCCGTACAATAATCAATCACTAAACTGATAAGCTGAGTAGTTCCTGTCGCTTCTTCGATTGCTCCATCTGTAATACCTGCTCCTATAGGTACAATATGTACTGGTGCTGCATCATAACCAGAAGTATCTGGATTCCATAAATTCTCTGGTACTTTGGCTACTGCTAGAATGGGCTTGATAAAGTTCTTATTAAGATCATGAGTAATGTCTACTATTTCTGTAGACCAATCCTCTACAGAATTTACACGCGCTATCATGTTTCTAATACCGCGCTTAAAGGATGCTCTTGACCATTCGAACTCTTCATCATTTAGTCCATTCCCAAAGTAATTCTGAGACATTTCTACTTTATACCCTAATCTACTCTGATCAGTATCATAATGATAGTAAATCACAACACCTTGATTAGGCGGATTATTTGCTCTTTTTCTGGCTAAGGCAATCTCTTCTTTAGTGGACACACTAGAGGTAAAAATAAAGTTATAGGGAGTGCCGTCTATTACAGCTTGGTAATCCTCATAAAATTTGATTGTACCATTTTTCTTATCAAAGGGAATGAAAAGAGTTCCCTTGTTTTCAATTTTTTGGACAGTCATTCCATTGGATGGAGAGTTTATAGGTAAATAACCATCAAAAAAGTTGGTAGCATCTTCTGTAACTTCACCTTCTGCTGCTGTACCTCCTAATCGATCTGAGACATTTCCAATAGCTTCTTTTACAGCTTCTATGGTAGATTTATTTTCTGCAGCTACTGCTTCCTTCTCTTCTTCATCTTCGGAATCTTCCGAAGAGGCTACATTTGTTTGTACATCCTGTACGGCTTCTTCCTGAACATCCAGAATGGCACTCATTTCATCCGCTTCCTCTTGGCTAATTGCTCCATTACTAAGTGCATTGGCGATATCCTCTCGTACATCATTGATCAACCCACCAATGGTATTTAGCCATTCGGTGACATTGACCTCAGTTTCCATCGTTGCTCCTTCTCCAAAACTAGGATCGTAAATAGTTACGATTTCTCCTTCGGCGAGTTCTTCGTCTGTATTGATGAGGATATTATCAAAGGTTACCCCAAAACGTGCTCCTTCTAGATAGGGAACACGTACAAATCCACTTCCGCTAATCACTCCGTTAGACTGACTGGTAATATCGGTGATGGTCATCATAAAATCCCCTGCCATAATGCGAGTGCCAATCATTAAATTAGGGTGTCCTTCTCTATTAGTAATCGCAATAGCTTCGGGAACAATCCCACAATTATAGTTGGCATTAGGATCGTCGGCACTGCCTGTGGTAATGTATTGTACAGCTGTGTACTCGCCATATTGGTATTTACACTTGCCTGCTACTTTGTACTCATAAGTGGTATTGGGCTTTAAGTCCCATACCGTAGCCCATGCACTATTGGTGCGCTTATGAAACCAACGGCTATTCGGGCGGTCTTTTTGGCGGTACATGATGGTGTATTCGCTATAGGTAGCGGGGTCTTCCTCCCAGTACACATTGATCTTAGAAATCCCTTTGGGTTCGGCATGTACCCCATCTAACGTAGGACATTTTTCGGTCTTAGAAAACCAAAAGACCTCACTCTTTCCTTCATTACGAAACAACCCAATTTCTTCACTGCCTTTGAGGGCTTTGGCTTGTACACGCCATGCATAGCGCTTGTTATGCAATAATAAGGGATGTGCAGGGCCGTATATAAAGCTGGTGGCTCTAGTAGTCGTAGTAAAAATCGGAGGACTGGTTAGAAAAGCGGTATTGGGATCTACATGATCATCCCAGATTTCTACCAAACTAAACTCATATTCCACATTACTAACATTGATCTGTCTTGGCGTCCACTGAAATACAATATTGTCTACCGCTTGGGGTTCTATATTACTCTTGTTAAAAGGAATATTAAGCAGTGGAGGATCATTGTTAAAGATAAAAGTAGTGGCACAGCTTTTTTGCGATAATCGGCGATTGGTAAAAAAGTCATACACCTCGAAACAGAATTGGTAAGAACCTTCGCGCAGCGTCTGCCCATACTGGCGATTGCCGATGCCTTGGAGGTTCTGTAACTCAAAATACGGGGCAAGTTCTGTATTGTTTAATACCAAGGGACTCCCTCCATCGATAAATAGCGGTGCACCGATAATGGCTAGATCTCTGCTTTGTACTTTTAGCCCATTGCCCTCGATAAATACCTTGAGCCGAATCCTACGGTTGGTAATGCTCAAATCACGTAATAAGAGGCGTACCCGCAGGGGGCTATTGATCGTCATCGCATCGGCATAATTATAAATATGCACGGGAGCAGGAGGATTGACATTGGCAAATACCTGTACAGGAAATTGCTGCGCCATCAGTGGCAAGGTGATCAATATCAAAAAGGAAATTAAAAGACACGTATTTTTCATATCGATAAGGATATTTTGATGATCGGTTGATGATTTTTTGCGTTAGGGATAGCAGTGGAAATCCCACAGCCCGACGGTAGGAGGGCGAGGAATTGCAACGGATAGCCCGACCCTTGGGGAACGCCCTCATCATGATAATCAGGCTTGGTATATAGCGTACGGTTTGTGTTCATAATCACTGTGCTGTTGGTTATTTTTCTTCGGTATATTTTAGTTCGAATTCGTCTGGATCGGTATGATCTTTAGAAGTATTCCAATAAAAATCAATCAGCTGTTTGATAAGATATTTTTCAATTTTTTGAGGAGACACTCCTGTATCTTTCATACGAAATAATGTTTCTTTTTCCTGTGCCATCAGCTGGCTGAGATAAGGATCGGGTTTTTGTACTTTTTGCAAGCTGCTATAACTACTGATCTGCGGGAGCATCCATCGGTGGGCTATAAGTTTGGCTAGGGCTTCTTCGCTTTGTTCAGACAACGCAGCATAACTAGCCTGCGATTGGGCATCGGACTGACTGCGCTCCTGAGGGGAGAGCGAATGCAATGGATGCTCTGCCAAAGTAACCTGTGTTTTTACAAATTCCTGCTCGAAATTATAATCCAATCGCTGCATGTCTGCCTGTAATTCTTGTAAAATAGAAAAGATCAGTGCATCATAGCCCTTTAGATAATCTTCGTAACTGTACAGTTCTTTTAGGTACTCGATCGCGCCTGCCTTGTACTCCTTGGTATCCTCATACTGGGCGATGGCTTTGCGCATTGCTGATAAATCTTCTTTTTTATACTGAGGGATATGATCGAAATGAGGATGGTGCGCCACGGAGGCTAACTGGGCGTTGACCTCGGGGATGGTACCCGCATAGGTACTGTCGCGGTACGTAAAATGAAGGATGTCCTCCAATCCCTTGTGTTGTTTTTTGGTTTTTTTCTTTTTGGATAGGTTGAGCTTCGGGTCTATTTTATCAAAGGCATAGCTATACCCCAGCGTAGCAGTAAAATCTCGGGTACTACTCGACCCACTCTTAAACTGCGAAAGGAGATTGAGCGTGAGATTGTGCTGCTTTTTATAGGTGTAATTGCCACTCATCCTGATATTACTGACCTCGCTCTGCTTCAATCCATTGGCTCGGCTCTGATTGTAACCCACAGAAGCGGTGGTTTTTAGTTTTTTATCTAGGTAGTGTTTGGTAAGGCTTACCGTAGGGCCTAGGGTCAGAGTATTGTCTGCGCCAATAGTGGCAAAACTACTATTAAATGCTGTGGCAATGGTGAGATTGCGAGCGGGATAGCCGAGGGTATAAGAGGCATTGGCATTATAGAAATCAGACACCCCGTTTTCGGTTACCTTATCATTTTGTTTATTGACTGCGCCTTGGTACGAAAGGGCAATGGATAGGTCTCTGCGCTGGGCATCCGTATCACGAAGGGTGATATTGGCACTCAGATCCGCGTTTTGTGCGATTTGCTGAAAATTAAGGCTGTCTATCACATCGGTAGGGGCTAATTCATTGATGACATCGAACTGGTTTTTGATATTGGTAAATGACTGAAAATTGGAATAACTGGCAGCAATGTTAATGGTTTCTGTAGGGGTGTAAGTGGCATTAAAGGCACTCACCACACGCTGTAATTGACTGCTCTTGGTATTATCGAGGTCATCGCGCTGTAAGCCTGCATTGGCACCTAGGGTCACTTTACTCTCAAAAAGGGTTTGAGAGGCATTGACCGTCATATTCTCTAGGTCGTTATTAAAAAAATAGGCGCCTAATGTTCTATACTCAGGGTCGATGTATTCATAGCCTACTCCTACACTGGTCGTGGCGGTGAGCTGGTAACTGAAATCGGCATTATAGGCATTGTACTGCTGTGTAGAGACATTATCGGTGATCAGTGCTGATAGGGGACTGCCTGCTTCTTGCGCACCAGCGGCATTGGTGTCTTCTGTGAGTAAGGAACTGGCATAAGTGATCGCCAATTTCCCTTTATCAAATAGCTTGACACTGCTTTCTACACTGGCTACAATATTTTCTTTGGGCTGTAATTCTAGTTCTAAGGGTACGGGGTCGGTGATCGATGTAGGATCGTCCGCTGCTCTGAATAGAATAACGCCTACCGAAAATCGATCGTGGGTATATTGGGTTTTTAATCCATAGCCGATACGCTTATAGGCGGGTTCGGATTGTGGGTCATCGGGGGTGTACTCGGATTCTTTGAGCAATCGACCGTACATGGCACTTAGTTTCCATGCGCCCGGTGGGGTGAGGTCTACTCCTACTCCTGTGAATTGATGCCCACTAAGGGTGTAAGGCGAAAACGTCATACTTACATCGCCTATATGGGTAGCTACCCATTTATAGGATGGATGCATACTCAGCCGATTAAACGAAAAGGGCTGACTGCTGGTAAACTCCTGATTGCTATACGAAAATGAAAATGGCAGTGTGTACAGCCCACTGATGTTAAGGTTTATATTTCCTGATAGGAAATAGGTAAAGGGGGCGCGATTGGCTAGCCCCTCGTAATACACCGCATTAGCAGTGACACCACCAGATACCTTGAACAGCTTGGCTTTGCCAATCTGTCCTAAGTCCTGACTGTAACTACCGATATGTACGCTAAATAGCATCATAAAACATATAAGTTGATGGATACATGGTATCCTATATCGCATATACCTATGCTGGAGTCGGTTCATAGAGTACTGGTTAGATTCGTGGGGTTGTGCTATTCTATAATTAATTTATGTACTTGATTTCCTGAACTGGTCTCCATCCATATAAAATAAATACCGCCTGGTAAATACCCCAGATCGTAGGTAAATTCATAGGTGTCTTTGCCCGCTCCTTCTCTACTATCTACTAATAGGTTATTGACCATATTATACACTTTTACACTCACGGCTTGTGGCTTGGCCAGTGTGATGGCTGCCGTAAAGTTTCCGCGATTCGGGTTTGGATAGGTTTTAAAATCGATCTTGGTCGTTTCTTCCTCGCTAGTGGCTGTAGGGTCTGTCTCGATGGTTTTATTGACTACCAATACTTTTTTGGTTTGTATATCGATACAGTCTCCTGAGCCGATCTGTACACTGATGTCGTATTCTCCAGGGGTATCGATACGCAATTCTGCATACGAAGTATCTTGGAATTCGATGGCTACGCCTTCTGGTACGATCCATGACAGGCTATCGGGCTGTGGGTCACTGATGTCTACAATCACAAAGGATTCTCCTGCAAATACTTGCGAAGAGGCAATAAACGATGCGGTAATCTCTTCATCGGCACGTGCTACAGTAATGCTATCGGTAGCAGTACATCCCTGTGCATCGGTAACAACTACTGTATAGGTACCTGCTGCTTCGATCTCGATGATCGCATCTGTGCTTTGGAAACCTGTGTCTGAGGTCCATAGATAGTCTACGCCTGTAGCTAGTGTGGCATCTACGGTATGTACTTGATCTACACAAAGGGTAACATCAGATCCGAGGTCTACAATCAATTCAGCTGGCTGCGTAATGGTATAGCTTTCTGTGAATGTACAGCCTTTGCTATCGGTAACGATGGCTGTATAGGTATCTGCTACGAGTGCGGTGATCGCTGCTGTAGTACTTCCGTTATTCCATTGATAGGTATAAGGGGGCAATCCGCCTGTAACGTTTACTGCCAATGCACCGTCGCTACCTCCAAAGCAGGTAACAGGAGTATTGATGGCTGATACGGCTAATGCAGGGGGTACTGCTATAGTGATACTAGTTTCTGCAGTACATCCATTGGCATCTACTACCAATACGGTATAGCTACCTGCAAATACGGCATCGAGCTGTGCGGTAGTCGCGCCTGTATCCCATGTATACGTATAGGGTGGCGTACCACCTTGTACGCTACTTGTGATCGTCCAATCTGTACTGTCTCCACACAAGGTGTAGTCTGCCGATAGACTCACAGTAAGTGTTTCTGGTTCTGTAAGTACGAATGGCGCACTCTGTGCGGTATTGGCATTGGCATCGGTAACTACTACATAGTAAGTACCACTGCCGATACTACTTAGAGTACTACCGCTGTGGATCGCCGTAGGATCGCCTTGTACAAACCACTGATAGGTATAGGTATTGGCAATACCGCCTTGGGCTACGGCATTAAGGCTTCCGTTAGTATCGTCTTTACACAATACAATATTCACCAATTGTATGCTTACTTCTAACAGTGCGGGTTCTGTAATGGCTATTTCTTGTGTATAGGTACATGCATTTGCATCAGTGATTTGTATGCTGTATGCTCCGGCCCCAATACCGGTAAGGGTATCGGTAGTGCCTACTATAGCGCCACTAGCATCCTGCCACTGATACGTATAGGGGGCAACACCTCCGATAGCGGTCAGCTGAATGCTACCATCTGTACGCTGATACCCAGAGGCATCTTCGGTAAGGATGTCGGTGATGCGTATCGCATCGGGCTGTGATAATAACTCGCGAATGATTGCAGGTCTACCGTCTTCTTCAAACAAACAACCGTTGGTATCTCTGACTTGTATATGATAACTTTCTGAGGCTAATCCCGCTATGGTAGTTTGCGCACCATCGGTAAAAGGCAACCAATCGCTATAAGTACCTACCACTGTTTTGATACGGTAGGTATAACTGTTAGTCCCGCCGCTAGCGGTCAGGGTCATGCTTCCGTTTGCTTCTCCGTGGCATAGTGGGGGTGTTTTGCTAAGTGTAACGATCACTGGATCGGGTGTTCCGACTTCGAAAATGGCACTCTGCTCTTGTATGCCATCTACATTGCTTACAATCACATAATAATTGCCCGTAGGAATGTCTTGCAAGGTCTGTCGATTGCCTACAATACGGTCATCTGCTGCATCGTACCATGTATAGGTGTTTCCACCACTTCCTCCTGTAGTAACGACGGTAAGGCTGGCATTGGCAGCGCCGAAACATGCTACGGGAGTCACTAATTCTACGGCGATTAATAATTCGCCTGGGTCGGCTAGACTATAGGTTTTTTGGATACGGCATCCGATCTGATCTTCTACCGTAAGGGTATAAGTGCCTTCTGGTATATTCGCTAGGGTATCAGTAATGGCTGTGGTGGCTACTGTGCTTTGTAATACAGTACCTGAAGTTGTCCATGTATAGGTATACGGAGCCACACCTCCTGTAATGGTCGTACGTATGCTACCATCTGCCACAGTGTCTCCTGATGGTCGTATCAGATTCGCATTGGTCACATCATAACGCACAGGCTCATCGATGGTAATGCTTCCTGTTTGGATGCTACATCCATTGGCATCGGTAATGGTCAGCTCATATGCACCTGCTATTTGGTCGGATAACTCCGAAGTGGTACTTCCGAGATTGTTCCATACATAGGTATAGTCTCCCGTACCTCCGCTCACCGACACTTCGATCTTTCCGTCATTGCCTTGGTAACACGTAACATCAGTGACTGTAATGGCGTCTATGACTAAGGCTGTTGGCTGGTCTAGTGGAATCCCAGTGATGGCTTCTTGATTGTTATTCGCGTCTGTGATGGATACATTGTATATTCCTGATGCTACCGCACCTGTACTCGCTTCGGTACTTACGGTAGTGCCCGCAGCATCTGTCCACACATAGCTATAGGGAGGCACACCTCCTACAACAGTAGCAGTAAGTGTACCAGTTTCTCCAAAGCAATTGATGGCTTCTTCTGATAAAGTGATACCAATAGGATCGGGTGCTCCTACTGCATAGGTTTGAAGTGCTAATACACATCCGTTGGCATCTTCGACGGCTACAGTATAGGTGCCTTCTCCTAGGTTTTCTATCTGTTGCGTCGTAGCCAATACGGTAGGGCTGCTACTTGCTTTCCACTCATAGGTATACGGAGCTGTACCACCTGCGATGGTAAGGTCGATGCTTCCATTGGTTAATTGATGTCCTGTAGCATCATTGATCACTACTGCATCGACATATAGGGCTGCGGCTGGCTGTGTGACTGTTATAGGCACTACGATTTCACAAAAATTCACATCGCGTACCGTTACTGTATACTCACCCGTAGCTACTTGATCAATATCTTGGGTAGTTGCACCTGTACTCCATATATAGGTATACGGAGCGGTTCCGCCTGTAATGCTAAGATCGATACCGCCGTCTGTCCCTCCATAACAATTTACTGCTTTCATCGCATAAGTAGCCGCTAATGGATCGGGCTGTAGGATGGTATAGGGTCGTATGGCTTCATTATTATTAGCATCTACTACTTTTAATTCGTAGGTACCTGCAGCTCTGTTGACTAATTCATTCGTAGTACTGAGTAGTAATGTAGGAGTTGCAGGGTAATACCACTGATAGGTATATGGCGGCACACCTCCTGCTACAGTAGCTACTAGCGAAACGGTAGCATCTCCATGACATAATATGTCACTATCGGCACTGATATTGGTAATTTCTAATAGTGGAGGTTGTGTCACCTCAAACGCTTTGGTAAATACACATTCATTGGCATCCCGCACTGTGAGTTCGTAGGTTCCTGCTTGGATGTTTTGGATGACAGGGGTCGTTCCTAATACAGTACTTTCTCCTAGAACTCGCCATTCATAACGATAGGGAGGAGTCCCTCCTGACATTCGTACAAAAATACCTCCGTTCCCCGTTTGGAATCCTGTGAGATGCGTAATGCTTTCTTGTTGGAGTTCGATCGGAGCTGTGGGTTCTGTAATCCTCACTGCCTGTGCTAAGGAGGTAGTACATAAATTGTCATCTACCACCACTACATGATAAGTTCCTGCTGTGATATTGGTCAAATCTTCTGTGGTAGCACTAAAAGTAGGATCTTCTGTCTTGGTCCATGTAAAACTGTATGGCAAATAAGCGCCTGAGGCGTCTTTAGGCCCTCCTGCAACGGTAATATCGATAGCGCCTGTGGCTGCTCCATGACACAGTACTTGTGTGGGTGCTGCTGTGAGTGCTACGGTAAGCGCTTCGGGTTCTGCTAAGAAATAGGTGTGCGTAGCCGTTTCTCCCTCGGCATCACTAACCTCTACTTTATACGTACCACTGCCTACTGCTGTAAGTACGTCTTGACGTATGTCTACATTCATAAAAATCTCCCTTCCGTTCTCTATTCTAAACCAGCGGTATCTAAAGTCTGCTGGGGTAGAGATGATCGGATACCCTCCTGATACTACTGCGATGAGTTCTGCAAATGTTTCGCCATTACACAATACCGGTGCTTGGGTATTGATCAGTACTTCGATGGGTAAGGGTTCTTGTATTTCTAGGGTGGTACTTTCTATACAGTTGTTTTCATCTTGGACAGTCACGGTATACATTCCTGCATTTTGATTGCTGATATCTTCTGTGGTAGCTGTATACGCGGGATCGTCTGCTTTGGTCCACGTAATGGTGTATGCGCCTGTTCCTCCTTGGATACTGATGTCTATACTTCCGTTAGTACCGCCTGGGGTGGTGGCATCGATCACTTGGTTTTCGGTAATGATAATAGGATCTGGTGCGCCAAGCGTGGTACGCTGTGGTACAGCCATCTCACAGCCATTGGCATCTTTGATCCATACCTCGTACGTGGCTGCCCGTAGGTTTTCGATCGTACGATTGGTAAGCGTAGCCTCTGAGAAATAGCTGTTTTTAGCATCAATAGAAAAGGAATACGGTGGCGTTCCTCCTGATGGATTGAGTAAGATACGACCATCGCTTCCATCAAAACAGGAAAGTGCTTCCCCTCGGATGGTGAGGGCTAATGGATCGGGTTCTTGTATATTAATCGTGGCATCGGCGGTTGTATACCCATCATTGACTTGTACATCGTATCTACCTGGTGCTAGGTTGCTAAGTTGTCTGGCGGTCTGCGATAGTATGCTTCCATTATGACGCCATGTATAGGTATACGATTCAGAACCTCCGCTAGCTTCTGCTGCTAATGTAGCTCGCTGTCCAAAGCAATCAATGGTATCGATGGCGACAATAGTGGCTACTAATAGGTCGGGCTGTGTAACGGTAATAGTACCCGAGGTCATCGAACAGCTATTGGTACTGTCTGTAATACGGGCTACATATACACCTGCGGGTAGGTTCGTAATCGCAGTACCGCTATTGGGAATCGGTGCTCCATCGCGTGTCCATGTAACTGTATATGGCGATTTACCTCCTCTAACTGTTAGGTTGATCTGCCCTTGCTCCTGCCCAAACACTGTATTTTGGGTAACTGCTGTATTTTGGATGGTTATCGGTGCTGGTTCACTAATCCGTAAGGGAGTAGTCGATATATCTGATAAACAAGTATTCACTAAACGATTACGTACTCTAAAGCGATAGCCTGCTGCATTCGCTGCTAATGTAAAGGTATTGGAGTCTTGCCATTGTGTAGTTGACCCTGTCCATTCGGCATATTGGTAGGCATTTACAGGGGCACTTCCTTTTACAGTTACTGTTACCACTGAAGTACCTCCAAAACAAATAATAGGTGTCGCATTAATAGATTCGATTTCTATTTTGGGGGGAATCGTAAAACGTATGTTTCTTCTTTCTGCGATTCCCGATCGGTTATCTTTAATCGTTACGTCATAGCTTCCTTCACCGCCAGTAATTGATGTACCTGAACCGTAAGCTGATTCATTACGTTTCCACTCTATGGTATAATTACCATATCCTCCCCTAATTTTGGATACGCTTAAAGTTCCATCAGCTGCTGCAAAACAGCTAGGGTTTTTAATAGCAAGATTAAAAGTAATTCGATCTGGGGCTGTAATGCGGGGTAATGGCAAATCTTTGGTACATCCATTCGCATCTGTATACCGTATGGTATGTGTTCCTGCCGGTAAGCCTAGAATATCAAAACCACTACTTTCTCCTCTTCCTGAGGAATGTACCACGCTATTGACTAATACGCTGTAGTTATAAGATGCTCTTCCTGAGTTGATAAAAGGGGTTCCACCACTTACAGAACTGATGCGGATGCTACCATCTTCTAATCCAGGAGCACCTACTCCTTGTGGATTGATAGCATTATGACTGATAGGGGTTACTGGATCGATAGTTATCGTTTGTGAGGTATTGCCTTTTTCAAAACAATTGTTACTATCTTTTAGGGTGATGGTATATGTACCTGCAGGGAGTCCAGCAACAACTTTGAACCCTGCGGATTCTGTAAAACTTCCTTGTACATCTTTTGGCCCTTTAATATCATAATTATAAGTACCACTACCTCCTGTGGCTTCTATACGAATTTCACCACTGTCACTGCCTTCGCATTTTTGGTCGCTTAGTTTTTGGACTTTTAAGAAGGATACTTCGTCTGGGGCTACTATCTCAAAAAAATACCAAAAAGGTTCACATAGTGGTAAAAGGATAGGATTTGGTGGGGCATTCTGTGCTTCTCTAAGACTTCTATACCCTGTAACTAATGCTGCATAATGCCCTCTAGTAATATTTTTTTCATTCCATGTATGACTATTGTTTACCAGTCTGGTAATCCCGATATTTTGATCTGATGGTATATAATTATCATTGACTCGATCAAGCAACGGCTGACCTGTAATAGGTGGGGGATTAGAAACAGGAGTTGCCCCATTATTTAATTTGTACAAGTTGATATTCAATACCTCCCCTCTATTCAAATTTCTATCAAAAAACAACCTAAAACTACCGTCTTTACTAGTTGCGCAATTAAGATCCTCCTTTTCTGCTCTTGTAACTTTGGGAGGTGCAGGAAAATAACGAACGGTCAGCTGTTGAATATCTTCTTCTTTAGGTTCTATTGCACATCGATAGATAGCACGTATTTGAATAGGTGTTCCTATTTTACTACTATATTCAGAGCTACTAGGAGAATACATATCATCTAATGAAATTCCTACCTTTCGACCAGTCTTACCACTTATAAACCGCCAATCAGGTACTGGAAAATGTGTTTCACCTCTGAAACCAAAAAAATTACTAGTTGCAATATTTAATTCTTGCTGTGTAAAACTACAAAACCCTGGATTATTGCGAGTGCAATTATCATGAGCTGTTCTAGCTCGTTCATAAGCATCTCTTACTGCCTTAAATGCAGGTGTGGGTATAGGTCCTAACTTCTCTCCTGCAAGAAATTGCCAACTAAATTCATTTTCATTTGGGTATCCTGTAGGAGCTTCTACTTGTATATCATCGCCAGTACACGCATTATATGTTGCAGATACAGAAGTACCATCAGAAAATTTGATTTCATAATTAGGAATAAACTCTAATGTTAATTCGCCTATCCATTGCTTAATGATATCATTATTTACAGTATCAATAAATCGCTTTTTTAGACAAAAATTCCGTCGCTCTGATCTGGATATTGGTAGCTCAGTAGTAGCTGATCTTCGTTCGCATCTTCCTGCATAAGCTCTACTTCCTTTTACTTTAATGGATCGTATGTATTTATTCGTATTTATATCTATTTTATCTATCACTTCGACAGATCGAAAACCATTAGATCCGAATGATTCGAATCCAATCCTTTTTGTTGTTGATTGTGAACCATCTTCATACAAAAACGTGACTTCTAAGTAATGATCATTTCTACAGTGATTGATTCTATAACTGAGACCAGGATCTTTTTCTATATATCCCGATAATTTTACTGTATATTTTTGAGCCATTGCATTCATCCCTATTAGAATACCTATTAAGAGCAGCAGCAGTGTCTTGTTCGTTTTCATAAATTTCCCTTTAATATTCCACTTCAATTTTTTTAAATGGAGACTTGGCTCCAGAACTAAATACTGCCTGTAATAGATAGGTATATTTAGTATTGATAGTTAAATTTTTGTCTAGGAATTCCCCAATTCCCTGTTCAAAAATCTTATATGATGTTGGTTGTTCTTCTTCCGAGGCTTTGTAGAGCGTATAGGATACGACGTCTGCAGCTTTGTAATTCCATTTTAGTTGGATTGCTTTTTGCTCGATTTGCACCGTGGCAGTAAACCTGTCTATAGCTGGTTTGATCGCATTATCTGGTAGGGTAATGGTCAGTGGCGATACAGGAGGCGATTCTAAGCCCGAGGCATCCATAGTAAGTAACGTATACAGATAGGGAATCCCTGGAGTCGCTGTTTGGTCTTGATAGCTAGCTGCTGGTAGTGCTACCTCAGCTACCAATGCCCAAGGGGTATCTTTTCCTTTTTCTTTTCTATACACTACAGTCTTCAATGCATCTTCGCTACTACTGGTTACCCATTCTAAGGCTATCACTCCTTTATCTGCTTTAAAGCTTGTAAAAACAGGCTGTGTAGGAGGAATGATATCTGGTTTTTGGAGCATCAATACCTCCGAAAAACCCGATGGGTTATAGCGGGTATCAAATGCCTGTACCTTATAATATACTTTACTATTTAAGGTTTTGATATTCACCGTATCGGTATAACTCGCTTTGGGAATGGTTCTAAAGGTACGTTGTGTAAATTCTTCTGTTTCTAAATTGGCTCTAAAGACTCTATAGCCTAAAAAATCTGCTTCTGTATTTTGCTGCCATTGTAGTTGCACAATACCCAACGAATCAATAGTAGCCGTTAGGTTTACTGGATCAGAGGGTGGAGTCGCATCTGTAGGTTGGATCATCTTAGGAAATGACACACGCTTTTGCCCATTGATGCCTACCGCTGTAATCGTAAAATAATTAATCGCTTGTAGCTTATCATACTGGATACTTCGCTGGTTTTTATCGATCGAAGAGATAACTACCTGATAACCGCCTTTGACCTGATTCGATCTATTGAGTTCGAAATGATCTACTGTAGCGATGCCTTCTTCTGGAAATTCCCATGTAATACTGGCATTGGTATTATCGGGTAATAAGCTAGCATGAGTAATCGCAGGATTGTACAGTAGGGCTTTTTGCCCCTTTCCCTTTACAATATCGGATGGTGGGCCTATCATCCCAAAAGGTGAAATCCCTCTGATACGGTATTGGTACTCCTGATTATTCTGCGGAAGGCTATCGATATAAAACATACGATCCGATGCATCTTTAGCGCCTTCGCTTAAATTGGCAATTGGCAGCTCACTCAATCGAGTAAAAGAGTTGCCCTGATCTGCAGAGCGTTCTACAATATAGTTGTTGTACTGTTTTTTAAGCAACGTATAATTCCAACTCAGTAGTGCATTTTTATCATTAAAAATACCTACAAAATCTTGGGGTTGTGGTAATTCCTTGCGATCCGCTAATCCCAGATACACACCGCCATATGCGATGTTTAATTTTTCGGTAGGCACTGCGGCATATACACGGTATAAATATCTCTCATTAGGCTGTACTTGAGTATCTACAAACGCCAATCCCGAGAATTGAGCGACTTCAAAACTCTGATCTGCGGCAAAAAGCGCAAACGAAAAACGCTGCTCCAATCCTTGTGCCTGATTGATAATACTCATAATATCATCGCCGCCTTGCTCCATATTTACATCAAAATCTGATCCATAAATCGCCTGTGCAGCAATCGCCGCATTGGTATCTGTATCAGAAAAAGTTTCCCATTCTAGCATCGGTTTGGGTAGGATGGGCATCGCTGTGATTTTTTGAGCCACAGGATCTTTAAGGATTTGATCGCCTATAGCAATCGTAGTACGCTCGATCGTATACCCATATTGATTGGCATATTTCCATGCCAGTGGCTTAGTCACTGCCCAGCGTAATAGAATCGCATCCTCAGTAGCAGTCGCAATTACTTTTACTTCGGGAGGGGTATCTCCGATTGGAGGCTGCGCTTGTACTGTATATGATAGCAACACTAATACGCATATGCATAAGCGCTGTATGTAATTGTGATAATTATTCATATAATGGATTGGTGTATTTTACTGTATGTATTCTCCCCGCGTTTACCTGACCCGGAAGTACATATTGTAAGGTAGTTTTATAATTTCCTTTTCGCATCAATGGATATCGGTCGTTAATCAATGCGGTGTACTGACGCTTTATTTCCCAACTCAAACTAGAATTGACTAATTGGTATCGTAAGTCCTCGTAATCTTGATAATAATAATGTCCTAGATTGTATCGGAATGGATTGTATATATCGATATCAATTTTGGTATCATTTTCTAAATAAGTGAGGTACCAAGACATAGGCTCTACTCCTTCTACAGGAGGAACGCTTACTTTATCCGTTTCCCTTTTTACATATATACTTCCTGCGATTGGATAGTTTTTATACACCAATGGATAGATCATATTTTTATAATAGGCATCATCTAATACCGCTCTAGCAACCACCATAGGTTCGTCAGAGGTTACATTACTTCCTTTTAATTCGATAATATCAAAGGGTTCTATTGCTTTTATTTTAGTCACTAATGTCAGTCCATACGGTAGTGTCAGGTGTTGGTATAAATCCTTTTGTTTGCGTATTGCCCTTATTTTATCATCGAAATGCGCATAAGCACTCGTTCTAAATCCAAAGCTTAGTAGTTCTCTTTCCTCTCCTTGTACCACCACATCTTTGGCGGTTCTGTTACGAATTTCTACCGTACTACCTTCGCTATGGTTATCGAGGTTTGTAGCCGTATACGATTCGTTTACATTATTTTGATTCGTCTCTGGCGGAGGCACTAAAGTACTTTTTAGCGTATATGCTGTTTGTTTTTTGAGCGTTTTGGGCATCGAAAATGTCAACTGTTTTTTAGCGGAATTGTAGGCAAAATCAGTAGTCAATATCGTTCCATCCGCTGCTTCCATAGTGATGCTTTTCTGCCAAGTAGGCACTGGATCAAATAAATAGGATTGTCCACGTTTTAGTGAAATATAGCCTGTACCATACTGCTTGATAAAGAAATTTTGCTGATCCACTACTGGATACATATAGGCTACATTGGTCAATGGAATGGTTTTAGGCGCATCGCCAGTCGTAAAATTGACTTCTTTGGTCTCTATAGACACCTTGCCTTCATCCTTTATTTTTTCCCATTTTCCATTTTTATATTCTTCAAAATGAAGCTGTACATAGCCTTTTAAACTGCTATTAGGGGGTAAGATCTCGTGCGAATAGAATGTAGCCACATCATTTCTACCATTCCATTCGATCATCCCTTCTATAGGTTTCCCATCTTTAGTTACTTCGAAGGTATCTAGTAGGATTTTGTATTTTCTATCGCCAGTCTCATCAGGTATTTCGAATACTTTATTGATTTCTATATTAAATACTACCTGTGGTGCTGCAAATACATCTACTGCTGTTGCCTTATCTTTGGGCGTCATATCACCGATGACTACAATACCATCGAGTGCGCTACCGCCTACGATTTCGCATTTTTCACCCAGCTCTACTTTAAAACGGAACCGTCCTTTGACCAAGCCACCCAACAGGTTATAATAGCCTCCTAAATATCCCTGAAACCAAGCTGGATTCGGTAATCTAGCTTGTAATACGACAGCACCACCTCCTTGTATGATAGGGATTTTTTTCTTTTTGCCGAATAATTTAAAATGTAATCCTAACTCTCCCTGCAGATATGCATACGCTTGTCCAGAAGCATACCACCCATTTAATCCGATGGTTTTTGAAGAACCCTTACACCGCGCATCGCCATAATCTTTGAGCATGATGTCAAATCCTAACCCTGCATCAAAGCGCGCATAGAAAATTAAAAAACGAAGATCTCCTGTAGTGAGACTCAGGTGCGCACCAAATGCCAATCCTTTTCCAGATTCTAATCTATTCAGATCACGCGAATTATCCAATTTAGAAGCATCTATTCCGAGTATTTTCGAGACATGAGACGGTATTGGAGGCATCCCTGGCAATCCATCTCCTGCCATAAAATAGCTACGTGTTTCTAGCCTTAAGATTCCTAAATTGATAGCAATGCCTACAGGATCATCGGGCGTACCGATCAGGATATGCCATTCATCGGGTGCTACATATAGATCTAACCATCCTGCTTTTCCTCCAGATCCTAGTCCTTTTAGAATTCCATAATTCACATATACTTCGGAATTGGCATGCAATATATCATTTACAAAATCATAGCCCATATACAAGTCGATACTCATCCCACCTATGGTAGGTGGTTCTACGACGCCTGATAGATTTCCTGCTACATTTTTTAGTTTTTCGGTTACCTTGTCATAAAAATCTCCTGGCAGTTTGGTGATCAATTCGCCATGGCCTTTAAAGGTGATACTCTGCAAGCCTCCCGATTTTAGAAATGCCATTTCATACTCTACAGTGGCATGGAATAATTCTTGCGAGCCTTGGGCAGCAATCCCTACAGAAGCTTTCATCCCAAAACCATTTTCTTGATACGGCTCGTAAATCACTCCCGAAGAAGAAGCACCTATCTGATTAAAGGCTGCTTTAGGATCATTGGAAACGCCTGCCATTTGCATATGGTTATAAAACCCACCACCAAACGCATTGATCACAATCCCTGTAAAAATAGGAATCCCTTGCGGCATGGTAGCCTGTCCATCTGCAAACCAATACCTATAAGTAGGAGTACGCCCAAAAAGCGCCTTTACCTGTAAATCTAATTCGAGTCCTCCTGTAAATTTGGCTTGTACTGCTCCGGCAAAGCCCTTTCCATAGGTAGGATCTTCATCAAAGATAAAAATAGCACCATGGAGTTCTACACCAGATACTTGCATCTGTACAGAAACACGTTCTAATTCGATACCGTCGAATCGCCAGCGATCTCTACTCCCACTCTCATCTAATTTTCCTTTGATCACCAGGGTAGCACCTGCTCCATTACCCCCATCTTTTTCTGAGGTAAGATTGATATTAAAATTAAAAATTAGCTCTGCAGTATTTCCCGCTCCAGGGGTTCGCAACCCAATTTCATTGATCGATACTGGAAAATTAGCTATCGAATTCTTTCCTTTATACCCAAAATAATCTACCGAAAATTTAGGCGATTCCGATTGCAATACCATATTCTGGAACACTATTCCTTTAAAAGATACTGTCTTGTTCCCAGAACTCGAATCACTGTCTGCATCTTTACCTAAATTGGAGGCTAAATTGACAGAGCCATGTAACTCAGCTCTGGGTTTGAATTTTCCATCCACTACCTTGAGTTCTATTATAGATTCTTTTTTTAGCACTACTTGCGCATTCCACGGATCAAAATCTAGATCCTCTACTGGCTGCACCTGTAGTGTATATTCATCGGGCTGAATAATCGCTCGGTATTGCAGTCGTTTTACCTTAGATACAGGCAATATCACTTCTCCTGCAAAATTCGCCTCTCGTATGCTACCCGTTTCTACATCTAGGATAAATTCATCTAATGAAAACTGCCACTTAGCAGCCGATCCTTCATCAATGGATAATATATTTTGGGCTACAAACCTTCCCGTAACTCCCTGTGCATCGATAATCAAATCCGAAGCACCGAATGTAATTCGCTTGTCTTGATTTTTCTTTTTAATTTCTCTGGGCAATACCACCTGTAGCGATTGTATGTATACACCACGCCACAGATTAGGATTCTCTCCATAATATGTATTGATATACCCTTGTGCATCAGGAGATGCCAGCATTCCATCCTCATTACGCAGATCACTGAGGTCTAGTACAGCGGTGTTTAACCGAAAAGTAGTGCCTTTTAATCCTCTAACACCGAATTCGGGTAAAGAGATGTTAAATACCATATCATTCCAATCTCCTATCACCGTTCGGAAACTCGCCTGTACATACCCTCCTGTTTCTTTTCCATTACTATCCACAGGATGGATCAGTCCCTTAGAAAATTGAATATCTGCATCAATTCCTAGCTCTTTAAAACCACTACAATCGATCAAGGCATAGGTTCGTGGGTTTTCAAAACTCCCTTTTAATGTTACGATAGCCTTGCCATTATCTATATTCATAGTGAACTGGGAGATCAAACTGAGTTTTGCATCCCCTATAATTCCACCTTCATGGGATAATTTGATGTCCTTTCCCCCTAGGATTAACGTTCCCTTGGGAGTATCGATCTGTAGAAATACAGTTAATTCTGTGTACGCAGGTTTAAATACTGCTTTGGCTACCCCCATGGTATAGGTCACATTGCTGATTGTTTTGGGTCGTGTAGCAACAGGTAGCTCGGCAATTACATCTTCTGTCAGTAGATCAACATAATTCTGCTTCTCCTCTACAGCGGCAAAGGTATTTTGGGCCATATCTAGCCATTTTTTGTTCTGTAATGAGTCCGACTCTTTAAACTGAAACCCTTCCGACACCATAGGAATATCTTCCTCTAGCTGCTTTTCGGGAATATCAAACCGATCCAATGCATCAAAATTTCTAAATGATTTAGCCGCTAGAGAAGTACGTTTCTCCACTGGCGTAGGCACAGACGTTACAGAAGCCGCCAAAGAATCTTTTACCTTTTTTATAGTGTTAGTGGTATAGGTAGTAGTAGCCGATGTAGAAAAGACTACACAGCAACACATAAAGCTATACACTAACAACGATCGTAATTGTTTGTTCATAGGCATTTTGGGGTATCTTTTTTAATGCACAGTAAACTGCACATTATACATTTTTATCACTAAAAAAGCATTGATTTGACAATCAGCCTTTTATACTAGTGTCATAAATCGTAAAAATGTTACCCCAAAAAGGGAATTTTTTTTTCTGTATCTAAATAATTAGATATTAGAAAGTACTGGTTAAGCATAGTTATTTTAGGGAATTTTCACAAGCAAATATACATATAATTCTAATTAATTAACTTTTTTTTAATAAAAAATGAATTAACAATTTTCTGTATTTCAAATAAATACAATTTTTTATTAACTTTTTATTACCATTACACACTAGTATATTTATTTTTTAACCGTGTCTAATAGTAATAATTAGGGCGTATCCCTGCGGGTCAGGCTATCCGCTGTATCTTTTTTGTTTTTACAAAAAAACAAAAAAGGATGCCGCTCCTATCCTTTACGCAAATTTTCGTAAGATTTGTAAAAATGCTTTTTAGTCATAAGAAGTAATACCTCATAACTGTTCAGGCAGCTATGAGGTGATTTATATAGATTTCTGGATTAGAGAAAGTAACCTATAAATATTTATATAGTGATTTAAACTTTTTTGATTTCAGCGAAAAACCAAGATTTTGTGATCAAATACAGTGATTTTTTAGTTGCATAGCAGCGCTACGGAACTCAAAAATTGCAAAATTTGAGTGCAAAAGATCGTTTTTATAGAAAATTGAAAAAAGTTTAAATCACTTCATCATATACTTATACATTCTTTATACATAGGATCTTGTTGTATGAGCTGTCTTAAGTATTCTTTAATTTCATATTTCTTTTTGCGTGCATACCCCTCGCTATAGCCTATGATTTTTGCTATTTCTTTCATACTATTGCCTTCTAAAAATAGATGCAATACATTTTTCTGATCTTCTCCTAATGTCATTACATGCTTTTGATACAGGCGTTGCTGTTCTTCCTGTAGTTCTTTGGTTTCGGTAAAAAGAGTTGTTGTAGTATCAGGGTTTTCTATCGGTAGTGCAGTATAGTATAGCTTTCGCTGTTTCCGCAATTGATTACGCCATTTATTCTTGCAGATCGCAATAAAATAGGTGTGTATCGAAACATCGATCACTAGGGTTTCTCTTTGGAGTTTGTGATACAATAAGACCAGCGCTTCCTGAAATATATCTTCTACATCGGCTGTGACTCCTCCGTTTTGTAGGATATAGTTCCGTACATAACAGAGGTTATGGCGATAAAAAGATTCGATAATAGCAGTGTCTCCTTGTGCAATGCCCTGCATAATGCATTGGTTCATTTTGGTATTCATGGCGTGTTACTTTTGTTATTGTGGCTTCGATTATATCGTCTTAGTATTCATCCATTGATAAGCAATAAGACAGTGTACAAAAATACGACTTTACTTCCCAAAATGACGGGTTTTAAAACTGCTATACCCGTAGTTGCAGTAATTAATAAATTATTAATTTACAGTATATTGTGTATTTATTTTTTCTAGTTCTACCCTACGACTTTTATACATATCGAAAATAATTTCTGGATTCCATTCCTCGTCTTCTGTTTTTCCATGACCTAATGATAGTATCGTAATCAATTGCTCATCTTCTGTATAAAATTGACACGTTCATGGTTGTAAAATGTAATGGTTTATAGTATATTGACTATTTCTACTAAGTAAGATGAATAAAAATGAAATTCGAAGTATATTGCGATGAAAGTGGTTTAGAAGCTCTTAGTGATAAGAAAGCTCATAATTATACTGCAATAGGAGGTATATGGATGACTTCAAATTATCGAGATATTTTCAAAACTAAAATTAAAGATATAAGAAGTAAACATAATGTTTTTGGTGAGTTAAAATGGAATAAAGTTTCTCCAAAATATTTTGATTTATACAAAGACATTCTTGACTATTTTTTTCAAAGTAAAGAGCTAAGATTTAGAGTAATAATTATTGATACTTCTAAAATAGATAATTATAAATTTAGCAATAATGATGTAGAACTAGGTTTTTATAAATTCTATTATCAATTAATACATCATTGGATTTTCGATTTTAATGATTACTGTATATTTCTTGATCATAAAGTCAATAGGGATAGAAATAGATTGAAAGACTTAAAAAAAGCTTTAGATTTTTCTAACTTGACATCAAGTGTTCCTATAGTTCAAGCTTTACCTTCTGATGAATCAAGTGCAATTCAATTAGCTGATATACTTACGGGATTAACAAATGCAAAATTTAATAATAAAACTTCTAGTAATGCTAAAAAGGAATTAACACGATATATAGAAGAAACATATTTAGATAAAGAAATTAAACCTACAAATAAACATGAAGAAAAATTCAATGTTTTTCTCATTGATTTAAATGGCGGTTGGTAATGGTATATAAAAAGCTAAAGCCACATAAAATTGCTGATTCTGAGCTAGAATTTAAAATGCGAGAACAATGGAAAAATATTTATTGCACAAAAAACATTAGAACTTTTGATGGAGTATTAGTTAAATTTTACGAAGATATGTTTGACCACTGTTTTTATGAAAGTGCAAACAGAATTAAAAAAGATAAATCCATCTTGTCATTAAATCGTCTTGAAAAAATGCTTTGGATCAAAGACACTTTAGAAGATAAGAATGCTATTTTAAAAAAAGGATGGGATACTAAACGTAAAAAACATTATGAAAATAGAAGGGTTGCCATTGTAAAAGGAAACTATGTTGTGATCATTATGTTTACAGGTTTACTAAAAGCTAAATTTATAACAGCATACGAGAAGAATGACATCCAAAATATTATTGATGGTCCTGATTTTGAAAGAAATGAAAAATATTTTGGAAAATAAATAATAGGTACAAAAAAAACGTTGATTCGGGTTCAACGTTCAAAACCTTTGTAAATTCCTATACCTAAGGTAAAGAACATTACAAATATACAAAAAAGTTCCTGTCTACAGGAACTTTTATTACTGAAACTTACAATTTGTTTTTCCAAACGTCATAAAAAGCTACTTCATCTAGCTGTAGTTTGTATTCGATGTCTTGGTCTAGAAATTCTGTAGTTATTTCTTCTTTGGTGTTCATTTTATAGACTGATTGTAGCTCTCGAATCAATGTGCCGTCGGCATTAAAATATGCTCTTTTTTGTACGGTAATAGGTACTGCTGCATAATAGGTGTTCATACGCCAAAAAACAAAGTACAGGCTGCCATTCTTATCAAAATAATGATCCTCTACAATATGCCAATCTCCTGAAATAGCATACTTTTCGTACGTTACTAAAGTGCCTAGAGCTGGTTCTTCAAGTAGCTGTGCTTTTTGGTATAAAAACGTATCACTAGCGACTTGTTCTTCTGTATACCACTGTTCTTTTTCATAATGCATTCCCCATACATACTGAAAAAACGAGGCGGAATTGGCTCGTTCCTTTTGTAAAATAGGCTGCCATTTTTGGAAATTATCGCGAATCACTTGTAACTCAGAAGATACTTGTGCTAAATCCGCAAGATGATTGACTAAAAAAACACAGAATACGATTCGTTTTTTCATAGTAGAAATGATTTTAGCATCTCTTTTTTTCTAATACTCTTGTATCAAAACTTCTGTTGGGATGTGAAGGGCGAGATTTAATTTACGGATCATATCTAGCGTCAGTTTGCGCTTCTTATTTAAAACTTCACTTACCCTGCTTTTAAAACCTATAATCTCTGCAAGGTCTTTTTGCTTCATTCCCATTTGTTCCATTCTAAATTTTATAGCTTCTATAGGATCAGGCATTCCTATAGGAAAATTCTCTTTTTCGTAGGTATCAATTAAAATAGCTATAATTTCTAATTCATCTCCTGCTTCTGTTCCTTTTTGAGCATCAAAAATCTCTTCAAGTCTTGCTAAAGCTATTTGGTACTCTTTTTCGTTTCTAATAGGTTTTATTTTCATGTGCTTCTTTAGACAATGTATTAAAAACAAAAAACCTCCCAAAAGTACACATCGTTGAGAGGTCTGGGAGGTTGTTTATTATACAAGTATACAGTTTTTAATTCTAATTAAATAATTTCCTTCTATCTAACTTTACTGATATTCAATACATTTCTCTTTGCGTTAGGGATAGGAGCGGCATCCTTTTTTGGTTTTCTGAAAAACCAAAAAAGATACAGTGGATAGCCCGACCCTTGTGGTAACGCCCAAAATACGAATATCTGCATCATCATTTGGCTTCTATCTGTACCTCATCTAACTCATAGGTGCCATTGGCATCTCCGCTACCCTGATCATGCCCCTGATACCTGAAGGCGATGTGTATTGTGCCTTCTTCGCAAGAAAGATCTATAATGCCAGAGGGGATCCAATCGCCAAAAAAGTCATCGTTTTGTGCAATGGTAGCCGCAGAGAGTACACCCCATGTGGCTGTGTTAATGGTTGCTGGTGTTCCGTCCCAGTCTTTGGAAAACAAAACGTCTAACTGACTGGTGTCTGCAAAACTGGTAGAGGTCTGAAAACGGATGGTGACTCCGTTTTGCTGGGCTAGCGAAATTTCGGGGGTAATGAGCCAAGCAATAGTGCTACTGTCGTCTGATCCATGGGCACTGATCCTAGCAGAAATGCCCAGAGATGCATTGGTACCATCGGACTGAAAGGTTTCCCAACTTTGTGTTCCTGATTCTATGTAATTGGTCCATCCGTTTCCTGATATGGGAGTGTTGGGGGTTTGATTTTCGAAATTATCTGCAAATAATGTGGTAGCTCCCGTGGTCGTGGCTAATCCGCAGGCGATCTCTAGTGGATCACAGCGTTCTTTCTGGTTTAATGCCAACTCCGTAGGGGTGTTGAGCACTACCGTAAAACGATCTCCAAAGAAATTTTTGGTAAGGATGCCTTGAAAAGTTCCTCTTCTCGAAGGCAGTAGCAACCCTCTAAAATCGGCAAAGGTACTGGTAGATAATAGGGTTTGTGCGCCTGTACTACAATGCTCGATGATACGTTGGCCAGTGAATATATCGTGAGGCGCTGCTGCAAAACTGAGGACTCGATCTCCTAGCACTTCTTTTCTGTGGAATTGTATATCGGTAAGCTGGATGTATAAATTGGTATGCGCTGTGGTAAACGCTTCTATGGTCATGGGTAAGGGAGTAATGGTGGCTACTTCGGGAAAACGCTGTAGTATGTCGTGCTGCATAAAGGCAGGAATTTTATTGATAGTCACACCCGATTGGATTCCGATGGTGAATACTCCGTTTTGAATGCCTACGGTGAGTCCGTCTAATGTAATGGCTATTTTACGACCGAATTCATAAGTGGTATACAGCGGATGGGTGTCTATGAGTAGGCGAATGCCTGTTGTGGGATTTTGGGGAGTGTCTTGTATGATGAGTTCTTCGAAAAAATTACCTGCTTGGTCACTAGAAATCACATAGCCTTCCATATAGTTGGTACTGCCTGTAGTAGCGGTCTGAAAGGTAAGTTGCGTCTGTGATTGAAGTACCGCAATTGCTGCTGCATCTAATGGATTATTAGTATCTAATCCTGCTTCATTGAGGGCTTTTAAAAATCGTTGCTGCCATAGGGTATACACGGTATGGATGCTCAGGGGTGGTTGGTCTCCTAGCGTGGGCATATCTATAGGTTGAGGGGCTGTGGTAAAATCATCGTCTTGTACACAGCTGATCATGAGTAGACATAAAAGAATCGTGAATGGTTTCATTTTCTAGAATTTATATTGATGAATGATGATGGCTATTGGTGCGTCTAAAATCGTAGGGATAGGTTTAAAAAATAGGTGGTTCCTGTTCCATAAAAATAACGGTTGCCAAAAATGGGGGTGTCGGTTTGGGCGGCAGCTAAGGCACTTCTGTAATCTGTAGTGCGGGCTTGCTCGAATCCGCCTGTTCTATAGTGCTGATTCAATATATTAGTAATCGATGCAAAAATGCCGATGTAATACTGGCGTATTCTCCATGATTTTCCGCCCACTAGATTGACCAGTGTATAAGGATTTAGTTGTTCTTGTTGCAGGAGTTGACGAGCAATCTCGGGATCATACTCATTAAAGGGTAATTGCGATTCAGGATCGATACTAAAGTTGGTGGTTCTGGATAATGGATTAATAGCAATGTATGCGTTAGAAAAATAATTGGCCGTAGCGCCTACCCACCAAAAAGAAGGATCTCTGTACGTTATTCCTATTTGAGAGGCTTGCTGTGGGCCTCCAGCCACTTTGTAATCGGTAAGGTATGAAGTTCCTATAGTACGTGTGCTGACTGTACCATTTGATACAGTTGGTGCTACGGTGTCTATAAATCCCTGACTACTGCTGGTGATGGATAGTGTAGGATTATTTGTATAGGTATACTGACTTATGCCTGCTGCAGCTTTGAGCTGTATGGTAGGGGTGATTTGATACCCAATACCTAGTTCTCCTCCGATGTATTGGGTATCAATTCCTGTAAGTATTTGTTGTACAAATGCTCCTGAAAATGCATTGGTGTAGAAAAAATTGATGGCTGTAGCTTCTTGAATAGTGGTATAATACCCTGTTAATCTAGCTTTTATTTTTGATGTGCTGAGCAAATAACTTACATCTACTGATTGTAGCTGTTCACTGGCTTGTCGCTCTCCTAGTATATTTGCTACCGTTAGATGATTTTGTCTAGGATTAACATAGGTATTTCGTAGTGTCGGTGCTTTGGTAAAATGAGCTGCATGCATGGTTATCGCATGTCGTCCATCGAGCTTTAGTGTACCTCCTGCTTTGATTCCGTAGTTTGTAAATGTAAGTTGCTCCCCTTTGCCGAAAGAATTTTCTGGAAAATAACCGTTTTGATACAGCCCTTCTCGCTGATATGCAGTGTTGGTGATACTACTGCCTAAGAAAAAATCTATACGATTGTAAGTCCACTGCATTTGTGCAAAACCACTGATTGTATGTGCTGTGATTTCATAATTATAGTCATAGCGGTCTCCTACTTGCACAATTCTATTAGGGTGGCGCAGATCACTCTGTGCGCTATCGCTATCAGGTGCAAAGCGATCGATGTCTAAAAATCCTGTTCCTCCTAGAAGATCTGTAACCATGGCATAGTATTCACTACGTAAATTGGTGTATGCTATACTGGCATTAAGCGTACTATGGGATGTAAATTGATAATTGAGTAGCGTATTGCATGTCCATTGGATATCGCGATTGGTATCTTCATATAGCATATAAATACTATTGTTAGCTTGCTGTTGCTGCAACTCATTGGCTCGTATAAATCGTTTCCAATCCAACTGACCATCTGTTCTAAAAGCCTGTGCTGCTAGATGAGCATTCTGAAAATCTAAGGGTGTGGGATTGGGATTTTGTAGATAAAAACTAGGTAATTGTGTAGGATGTATTGGATTGGTATCACTACTACTACCGCCTCCTACATGTATTTGTTGATTACCAAAAGTAATGAGATCAGTACCTCCGTTATCGATTCTACTGGTACTACTAGTTCCGTATTGATAAGCTATATTGGTGTTTACTGTGGTTTTAGCGGTCGGAGTCCAATAATAATTGAGCATAAAAACAGGCTGCTTAACAGATTTGATACGCGCATTTTTCTTTTCGCCATTGAGCCATCCCCAATTAGGATTGTAGGTATTGCCTCTGAGGTTGAATACTTCTTCTGTAATGGCAGTGGATCGCCCTCTTCTATTGGGTGTATAAAAACTAGTGAGATTTATACTGTGTGCAGGGTGCAGCTTTTTTTCGATAGCAATACAAAAAGAGTTCGCATCGTATAGGGTGCCGTCTACATATCCTTCTGTGGCCATACGCCTGGATAATGCAACGGTATATGCCCATCCTTTTTTGGTCATACCAGAACTATAATTAGCCATCATTCTACTGGTATAACTACGATTAGAAGCGGCATAGGATATACTTGCTCCTGCTCTATAGTTTGAGGCACGCATGATGATATTGGTGGTACCTGATAAATCGCCAAAGGTATATTCATTGGCAGCAATACCCATTGTATATTCTTGATGCCGCTGTACGGTGTTTAATCCACCCCAATTGCTCCATTGGGGTCTGCCATCGGATAATTTGTTCATAGAGATGCCATTGATCAATACGTTTCCACTAGCACTGCTTAAACCTCTGGGTCTAAAAAACGTAGTTCCAAAATCAAATGCTGCGGCATTGAGAAATATATCTTTTGATGCTTGTAAAACACCTGATATAGCAAAGGATGTAGTGGTATCACTTTCGTCTAACTCTTGATCCGACAAACTGATGATACCGATGCCTAACTGCTCTTGATTAAAATCGTATTCTAAATCTACTGTATGAATATCTAATACTGTATGTTCATGGATGATGATAGGAAAACGCTTCTGTATATACCCATCCTTAGCAAATACCAAAATATGTGTGCCTAATGGTAATTCTTGATTCTTAAAATCAAATGTACCATCGGCAATTGTCTTGGTGACTATACTACTCTCTTCTATACGAATAGATACTTCTGATAATGGGTCATTGGTACTAGCATCTACGATGCTACCTTTTACGCCTGTCTGCTGCGCTACTAAGCAGTTGAAACAACAAAAACTAAGAAGATATACGAGCGTTTTTGATTGCGATACATGTGTCATTAATCTGTGTGTGTTAAAAATTAAACAATTCATGGGGCAATCATTAACTAGCTTTTGCAAAAGAAGTAGTTTTGCTTTTTTACTAACTAACTACATATTAATGTCATTTTTTAGAGAAATGTTACCCCTGATTTTTGTTTTTTTTATTTTTTCCCTGTTTTCTCAGAAGAAAACAGCATATAAAATCAATACGATCGCGTTTTATAATGTAGAAAATCTGTTCGATACGATTAATGATCCTATCACTTTTGATGATGATAAGACACCTGATGGAAAAGACCATTGGACATTAGATAGTTATAAAGAAAAAATACATCATATCGCTTCTGTGCTATCACAGATAGGAAGTGATACTACACAGCAACCCCCGGCAATTATTGGTCTTGCAGAAATTGAAAATCGAAAAGTAGTCGAAGATCTAGCAAATGATACCCTATTACTCGCCAAAGATTATGGAATTGTACACTATGATTCTCCAGACAAAAGAGGAGTAGATGTCGCATTACTATATAGAAAAACACTTTTTAAACCCACTGCTACGAGTACGCACGAATTGTTACTTTATGATCATACAGATCCCACTAAACGAGTATATACCAGAGATCAATTACTCGTCAGTGGTTATTTAGATGGAGATTTGATACATCTACTAGTCAATCACTGGCCTTCTAGAAACGGAGGGGAAGCGCGCAGTAGCTACAAAAGAGAAAAAGCAGCTGAGTTAAACAAAAAAATCATCGACTCTTTAATGGATATAGATCCATATGCTAAGATTATTACGATGGGAGACCTAAACGATAATCCCTCCAATAATAGTGTGACCAAAGTACTTGCTGCCCAAAAAGAAAAAAATAGCGTACCGCTCAAAGGATTGTACAATCCTATGCATGCAATAGCACAAAAAGGCATCGGTTCTCTGGCTTGGAGAGACCACTGGTTTTTATTCGATCAAATAATCGTTTCCAAAGCACTTATCGATAAAGATTTTACTAGCTACCGATTCTATAAAGCTGGAATTTTTTCAAAACAATTTCTCAAAGTATCCAAAGGTAAGTACAAAGGCTATCCGTATAGAAGTTTTGTCAATCACCAGTATACAGGTGGCTACAGCGATCATTTTCCTGTATATATCTATCTCATCAAAGAAAAGTAATACATTGCTTTTTGTTAAGGAATATTTAAAAAGTGTTTTGTAGGCACTATCAAATCAGGCAGAATACCCAAATAGAGGATATATAACATACTGAAAATTAGAATAGTATCAAAAAAATAATTTGTGAAATAAAAATAAATTACTGATTATCAGTTTTTTATATAAAAAATATTAACAAGTAGTTGAAAGAAAATCGTTGATTTTGTAAGAAATTCGTAAGATTTAGAGTTTTATCGAATTAGAAAACACTTCTTTTAACGAAAATATATGTTTTTTTAACGTTTTTTTATGTTTTTATTAAAAAATAAACAAACTGTTTAGCATCTTTGTTCCACTAAATCAAGGGATTAGGAAGTAAACACAGCATCACGCATTCTTTTCAAAATTTGAACTATTGATATCGTACCCCCTAAATCAATAGCAAATTTTAGTCCTTCTTATAGGTTTATACAAGATAACAATAACGTTTTCTGTGGCCTATCAAGAAATTTCCATAAGGCTTTGATGAAGTTAACCAAAAATCAAATCTTTCGTTTAAAAACAAACTTATGAAAAAAACTATCTTTAAAAACTTAACCATTAAACTAAGCAGCGGGCTTTTTGTTTTTTTATGCCTCTTATCGTTATCCCAATCTAGTCTAGAGGCTGCTACAACTACAGAAAATCTAGGGATAGAAGCAAAACGATCTTATAAGAAAAAAGTAATTATCAAAAATACAGGAAGTTGCGCAATCGATGTCTATAAAGTATCTCGTAGACAGCACTGCGTTTTTAGAACTACGATACAAGCAGGTACTGCTGTAGCATTATGGGAATATACCTATACAAAATTACGTTTCGTAAACCATGGCGCACAAAACTTTAATAACTTAGAATTTGACAAATGGTATAAAGTAGGACACTATTACCAACAAATCGTAAAAGTAAACCCTAACCACTGTGGTTCTCCTGGAGGTCCTTCTAATAACTGTGCTAACTTTATAGTAGATGCAGGTAATGACATCGAAAAATGTGATGAAGAAACAACACAATTAACAGCCAGCGTTACAGGTCAATCTAGCTGTGCCACACAAGCAGAATCTGATTGTAACCACACTTTATACCAATCTGGTGGATACCAAACATACTACTACCCACACAAAAATGCTGCATATTGCGGAAACGGAAAAGGAGCTAAGTTATGGACACGTGGTGGACGTGGTACTTCTTTCGTAACCATTGATTTTGGAAAAGTAGTACCAGCTGGAACGAAGATACATACACGTATGAAACTAGAACACTGTGGTAACTTCGGTAGCGTAGTAAGTAGTGCTAGAATCGAAGCTTCTACTTCTGGAAGCAATGGATTTATAGCTTTAAACAACGATCTTCGTTTCTCTTCTACGTATTACAAAGAATATACCTATACACTAAGTAGTGCTGCACGATTTGTAAGAGTAGTTGATAATGGAGCATGTTCTTTCTTAGTAGACTATGTACGTTATGAGATACCTGCTACATCTAATGATGCTATTACCTATAACTGGTCAGGTCCTGGAATTATAGGTACTAGTACTACCGCCACTATTTCTGTTAATAAAGCAGGAACATATACAGTGACAGCTACAGATTGTAGTGGATCATGTACTGCTACAGATACAGTAACCATCAACATCACTACACCAATTACAGATGCAGGAACTATAGAAGCATCACAGATCGATTGTGAAGCATTTACTCCAGCGTTATTCACTGGTACAGATATCGATGCTACAGATGCAGGAACCATTACATACCAATGGCAAGTAAAAGCCGAAAACAGTCGATTATGGAGAAACATTCCTAGAGCCAATGATGTAGACTATCAAGCACCAAACATATCCTCTGGTAAACTACTATATCGTAGAGGAGTAAAAGGAGAAAAATGTGGTGAATTTATCTATTCTAATGAAGTATCAGTAGAAGTATTAGCTGCTCCAAGTGCAGAAATTACTTCAGAAGACGCTGATTGCGAAGGTACATCTGGTAGCATCGCTCTTACCTTTGCAGATGCAATAGATCAAGAATATATAGAAATCTCTATTGATGGAGGACAAACATATACTCGTGTAGCAGATGCTGTAGGAAGCTTTAGCTTCGATGATCTTGCCGCAGATACCTATGATGTATGGGTACAATGGATAGATGGTGTATGCCCAGTAAATTTAGGAACAATCACTATCGACCAAAAAGAACCAATCGCTGTAGATCTTGGTCCTGATACAGCTACTTGTGCAGGAGAAGAAGTAATTCTTACAGCAGCAGTACAAGGACAAGGTACTTGCGAAGAGTGTGTGGAATATGCCATTGATAATACGGATTATTGTAGAGGAGATCATGATTTCGTAGCATGGTTAAAAGCATCTGATGGACAGAGAAGATGGTTCTCTAACGTAGACCTTGTATGGAAAGAATTGCCTAACGGAACCGCTACCTTAACAGGTAAAATGTACGATTATTTCTTCTCTAAAACATACTTCGAGGTGAATGCAGTATACGCTGGTAAAACTACTATTGCACCAGCAGAAAGCCCTAAAGAACATTTCTGTAATGATGAAAATGCATCTGGATGGGTATACTATACAGACCTAACAGGAACAGTAACTCAAATTGGAGGAGACTTCTCTTTTAACTTATCAGTTAGAGGTGCTGCATTCCAAGTTGGAAACGGAGCTAATGTATATGAAACTACTAGCAATACATACGGAGCCTCTGGATGGTTTGATATGTCTGGAGCGCATACAGGAATCGGTGATTTTAATATCAATTTTGGAGACTGTATCACTAAACAAAATACAGGAGTATCCTACCTATGGTCTACAGGAGAAACAACGCAAAGTATCACAGTAGCACCAGAAGCGACAACTACATATAGTGTAAGCGTAGCTAACTGTGCAGGATGTGTAGCTACAGATGACATCACAGTAGCTGTAAACGACTATACAGTAGATGCAGGAAGTGATCAATCAATTACCGATGGAGACAGTGCTACACTTACTGCCTCAGCGATTGATGCGGATAGCTATACATGGTCTAATGGAGCTACTGGTGCATCTATAACAGTAACACCAACGGAAACCACTACCTATACTGTTACCGCTACAAAAGGTGGTTGCGAAGCTACTGATACTGTAACAGTAACTGTTAATCCTATCGTAGGTAGTAAAGCAGCTATGGCCAATCAAATAGCCATCAGTCCAAACCCTGTTCGATCTAGCGATATCATGACACTAGCAATTACAGTAGCTAAAGATCAAGAAGTAAGCTATCAAATCTATGCATTAGATGGTAGTACTGCACAAACAAACAGCATAACTGTTAGTGCACAAAAAGGAGATAATACAGTTGCTATAGACCTTAATAGATTCAATGTACAATCCAATAAAATCTACATTATTAAGGTAATTGGAAGTGATTGGGCAGAACACATACAGTTCTTAACATTATAAGAGAATCGTATACAATCAATAATTGATTAAAAACTGAAAGCCCCGCTCATCATGAGCGGGGCTTATTCTATATATTATATTGAAAGAGTTTAGTTACTATCTGTACCTGAACACTCTGATAAACTAGCTAAAACAGTATCAAATGAGTCATCCCCACATTCATTACTTTTATACGTTTCAATAGCTGTTTTTGCGGCCTCGCAGGTAATCTCATTTTTGTTATCATTATAAGCATCAATGGCCAACTGTACCGTATCTTTTAGAGGACCTCTCGCAGTATCACATGCTAAATCTTTTACATCATCTTCTCCACAAGAAGTAAGACCCATTGCCATACCTAAAACAGCAACATACATAAGTTTTTTCATAATATAGGGGTTTAGTTTTAAATTGTTTACCTGCGAATATAAAATTAAAAACCATTTTTTAACATTATTTTTTGTTAAAAAATGGTTTTTTACCGATAATTATAGCTTTTTATCTCTTTATTCTATGAAGTGGTTTAGACTTTTTTGATTTCAGCGAAAATCGAAGATTTTGTGATCAAATACAGTGATTTTTTAGTTGCATAGCAGCGCTACAGAACTCAAAAATTGCAAAATTTGAGTACAAAAGATCGTTTTTATAGCAAATTGAAAAAAGTTTAAATCACTTCTATACTACAATCCGATAAAGATTCTAATTCTTTTATATATTTTTCAGCTTCCTCGCAGCCATTAGTAATATAAGACTGTATGGCACTTAAAAGTGCCATACAATTAGCCGTAGACGCATCATCTGTATGTGCTTTTTTAGCTTTTATGACATCAGAAACTAATGTAAGGCAATCTAAACCAAGTGTATCTATTACATCATCAGAAGATGTACAAGATGCAAATAAAAGTAAACTGCAAATGGGAACTAATATTCGTTTTTTCATCTAGGGGGAGTATACGTAAAGAAATTTAGTAATCAGTAATCACTCGATCACAACTACTTGTGAACTCATCTTGAGTTCTTTTTTAGCATGATTCTTTTCTGTTTAATAGTTGTTAAAAACTATTATTTATAAATTTTATTGTACAGTCTCTACGAAGTGGTTGCACTTTTTTGATGTCAGCTAAAAAGTTTAAATTACTTCTACATCTATAGGTTTTCCTATATAGATCAAATAGCTCTCTTCATCTATTCGATCTATTTGTTCACTATTAGCCGTAATAATTTTAATGGCATTATCAGATGTTTTGATAAATAAAGGGATAATCTCTTCCTGTTCCTTAGTTAATGCAATCAATGACTTATAATGTCCAATATCATTTATTTTTGTTTCCTGAATACCAGGATATTTTTCAGCAAGATCCAGTAGTTTATAATAATCATCCGTATGCGAAAACAATGCCTCATCAGGATTATTTGCAGGATCATTCATTTCATCAGCACTCACTAACCTAAACGATCCATGCTCACCAAACTGATGCTTAAACGTATCAATAGCATATTTATTAATATCAGCACTACCCGTAAGCGCCATCAAAAAACCAATATCATTCAGTTCTATATCATTCTTTAATTGCTCATTATAGATATTCTCTTCCATCGCCTCTAGTCCCAGTAATCTTGCCTTTCTTATATTCTCTTTATTACTATCGATAAGCACCACACTACGATTATGATTCTTTAAAAACACACCTATTAATCTAGAGACCTTAGACGCCCCTACGATGAGTATACCCTCAGACTGTTTTAGAAATACCCCTACTATTTTAGCAAACAAACGTGCCGTAGTCGCGTTTAATAACACAGTACCCAACACGATCATAAACACTAATGGCGTGATATACTCAGCACCTGGTTCACCTAATTTAGCTAATTTTAATCCGAATAATGAAGCAATACCCGCAGCCACAATACCTCTAGGACCTACCCAACTAATAAATAGTTTTTCAGGAATACTCAATCCAGAGTTAATAGAACTCAGAAATACACCAATAGGCCGTACCAGAAAAACAACTGCTAGAAATAAAAATAATGCATTCCAATTCAGTAATAGATACAAGTCCTCTATATTGATATTAGCAGAAAGTAAAATAAATAAGATAGAAATCAATAATACACTCAGTGATTCTTTAAAATATAAAATCTCATCTATGTTCGGTAAATTGATATTACCCAGTACCATACCCATCACTACCACTGATAGCAATCCAGACTCATGGGCAAAAGCATCTGATAATACAAAAACACCCAGCACCGTAGCCAATGTAAAAACGTTTAATAAATAATGCGGAATCACTTTCTTTCGAATACCAAATGCCAATCCATGTGCAAATGTAAATCCAAAAGTAAACCCAAATAAAACAATCTTTCCAAACTCTATAAAAGCCAATTTGGTAAACGTCTCTCCTTCCCCCACACTTATAAATTCGAAGACCAAAACAGCAATCAATGCACCGATAGGATCAATTAAAATACCCTCCCACTTCAATACAGCAGACACATCTTTTTTAAGCGGTATATTCCTTAGAATAGGAGTAATTACCGTAGGACCCGTAACAATGATGAGCGAAGAAAATAAGAAAGAAATCTGCCAACTCAGTCCAAAAATAAAATGAGCAGCAAGACCAGCGCCAAAAAATGTAATAATCACTGCTACCGTAATTAACTTTAAAATTACAGGACCTACATTCAGAATTTCACTTCTTTTTAATGTCAGTCCCCCTTCAAAAAGAATAATACTAATAGCCAATGATACGAAGTAAAACAAACTCTCTCCAGGAAATAACCCTTGAGTTCCATTCCATATAGGCTCTATCAATTTAGAACCATCATCCGTATACAATGTAGCAATAGGCCCTACTAAAAGGCCAATAAGAATCAGTGGCAAAATCGCTGGAATTTTACATTTCCAAGCCACCCATTGTGCCAGAATACCCAATATAATAAGTCCTGATAATGCTAACATACAGTATGTTTTTTAAAAATGATAAAAATATTATAAATGATCATTCAAAACAATCTATTTTACAAACTTTACTGCACGAATATAGTGAATAGCTATTTGGGCGTTCCCAAAGGGTCGGGCTATCTGCTATATCTTTTTTGTTTTTTTAGGAAAACCAAAAAAGGATGCCGCTCCTATCCCTAACGCAAAACACATACCGAAATGATACAAACTTTTATGATTTCAGCGAAAACAAAAATTATGTAGCATCATGCAAAAAAAGTCCTACAAATATAAAAAAGAAAAAAGCACCCCATACCTTACGGTATCCTATTAAAAAAATTACTGCTCAAATAGATAACTAGTGAAATATTGTTAAAAAGTAGACAAATAAAAGCAAGATCATTGCTGTTTTTTCTATTTTGCAAGTATTTTTTAAAGAATTCATCTTGACTTTTTGTTTTTGATCGAAAATGAGAAGAAATTTGACTGGATAAGGCACTTTTTAAAATTCATAGCAGCGCTACGGATAAAAAAAGTAACGAAATACAGGTAAATTCAAATAATTTTTTAGGGAAAAGAAAAGGTCAAGATGAATTCAATAATAGAAGTGATTTAAACTTTTTTGATTTCAGCGAACATCGTAAGATTTTGCGACCAAATAAAGTGATTTTTTTGTTGCATAGCAGCGCTACGGAACTCAAAAATTACAAAATTTGGGGGCAAAAGATTGTTTTTATAGCAAATTGAAAAAAGTTTAGACCACTTCATAATAAAATTTAGATTCGAAAGCAACGCTACATTTGTAACTAAATAATATTATAACGCTTACTGGTAATGAACTTATACCCTATAAATGCAGGAAACTTTAAATTAGACGGAGGCGCCATGTTTGGAGTAGTACCCAAAGTACTGTGGAGTAAAACCAATCCAGCAGATCATCGCAATCTAATAGACATTGCAGCCCGATGCCTACTCATAGAAGATGGCGATCGACTACTACTCATTGATGCAGGAATGGGTAACAAACAATCCGAAAAATTTTTTAGCCACTACTCCTTATGGGGTAATGATACCATCGATACCTCACTTAAACAAGTAGGATTTCATAGAGATGATATTACCGATGTCTTTATAACACACTTACATTTCGATCACTGTGGAGGAGTCGTACAATGGAACAAAGACAAAACAGGCTATGAATTGGCTTTTAAAAATGCCAAAATATGGAGTAATCAACAACATTGGGATTGGGCTACACAACCCAATGCCAGAGAAAAAGCCTCTTTCCTAAGCGAAAACATACTCCCCATACAAGAAAGTGGACACTTGCACTTCATATCAAAAAAAGACGCAATCTACCTACCAGAAACAGCATTAGGTTTTGGCGTACTATTTGTAGACGGTCATACCGAAAAACAAATGATACCACATATCACATATAAAGATAAAACCATTGTGTTCATGGCAGATCTATTACCTACAGCAGGACATATACCCCTGCCATACGTAATGGGCTATGATACAAGACCTCTTTTAACCCTACCCGAAAAAAAATTATTTCTAGAAAACGCAGCAGATAACAATTGGTATCTATTTCTAGAACACGATGCACATAATGAAATTATTACCGTACAGCACACAGAAAAAGGTGTACGACTTAAAGAAACATATACTTGTAATGAATTATTTAACTAATCCCAACATGATCCAAAAAACAAATCGTTTTTTTGCACTTAGCATTGGTACATCCCTATTATTCGCTAGTTGTGGTTCACCCACCATCATTTCTACTCCCATAGAAAATATAGACAGCATACCACTAAAAAATATAAACCTTTCTGATACAGAGCTTAAAAACTGGAATTCCGCAGACCTTATTACAGACACCATTCCTGGAATGAGTGTAGATAAAGCCTATAAAGACATCCTAAAAAACAAAAAAGGACAAACTGTAATCGTAGGTGTAATAGACAGTGGCGTAGATATCGAACACGAAGATCTAGACGGAGTACTCTGGAAAAACCCAAAAGAGATCAAAGGAAATAGAAAAGACGATGATAATAATGGATACGTAGACGATATCTATGGGTGGAATTTTCTTGGAGACTCCGAAAATGAAAATCTAGAATACACCCGAATTGTCAAAAAATATAAAGACAAATTCAAAGGTAAAAACCTAGCGTCTGTAGCTGCCGCAGATAAAGAAGACTATCAATTGTATATAAAAGCCAAAGCTGCTCACGAAGAAGAATACCAAAAAGCCCTTGGAAACAAAGCACAATACGGACAAATCTTACAGCAAGTCAGTGCTTCTCATAAAATAGTATCAGAAAAAATAGGAAAAGAAAACTACACCCAGCAGGAAGTACTATCCGTAGAAGCTGCAACACCAGAGATGCAGCAACACATAGCCTTGTTATCTCAGATGTTTGGATTCTTAGATCAAGGAGAATACATACCAGACTTTATTAAAAATATATCAGAAGGAGTAACACACTTTACAGAACAATTAGAATACCATCTCAATGTAGATTTCGATGGTAGATCCCCTGTAGGAGACAATGTAGATGATATTGCCGATACCAATTACGGAAATAACAAAGTAATGGGACCTAATCCCGACAAAAAAAATATCAAGCACGGGACACACGTAGCAGGAATCATTGCTGCCGAGAGAAATAATGGAAAAGGTGTAAATGGTATCGCTCAAAACGTACAAATCATGTCCATAAGAGCCGTTCCTAATGGCGATGAATATGACAAGGACATCGCACTAGCCATTAGATATGCCGTAGATAACGGTGCCAAAGTAATCAATACCAGCTTTGGAAAATACTATACCACACACCCAGAATGGGTAAGAGATGCCATTAAATATGCAGCTAAAAAAGACGTATTAATCGTGAATGCCGCAGGAAATGATGCAGAAGATTTAGACCAAAAAATGGTGTATCCAAATGATCAAACAGACAATACCACCGAAATAGCAGATAACTTTATCACTATCGGTGCATTGAACTATGAATACGGATCTAATCTTGTTGCAGAATTCTCTAACTACGGAAAAAATAATGTAGATACATTCGCTCCAGGAGTAAAAATATGGGCCACTACCCCATCCAATACTTACGAATACCTACAAGGAACCTCTATGGCAGCACCTGCTGTAAGCGGAGTAGCAGCATTAATACGATCCTATTATCCAAAACTCAAAGCCAGTCAAGTAAAACAAATACTAATGGATAGCGGTATCAGTATTCCTACCACAGTCATAGTAGGTGGTAATCCAACTGCCACTCAGAAATTTACTGAACTGTCTAAATCAGGACGTATCGTTAACCTCTACAATGCTCTGATTCTAGCAGATAAAATGTCTAAATAATAAACAAAGATGAAGCATCAACTTCTTTTCGCTACGCTACTCTTTGGTATCACTATAGCCACCGCTCAAAATAATACCAAATACTGGCAACAACATGTCGACTATACAATGAATATAGACATGGATGTAGAAAAATTTCAATACCAAGGAACCCAAGAATTAGTCTATACAAACAATTCTCCAGATACCTTACATCGAGTGTTCTATCACTTATATTTCAATGCTTTTCAACCAGGTAGTGAAATGGACGTACGGTCTAGAACCATTGCCGATCCAGATCCTAGAGTCTTAGATAAAATACATAAACTCTCGCCAGAACAGATCGGATATATCCAAGTAGCTTCACTCACTCAAAACGGAACAAAAGTTCCCTTTGAAATTGCAGGAACTGTCCTAGAAGCTACCCTGCCGACTCCTATTCTACCAGGCGAAAAAGTAACCTTTTTGATGGATTTTAAAGCACAAGTCCCAGAACAAATACGTAGATCCGGTAGAAATAGCAAAGAAGGAGTAGCATTATCCATGACCCAATGGTATCCAAAGATGGCAGAATACGACTTCGAAGGATGGCATGCAGATCCTTACATCGCCAGAGAATTTCATGGCGTATGGGGTAATTTTGATGTAACCATTACTATCGATAAAAAGTACATCCTTGGAGGATCTGGATACCTACAAAATCCGCAAGAAATAGGATATGGATACCAAAAAAAAAGGGGCAAAGTAAAACAAAAAGACAAAAAATTATCTTGGCACTTTATAGCTCCTAATGTACACGATTTTACATGGGCAGCCGATCCCGAGTATATCCATGATACCATACAAGTACCCGACGGTCCATTACTTCATTTTCTGTATAAAGACAATGAACAAATCAAAGAAAACTGGAAAAAACTACAACCAGTATCTGTAGCATTAATGGAATACCTTAGTCAGCATATAGGAACCTATCCATACGATCAATACTCTATCATACAAGGAGGAGATGGAGGTATGGAATATGCCATGTGTACACTAATCACAGGAGAAAGAAGTTTTGGAAGCCTAGTAGGCGTTACTGCACATGAAATGGCACACGCTTGGTTTCAGCACATACTCGCTACAAACGAAGCTAAACACGAGTGGATGGACGAAGGATTTACTACCTATATCTCTACCCTAGCCACCGATTTAGTATTAAAGCAACAAAAAACCAATCCATTAGCACCCGCATATGCAGGTTATATACAATTAGCTAAATCAGGTATTGAGCAGCCACAATCTACCCATGCAGATCGATTCACTCATAATTTTGCCTATGGAAACTCTGCCTATAACAAAGGAGCAGTATTTTTAGCACAATTAGCCTATGTAATCGGTCGAGAAAAACAAGCCCAAACTATCAAAAAATACTTTGATAATTGGAAGTTTAAGCACCCTACACCCAATGATTTTAAGCGAATAGCCGAAAAAACATCAGGGATGCAACTAGATTGGTATCTTACAGATTGGACACAAACTACCAATACCATTGACTATGCCATTAAAGACGTAAAAGGTATTGATAATAAAACTACAGTAACCGTAGAACGTATCGGTATGATGCCTATGCCACTCGATATTTATGTGACTCATGCAGATGGAAGTCAGACCTCTTTCTACATACCGCTACGAATGATGCGTGCTATCAAAGAAAACCCTACTCCATCCATAAAAAGAACTGTATTATCAGATTGGGTATGGACCAATCCTAGCTATACTTTCGAGATTCCAAATGATTTGTCTAATATAAAATCCATTGTCATCGATCCAAATCATACAATGGCAGATATAGATAAATCAAATAATGAATACGATAAATAAGGTGCAATAGCACAATCATTTTTTTAAGAGCTTATCAGGAAAAAATAAGATACTTTTCTGATAAGCTCTTATTTTTGTTATAGAATTCATAGAAGTAATGGTAATGACATGGAAGCACGCTTTGGAAAAAAAGAAAAACTAAAAAGTAAAAAAGAAATTGATCTGTTATTCACAGCAGGTACCCCTATTACACAATATCCCATACGGTTAATTTATCACACTAAAACTATACCTAGTCATTGTACTACTGTAGCCGTATCAGTAGGTAAACGCAATTTTAAAAAAGCCGTACAGCGCAATCATATAAAGCGTTTACTGCGCGAAAGTTATAGAAAAAATAAGTATATTGTACAATCAGACACTACCCCTAATTTCAATTTTATGTTTTTATACATTGGCAAGGAAATACCTGACCAATCACTAATTACCGCTAAAATGAAAAAACTATTACAGAAATTCATGAGTAAAGAATGTGCAGCAAATTAAGAAGTGATTTAAACTTTTTTTAATTTCAGCGAAAAACTAAGATTTTGTGATCAAATACAGTAATTTTTTAGTTGCATAGCAGCGCTACGGAACTAAAAAAATGCAAAATTTGAGTGCAAAAGATCATTTTTATAGCAAATTGAAAAAAGTTTAACCCACTTCTAGTGCTAACATTTCCAAACTCATCAAAAAATAAGACCATGAGCAAAAAAGTATTGTATCCAGCAATAGCTATTGTAGTATTCTTATCTACAGTAAGTTTTAAATCCGATTTTTTTGAAATAGCCAAACAAATCGAAATTTTTACCACCATGTTTAAAGAATTAAACATGAATTATGTAGATGAAACCAATCCTGCCGAACTTATGGATACAGCTATCAAAGCCATGCTTAGTGATTTGGATCCCTATACCAAGTATTGGAATGAGCAAGATGTAGAAGCCTCTAAAATCAGAAATGCAGGAGAATATACAGGCATCGGAGCCTCTGTAAAAACCGTAAAAGATAAGATCATTATCATAGAACCTTACAAAGGATACCCAGCCGATAAAGCCGGTTTAAAAGCCGGAGACGAAATTATACAGATCGGAGATATCATCGTAGCAGATTTTAAAGAAGATGCGGGAGAACTCCTCAAAGGAGCTAGTGATACCAAAGTAACGATCACTTATAAACGACAAAACGAAACCAAAAGCACAGTACTCACCCGAGAAGAAATAGAAGTAAAAGCAGTACCCTTCTACACCTTATTAGACGATAATACAGGCTATATCGTATTATCTAAATTTAATAACAAAGCCTCTACAGAAACTGGAGCAGCTCTTAAAGAATTAAAAGCCAAAGGAGCAGAAAAAATCATCCTAGACCTTAGAGGAAATCCAGGAGGACTACTAAGCGAGGCTATCAATGTAACTAATATTTTTGTCCCAAAAGGAGAACTAATTACCACTACAAAATCAGTAGTAAAAAAATACAATAAAGAGTACCATACCAAAAAACAACCCATAGATATAGAAATCCCCTTAGTAGTATTAGTAAATGGTAGAAGTGCCTCTGCTAGCGAGATTGTAGCAGGTAGTATACAAGATCTAGACAGAGGAGTCGTGATCGGTGCCAGAAGTTTTGGAAAAGGACTTGTACAACGCCCTAAAAAACTTACCTACGGAACGCAAGTAAAGATTACCATTTCTAGATATTACACCCCAAGTGGTAGATGTATTCAAGCCCTAGACTACTGGAATAGAGATGAAAATAACAAAGCAGTACGCATTAACGAAAAAGATTTCAAAGCCTTTAAAACCAAAAACGGAAGAACCGTATATGACGGTGGTGGTATACAACCTGATATAGAAATGGAAACCTCTAAATTCAGTACCATTACCACTTCTCTCCTAGCCTCTAATGCTATTTTTAATTACGGAACCAACTATTATTATGCAAACCAACAATTAGACATCGATAATTTTAAATTTACAGAAGCAGATTACGAAGCGTTTAAGAATTTTGTAAAACAGAGTGATTTTAATTTTGAAAGTCCTACAGAAAAATCCCTGAAAAAAGCACTCAACGTAGCTAAAAAAGATAAGATAGATCAGGATATTACAGCAGAATATACTGCATTATTAAATGCTGTAAAAACCTCTAATGAAAAAGCATTAGATATCCATAAAAATGAAGTAATACAACTCCTCACCGACGAAATCGTAAAACGATATGCCTACAGAGAAGGAATGTATAACTATTATGTAGCACACAATCCAGAAATCAAAAAAAGTAAAGAGATATTAGGTGATCTTAGTAAGTATCGTAAGATTTTAAAATAGAACTCATCTTGATTATTAGGGCGTTACCCAAGGGTCGGGCTATCCGTTCCAATTCCTCGCTCTCCTAAGGTCGAGCTGTGGGATTTCCACTGCTATCCCTAACGCAAATTTTAAAAATTACACTACAAAATACACAGTAGTGAAAATATATAAAAATTCATTAGTAATGAATGATAACTAAAAAAGGCTGTCATAATTTCTATAGACAGCCTTTCTTTTAATTTATAATTTTACATCTCTGATCATCGCTATATGAGGGAGTCCATCTTCTAAATACTCTTCTCCTACCTGTTTAAAACCATGCGCATTATAGAATTTTTGTAAATAACATTGCGCAGAAATTTTAATCACTGTAGTATTAAATTCCTCGGTAATCACACGGATGCTTTCTGCTATTAATTGATGTCCATAGCCATATGCCCGTTCTTCTTGGGCTACTACTACTCTACCAATACTAGCTTCCTCAAAATAGAAACCTTTATCGAATAATCGTGTATATGCTATGATCTCATCGTTTTTAACACCTATTAAGTGCAATGCATATTGATCTTTAGCATCTAAATCCTGATATACACAATCCTGTTCTACCACAAAGACAGCTGCGCGTAAGCGCAGCATTTCGTAGAGTTCTTTAGTAGATAACATGTCAAAACTTTTGACACTAAAAACTACAGACATATATCTAATTTAACACATTGTAATTTTTTCTACTCTATTTTGATGCCTTCCTCCTTCAAAATCAGTAGCTAAAAATGTTTTTACCATTTCGATAGCTTGTGGTAAAGAAGTAAAACGAGCTGGGATACTCAATATATTTGCGTTGTTATGCTGTCTTGTTAATGTAGTAATTTCTGAAGTCCAGCATAATCCAGCGCGTACATTTCTATACTTATTAGCCGTAATAGAAACACCATTTCCACTACCACAGATAAGAATACCAAAATCCACAACACCTTTATCAACATCTTTTGCTACAGGATGTACAAAATCTGGGTAATCTACACTATCATGTGCATCTGTACCATAGTTAATAACTTCTATACCTACTGATTCTAAATACGATACAACTCCTAATTTATAGTCTGTACCTGCATGATCATTACCGATAGCTATTTTCACAACTTGTATTCTTTTATAATTTATACGAACAAAGATACTTTAATCCTACTAAGTAATCGAAGTGGTGTACACTTTTTTGATTTCAGCAAAAAACAAAGCTGTTATGATCAAATGCAGTAGTTTTTAGTTGCATAGCAACACTACGAACTAAAAAATTGAGTGTAAAAGGTCGTTTTATAACAAATTAAAAAATAAGGAAGCCTTCTATATGCCTCTACACTCATATGTACTTCTGCGCATCCTATTTTTAGCCTTAGAAAGTGAAATACACTTAATATATTACATATCAATATACTATCTATAATTACTACTGCTATTGTGTATAACCACTACGTTTATTACCTCTATGTTAATAACCCATTAACTTGTGTTAACAGCTAATGTGTATAAATAGTTCTTAAAATAAAGGAACTTTTTTTGGTTATCTACGTTTTTATTAGAATACAAGCTACTTGGTCAAATATCAAAATAAATTATGCTGTTTTTTTGGAACACTTTTCCAATATTAATTTAGTGTTATGAACTGTCATTTTTGATCTAATATATCAATAAATACAAATGTGTATAATGTATTAACAACTGTTGACTAAAATAACGTTTTTAAAGTATATCAATGAGTTACCTTATTAATAACCTGTTCATATCTTACTAAGAATTACAACTAACTTTAAAAACAAAAAAAACTGAATAAAGTTATACCGCTATTAACAGCCTATAATAATCAGTATTTTTATTTTAAATTTTAAAAAAGAAAAAAGATATATATATGATATATGTTGACAAGTATATGTATGTATTTAAAACTACGTATTGAGTATTGAATTGATTGATTACGAATTTTTAGTTGTGTTTTATAAGTGTAGTCTTGCGTTAGGGATAGTAGAGGAAATCCCGCAGCCTGACTTTAGGAAGTGCGAGGAATTGGAACGGATAGCCCGACCCTTGGGTAACGCCCTAATAAGAATTAGAAAATGAGATAGTTATGTAAATAAAGGTAAAATGGTACGACTATTGCTACAATATTCGTAGATGAGAGTTCGTATTCAGGTCATCAATTATTTGTTGTACAATTGCCTTGTCCTTTGGATGAATTTTGAGATGGATACCCCCTAATGCATTAGAATAAAACGGGAAAACACTAACCATAGTTTCATTTTCAAAAAAGAAAGAAATATTTTCTCTTTCTAAAAGAAGTCGTAATATTGCATAATCGTTAGGATGAGTGAATGTAGCAATTGTAATAAAATCTTTCATAAATAAAATCCTGATACGTTATGCCTAAATATACTAATTAAAATAAGATTTAGGTATTCTCTCCCATAGATACGCAGTACCACTAGATTGTACTTTTTTCTTAGGTCTTATTCTTTGATCGATAGCATGATCGATGTAGATCGTAAATGAATAAATACCCGTTAAAAAAATGAATATAAACAGTAGAATTATAATGTGAATTTTTTTGATTTTTTGGAGGGTTAATTTCATAAGTTGGGGTAGGAGTAAGGAATATTGATAGTTTATTTAAGATAAATTTAAGAAAAAAATATTAATTTGTTAAAAAAATATATACATAAAAAACTGAAAATCAGTGTATTTTATTAAAAACAGGTAGACTACTATAACTAAATAAAGTTTATAGATAAAATAACTAATGTTATAAGATAACCCTTAATTTTATAGCATACCACACTAAAAAAAATAATGAAGAGAAAAAATAGAAGGAATAGAAATAAAAAGAAAACTCCCAAAATAGAGAATCTTACCCGCAGTATCCTAAAGATACTAAAATCAGAACCTACCAATTCGTTTAATTATAAGCAGATTGCTGCTAAATTAGGTGTTAATGACCCAAGTAGTCGCAATCAGATCGTTAAAAAATTATCGCAGTTAGCTGCTAAAAAGGAAATAGAAGAAATAACTAGAGGTAAATTTAAAATTGTACCTAATGTAAATACCTACACGGGTATCTTAGATATCACTTCTAAGGGGAGTGGTTATGTAATTGTAGAAGAATTAGAAGAAGATATTTTTATCCCTTCTATGAATTTGAATAAAGCATTACATGGAGATGAAGTAGAAGTATATGTCTATAAAAGAAGACGTAGAGGGAAAAGCGAAGGTGAAATTACTCGAATTATTAAGCGCAAAAGAGATGAGTTTGTAGGAGTTATAGAGATTCAGAAAAACTACGCATTTGTAAACATGCAAGATGGTAGAATGTATACAGATATTTTTGTACCTATCAAAAAGATTAAAGATGCAGAAGATGGGGATAAGGTATTGGTAAAGATTGAGGATTGGCCAGAGAAAGCAGAATCTCCTTTTGGAAAAATAGTAAAAGTACTAGGTAAACCCGGCGATCATCATACAGAAATACATTCAATTCTAGCACAATATGGATTACCTTATGAATTTCCAAAAGAAGTAGAGGCTTATGCAGATGAGTTAGATACGAGTATCCAAGAGGAGGAAATTAAAAAACGTAGAGATATGCGTAATATCCTTACGTTTACTATCGATCCTAAGGATGCCAAAGATTTTGATGATGCTTTGTCATTTAGAGCGCTAGAGAATGGAAATTATGAAATAGGAATTCATATAGCAGATGTATCACATTATGTACAGCCTGGAACGATATTAGATGATGAAGCTTACGAAAGGGCTACTTCGGTATATCTAGTGGATAGGGTAGTGCCTATGCTGCCCGAAGTATTGTCTAATAATGCTTGTTCTCTAAGGCCACATGAAGAAAAATATACGTTTTCTGCTGTATTCGAAATGAATGAAAAAGCTGAAATACAACAACAATGGTTTGGTAGAACTGTTACGTATTCAGATGCGAGATTCGCATACGAAGAAGCACAGCATATAATAGAAACCAAAGAAAAACATATTCCTGCAGCTATTTCACTCACTGGCGAAGCATATGATGCGGATAGTGCTGTTGCTACCGCAATTCTAAAACTAGATGCACTGGCTAAAATCATGCGAAGTAAAAGAATGCAGAAAGGAGCCATTTCTTTTGATAAAGTAGAAGTAAAATTCCAACTAAGCGAAGAAAACAATCCTGTAGGAGTGTTTTTTAAGACATCTAAGGACGCAAACAAGTTGATCGAAGAGTTTATGCTATTAGCTAATAAAAAAGTGGCAGAATTCATCGGAAAACAGAATCCTAAAAAAACATTTGTTTATAGAGTACATGACGAACCTAATGACGAAAAATTAGCCGCTCTACAAAATGTCATCGGTAGATTTGGTTATAAACTAGATTTAAGAGATCGTAAGACGACTACGCAATCACTCAATGGATTATTAAAAGATGTACAAGGAAAAAAAGAACAAAACTTAGTAGATACATTGGCGATCAGAAGTATGAGTAAGGCAGAGTATACAACTCGTAATATCGGTCATTATGGTTTGGCATTTGAGTATTATTCGCATTTTACATCACCGATAAGAAGATATCCAGACGTGATGGCACATCGTTTGCTACAGCATTATCTAGATAAAGGAAATACGGTAGCCGAAGAAGACTATGAGGAACGATGTAATCACAGTAGTTCTATGGAAAATTTAGCGGCTAGTGCAGAACGTGATTCTATAAAATTTATGCAAATAAAATTTATGAAGGATCACGAAGACGAAGAGTTTCTAGGAGTAATTTCTGGAGTTACAGAATGGGGAATTTATGTAGAAATTATAAGTAATAAGTGTGAGGGGATGATTCGATTAAAAGATATGAATGATGATCATTACATATTCGATCAAGATGAATATGCTGTGATAGGTCAGCAGTCTAAAAAGATATATCAATTAGGAGATGAAGTGTATGTAAGAGTTAAGAATGCTGATTTAATAAAGAGACATTTAGATTTTACACTAGTGGCTGCCAGAGAAGAAGTAGAAGCATAATGTAAAATGAGTTAGTTTTTAAGAATTTATAAGACCAATAAGTTACCTTATTGAATTTTATATATCATTTATAGTCACATAATAATTATTTTAAAAATAGCGTCAATGAAAAAATTAATGACAGCACTGTTACTATTTGTAACAACTATTACAGTACAAGCACAAGATGTAATTACTAGAAATGTTGGAGATTTTGATGTTCTAAAAGTGTTTGATAAGATCGAAATTAAATTACAGAAAGGGTCTGAAAATAAGGTAGAAATATCTGGGATCAATCGTAGAAAAGTTGATATCATTAATAAAGATGGTGTACTGAAAGTAAAAATGTCATTACGTAATACTTGGGAGTCTTCTAATACAGTTGTGATTGTACAGTATACTTCACTTTCTAAGATAGATGTTAATGAAGGTGCTTCAGTACGTTTAAAAGGTACGCTTGAAGCAGAAGGATTAGACCTAAGAGCACAGGAAGGTGGTAGCATTCATGCTGCTATAGACACGAATCAATTACTAGCCAAAGCTGTAAGTGGAGGAGCTTTGTATCTAGAAGGAACCGCAAAAAATCAAGAAGTAAATGTACAAGCTGGTGGACAATTTAAATCTGAATTACTAAAAACTGTAAATACGGTAGTTAAAATTAGTGCTGGTGGTAAGGCTAGCGTATATGCTAGTAAATATGTAAAAGCTACTACAACTGCTGGTGGTACTGTGCGTATTTATGGAAATCCAACAGAAATAGATAGTAAGAAGACATTCGGAGGAAAGATTATAGAAATGAATTAATAGTATGATGCATGTTCTATTGCATCTATTTTATAAATGATCTATAGCTAAATTTTTTGCTTCTAGTGAAAAGCAAAAAAGTTTAAAACACTTCAATAAGTATTGTGTAAATTTGTAAGAAATTTTCTTCCATAAATTATGTTTCAAGATGCTCAGGCAGCCATACCTCTAGGTTGTATACTAGCTTTTTTAATAGGGCCTGTTTTTTTTGTTTTATTAGAAACTGCTGCTATTAAAGGTTTTAGAGCTGCATTAGCATTAGATATAGGAGTAATAGCAGCTGATATTACTTTTATTTTAATAGCGTATTTAGGTACCAATCAGATATTAGAAAAAATAAAAGATGATCCTGCTTTATTCATTTTTGGAGGAATGCTGTTATGTACCTACGGTATTATCTCTTTTGTAAAAGAAAAGAAGAATTATCAGAAACATAGAGATACATCTGTAGCCATTATACATAAACATAAGTATATAATGCTTTTTTTTAAAGGATTTCTATTAAATTTCATAAACATAGGAGTATTAGGTTTTTGGATAGGAATTATTGTAGTAGCTGGTCCTCAGATGGATATGGATACAAATCGTATCATTTTTTTCTTTCTAACAGTACTACTCACGTATTTAGTAGTAGATATTATCAAAATACTACTAGCTAAAAGATTAAAGAGAAAATTAACACCAAAACGTATCTACTTGATCAAAAGAATAATCAGTATGATCATGTTTGTATTCGGCATTTTTTTGATAATGAAAGGAGTACTACCTACTAAAATGGAACAAAATATCAAGGATAGGATAGAGAAAATCACACCTTAAGTTAAGAAAAGAGTATATCTTAAAAACTAAAAAATCCTGTAGGTTTCTACAGGATTTTTTTTGAGGTGTCGAGCGGATTCGAACCGCTGTAGATGGTGTTGCAGACCACTGCCTAGCCACTCGGCCACGACACCCTTTATAACTTTAGGATGGCAAATGTATAAAAATAATTCTTACAAATTGTTAAAATTATCTTTTTTTCTGTCTAGAAATCGTTACCATTTCTACATTTCCACCAATAGGAGGATTTATTTTTGAAACATCTACTACAGCTTCTGTAACTAGGGGTAGTTCTTTTAGAATTCGCTGTAGTATTCTTTCTGCTGCATGTTCTAATAATTTAGAACGAATAGCCATTTCTTCTTTTACAATATGATTTAGATGCACATAATCTACTGTATCAGCTAATTGATCCGAAGCAGCAGAGGCACTGAGATCGGCTGTAACAGTTAAATCTATTCTATAGTCCGATCCAATCTTTTTTTCTTCTACTAAACATCCGTGATATGCATATACCTTGATGTTCTTGAGTGTAATTAATCCCACTAATTTTTCTACAAATATACATAGAATGTTTTTGAATAGCATAGGGGCAAAGAACCCTTTTTATATCGAAATTGCCCCTTTTTTAGTTGAATAGGGGAGGAGTAACCCATTAATGGGAGCATCAGTTTCTATTACACAAATAGATTTCTAGTATTCTAACTTGCTTCAATAGAAATATTAGTAGTTTTGTAATTCTCGGCATAGCCCTGTTGATAATTATCACATAAGTGATAGTTGATGAAATAATAGAAAGCATTTTAAACAATGATAGAAGAAAAAAAATCTCTCAATTTTATAGAGCATATCATAGAAGAAGATATTTCTAATGGAATGGAAAACGGTACATTACGTTTTAGATTTCCTCCAGAACCTAATGGGTACCTACATATTGGACATACCAAGGCGATAGGTATTAGTTTTGGGTTAGGTTTGAGATATAATGCACCTGTAAATCTTAGATTTGATGATACAAATCCAGCCAAAGAAGAACAAGAGTATGTAGACGCTATAAAAAAAGACATCGCTTGGTTAGGATATCAATGGGATAAAGAATGTTATTCTTCTGATTATTTTGAACAATTATACCAATGGACTGTACAACTTATCAAAGATGGAAAAGCATATGTAGATGCACAATCTTCAGATGAAATTGCTGCACAAAAAGGAACTACCACTGAACCAGGAATCAACAGCCCTTATAGAGATACATCACCAGAAGAAAACTTAGCGCTTTTCGAACGAATGAAAGCAGGAGAATTCGAAGAAGGTGCGTATGTTCTTAGAGCTAAGATCGATATGGCTGATCCTAATATGCTCATGAGAGATCCATTAATGTATAGAATCATTAAGAAATCACACCATAGAACAGGTGATGATTGGTGTATATATCCGATGTATGATTGGACACATGGAGAGAGTGATTATATAGAAAATATTTCTCATTCTTTATGTTCATTAGAATTTAAGCCCCATAGAAAATTATATGACTGGTTTTTAGATCAAATCTATACAGAAGGAACTATTAGACCTAAGCAAAGAGAGTTTGCACGGCTAAACCTGAGTTATACAATCATGAGTAAGCGTAAGTTACTAAGATTAGTTAATGAAGGAGCTGTAACTGGATGGGACGATCCTCGAATGCCTACTATCTCTGGATTAAGAAGAAGAGGGTATACTCCAGAAGCTATCAAAAAGTTTGTAGAAACTGTAGGTGTGGCTAAGCGAGAGAATGTAATCGATGTTTCTTTATTGGAATTTTGTGTTAGGGAAGACCTCAATAAAAAGGCCACAAGAGTTATGGGAGTAGTAGACCCTGTAAAACTTGTTATTACCAATTATCCAGCCGGAGAAGAGGAATGGTTAGAAGCAGAAAATAATCCCGAAGATGCTACAGCAGGAACACGAAAAGTTCCCTTTTCTAAAGAATTGTATATTGAAAGAGAAGACTTTAAAGAGAATGCAGGTACTAAATTTTTTAGACTTACCTTAGGAAAAGAAGTGCGCTTAAAAAATGCATATATTATCAAGGGAGAAAGTGTGATCAAAGATGAAAATGGAACAATTACCGAGATTCATTGTACGTATGATGCAGAAAGTAAGTCGGGTAGCGGAACCGAAGCATCTAAACGAAATGTAAAAGGTACACTACATTGGGTGTCTATAGCACATGCAATTCCTGCTGAAATTAGAATATACGATCGTTTGTTTAGCGATGAAGCTCCTGACGGACATAAAGATAAAGAGTTCATGGAGTTTATCAATCCATCATCTTTACAAGTTGTAACAGGATATGTAGAACCTAGTTTACAGGAAGCTACTACAGCTATGCAGTTCCAATTTCAGCGATTAGGGTATTTTAATGTAGATGTAGACAGTACAAGTAATGCATTGGTATTTAATAAAACTGTAGGATTACGTGATACTTGGGCAAAAGTAAAGCCAAAAAACACAAATCAAGGGAATACTAAGGGTATAGCTAAGCCAAATATGCAAAATAAGATAGCTCCAATCGAGGAAATAAAGAGAGCTGGTAAAAAGTATACAAATTTACCAGAAGCTAAGCGAGAAGTGCTTAAAACAAAGATTATTGAAGCTGCTAAGGAAGTACCTTTAGAAGAATTAATACCGTTATTTGGTACAGCAAAGAAAAAAGTAGGTACTAGAATAGCTACTATGATCGCACTAGGTGTTATTTTAGATACTACTGGAGTACAACTTAATGAACAAGCTATTGAATTTATTAACAATGCAAAAGATGATGCAAATGAGTTATTAAAAGAAGAAGCAACAGTAGTAACTCAGAAATATTTATAACTAAATTATAAATAGCAGAAAACTAGTAGTTTACTAGTTTTCTGCTATTTGTTCATCTTCTGGAATAGAAATCTCAGTCTTAAAGTTTTTAAATAATTCTTTAGTTTCAGGATCATTTAAGAGTTTATTGGACTCCACAAAATGCCAATATCCTTTCTTTTTATTATAAAATCCAAATAAAGAACTTTTTAGTGTTATAGCCCTTCCGTTAAAATCCATCTTCACAGTATTTTTAGCTAAGCATCTAAATTCACCTTTTTCTTTTTTTATTTCAGAAATTTCATCAATTGTAGAAGATTTTATTTTTATTCTTTGAGCTTTCATAGTTCTAAAAATATCTTCTATTGTTTCTTTTAATTTGACTGTACCATATTTTTTTTCTATAAGAGGGTGAGTATACATCAAAACCGTATTTACATCTTGCTGCATAGAAGCATCCGATAATTTTTGCGCATCATCAAATGCAGCTTCTTTCAATTCTTTTAGATTTTGAGAAAAAACTGTTCCAGTAATAAAAAGAAGTACAACTACAATTTTTTTCATTTTTACAATTTTTTTAATGTTTTTCAAATATAAGTAAAAATGATTTATTTTTTATTAAACATAAAAAAAAGCTATTAAAAATGGATCAATATAAAGGGATATAAGCTATCTAAAAAAAGTACTAATATGATTAATCATAATTAGTACAAACGTTTAAATATGATCTTTATTTACGTTTTTCAGTAATTTCTTACCAAAATAGCTAAATTTCTGTAGTGATAAAAAAATAACCTGTTCAAAATTTAAGAACAGGTTATTTTCTAGCTTATAGAAATCAAAGTAATCAACTATTAGATTTCTGTAGTATCGTTATCTTTTTTATTTTTTTTAACAATACCTTTTAAGGCGTTTTGTCTTTTCATTTCTTCTCCTATTTGATTGGAAGCTGTAAAAGAAGCAATCATATTATTTAACATATCACTACCTGCTTGTGGAGAATTAGGTAATAGAATTAGATTACTATTAGTTTCTTCACCTATAGATTGTAACGTATCATAATGTTGTGTAACTACGATCAGGGCAGAGGCTTCTTGAGAATTAATTCCTACATTATTTAAAACATCTACACTTTCTTCCAGACCTCTAGCAATCTCTCTACGCTGATCAGCAATACCTTGTCCTTGCAGTCTTTTACTTTCAGCTTCCGCTCTTGCTTTGGCTACAATTTTTATACGTTCAGCTTCTGCCTCATATTCAGCTGCTACCTTTTCTCTTTCAGCAGCATTGATTCGATTCATAGCTTCTTTTACCTGCATATCAGGATCTATATCAGTAACTAATGTTTTGATGATATCATACCCGTAATTCACCATAGCTTCATTAAGTTCTTGTTTTACAGCAATAGCAATATCATCTTTTCTTTCGAATACATCATCTAATTTCATCTTAGGTACTTCGGCACGGACTACATCAAAAACATAAGAAGTAATCTGATCATGTGGATTTTCTAATTTATAGAAAGCATCGTATACTTTATCTTTTATTACTTGAAACTGTACAGAAATCTTTAAACGAACAAACACATCATCTTTAGTTTTAGTTTCTACTAGTACATCTAGTTGTTGTATTTTTAAGTTAATCCTGTTTGCTATCCGATCAAAAACTGGAATTTTAAATTGCAAACCAGAATTTCTGATACTAGAAAATTTACCAAATCGCTCGATAATAGCTGCTGTCTGTTGTTTAACGGTAAATATTCCAGAAATGAGAATAATAAAAGCGAATATCAATAAAGGAACAAGTAAAATCATAGTTTATATATTTAGTTGTTAATGGCTTAGTAGATTTATTCTACGTAGAAAGTTATTTATTTTTTATGAATAAATACTAAAGAGTATTTATAGAATTAGTATGTAAAACCATAAAAATGTTACACATGTAACAAAAAACCCATGCATTTCCTAAGAAAGCATGGATTTTTTATGAAGTATGCAAATAATTTAGACAGCCTTATTAGCTATTAGTAGTTCAATACGTTCTATGGTAGCCTCTTTGCCAATGATAGTAGCAATTTCAAAAACATCAGGCCCTTGTAACGAACCAACTAGAGCAATTCTGAGAGGCATCATTATCTTACCAAAACCTATTTCTTTTCCTTTAATCCAACTCTTTACAGTAGTACTAACATTCTCTGTAGAGAAATCAGAAATATCTGTTAGTATCCTAGTAAGCTCATGCATTAGAGGAGCAGTATCATCTTTCCAGGCTTTCTTAATGGCTTTCTCATCATACAGAGTAGGGGAGTTAAAAAAGAAACTACTTAATGCCCATAAATCTTTAGAAAAAACAGCACGTTCTTTTACTGCAGTCACTACCTTTTCTAGATCAATAGTAGTAGATATTTTATGTTCGTCTAAGTCTCTTTTTAATTGTTCCACGTGTACAGCATTTACTACTTGCTGGAAATGTTGTTGCTGGAACCATTTCGTTTTTTCTGGATCAAATTTAGCACCAGCTTTGTTTACTCTACTAATCTCAAAAGCTGTTATTAATTCATCAAGCGAAAATAATTCTTGTTCAGTTCCAGGATTCCAGCCTAAGAAAGCTAGCATGTTTACAACAGCAGTAGCTAAATAACCATCTTCTCTATATCCAGAAGATACCTCTTCTTTTTTAGGATCTTTCCATTCTAGTGGAAAAACAGGAAATCCCATTTTATCACCATCGCGTTTACTCAATTTTCCTTTACCAACAGGTTTTAAGATGAGCGGTAAATGTGCAAAAGAAGGAGCTTCCCAGTCTAATGCTTCATATAGCAGTACATGTAATGCCAAAGATGGCAACCATTCTTCACCACGAATCACATGAGTGATTTCCATCAAATGATCATCTACAATATTTGCCAAATGATAGGTAGGCATCCCATCACTTTTAAATAATATTTTATCATCAAGAATATTAGTATCGATATGGATTGTACCTCTAATCTCATCATCTAATGTTAGCTTTCGATCCTGAGGAGATTTAAAACGAATCACATAAGGAATATCAGAAGCCAATCGATCGGCCACTTCGGATTCACTAAGAGAAAGAGAATTGGTTAATTTTTCTCTATTATGCCAATTGTATATAAATGTTTTTCCTTTAGCTTCATGTTCTTTTCGATGCGCATCTAATGTCTCAGCAGTATCAAAAGCATAATAAGCATTTCCATTAGCTATAAGTTGATCTGCATATTGCTTGTATAAATGTTTTCGCTCACTCTGTCTGTACGGTCCATAAGCACCTTCTTTTCCTGGCCCTTCATCAAAAGGAATCATACACCAGTTCAATGACTCTTTGATGTATTCTTCGGCACCAGCTACATATCTATTTTGATCAGTATCTTCTATTCTAAGAATAAAAGTTCCTTTATTTTTTTTAGCAAATAAGTAATTAAATAATGCAGTTCTTACACCACCAATATGTAAAGGTCCAGTAGGACTAGGAGCAAATCGAACTCGTACGTTTTTAGTCATGATTATATGTTTTTATGCCTTTGTATAAAACACCACAAATATACAATGTAAAAAGAAGTAGATCCTAAAGTATTTATCCTAATAATCCTTAGAAAAAGTAATGAAATGTATGAAGTATATAGTTTTTAATAGCAGATTTATATATGAAAAGGTACTAAAGTATTAATATATAGAAGTTTGAATTATGTAAAATATAACGAATCTATTAAAATTAATGTTGTAGCTTTATAAATTAGTCAAAAAAGTAGTATATGAATATAGTAGGCTTCGATAGTATAAAACTAAAATTAGAAAAGTTTATCAAGAAATTTTATATAAATGAATTGATAAAAGGGATTATACTTTTTTTTGCGATAGGGGTGTTCTATTTTTTAATAACGTTGCTTATAGAATATTTTCTATGGTTAAATAGTACAGGTAGAACTATCTTATTTTGGTTATTCATTCTGGTAGAGTTTGTACTATTTGCTAAGTTTATAATGATCCCTCTAACTAAATTATTCAAAATTACAAAGGGGATAGATTACAAGACAGCTTCAAAAATTATAGGAAATCATTTTCCAGAAGTAAATGACAAGTTATTAAACTTATTACAGCTAAGTGAAGATAGCACAGCTTCCTCTTTATTAGTGGCTAGTATAGAACAGAAATCAAATGATCTACAACCGATACCTTTTAAGCTAGCAATAGATTTTAAAAAGAATAAAAAGTATCTAAAATACGCTGCTATTCCTATCATCATCTTTTTATTACTTTCAGTTTTTAATAAAGAAAATTGGATATCAGAAAGCTATAAGAGAGTCGTAAATTATGAAACAGCTTACGAGCCACCAGCACCATTTCGTTTTTTTGTAGTTAATGAGAAATTATCAGCTTTAGAAAATGAAGACTATGTATTACAAGTAAGAACAGCTGGAGAAATTATTCCAGAAAATGTAACTATAGAGTATAATGATGAAAGATATTTTCTAAAGAAGATAAGTGCAAACCAATTTGAATATACTTTTGTAAAACCTAAATCATCAATTGATTTTGTGATTACTTCTAATGAAGTAGCTTCTCGATCTTATACATTAGCAGTAGTTCCTGTTCCAACATTACTAGATTTCGAGATGGAATTGAAGTACCCTTTATATACCAAAAAGAAAAATGAGTTACTAAAAAGTACAGGAAATGCTACCATACCAGAGGGCACAAAAGTAAGGTGGAATATTAAAACAAAAAACACAGAAGCTGTACACCTAAAAAAAGAAGATACACTCATAGCATTTAGAAAAGAAAACAAAGAATTTAACTACCAAGTCCAGTTATTTACTAACTGGAATTACAATTTAACCACCTCTAATACCAATGTTCAAGCATATGATAATTTATCATATGCTATTAGAATTATAAAAGATCAGCATCCAGAAATAAACATTACTACAGAAACGGATACCGTAGATAATAGTAGCATGTATTTTTATGGAAGAGTAAGCGATGATTATGGGTTAAGCTCACTACGATTGGTATACTATGATCAAGAGAAATCAGCAATAAAAAACTATCAGAATATAGAAATTAGTAAGGCTACTTTTTCTGATTTTATATATGCTTTTCCATCGAACTTAGAACTAGAAGAAGGAACTAATTACGAGTTCTATTTCGAGGTTTTTGATAACGATCCTATTCATGGTTTTAAGAATACCAAGAGTCAAGTTTTTAATTTTAATAAACTGACAGTGGATGAAACAGAAGAAAAAAGATTACAAGAACAGAATAAAGCAATAGCAGGATTCAATCAATCATTAAAAAAATTCAGTGAACAGCAGCAAGACTTAAAGTCACTGAGTAAACTCCAAAAAGAAAAAAAACAATTAGATTATAACGATCAAAAGAAGTTAGAAGATTATTTGGATCGCCAGAAGGAGCAAGAGCAAATGATGCAAAACTTTACAAAAAAGCTAGAAGAAAATTTAGATAGTTTTAAAGATAAGAAAGAAGAAGAACCATTTAAAGATGCGCTTAAAGAAATGCTAGAACGTAATCAAGCTAAGTTAGAGAAAAATAAAAAGCTGATGGATGAAATAGAAAAGCTAGCTAAGAAAATAGATAAAGAAGAGCTGACAGAAAAAATGGAAGAGCTCGGAAAAGAAAATAAGAATTTAAAGAAAAATTTAGAGCAGCTATTAGAACTTACGAAGCGTTATTATGTGATAGAAAAGCATGAAAAGTTAGTTGATGATTTAGAGAAGTTAGCAGAAAAGCAAGAGAAACTAGCTGATAAAAAAGAGGACGAAAACACAAAAGAAGCTCAAGAAAAATTAAACAAAGAGTTCGAAGAATTCAAGAAGAAGATGGATGCTTTGCAAGAAGAAAATAAAAAGCTTCGAAAGCCGATGAAACTCAATCAAGATAAAAATGCAGAAGAAGAAATTCAGCAGGAGCAACAACAAGCAAGTGAGAATTTAGAAAATAAGCAACAGAAAGAAGCTAAGAAAAACCAAAAAAGTGCTGCACAAAAAATGAAACAAATGCAGTCCCAAATGCAATCCAGTATGCAAATGGGAGGAGGAGAACAGCAGCAAGAAGACGCAGAGATGTTACGTCAGATATTAGATAACCTAGTTGATTTTTCTATAGCAGAAGAAGCATTGATGAAAGAGTTTAAAGGAATCAACGTAGACGATCCATCGTATTCAGGAAAGCTTAAAAGACAGAGTGTACTCAGAGAGAATTTTATGCACATAGATGATAGTCTTTATGCATTAGCAATGCGTACACCAAAGATATCAGATGAAGTAAATGAAAAGCTAACATCTATAGAATTTAATATAGATAAATCATTAGAGCGATTAGCAGAAAACCAAGTAATACAAGGAACTTCCAATCAGCAATACGCAGTAACAGGAGCCAATGACTTAGCATATTTTTTAAGTCTTACCTTAGATCAAATGCAAAATAGTATGGTGAGTTCTATGGGTCAAGGTTCAGAATCCAAAGGATTCCAACTACCAGATATCATTAAAAAGCAAAGTGAGCTAAACGAAAAAATGAAGGAGGGAGAAGGTAAGAAGAGTGGAGAAGAAAAGGAAGGTAAAGAAGGAGAGCAAAGCGAAGGTACATCTGGTAAAAATGGAAAAGAAAAAAAAGGAGGTAAAGATGGAAAGAGTGGTAAGGAAGGCGACACATCAAAAGAGGGTAAAGGAGATAAGGATGGAAAGAATGGAAAGAGCGGTAAAGGAAAAAATGGAAAAGAAGGAGAAGAGTCAAAAATACAAGAGGAGCAATTAAATGGAGAATTGTATGAGATATATAAACAGCAGCAACAGTTGCGTAATGCATTAGAGCAAAAGATAGCGCAGCAAGGAAAAAAAGATCCGAAAGGAAGTGCTATTTTGAGTAAGATGGAACAAGTAGAAAGGGAGTTATTAGAGAAAGGATTTAATAATAGTACCCTTAGTAAAATGTTAGATTTAAAGCATCAATTACTAAAGCTACAATCTGCAACATTTGAGCAAGGAGAAGAAGAAAGAAGGGAGAGTAAAACAAACAGAGAAGAGTTTATTAATTCTAATAGAAATCAAATAGAGAAGGCAAAACAATATTTTAATACCACAGAAATATTAAACAGACAAGTATTACCTTTGCGGCAAGATTATAAAAAGAAAGTACAGGAATATTTTAAGACCAATGATTAATTTTTTCTTCGAAGACATACCAGAAACTATAGCCTTAACTGGTATAGAAACTTGGATACATAAAGTAGTAATAACCGAAAGTAAGACATTAGGAGATATTAATTTCATCTTCTGTAACGATGCTTATTTATTAAATATCAATCAGCAATTCTTAGATCACGATACCTATACTGATATAATAAGTTTTGATAATACATTAGGTAATCAGCTAAACGGAGATATATTTATATCTATTGAAAGAGTACATGAAAATGCAAAATTATTTAAAGTATCAGATGAAGTAGAATTAAGAAGAGTAATGATTCATGGGGTATTACATTTTTGTGGGTATAAAGATAAAACAGAAAAGGAAAGTAATCTTATGAGATTAAAAGAAGACGAAAAACTAGCTATGTTCCACGTGGAACATAGCTAGTTTTTTATTCTTAATACAGTGTTCCACGTGGAACACTATCATAAAAAATAATAACTGTTCCACGTGGAACAAATTTTAAAAAGTATGTTTGATAGAGAATATGATGTGATTGTAGTGGGTGCTGGACACGCGGGAAGTGAAGCCGCGGCAGCGGCTGCAAATTTAGGATGCAGTACTTTATTGATTACAATGAACCTTCAGAACATAGCACAGATGAGTTGTAATCCAGCTATGGGAGGAATTGCAAAAGGACAAATAGTAAGAGAGATCGATGCTCTCGGTGGATATAGTGGAATCGTAAGTGATCGCACTGCGATCCAATTCAAGATGCTCAACAAATCAAAAGGACCTGCGATGTGGAGTCCAAGAGTGCAAAGCGATCGAATGCGCTTTGCAGAAGAGTGGAGATTACTATTAGAACAAACACCAAATTTAGATTTTTATCAAGAAATGGTGAGTGGTCTTCTAGTAGAAAATGGGCAAATCAAAGGAGTAAAAACCTCGCTTGGAATTACTATCAGAGCCAAATCTGTAGTGCTTACAAATGGAACTTTTCTTAATGGATTAATCCATATCGGAGAAAAACAATTCGGAGGGGGTAGAGCAGGAGAGAAAGCTGCTACAGGAATCACAGAACAATTAATCGATCTTGGATTCGATGCAGGAAGAATGAAGACAGGAACTCCCCCAAGAGTAGATGGACGGTCTTTAGACTATACCAAAATGGTAGAACAACTAGGGGATGAACAGCCAGAAAAATTTAGCTATTCAGATCTTTCAAAACCATTGACCAAACAACGTTCCTGTTACATGACATACACCTCTACAGAAGTGCATGATTTACTCAGGGAAGGTTTTGATAGATCACCTATGTTTAATGGTAGAATAAAAAGTATTGGACCCAGATATTGTCCATCCATAGAAGACAAGATTAACCGATTTGCAGATAAGGATAGACATCAGATATTTGTAGAACCAGAAGGTTGGGATACGGTAGAAGTATATGTAAATGGTTTTTCTACATCCCTTCCAGAAGATGTACAATTTAAAGCACTGAGATCTGTAGCAGGATTCGAAGCAGTTAAATTTTTTAGACCAGGGTATGCTATAGAATATGATTATTTTCCACCAACTCAATTAACGCATACATTAGAAACAAAACTAATTGCAGGCTTATTTTTTGCTGGACAAATAAACGGAACTACAGGTTATGAAGAAGCCGCATCTCAGGGACTGATGGCAGGTATCAATGCCGCATTAAAAGTAAAAGAAGAAGAAGCCTTCATTCTAAAAAGAAGTGAGGCGTATATAGGCGTTCTCATAGACGATCTTATTACCAAAGGGACAGAAGAACCTTATCGTATGTTTACCTCTAGAGCGGAGTATAGAACGCTTCTAAGGCAGGATAATGCAGACTTTAGACTTACTCCTATGGCGCATAAAATTGGATTAGCTACAGACGATAGAATGCATCGTATGGAGGCCAAAGAAAAGAAAGCATCAGCTTTTGTACAGTTTTTTAGAGAAACCAGTGTAACACCTAAAGAAGCAAACCCTGTATTAGAAGCCAAAGGCTCGTCACCCATAAAACAAAGTGGTAAATTATTTAAGTTATTTGCTAGACCACAGTTGACATTAGATGATATTAAGCATTTCGAAAAAATAGATGCTTACATTAAAGAGCATAAATTAGATAAAGAGATCCTAGAGCAAACAGAAATACAGATCAAGTATTCAGGGTATATCGAAAAAGAAAAAAATAATGCAGACAAGCTAAATAGATTAGAGAATATCAAAATCCCAAAAGATTTTGATTACACCAAGCTAAAATCTTTATCATACGAAGCTTGCGAAAAAATGTCCAAAATAAGACCCGCTACCATTTCACAAGCTTCTAGAATCAGTGGAGTCACCCCAAGCGATATTTCTGTTTTACTCGTATACATGGGTAGATAATAAGGTTCTATAGTAATTAAATAATTTTATAGAACATAACGAACAGTTTTAAACTATATGGAATCAGTAGTATTAGATCAGCAAAAACCTCTCAAAATTAAAATTTTGGGAGGTTTACTTTTTCTAGTGTTTCTACAAATTATCTTTTTTTTAGAAGTTGCTATATATAAGCAAGTATTCCTTTTTCTTTTGGCTTTACTACTTTCTGCATATAGTATCAAGTATGAAATCAAAGCTGATTTCAATAACAAAAAGCATATTTGTTTTTTTGGAATATCTGTTCTTAAGTTATCACTTCATACTAAATATCCGTCTTACATATCTATATTCAGTACATCATACGCAGATAGAAATGAGTGGGGTGCTATTGGTGCCATAGGTAGAAAAAATACAAAGGATACAATTGTTATTCGTTTTTTTAAGGATTCAGAAAAGTTTACCGTTTATAAAACCAATGATTATAGTACATCCTTATCATACGCAACTAAGCTAGCTGAACTCTTAGATGTATCCATATTTGATGCTACATAAGAATAGTTCCACGTGGAACATCTTCAAAAAAGCATATCATTTAGTTCCATAAACACTCAAAATAGATACAATAACCAGTGGAAATGAAATGTATCTAGTGCATCTTTTTATATCCTATGTATATACTAAAACTTAATGTTCTCTAGGTTTTAGCATCACATCATTATGTAGCGTTCTATTGTATAAAAAGAGTTGAAACGTTATTCTGATAAATTTAGATTGTAATTAGGGCGTTACCCAAGGGTCGGGCTATCCGCTATATCTTTTTGTTTTGAAAAGAAAACAAAAAGGATGCCGCTCCTATCCCTAACGCAAAAAAAGGATCATTCTTTTTTTGATTAAGACTAAACAGTGTTTCATTTACATAGAACTCATCTTGACTTTTTATCTTTGACCGAAAATGAGAGGAAATTTGACTGGATAAGGTACTTTTTGAAATTCATAGCAGCGCTACGGACAAAAACAAAAAGTCAAGATGAGTTCTATATATACTATTCATAATATTAGAATAAATTGATAATTATTCTAGTTATACATCCAAACCATCAAAAACTGATGATTCATAGAAATAGAGATAAAATACTTTTAGTAATCTCAAAAAAGAGAAAACTCTAGAAAATAGCATAGAAAACTTAGATTTCCACTAGTTTTATATAAACAAACATGTAGCGAAGCCTTTTTAGTATGATTGATAGCCCTAGTAGTTCAAATAACTACTTAACTTCTAACGAATAGATAGAAAATCATCTTACACTCAAAAAAAATAAAATGAGTTCATTATTAATTCTATTGCATTGAAGTGATTTAAACTTTTTCGATTTCAGCGAAAATCGAAGATTTTGTGACCAAATGAAGTAATTTTTTTGTTGCATAGCAGCGCTACGGAACTAAAAAATTGCAAAATTTGGGTGCAAAAGGTCGTTTTTATAGCAAATTTTAAAAAGTTTAAATCACTTCATTATAAGAGTAAAGAGCAAAAAAATATTTTAGAATAAGCACGAAGTATCATAGAAGAGATCTAATTTTTTAGATTTTAGCAAAAAATGAAAACTTTGTGGCTACATACAGTTTTTTATTTAGTAGTCTAACAGAACTTACAAATCACTTTATTAAATAGAAATAAAACTAATAGCTAATTAAAAAAATGCAATGAACTATTCTGATAGAATAGAAGTAGTATGCTTTAGATTTTTAGGATACAATAGGATTTGAGTACTAAAGAGTAAAGAAGAACATATAGAAGAAGCTTTAATTTTCAATTTTAACGAAAATCGAAGTTTTTATAATCAAATACAGTATTTTTTGATCTATGACAGTGCTTAGAAACTCAAAAGTCACAAAACTTGAATGTAAAAGAACTTTTTTTAGTAACTTTTTAAAGAATACTCTTTTTATCAGTCAAATACAATGATTTTGTGCTAGTGTACTACCAAAGAGTTTAAGAATTGCAAAAGCAGTGTTTACTAATACCATTTGAAGAAGAATTGTCTAAATAATTCAGAAAAGAAAGAACAATTTGATAAATAACCTTTTTTTGCGTTAGGGATAGAAGTGAAAATCCCGCAGTACGACTATAAGGAGTGCGAGGAATTGTAACGTATAGCCCGACCCTTGGGGAACGCCCTAATACAAATAGAAGCAGTTTATAATTTTTTGACTCCAGCGAAAATCGAAGATCTTCTAACTAAATGCTGTATTTTTTGTTTCAAATTTGTGTTATAGAACTCAAAAGTCACAAAAATTGAGCGTAAAAGATCATATTTATAGCCAATGATATAAAGAACTCATCTTGACTTTTTCTTTTCCCTAAAAAATGACTGAAATTCACCTGTATTTCGTTACTTTTTTATCCGTAGCGCTGCTATGAATTTAAAAAAGTGACTTATTCAGTCAAATTTCTTCTCATTTTAGGTAAAAAACAAAAAGTCAAGATGACTTCAAAGTGTAAACTACTTCATATCATGGAGTGCTTTTATAAGGCATATACTAGCTAAAAAAGGTTACTTTTGGAATTATAAAATCACATTATTTACATAGCAGTCAATGAATACATCAAAAAAAGAACCTTTTTTAGAGTGTATAGATCATACAGTATCCCAAGAAAAGTTTGCTCTTTATTTAGATGAGCAAACGGAGATGCTTATAACCACACCAAAACCACAAGAAAACCGTTTACACAAATATTATGAAAGTGAGGATTATATTTCACATACTGATGCCAAAAGATCATTAATAGAGCATATATATCAGCTAGTAAAAAAATACGCACTCAAACAAAAAGTAAAATTAATTACTGATTTAAATGGTAGTGCAGGTAGAATTTTGGACATAGGTGCCGGAACAGGCGATTTTTTGGTCGCAGCAGCATCAAATAAATGGGATAGTGTAGGAGTAGAGCCAAGCAAATCAGCAAGAGCCCTCGCTAAAAACAAGGGAATTGAATTATTCACCAATACGAGTGACCTTAGTTCACAGAGCTTTGATGTTATTACGATGTGGCATGTATTAGAGCATGTACCTGTGTTAGAAACGCAAATAGATGAAATTAAACGACTATTAAAACCCAATGGCCATTTAATTATAGCGGTGCCAAATTATAAATCATATGATGCTAATTATTACAAATCTTTTTGGGCAGCGTATGATGTACCAAGGCATTTATGGCATTTTTCTAAGAAATCTATTGAAGTATTGTTTAAATCTAAAAATATAGCGCTAAAAACGATCTTGCCTATGCCATTCGATGCTTTTTATGTAGCGATGCTTTCAGAAAAATATAAAACAGGAAAAATAAATTATTTCAAGGCTTTTTATATAGGATTCTTATCAAACCTAAAAGGAATACGTACCAAAGAATACTCATCTCATATTTATGTGCTCAAAAACTAATTTTTCGCTTTTTAAAAGCTTTTAAAGGGTTATAAGTGTAACAGTAATGTAATTCTATTACTTTTTTTAGAAAACTCCTAAAAAAGCATTTATATAAACGAATAGTAATAGTTATTAATTATTTAAAAATTAAAAATAATTGTTTTTTATTATAGTTTGTTTTTTTGAGTTACTATTAGCAAATACATCAATTGAACTTTGATATTTTTGCGCAACATTAAAAATCCATAAAAATGAAAAAATATATCTTGATGATAGTTGCTTCCGTGGCAATGCTATCCTGTAATCAAAAAACTGATAAAACTGCATATGTAAATAATACAAAAGTTGTTTCTGATTTTAAAGAAATGAAGGTTGCACAAGAAAAATGGACGCAAAAGAATAATGAAGTGCGAGCAGAGTTAGAAGAGAAAGCCAAGCAATTTCAGATAGAGGTGCAGGGATATCAAAATATCATGAAGTCTATGAGTGCTTCTAATAGAGAGAAAAAAGAGCAAGAGTTAATGGTGAAGCAGCAAAACTTGCAAAGAGAGCAGCAAACCAGAATGCAAGAGATACAACAAGGAAGCCAAGCAGAAATAGACTCTATTATCAATAAAGTAAAAGATTTTGTAAAAGATTACGGAAAGAAAAATGGATATACATATATCTATGGAGAAACAGAAGTAGGTAATATCTTTTATGCTAGCGAGGAATTAGATATAACAGATAAGATCTTATTAGAACTCAATGGAGGTGAAGTTGTAGAAACTGAAAAAGAATAAGCTAACTACTAGATACTAGCAGTATAAATTAAGGAGCCTGATAGAACTATGAATATTCATATTCTATCAGGCTTTTTTCTTTAATATAGAGTATAGAAATGGGTCTATAATTTACTATAATAGCCGTTCATTTTACTGAAATTTAAAAAAGGTAAATCATTCCAAAGAATAGAAAACTCTATTTAGAATTCATGGTATGCATTTTAATATTATAAAGTTTGGTTTTGCTATATAAAATAGAAGAAATTTCCCGTAATTGTGGTCAAAATTATGATATAAAGTCTTACTGAAATTTAAGGCACAAAAATTGTTAAATATTATAAAATTAGTGACTAAATACTAGAAAAAAGTATATAGCTAAACTGTATTTAGTCGACAAAAACGTTTTTTTTAAAAGAACTAAGTATTCAAAAACGTTTTCAAATTTTTTCAAAAATGATAAAAAATTGTAGGATTTTACTTATTATTAAATATAAAACTTAAGCCATAGTAGTCTTAAAAAAACTAAAAAATCAGTATTTTGAATCTTTTAAAATACTGATTAATAAAAAAATACGTATATTTAATGCTTGCTTAAAGGTAAGTATGATGGAATGTAATTATAATCTTCAAGAATTAGTAAGAATATTATTACAAAAAAAAATGAAAAATTGGCTTGATATATACTTTTAATTTATAATTTTATGACATTACAATAATTATATTAACAATATTATTAACAGACTTCCCAATTTTGATAATAATATGAGTAGTATCGACCTTTTAAAAGTGAGATATAATGAGAAAGAAACTTAACCTATTGATCGTCATGCTGTTTTTGACACAAGCTTCTTATGTGTCAATAGCACAGTCAGGACGTAGTATTAGTTCGCCGGAGTTACAAAGCTTTGCGGCCTGTGCTGACTTTGTTTCTAACAAAGCTACGGTAATTGCTGTCTTATCACCTGGTAGTGCCTTTCCTAATGATAATAAATTTATATTACAGCGATCTGATGCAAATGGAGATTTTACCAATCCTATTGTATTAGATATAGCGGATGGTCCCAACAATGGAACCAGTAGTGAACAAGATATACTGTTTGAAGATTTTCCAATCCCCGAGGATTCTAATAGTGATACTTATAAATTAAGAGTTATTTCATCTTCAGTAGCTAATTTAGCAAGTGGCGTATCTGATGATGTACCCATGCATTTCTTTAGAAATGATATTACATTGAGATTAAACGATAGAGATGATGTAGTCTTTTGTGATGTTTCTTCATTTAGTAAAGAAATAGCGATTACTATTATAGATGACAATGATAATGTTGTAGACCCTGATAATTTTACTTGGGAATGGTTTAGAGATGGTGGTAAAATTGCGGGTGAGTCAGAATCGAGTATTACAGTTACACAAGCAGGTACTTATTTTGCTAGAATTCCTTTAGGTGGATGTTTAAATGTATTCCCTTTTTCTAGAACAAATAATGTAGATGTCTCTTTACTACAATTGGGAGATCTTACAATTACTACAGATGCTGCAGATTTCTCTTTCTGTCCAGATGAATTGAAACAATTGAGCAGTAGTGAATCGGATCCTTCTCTAGATTATCAATGGTTTAAAAATGGAGAGCCTTTAGAAGGTGAAATAGCTTCTATCATCACATTACCAGAGAATAATTTTGAAGGTGACTATAGAGTAGATGTAATCTATAGCGAGGATTGTACGTTACCCAGTAATACTGTTACTGTAAATAATGAAGGTTCTAGTATAACAGTTCCTCTTCCAGAAATGCTAATACTATTACCTACACAAACACTTACACTATCAGTAGAAACCAATGCACCTGTAGGGAGTACTTTTAGGTGGAAAGTGGGGAATGACACACAAGTACAAGGAGTAACTACCAACGAACCTCTTGAATTCGGAGCACCTTTTGTGGGAAGTTATACTGTAGAAATAGAAGCCAATGATCCTTGTAATTCTATGCTATCTTCAACTACTACGGTATTTGCTGCAGAACGTTTTAGATTAGTCACTCAAATTCAAGAAGTAGCCGATTGCGAACAAGATCCCATAGTCATAGAGCTAGCAGAAATGTTAGGAATTACCGTCACAGGAGAAGAAGTTCCACTCACCGAAGAACAACTCGGTTTTTTTGATTTTGAATGGTTTAAAGATGGAGTTTCTACAGGAGAAACTTCTTTGTCGTTAAATGTTAATCAATCAGATGCCGACGGAAGTTTTGAATTAAGAGCTATTTTTAAACCTGGTGGTTTACCTGATACAGTGTCTGACAATCTACCCATAACATTTTTATCTACAGGAATAGTATTAGATGTTAATCCTACAATTTTAGAACCAGGAGCTACTGTAACACTTACAGCACCACTAAACCCAGGCTATACATATGAATGGTTTAGCACTGATAATGGCACGGAAACACCTATAGAAGGTGAGACCACGAATACATTAACAGTTACAGAAACAGGGAGCTATTTTGCTAGAATTAGCAGCACATTATGTACTACAGATACAGAAATAGCACCGGTAAGAGGACCAGAAATACTTTCTGAGTTAGTTCCTAATGTAATTACACCAGGTGGTAATGAAGCGAATAATGATTGGATACTTCCTGCAGAATTTAAAGAAGCTGATGTAGAAATTACGATCTACTCGTCTAATGGAAAAATTGATTTTAAAAAATCTGGAGGATATAATACAGATTGGCCTAGAGAATCAGCATCCCAAGCCAACGAACTTATTTACTACTACGTAATATCTAAAAATAACGCAATCGTAAAAAAGGGAACAATTACAGTAATGAGATAATTCTATGATAAAAAAATTACTTTTTATATTATTTTGTATCGCATCTTTACAAACCATTTGTAGTCAAGAAGCAACTACTAGTGCAGCTGGTGTACTACCATCAGATATTCCTTTGCACAATGCTGTAGAATACAATCGATTTGTATACAACCCAACGTTTTCTTTAGTTCGCGAAGACAAAAAATCAATCAATATTTTTAATAGAAATCCTAGAGCTACCTTTACTGATAATTCACAAACCTATTTTTTAAATTATACTGGAAACTTTGAAGAAAAGATTGGAGTAGGAGTAGGCCTGTTTCAGCAAAATGTGGGTATTTTTAGATTCTTTGGAGCTGCTGTAAACTTTGCTTACAATTTAGAATTGGACCGAGATATGAACTTTACATTCGGGATGAATCTTAATTATTCGCAGAGTTTCTTAAAATCTAATCTAGATGGAGCTCAAATAGATGATGATGTAATCAATAATTATCAGAATAGTTCGGTGTTTGTATTACACCCAGGTGTGAATTTTAATTATCAGAATTTCGATGTCGGAGTTTCTGTAGGAAATCTTGTGACTTATAACCTTACGGATAGTGAATTACTTACAGATAATTTCGTTTATTCAGGTCATGTGATGTACACTACAGAGCTTGATTGGAGGACAGATAATGAAATAAGAGCGATGGGATATGCATCAAAACCTGGACAACAAGAATTACGGTATGGAGGTAATGTATTCTTTGAAATGAAAGAATATGGTTTTGCACAATTAGGTTATAATAGCTTTTACGGAGCTGCGCTAGGAATAGGTGTGCATATCAATGATTATGTTTCTTTGGGATATACTGTAGAACCTGGTATAGGAGGAGCTGCAAATGTTGCAGAGTTTGGAGCAACTCATGAGTTTTTTGCAGCGTATAATTTTGCAGTAGAGAAAAAACGCAAAAGAAAAAGAGGTGCATCGAATCCAGCTTACGAAGCAAGAGATTCTGAAATTAGAAGACTTAAAAAAGAAATTCTACAACAAAACAAGCTTATTAGAGAGTTAAGAAATACAAAAGGAGATTCTCTAAGCAAAGCACAGCGTACCATGAGCCGCCTTGAAAGATCGATTCAAGATGCTAAGCGAGAAGAGCAAAAAAGAGCAAGAAATCTTTCTTTACAAAGAGAAGAAGAAGTAAAACTACTCAATAAACAAAAAGAAGAGGAAGAGATAGCTGCACGCAAAAGATTGCAGTTAGAGATGAATGAGCAGAAACGAGAAGAAGAAAGAATCGCGGCTAGAAAGAAGCTACAATTAGAAATGGCGAAGCAAAAGAAGGAAGAAGAAGCTGCTGCTGCCAAAGAAGAAGAAGAAAGAAGAGTAGCTGCTGCTGCTGAAGAAAGATCAGAAAAAGAAGCAGAAGAAATAAGAAAAATAGAAGCCGCTATAGCTGCAGAAGAAGCAGAAAGAGAAGCCGAAGCCGAAAAGCAAGAAGCTGCAATAGAAGCGAAAGAAGAAGCGAAAAGACAAGAAGCAGAAGTTACTAGACAAGTAGCAGAGCAAAAAGCTGCAGAAGAAGAAGAAAGGCGATTAGCGCAGCAGAAAAAGCTAGAGCTAGAGATGAAAGCACAGAAGGAAGAAGAAGAGAGAATAGCTTCAAGAAAGAAATTAGAAAGAGAAGTACAGCAACAACAAGCTGCAGAAGAAGAAGAGCGATTGGCTTCACAGAGGAAACTAGAAAGAGAAGTAGCAGAGAGAAAGGCTGAAGAAGAGAGAATAGCTTCAAGAAAGAAATTAGAAAGAGAAGTACAACAACAACAAATCGAAAAAGAAGCTACTCAACAAGCTGAAGAAGAGCGATTACGTCAGGAAGCCGAGGCTGAGCGATTGGCTGCAGAAGAGCAAGCGCGTCAAGAAGCCGAAACAGCACGATTGGCCGAGGAGCAGCGTTTACAAGAAGAAGCTCAGGCTGCACGATTAGCAGAAGAAGAAAGAGTACGTCAAGAAGCTGCTCAACAAGCTGAAGAAGAGCGTTTGCGCCAGGAAGCTGAAGCCGAGCGATTGGCTGCAGAAGAACAAGCGCGTCAGGAAGCTGAAGCAGCACGATTGGCTGAGGAGCAGCGTTTACGCGAAGAAGCCGAGGCTGCACGATTAGCTGAGGAAGAAAGAGTACGTCAAGAAGCTGCTAGACAAGCCGAAGCAGAGCGTTTGCGTCAGGAAGCGGAAGCCGAGCGATTGGCTGCAGAAGAACAAGCGCGTCAGGAAGCTGAAGCAGCACGATTGGCTGAGGAGCAGCGTTTACGAGAAGAAGCTGAAGCAGCACGATTAGCTGAGGAAGAACGATTACGCCAAGAAGCTGCTATACAAGCCGAAGCAGAGCGTTTGCGTCAGGAAGCTGAAGCCGAGCGATTGGCAGCAGAAGAACAAGCGCGCCAAGAGGCCGAGGCTGCACGATTAGCTGAGGAAGAACGATTACGTCAGGAAGCAGAAGAAAAAGCGCGTCAAGAGGCTGAAACAGCTCGATTAGCGCAGGAAATAGCACGTCAGGAAGCCGAGGCTCAAGCAGCGCAGAATAATGATGCCGATAATCTCAATGACATTCAGAGAGAGTTAGATAATAGTAGTCGTATTACTAAAAAGTTAATTGCTACTAGAGATTCATTACTAACAACTAGTGTAAATCTTGATAAACGAGAATTTAGCAAGTTATTAGAATCGTTAGTAAGTATGAATGATGAAGCGGAGGAAGTAAAAAGAGAGACAGATCCTTCAAGTTCTAAACGATTGACTGCTAAAAACAGATTTATCAAATATGCAGAGGCTTCTAGACCAGAACCTAAGTTTGCGACTAAATACATACCAGGATACCCAGAAGGATATTACTTAATTGGAAATGTATTTAAAGGAGGGGCATATGCAGATAAATTTACGAATACATTAAATGATTTAGGATTTAATGATGCTCAGATCATACTCAATCCAGAAAATCAATTTCAGTATGTTTCTATTAAGAGTTTTACAGATAGAAATGAAGCTGCAGAGAATTATTTAAATAATATAGGAAATAAGTACTACGGTGATATGTGGATTTTACAAATCGCCAAGAGTAAGGTAGCATCGCTGAAACGACTGGTACAAGAAACCAGAGTTATTAAAGAGACTGTAAAAGACGATACGGTACTTACAGAAAGCTTATCCTATATAGGTGGCCATGATATTAAAAATGGATATTATTTGATTACAAATATTTTTAAAAGAGAAAATTACTTCGAAAGAGGAATGGCTAGATTGAAGTCAAAAGGATTAGAACCAAAATATTTTAGAAACCCGAAAGATAATTATATATACGTGTATTTAGATAGATTTGATAGTCTGGATCAAGCGAAACAAAGCTTGTTCTCTAATGTAAATAACACGTATGATGGAGAATTGTATATACTTAAAATACAATAAGTAGAAACGATTAATAGTTAATGTATTATAGAAACCCCAAAACAATTAGTTAATGCACAATGCTAAAAAAAGATTTGATAGTCAGATATAACCCAATAAATGTTGGTTTATAGCAACTAGTGTAGCTGCAAAATGCTAATTGTATATTTTTAAAATAACAGTGAAATGATGAATAACTACTCGAGATTTAGTACCTAGACTACTTTAAAAGTTTTATAAGGTAAAAGATACCTATGTGTATTTTTAGAAAGATTTGATAGTCATAATCAAGTTAGCAATAACTTGTGTCCTAAAAAAGCATAGTGTACATGATAGAGAATTGTATGCTCTTAATTGAGCTACAATAGTGAAATGAAATAAGTGAACTAATTAATTAAAATAATTACCCCCCTTCTCACTCACAGAATAAATTTTAAACTAAAATTAACTACACAACTCAAATCTAGCAGCTTATGAAAAGGATAATACCTAAAGCTGTACTGCTAATAGTCATAATTACTAGTAGTGCCTTAAATAGACTCTATGCGCAAGAGTTAAAAAAAATTGCACCCCGATATACTAATGAAACGATTAGGGGGAACTTGACGATGACAGCCAATGATATTGTTGGTTTGGTATATAAAAATGGATTTTTAGATCCAAATGATCCTTATAATGTAAATAATTCTTCTAATGGAGATAATGTTACAGCTTATATAGATGTAGATAATGATCCTACTACCTTTAGTTCTAGTAGTGCGAATTTAACTGTACCTAGAGAAAACTGTGGTAAAATTGTATACGCAGGATTGTATTGGTCAGCCAATTATTATATGGCTCGAAGAGACTCTGCAGCTTTTTATGATTTAGATGAGATATCTACTGATAGTACAAATGTGAGATTAATAGTTAATAATTCTCCTATAGCCAAAGATTATGTAGCTCGATCTTCAGAATTTGTTAATGATAATTCTGATATTAGATTGAGTCCAGTAACTTCGTATCTAGTAGTGGCGCAGCCAGAAAGTGGTTGTGGCATTACCAATGGAGCTGCGCTAGCAGGAAATATAGCGGTGATAAGAAATACAGGGAGTTGTTCCCTACGCGAAAAAGTAGTCAATGCGCAGACTGCAGGAGCAGTAGGAGTAGTCATTGTACATAATAATGGAAATTTACCTAAACTAGCAGGAAATGGTCCTACTATTAATATTCCTTCGGTGTCAATTGGTAATGATGATATTTCTAATGGTAATTTTAACAATGCGGATTTAATCACTTTGTTACAAGCAGAGCCTAACGTGGTGTTAGCTACTTTATCTACTACTGGAGATGCTCAATTATCAGGTTTACCCCTTACAGACCCTAGAAGACAAGGACCTGCAAACTTCGAGAATGTAAAATTTAAAGTGCCGAATGGAAATTATGTAGATCTTACTGCAGAAAGTATCGTATGGGATGGGTATCGAAACACTCCAACAAACAATTCTAACACAGCGAATGATGAAGTACAGTATGTATGTTATAGCGAGGTAACTAATTTGATAGATCCTGCCAATCCTTTCGGGATGTATACAGTAGCCAATATAAATGCTACACAAGGGTATACCTCTACAGCAGATGGAGCTTGTGGGGGATGGGTATTAGTAGTGGTGTATGAAGATCCTATAGAATCAAGTAAGTTTATCAGTACTCAAGATGGGTATGTACAGATATTTTCAAGTGCACCAAATCCTGTAGACTTTTCTTTTTCAGGATTTAGAACGCTACAAGGAAATCAACCTGTAGATGTATTGTTTGGTGTAGCAGCATTAGAAGGGGATAAAGCTTTTTTACAAGATCAGTTATTGATAGAAACACCTCCTATTGGATCTAATACCTTTACAGCATTAGGAGAAGGATTTAATAATTTTACAGATATTAATCCCGTTAGAAACTTCTTTAATAGTTCGATTACTATTGATAATAATTTTATTACGAATAGAGTTCCTGCCTCAGAAAATACCTTAGGATTTGATGCAGACTTATTTAGATTACCCAACGAAGGAAATCGATTGATCGGTAATAACCAAACCAACGCTAACTTTAGAATAGACACGGGAAATGACCGTTACGGTGTATTTTTTGGTGCTTTTTCTGTAACTGTAATCGAGCCAGAATTACAGATCATCAAAAGAGTATTTGATGTAGATGGGGTAACAGATATTACAGATCAAACTGTAGAACTGGGTGATGAAGTATTTTATGAACTAGAAATAGAAAATATCGGGAATGAAGATTTTGTAGATGGTTCTGTAGTGATTACAGATGTATTACCAGTAAATATGGACCTATTAGAAGTAGTTTCTGTACCTGCAGGCATAACTTTTACACCTGATACTACTACAAATTCTATTGTATTCCAAATACCATCTGATATAGTTGAAACTCCTAATGACCAGCCAATAGGAGAAGGAGATGGACCTATTTTTATCCGATTTAGAGCAAAGTTGGTGAGTACTTGTGAGGAATTAAGAGATGCCTGTTCTAATATCATTACCAATTCTGCTTCAGCTGTATTTACAGGTGCTGTATCCACGACTGACGCTAGAACTTTTAGTACTGCAGAATTAGGTCCATGTGGAGAAAATCTAGGAGAGGTTTCGAATATTTTGGTCAATGTACCTGCATGTCGTCAAGAAGTAGTAGCATGTAATAGTACATTACAGCTGATAGCGGGAACAGGGTATAGTCAGTATACATGGACAGGCCCTAGTATTAGTGGATCTTTAGTACAAACAGGACCGAATGCAAATATCTTAGATATTAGTGATGTACAAAGTGGAGTGTATACTGTAGTTAAGGAAGATATTGATGGAGTAGAACCTAGTTGTATGACACTCACAGAAGAGTTTAATGTAGATAGTTTTAGAGACATAGAAAACCCAATACTGACATATGTCAATGGGGATACAGTGATTACCGCTTCATGTAGTGGTTTAGAACTACCACAAATACTGTTATGTGGAGATCAAACTTTTGAACTACAAACAGGTTTTGATCCTTCTGGAATAGATAGTATTTCTTGGCAGCGTTTGGCACCTTCAGGAGATTGTATCTTAGATCCTAATGATCCTTGTTCACTTTTGGATGGTAATTGTACAGACACTAATTGGATTGAAGAACCTGATGGTAATACTCCTAACTTTACAGTCGAAATAGCAGGAGATTATAGAATCATGGTAGAGTTTAGTGGTGGTTGTGTCATACCGTTCTATTTTAGTGTTTTTAAAAATGATTACCAGCCTGAGTTAGCTATGCAACCCATAGAATGTGGTAATGATGGTAGTATCACTGTAACCAATGTACCTACCAATTTTGCCTTTAGTTTAACTTCAGGAGGCCCTTATACCAATACTAATGGAGTATTTGCGATTAGTAGTCCAGGTGATATTACAGTCTATGCTATTGACACTACCTTTACAGGTTGTGAATACGAAGCTAGAATTAATGTGCCATCAATTGACCCTGTTTTTGAAGTAACTACGGTACCTCCTACATGTGTGAATGATGATAGCGGTTCAGGTACAGGAAGAATCAATATTAGCGTAACACGAGGTAACCCTGAATACCAATATACCATTTCGAGTTCGGAATTGGCAGACGACATTATTGTACCTAACAGTAGTGCCAATAATGGAAATTATACCCAGAGAGATTTACCTCCTGGAGATTATACAGTAGAGGTCATTTCTAATAGACCTGCGCCAGAATGTGTGGAAAGTTTTGACGTAACTATAGCAGAGGCTCCAGCTTTTGAGGCAGAAGTAGTGTTATTAGCTCCTGAAACTTGTGATAGAGGGGCTTTGGTACAAGTGAATGTACTTGAGGGGTCAGGAAATTATTTGTATGATAACGGAGATGGTAATTTTGTAAGCTGTAATATATTTGAAATACCCTTACCAGCAGATCCTAGTCGTACCTATACATTTAGTGTAAGTGATCAGAATATACCTGCAGGGACTCCTTCTTGTATCATTGAAGCTAGTATCGATAATATTAGTCCATATACACCGATTGTAATCGATGCAGTTACTGTGGTACAGCCACCGTGTCCAAGTGATACAGGGCAGATACAAGTAGCGGTATCTCCTACTGTAGGAGGTCGTTTGTTTACCTATCAATTATGGGATTGTATTGCAGATCCTAATTGCGGAGATCCGACAAATTGGGATCCAGCACTATGGAGCTTGGTGAATGAAATACCATTGGCCACAAGCCAAAATATTACATTTGCCAATGTAGCAGCAGGAAGCAACTATGTAGTGACAGTATTGCATAATAATCCTACAGCAGTAATTAACAACCCTGCTTGTTCTTTCCCACCGTTAGTATCTCCTATATGTCCTGTGAGACAAGCGGTAGCTCCTGTAGTTTCGCCATCGGCGATCACAGCTGATATCGATCTAAAAAGAGGGTTGAGTTGTATTCCATCGAATGAGAATGCAATTATAGAAGTAAGCAATATCACAGGTGGTTCAGGAAACTATGAGTGGAGCTTTGATAATACAAATTTTACCATTTTTACAGGAACATCCGTAGAAATTCCTGTCGCTACAGATGGTTCTTATACAATTTATATCAGAAACCAAGGGACTAATGATTGTGCAATTGAATTGGTACAAGGAGTTCCAAAGGTATTGCCGATCAATGATATTATTTTTGTACAGTCAGCTATAGATTGTACAACAGACAAAGCAACATTGACATTTAATGCAGATCCAGCAATTGGTACTGCGGGTGTAACTTACGAGTATGAAGTAAGCCCAAATCCTACAACAGGTGCAGGCACTACAGGTTTTGTAACCACCAATAGCTATACCATCGATCTGGGAGTTGTATATACGGTAACAGCCAGAAGAAGTGATGAGCAATGTACCTTTGTAAAAACATTTGTCGCTGATCCAGTTCCTAAAATAGCCATTACTAGTGCAGATCAAACCAGACCTGTAACTTGTTTAGGAGGCAATGATGGAGCATTGACATTTACAGTGGATACAAGTATATTTTCTAACTTTGCTTTTCTAGTTACAGGTCCAGCACCATCTACTGCTAGAGTAAATGAAGGAGAATTTCCTTCAGATCCTTTGTTAATAGAAAACTTAGCAGAGGGAGTGTATACTATTACAGTTACTGATCGAAATCCAAGCATTACAACCCCTTGTACAGATACCGCTACGGTGACGATTACAGAACCAGCAGACGAAGTACAATTTGATATTACATTAGCACAAACCTGTGATACGAATACAATAGGAGTGACCAATGTAGGAGGAGCTAATGGTGCAGCTTATACTTACACGCTTACACATCCTACTAACGGAACCAATCTTGGGCCACAAGCCATTGATACACCGTTTACAGGAATGCCATCGGATGATAGTACACCCTATACAGTAGCAGTATTTGATCGTACGGGAGTATGTACTACCGAACAAACCATATTGATTCCTACTTTGCCAGCAGTTACACTCTCATTGACTGGTAGTGAATTGTGTTTAGATGACGGTATCGCTACTTTAGACATTGCTATAGCAGGTGGAACTCCTAATTTTACATATACCATTGCTAGAGATGGCGTACAAATTATAGGGAATACCCCATTAGGAGCAGGTGTTCGTAACTTTACAACCCCTGATCTTACACAAGCAGGCACTTATGTAGTGACTGTAACAGATAGTGTGGGCTGTAGCCAACAATTGACACAAGTAATTGCAGCACCAGTAACTATTACTGCTTCATTATTAAAAGATTTAGATTGTACAGCAAACCCAGCAGCTTCAATTGGTATAAATATTACAGGAGGTAATGGCAATGTATCTTTATTGGTCAACTTTAATGGAGGAGGTTTTACTCCTATTGCAGATCCAACAATTACTACCTATACTGCAGCAGCAGCAGGTACCTATGTTTTTATGGTTACTGATTCAGCTAATCCAGCTTGTACAGATATATCTAATACAATAACGGTAACGCCAGCAGTAAGTCCTGTAGCCACCGTAACGCCTACTAATATTTCATGTAATGGAGATACTACAGGGATCATTAGTTTTGTAATAGATGCTACAGTTGGTACTCCTCCGTACTTAACAAGTATTGATAATGGGGTAACTTTTAGTGCACAAACAATTTACTCTGGATTACCGGCTGGAAATTACGACTACATTGTACAGGATGCAAAAGAATGTAGACTTACAGGTAGTGTACAAGTTATAGAACCTGATCCTATAAATGCTACAATAGTAGCAGGTGTTGTATCTTGTTCTGGTGCTGGAAGTTTTGACTTTGCAGAAATTACTATAGAAGGAGTAACAGGAGGTACAATATCCACTACAGGGTATAGATATAGAATATATAATAGTAGTGATAATACATTAGTATCTGATCCTTTATTAACAACAGGTAATGATATTACAACTGCTGTTATACCAACTCCAGCATCTCCGCTTATTTTTGAAGAATTAAATTTTGGAACCTATTACATCACAATAGAAGATGAAAATAATTGTCTATTTACATCAGATCCATTGATTATTTCTTCTCCTCCAGATCGTTTAGATGCAATCATTGTACCTTCAGACTCAAACTGTACTACTAATGGAGCAGTATATGATGTTATTATAAGAAATGGATCAAGACCTTTTGAAATTAGAATCGTAGATGTACCTGGATTTCAAAATTTCACTGTAACAAATGGAGATATAGACGGAGATACAATAACAAATGATTTACCACCTCCACCTTTTGTATTAGATGCTACTCCAGGTGGAAATGTACACCAATTTTCAGGCCTTAATTTCGATATTCCTTATATTGTAGAAGTTAGAGACGCAGGAAATTGTATTTATAGACAAGTCATTGATCCTGTATCGCCTCCTAATGGAGTAACAGCTGAGATCAGAGATCTTAGCAACGTAACATGTACTGGCTCAGCTGATGGACAAGTGAATTTTACTTTTGATGGATATACTGGCAATGATGTACAATGGCAAATATTTAATGCTGCTTCAGGAACATCAATAACTACAGGTTCAGCTACTCCTGGTGCTGCACCTTATAATGGTGACATAGGAGGTTTAGATGTAGGTAGTTATATCATATTATTTTCTACACCAACAGAACCATTTTGTACGGCATCAATTGAGTTTAATATTACTGAGCCCTCTCCTTTGTCTTTAGATTTGATAGATACAATAGATGCGCTATGTGATCTAGATTCAACTCCTAGACCTGGGCAAATTGTAGTCATAGGAAGAGGAGGTACTTCACCATATACCTATGATACATCAACGATGGGAACTTTTACTAATACAACAGGTACATTTAATTTACCAGCAGCTACCTATGATATTTATGTTAGAGACGCTAATGGATGTATAGCGTCACCTGTTTCAGCAACAATTATTGATACTCCAGTTCCTTCATTTACCAATTTACCGATAGATTTTGTAGATGATCCGTGTATTTATGATAATAATTATACGTTTACGGTAAATGCTACTGGAGGCGTAGGGGATTTATCTTATGGGATAGATGATGGTGATCCAACCACCGTAGATGTTCCAAGTTTTGTAACAGATATCCCTAATGATGGTATATTTGAATTTACAGTATCTAGAGCAGGACAATATAATTTTTTCGTAAGGGATATAAATGGATGTTTAGATACAGGAACTATTAATGTATATGATCCTTTAGAACTTACAGCTAGTTTTACAACAGTACCAAATTGTCAAAACACTGATGGAGTTATTAGGGCTACCATAACCAGTGGTACAGCAGTAGGAACACTTACTTTTGAACTACAAAATGCTTCTGGAGCAGTTATACAAGCTGGTGTTACAGGTACAAGCCCATTTGAATTTAGCAATGTAGCGGCAGGAGATTATATTGTACAAGTAACGGATGATGGTAGAGCTAATGGAGGCGGTTGTTCGTTTACAACTCCTGTAAGTATTACAGCACCTATAGCGCCAATTTTGGATATTCCTACGGATCTATCCATCTCATGTAATGGTGTTAATGATGGAGTTATTGATGTACAATTACAAGCAGATACTATAGACCCAACAGCAACTTATACTTATGAGATTACTGCAGGGCCTACAACGAGACCCGCTCAGAGCAGTTCTATATTTAATAACTTAGGCGCAGGGGTATATACAGTAGAAGTAACAGCTACCATAACCAATGGTGTTGCACCTACTACACAAGATGTAGTATGTATCGTATCTGGTGATTATACCATTGCAGATGTTACTGAACCAGTAGCTACTGTAGCGCAAGGTGATCAGTTTGATTGTGATGGTAATCCTAATGCTACGATTGATATTACAGGTATTACAGGTGGAAATGGAGCTCCTTATACGGCTACAGTAACCAGACCCGATGGTACAGTAATTCCTAGTATCGCATTGACCACACCAAATACAAGTCTGGAAGCTCCAATACCAGGTGGGTATGATATCCAATTATTCGATACAAATGGGTGTCCTTCTATAGTGTACAATGTAGTTATAGATGCATATACACCTATGGATAACTTACAGTTTGTAAGTACACAAGATTTAACATGTGCGAACCCAGATGAAATCGTACGAGTTACTGTAGACAATGGTTCTGGTAACTTCTTATTCGAGGTGATCAGTGCGCCTTCATCAGTGACTACCTTACCCGCTCCAATTACTACTACGGGTAGTAATACCGCAGAGTTTTTTAACTTACCTTCTGTAGGAACCTATGTATTCCGTGTTACGGATCTAGGGAATTCAAATGGATTAGGATTAAATTGTACCATCCAAGGCACTTATACCATCGATGAATTCGATACCATGACGGTTACAGCAGCACAGCAAGCTCCTGTAAGCTGTTTTGGAGATGTAGATGGTAGCATTAGTGTAGGAATTGCAGGTTATTCAGATATATATACATATAATGTACTAGATGCCGTATCTGGAAATATATTATTTACAGGAAATGGCGATGCTAGTACAGGTGTTTTGATTCTACAAGGAGTAGCAGGTACGATGGAATTACCACAAGGCACTTATATTATAGAAATTGTACAGGATGCACCACCAAACTGTACCAATCGATCTAATACAGTATCTATTACAGGACCAGGTACAGCGATAGATGCAACAGTTAGTTTTATCAATCCAACAGCATCTTGTGTCCCAGGAGGTGATGGGGCAATACAAGCTACAACTACAGGAGGACAAGGAGAAGTTACATATACGTTAGTAAAACCAGCAGATCCTCTTTTTTCAGAACTTAATATTACAGGTTTGTTTGAAAATTTGGCTTCAGGTAGTTATGTACTAACAGCAAGAGACGGAAAAGGATGTACTGATGTAGAGAATTTTGATATCATGAGGCCTACGCCAATAGTAGTAGATCCTATTCCCGCTAGTAGCGTAAGTTGTTTTGGCGCTACAGATGGTCGTATTGTGGTCAATGCGAGTGCAGGACAAGGGCCTAATACTTATATCTATACATTGCGATTCCCTGATGGAACAACTACCAGTGGTCCACAAACGACTAATGAGTTTACCAATCTAGGCCCAGGAAGATATACCGTGACTGTTTCTGATAATCTAAATTGTGGGATTAATGTGACCACTACGATCAATGAACCAAGCGAAGTGACAGTAACTATCGATACTGTAACTCAGGTAACATGTGCTATAGATACCATAGATGTACAGATTAGTGGCAGTAGTGATGTTGCTATTGCTACCTATGTTCGTGTAGATCGAGACGGAAATGAAATAACGAATACTACAGGGCAATTTACAGCACTAACCGAAGGTGAATATCGTTTTTATGTGATAGATAGTAATGGATGTCGTTCTGATTTCTCTGCACCTGTACCGGTATTACCGATCAGTGATATTGTCATCACATTAGATGAATCTGCTGCTAAGATCAATTGTTTTAATGAAAGTACAGCGATTATCACTGCTACAGTTACAGGAGGTATTGGAGCTTATGTGTTTGAATTAGTGAATACAACGACTAGTCAAACATGGGGACCACAAGCCGAAAATGAATTCAGAGACTTACCACCAGGCGTATATACTTATACAGTGCGTAGTGATAGAGATTGTGTATCATCTGCCAACTTTACTGTGCAGAATCCACCAGAATTCACACCTACAGATGAAGTAACGAATGTAACATGTAATGGAGAAGATAACGGAGTTATCAAAATTTTAGCAAGTGGCGGTACACCTCCGTATTCATTTGCGATTAGTTCTAATCCTGGTATTTTCTTTAACGATGCATCGGATAACATTCCTAATGAGCATACGTTTGATCGATTGGCACCAGGCCAGTATGAAGTATTAGCACAAGATGCGAATGGATGTGATGTGGTATTTATGATCGATATCTCTGAACCACCGCAGCTTGCTGCTGGCATTGTAGGAGAGATCACACCAGAAACGTGTGCAGGTGATAGCGACGGAGCAGTGACCATAGATATTACAGGAGGTATTTCTCCATATTCGACTAGCATTACCAATAACGATGCTGATTTTGTAGAAGGGCAATTGACTTTTACAGGGTTACCAGGCGGTACGACTACTATTTTTATTAGAGATGCTAATAATTGTCCGATCAATCTACCAGTAGAAGTTCCAGAAGGAGTGGTATTAGAAGCTACGATGAATGAGCGATTCGAATGTCCTGTATGGGACCTTACTGATCCTACAAACCCTATCATTATACAAGATGAGAAGTATTTTGTAGACTTTGAATTAGGAGCAGCATCAGAAAATACGAACTTAGAATTTGTATTAACGCCGATCAATGGAGCACCAGCACCGATACCACAAGCTATAGAAGGGCAGTTCGAGGTATTTGCACCAGGGGAATATCAGGGAACACTCAGATATACGCCTACAGGATGTGAGTTTGATGCTGGAGTGATTTCAGTACCAGAATACACACCGCTACCATTACCTATAGCACAAATGACCAATAACCCTAGAGATCCAAATGAATATGAAATATTAGTAGGTACAGAAGGATATAATACTGAGTATATCTATTCAGTAGCTATCATACCAGAAGGGCAAACCTTTGCAGATATTACTGATATTTCTTTTACAGAACTAGCGACCAATATATTTACCATAGATGCTACAGCATCCTATGCATTAAAAGTAGTAGATACACGAGTAGCAAGCAGACCATGTGAGGTAGTACGTGTACAGGATTTAGAGTTTATCAATATTTTGATTCCAAACTATTTTACACCAAGTGGTAGCTCGAATCAATTTTGGTATCCTAGACAAGATCCTTTTAAACAACCTTTCTTTTTCGGAAATATGGAAGTCAAAGTATTTGACCGTTACGGAAGATTATTGGCTGAGTTTGTAGGAGATCAAGGAGAAAACGGTGGATGGGATGGTATTTACCAAGGTAATGATTTACCATCCGGAGACTATTGGTACTCAATTATCATGAATGATAAGAACGATAGAAAGTTTACAGGTCACTTTACTTTATATAGATAATACGAATGAAAAAAAGGAACAGTAATATCGCTAGTATAGTAGTCATCGTACTAACTATATTGAGTAGCAAAGGGTATGGACAGGAGTTTTTTGCTCCTGTTCAGAATCAATATATTGCAGATAATCCGTATTTGATATCCAGTGCCTATGCAGGGATTGGAGATTGCTGGCAGGTGCGTGGTTCTGGATTTGAGCAATGGATCAATGTTGCCAATTCGCCCACCACACAGTCTATCTCAGCAGATGGGCGTATCTCTGATCGATCGGGAGTAGGTGCCGTATTATTTAACGATCAAAATGGGTTTACGACTCAAAAAGGGTTTCAACTCTCTTTTGCACATCACCTCACGCTCAATGAATACACCAATCAGTATTTATCCTTTGGGTTGAGTTATAAATTTACGCAGTTTGGTATCGAAACATCTCAGTTTACTGATGGCGATCCAGACAGTCCTTTAAACCCATCTAATTTACCAGATATAGATGTCAATAACTCTAACTTTGATATAGGAGTATTATACCGTATGGGGCGATTTTTTATCAGTGCTAATGTGGTAAACTTACTACAGAAAGAGATTGATGATTTTAACCCTACAGAGCCTTCTAAAATTCAGAATTATTACTTGTATAGTGGGTATACATTTTACCACCGTTTTACAGATATAGAAATAGAACCCTCTGTTTTGTATCAAAATTTTACAGGAGATGGTAGAAGTACAGCAGATCTAAATCTAAAAATCAGAAAATTACAACGTTCGGATTATTACTGGGCAGGAATCAGTATACGATCTTTAGTAGATCAAGATTTTAAACCTCTTTCTATATCTCCGATGATTGGGGTAAAAAAATATAATTTTTACGTAGCTTATGGGTATCAGATCAATACTAATGAGGTATTACAACCCACATCTGCAGCAGGATCACACCTGATTACAGTAGGAATTGATTTTAGTTGTAGACAGAGTAAATGTGGATGTACGTATTAAAGTAAAGATGAGTTCATTTATAAACTTTTACCGGTGCAATGTTGCATCGGTTTTTTTATGGGAGGGGTTTACGCTTTTTCGATTTTCTAGGTTTATTAAAGCCAGAACGATAAAAAATTAAAAAAATCAATTTTTTAGGGTAACATTTCAGGGACAAATGACACATATATATGATACCCATTAAACTTAAAATGAAACACATGATAAAAAAACTACACAAGTGTATACTATTGTTTGTAGCTTGTATTGCAGGTTGGCACTCTTATGCGCAGGAGTTAAATGATTTTGATCCTCGATATACCAACGAAACGATTAGAGGAAACCTAACCATGACCGCTAACAGTATTGTCGGGTTGGTATATAAAAATGGGTTTTTAAATCCAAATGCATCGTATAATGTAAATAATACGTCTAATGGAGATAATGTAACCGCTTACATCGATATAGACAATGACCCTACTACTTTTAGTTCTAGTAGTGCGAATTTAACTGTACCAAGAGAAGGTTGTAGCAAAATAAAATATGCTGGATTGTATTGGTCTGCTAATTATTACATGGCTAGGCGTGATATTCCTATTGTATATACAGTAGATGAAATTACTAAAGATACAGAAACAAACGTACGACTAACGATTAACAATTCTGATCTAGCATTAGATTATATAGCCCGATTTTCAGAGTTTGAAAATGATAATTCTGATATCAAGTTTAAGCCTGTTACCTCTTATTTGGTAGTAGCGCAGCCAGAAACAGGATGTGGTATCACTAATGGAGCATCTTTGGCAGGAAATATAGCAGTGATACGAAACACAGGCAGTTGTTCCGTACGCGAAAAAGTAGTCAATGCACAAGCGGCAGGCGCAGTAGGAGTGGTGATTGTACATACAAATGAGAACCTACCTAAACTCAGCGGAACAGGTCCTGTGATTACGATTCCATCCGTAGCGATTGCGAATACCAGCATTACCAATGGAAATTTTAAAGACGAGGATTTAATTCCATTACTACAAGCAGAATCCAACGTAGTATTGGCGACCTTATCTACGACTGGAAACGCTCAATTAACAGACTTACCACTTACAGATCCTAGAAGAGAAGGACCTGCAAATTTCGAGAATATAAAATTTAAAGTACCCAATGGAAATTATGTAGATATTACTGCACAAGATATCGTATGGGATGGATATCGTAACACCGCTACACATCCTTCTAATGATGCCAATGATGAGGTACAATATGTATGCTACAGCGAGGTTACAACCTTAATAGATCCAGACAATCCTTTTGGGATGTATACAGTAGCCAATATGAATGCTACTCAGGGATTTACCTCTACATCAGATGGAGCCTGTGGAGGCTGGGTACTAGTAGTAGTGTATGAAGATCTTGAAGAATCTAGTAAATTTATTAGTACTCAAGACGGTTATGCGCAGATTTTTTCTGGAGCAACAAACCCTGTAGACTTTTCTTTTTCAGGATTTCGAACGCTACAAGGAAACCAACCTGTAGACGTATTGTTTGGTGTAGCCGCATTAGAGGGAGACAAAGCTTTTTTAGAAGATCAATTATTGATTGAAACACCTCCTATAGGGTCTAATACCTTTACAGCATTAGGAGAAGGATTTAATAATTTTACAGATATTAATCCGGTTAGAAACTTCTTTAATAGTTCGATTACTATTGATAATAACTTTATTACTGACAGAATTCCAGCTTCTGAAAATACCTTAGGGTTTGATGCTGATTTATTTAGATTGCCCAATGATGGAAATCGATTGATTGGTAATAATCAAACCAATGCCAATTTTAGATTGACAACAGGAACGGATCGATTTGGTGTATTTTTTGGAGCCTTTTCGGTTACTGTCATTGAGCCTGAGCTGCAAATTATCAAAAGAGTATACGATGTAGATGGGGTAACAGACATTACAGGTCAAACTGTAGAACTGGGTGATGAAGTATCTTATGATTTAGAAATAGAAAATATCGGGAATGAAGATTTTGTAGATGGTTCTGTAGTGGTTACAGACGTATTACCAGAAAATGTGGATCTATTAGAAGTAGTTTCTGTACCTGCAGGTGTAACTTTTACTCCTGATGCTGCTACAAATTCTATTGTATTCCAAATACCATCCGATATAGTAGAAACTGCTAATGACCAACCAGTAGGAGAAGGAGATGCTCCTATTTTTATAAGATATAGTGCAAAGTTGGTAAGTACTTGTGAGGAATTAAGAGATGCTTGTTCTAATATCATTACCAGTTCTGCTTCAGCTGTATTTACAGGTGCACTATCATTAACGGATTCTAGAACATTAAGCACCAGTGAACTAGGTTCTTGTGGAGAAAACTTAGGAGAAGCTTCCAATATTTTGGTCAATGTACCTGCGTGTCACCAGGAAGTAGTATCATGTGATAGCACATTACAGCTGATTGCAGGAACAGGCTACAGTCAGTATACATGGACTGGGCCTAGTATTAACGGACCTTTAGTACAAACAGGACTGAATGCAAATATCCTAGATATTAGTGATGCACAAAGTGGAGTGTATACTGTAGTAAAGGAAGACAATGATGGTATAGAGCCTAGTTGTATGACATTGACAGAAGAATTCGAAGTCACACTACCTACGGAGTTAAACATTTCTGCAGTCGCAACAAGCCAAACTATTTGCAACGGAAATATTTCAAAAGGTTTTATTAATGTTACCGTAGAAGGAGGATTAGATTCAATCTTTACATTTAGTTTATATCAAGACAATACACTGGTAGAAGAGTATGTACCCCTTAGTTTTATCAGATCGCATCAATTTAGTCACTTAGATGCAGGAATCTATGCCGTAGTGGTAAATAATGGTGATGCTTGCCCCCAAGGAATATCCAATATTATAGTTGAGGAGCAAAGGTTAGCAATTGATGCAGTAGTAACACCGATTACGAATACTCCAGGTAGTATCGTAATGAATGTTACAGGAAGTGATGTCGTAGCCTATGAATTATTAGATGCTACAGGTACATCATTAGTGTTTTCAGAAACGAACGCTACTTTTAGTATAGACACCGAAGGGACATATATAGTTAGAGCTTATCATAATAGTGATTGTTACGAAGAAGCAGTAGTAAATGTAGAAGCCACAGACACACATCCTATTGTAGCCTATGCAGAGGAAATCCTATTCTGTACACTCACAGGACAGAGTTATCCCGTAGTAGCTATAGAAGATGACCAAGGAGAAGAGGTAGCAGTTCCTTTTACAGATGCAGTATCCATTGTATGGGAGCGATTAGATGAGGTAGCCTGTAACAGACCCTTAGAGGATGCATGCCCTACTACCGATGATAGTTGTAGCTCTAGCTGGTTTACAGTAGCAGAAGGATCAACCGTTACCGTATTAGAACCAGGAGAATACAGAGTAGTCGTAAATTTTGCAGTTAATAAATCGACTCAGAATACTGAAAAAGTATATTACTTCAGAGCCATTTCAGACAAGGTATTAGGAATATCAGAAATCACAAAAACAGCGATTTCTATATACCCAAATCCAGCAATAGGAATAGTAACTATCAATACTACAGACATGAAAATGGTCCATGTATATGATGTAGCAGGAAATAGGGTATTGCAAACGGTGCAAAATACCTTTGATAGTGCTTCATTAGCAGCAGGAATGTACTTTGTAGCTATAGAGACTCACCAAAAAAGCATCACGATGCTAAAACTGTTGAAAAAGTAATACGATCATAACATTGATCGTTATCAAAAAAAGAGGCTGTTTGATTATGCAAACGGCCTCTTTTTTATATAAATAGTGACTTACACCTTCTTCGATTTCAAAATAAAATTGAATACTTAGTCAATAAATACGGTAATTTTTTTACAAAGTAGTACTACAGAACTCAACTTCGATATAAAAATATTCCTTTTGTGCACATTGTATAGTATCGTAGTAGGATGCAATGCGTTAGGGATAGCAGTGGAAATCCCACAGCCCGACGATAGGAGGTGCGAGGAATTGGAACGGATAGCCCGACCCTTGGGGAACGCCCAAAAAATATAGCAAACCAGTACTGATCGGTAAGTCGTGTATACTTTTGTGGAATCGTCTTACTGGGTCACTACATATAAACCGAAAACCGCTACCATAAAATAACAAGTAATCGTCAGTGCCCCCGCATAATCCTTGGCGATGCGTTGTCCAAAAAGTAGGAATAATAGCGTGATACAAGATAGTAACATCGCCCAAATCGCAAAATCGGTATGTCCACCAGCTATCAGACGATAGATACCCATCACGCAGAGTACGGCCGTTATATTTTCGATAATAAGTAGGATGCTCAGTAATAGCGGTACGATTTTACCCAAAAAGGTAGTCGAAAAATGTTCTTTAAGCCAGCCTACATTTCCTTGCCAATCCATCGCCTTGTCAATACCAGATTGCAAAAATGTGATGAGTAGAAATACTAAGATGATAATCGATACGATGTGTGTCATAAAATGTTCCATACCTAAAAGTAGTTGTTAATGTTCAAGTGTTATAAACTTAGTTGATATCAGCAAAAAAATAAAGAGCCTATAATCAAATACCTCATTATGCGGCCTTTTTATGCAATAAGCGCGTCAGTTTTATAGACAGATCCGTAAGGATAATCTTAGCATTTCCATTACGTTCTATATGATACATGGCGTCTTGCAGTTCTTCACTTATCTGCATGATATTCGCTCCATGTACAAAAGGGGCAAACTTAGCCAGTTGAAAACCATTGGTCTTAGGAGATAGAAATACCAACTCCTCAGCACCGTAATTCATCAATAAAGCCTGTCTAAAGAAATCAAGACAATACGCCAAGAATTTTTTCTGCGTTTCTCGACCCACTCCCGCGATCGTTTCACTCCATCTGATCAGCTCATTTACCGCCGCTTTATTACCCTTAGCCCTAAAAGCCGTTCGCACCCACTGTATAAACCAATCCTCGAACTGATCCTCTCCCTCATCCTTATGTAGTAATTGCAATGCCTTGCTATAATCACCATTGGCCTGATGTGCAATTTTTTTAGCTTCGGTATCTGACAGAGAGCCTTCTTTTTGGATAGCTTCTTCGATTACTTGCGCACCCAGTGCAGGAAAATGCAATACTTGGCAGCGAGAACGAATCGTTTGTATCAACTGCTCTTCCTGTTCGGTGATCAGAATAAACACCGTTTTCTCTGGAGGTTCTTCGATTAATTTGAGCAGTTTATTAGAAGCCGCCACATTCATCTTATCCGCCATCCATATCAGCATCACTTTATAGCCCCCTTCATAACTTTTTAGCGATAGTTTTTTGACCACTTCCAGCGCCTCATCTACACCGATCTGTCCTTGCTTTTTTTCGATTCCCAATAATACATGCCAATCGAATAGACTTCCATAAGGAGTTGTAGACACAAACGTGCGCCACTCTTCGGCAAAATGATTGGCGGTAGGATGTTTTTTCACCTTGTCATTAGTAGCTACGGGGTATGCAAAATGAAGATCAGGATGCGCCAGATGTTCAAACTTTACATTACAAGCGGCTGTACCCCCAGTATTTTCGCCATGCTGGTTTTGGCATAAAATATACTGAGCATATGCGATCGCCATCGGCAGTGTACCACTACCATTGGCCCCTACAAACAATTGCGCATGCGGAATCCGACCTCGATCTACACTCGATGTCAGGTAACTCTTAATATGCGCCAATCCTAAAATTTCTGAAAAAAGCATAAGCAAATATAGCAGATAGAATCACAAGAAAACAATATGAGTACGATTAAAAATAATGTGGTTAATTATATGGGCGTGCCCCAAGGGTCGGGCTTTCGCTCATACTCCTCGCCCAGTGGTGACTGCTGCCCACAGCAGTCACCACTGGGCTGTGGGGTAACCGCTCTATCCCTCACGCAAAAAAACAAAAGTAGGGCTACGTAAAAGGATGTCATTTTTGCATCGAAATACAGTTTTTGGCTAAAAAATGATAAAAGTGCATTTTTAAACCGCCAAAAAAACAATTTTTTGGACAGATTGTAATTTTTCTGCCGAAATAAAATTATTTTCGTTTGATCAACATCAAATCAGTACAATGAAGACAATCAACGATTTTAATTTTGCAGATAAAAAAGCATTAGTCCGAGTAGACTTTAATGTTCCCCTAAACGAAAGTTTCGAAGTAACAGATGATACCAGAATACAAGCCGCAAAACCAACTATTATCAAGATATTAGAAGATGGTGGTAGTGCTGTATTGATGTCGCACTTAGGAAGACCTAAAGGAGCGCAAGCAGAATTCTCATTAAAGCATATCGTAGAGAAAGTATCTGAAGTAATAGGAGTGCAAGTTAAATTTGCGGCGGATTGTGTAGGAGCAGCAGCTGAAGAAGCAGTAGCAAGCCTAAATCCAGGAGAAGTATTATTATTAGAAAACTTACGATACCATGCAGAAGAAACTGCTGGTGATAAAGCGTTTGCAGAGCAGTTATCTAAATTAGGGGACATCTATGTAAATGACGCGTTTGGAACAGCACACAGAGCACATGCTTCTACGACTATCGTAGCGCAGTTCTTTGCAGATAACAAGTGTTTTGGTGGTTTATTAGCCAAAGAAATCGAAAGTATTGAAAAAGTATTGAGTTCTGGAGAAAAACCAGTAACAGCAGTACTTGGAGGATCTAAAGTATCTTCTAAAATCACGATCATAGAAAACATCTTAGATAAAGTAGATAACCTAATCATCGGTGGTGGTATGACCTATACCTTTGTGAAAGCACAAGGAGGAAAAATCGGAGATTCTATCTGCGAAGATGATAAGCAACAACTAGCATTAGAGATCCTGAAGAAAGCAGAAGAAAAAGGTGTGAAGATTCACATCCCTGTAGACGTAATTGGAGCAGACGCATTTGATAACAATGCCAATACCAAGCCTATGGATGTAACTACCATTCCAGATGGATGGCAAGGACTGGATGCAGGACCAGAAACCTTAAAGAAATTCCATAACGTAATCTTAGATTCCAAAACCATCTTATGGAACGGACCACTAGGAGTTTTTGAAATGGAAAGCTTTGCAAAAGGTACCATCGCATTAGGACACTCTATTGCAGAGGCGACTGAAAAAGGTGCTTTCTCATTAGTAGGAGGAGGAGATTCTGTAGCTGCCGTAAAACAGTTTGGATTCGGAGACAAAGTAAGCTATGTATCTACAGGTGGTGGTGCTATGTTAGAAAGCTTAGAAGGAAAAACATTACCAGGTATCGAAGCCATACAGAACTAGACTTTTTTGTAAGAATAATTTCTTAAAAAAAGCAGAAAACACAAAAAACCAGTCATTTAGACTGGTTTTTTGTGTTTTTAACCTTTTGATCCTTTGCGATTTACAAAAAAAATGCGATTTTCGCGTACACAGTAAATAGCCATACCAGAAAGTATATGTCTGTACGTTAGAAAACCATCGTATGGATTCAACTAAAATATGTAACAGATAGTATATAGTCACTGTCTTTAGCGTACATTGTCAGTTTTTTTTGGGAGCTACTGTACCAAAAGTTACACTAAGTACTGGGAGCACTAACACGCTAGTAGTGTATACCAAAGTATGAATAATTATAGAACCTATGTTATCACTCAATAAAAGGATCGTACTATTAGGCATGATTACAATCAGCAGTCTATCAGTACTAGCACAAAAAGATACGAGTACCACTACAGTACCAGCGGTAGTAGACACTATCACTACATCTACAGCTGTGTCCACCACAGACATGCAAACGATAGATACCACTGCTGTATCCAATGATATTCGATTGCTTAAAAAAGGAATGCTAGGACAAACGATCATAAACGATACAATTGTGTATGAAGCAAGAGATCATCAGAGCATTGCTAGATTAGATTCTTTATGGAAGCAAGAGTTGTACAACTCCAGTCTTTTTGATACGATTTATAAAACAGTGACCAAACAAGAGTACCTGCCTGTCGTATATGAGGAATTACCCACAGATACGCTCAAAGCGCGATTAAAAGAATTAGATGCGCGTACCCCTTTTAATGTAACCTACAATCCTTCATTAGAGCGAGTGATCAAAAGCTATCTAAAAAATAGGCACGAAACCCTAGAACGATTGATGGCACTTAGTGAGTTTTACTTTCCATTATTCGAGCAAGAATTAGATAAACAAAACATACCGCTAGAAATTAAATATTTAGCGATTGTAGAATCTGCATTAAAACCTAGAGCAAGATCCAGAGTAGGTGCTACAGGACTATGGCAATTCATGTTTGGTACTGGAAAAATGTATGGATTAGAAGTCAGTTCGTACGTAGATGAGCGTATGGATCCTATTATGGCTACACAAGCAGCCTGTAAATATTTAGCCAAATTGTATGAGATTTTTGGCGACTGGGATCTGGCGTTAGCTTCCTATAATTCAGGACCAGGAAACGTAAATAAAGCGATCCGTCGTAGTGGCGGATATACCAATTATTGGAATATACGACACAATCTACCCAGAGAAACAGCAGGATACCTACCTGCATTTTTGGCCACGATGTATATTTTTGAATACGCAGATAAACACGGATTTATACCCAGAAAACCAGAATTTGCTTATTTCGAGACAGATACTATAAAGGTGAAACAGATGATCACCCTAGACCAAGTATCTGAATATATGCATATCGATATAGAAGAATTACAATTCCTAAATCCTTCGTATAAATTAGACATCATTCCCTATGTAAAGGATGAGAACTATGTATTGAGACTGCCACTAACACATGTAGGCAAATTCGTAACCAATGAACAGGAAATTTATACGCTAGCGAAGGCAGAATTCGATAAGCGAGAGAAACCATTACCTAAAATAGTAGAAGCGAATAATAAGATCCGATACCGCGTACGTAGTGGAGATTTTCTAGGCAAGATTGCTAGGCGTTACGGAGTACGTGTAAGCCAGATCAAACGCTGGAATGGACTCAGGAGTAATAACCTTAGAATCGGTCAACGCCTTACCATTTTTCCGAGAAGACCTGTAGTCAGTAATACTACTAAGAAAAAAAGTACGACTACAGCAGCAGTAGCTAGCAATGGAAAAATGTATACCGTACGAACAGGAGATACCTTATGGAGTATTTCTAAAAAGTTTAAAGGGGTGAGTGTAGAAAATCTAAAAGCATGGAATAATATTAGCGGATCAGGTATCAAGCCAGGTATGCGATTAAAGCTTTCTAAATCATAAGGTCGTAGCCATTACGATCATTTTGTAACAATGAAGTGGTTTACACTTTTTTGATTTCAGCGAAAAACCAAGATTTTGTGATCAAATACAGTGATTTTTTAGTTGCATAGCAGCGCTACGGAACTCAAAAATTGCAAAATTTGAGTGCAAAAGATCGTTTTTATAGCAAATTGAAAAAAGTTTAAACCACTTCAATATACTGTACTGCTGTTAGTATACTTATAATCTACAACATAAATTGTGGGTATACTAAGTCGATGTCTGTACTAATTAGGCCACCGCAATTACTATAGAAGCAATTTACACTCTTTTCGATGTTAGCAAAATCGTAGATTTTGTGACCAAGTGCAGTGATTTTTTTGTTGCATAGCAGCGCTCGAAAACTCAAAAATTACCAAATTTGGGTACAACAGAGCGTTTCTATAGTACATTGTAAAACAGGTGAATTTCAGTCATTTTTTAAGAAAAAGGAAAAGTCAAGATGGGTTCATTAAAAAAAACTCCAAAAATCCCTACCAATACATATCATTTTGGAACAATTTATGTAGGCATACTCATGCCGATATACTGGATGCAACCTAGTTATTAAACAAGAGCAGTTATAGATGGAGTAGTATACTTTTAGAAAAGTAAATGACTAAGCTTTGTATTTATTGATGGTTTTTGAATTACTTAGTATCAATATTCTTTAGCGACTAGTATATTTGCAGCACTATCATAAAACAGATAGTGTACTGTACACTATCGAAAGTATCATCATAGTACCATTTTATACCAATAACAACACTGTTCTTATAGAACTCAAAACCATAAGCAATGAGAAAACTAGCCTATAGCCTAATTGTACTAATTTGCTTTATAAGCTGTAAAAAAGAAGAAAGCCAAAAAGAAAACGAACCGAAAGCAAAAACATCCTTGGCACAATCCATCGGAAAAATCAATGAACTTTCGGTAGTGATTGATAGTGCTTCTTGGCAAGGAACTGTAGGGGACACCATTCGCAAGTATTTTGGAGCCGAAGTACCTGGATTGCCACAAGAAGAACCTTTGTTCTCCATGCGTCAGTTAGCGTCAGATGCATTTACAGGCATACCACAGCGCTACCGCATCTTTCTAAAAATAGAAAAAAGACCAGAGACGGGCGTATACAAAGCTGTAAACAGGTATGCTACGCCACAAGTAGGCTATGTGATTTCTGGACCTAATGACAGTATACTCATAGCACAGATCCAAAAGAATGCGGCTACTATGATTACGCAGTTAAAAAGAACAGAGACCAAAGAAAAACAATATAAGATCGCAAAATCGTTGGAATTCATTCCGCAACTAAAAGAAAAGATGGGGATCACACTAAAGATTCCATCGGCATACCGAATTGCCAAAGAGGAAGAAGGTTTCTTTTGGTTACGAAAAGACATTACCAATGGTGATATGAATTTAATGATCTATCAATTGCCTTACGGAACGGTCGTAAAAGACTCGAATACCGTAGCAAAAATCATAAAGGTCAGGGACTCTGTAGGTGTGTTAAAAATACCTACCAATTCTGGAAAATTTATTACCGAAAAGGATTATGCTCCATACCTGTATGAGACTACTTTAGACAACCGATTTGCATTCGAAACCAAAGGAACTTGGGAAATCAAAGACCGCTACATGGCAGGGCCTTTTGTAAATTACATTATCGATGATAAAGCCAATAATAGACAATTGGTTATAGAAGGGTTTATTTTAGCGCCTTCTGTGCGTAAGCGCAACAATATGTTTGAGTTAGAGGCGATTATTAAAACGATACGCTTCAAGTAGTTTTAGCATTACCAAAGTACAGTAAAAAGTGTACACCACTTCTATAGGAGGCACAATTTTTAATATATTTATCGATTCAAAAAACTGAATGGATGAATATCGTTACGTACGTTGCTAAACACACCACTGTTTCAGAAAAACAGGTTGCTAAAACCATTGAATTACTCAATGATGGGGCTACCGTACCTTTTATTGCTAGGTATCGCAAAGAGATGACGGGCAATTTAGATGAGGTAGCTATAGGCGAGGTTGTAAAACATAAAACAGCTTTCGAAACTTTAGAAAAGCGAAAAGAAACCGTGCTGAGTGCTATAAAAGAGCAAGCAGCACTGACTCCGCAGTTACAAACCAGTATCGAAAAGGCAATGACCTTGGCTGAGGTAGAAGATCTGTACCTACCCTATAAAAAGAAAAGAAAAACTAGAGCTACAGCAGCTAGAGAACAAGGTTTAGAGCCTTTGGCAAAGATCATTCTGGCACAAAAAGAAGAAGAAATAGCATACCAAGCTTCTAAATATCTAAACGATACGATTGTTAATGAAGAACAGGCTTTGCAAGGGGCTAGAGATATTATAGCAGAGTGGATTAATGAAGATCAGAAAGTACGTACTAGATTACGTCGCCTCTACCAGCGAAAAGCAGCGATTACTGCTACTGTGATCAAAACGAAGAAAGAGGATGAAGCGGCACAGAAATACCAACAATATTTTGATTGGGACGAACCATTGCACAAATGCCCATCGCACCGTTTATTAGCAATCTTAAGGGCTGAGAAAGAAAAAATAGTACGTGTCAAAGTCGCAGTGCCAGAAGCGGATGCATTGGATAGTATCGATGCTATTATGATTCGTACCAATGTAGAGTCTTGTACAGACCAAATGTTTCTGGCGATTGCAGATGCATATAAGCGATTATTAGCGCCTGCTATTGCGACAGAAGTATTGAATCAGGCAAAGGAAAAGGCAGATGATAATGCGATCGACGTATTTGCACAAAATTTAAAACAATTACTACTAGCATCGCCATTAGGACAGAAAAGAATTTTAGCCATTGATCCTGGGTTTAAATCAGGATGTAAGGTGGTGTGCTTAGATCAACAAGGGGATTTGGTACACAATGAGAATATCTATCCACATCCACCACAACGAGAAACCACCAATGGCATTAAAAAGATCAAATCATTGGTTAACGCATATAAAATAGAAGCTATTGCGATAGGGAATGGTACTGCTGCTAGAGAAACAGAGGCGTTTATAAAGAAAATCCCTTTCGATCAGCCATCACTACAGGTGTTTATGGTTAATGAGAGCGGAGCTTCTGTATATTCTGCTTCTAAGATCGCACGTGCCGAATTTCCTAGTTATGATGTAACGGTACGTGGTGCAGTGTCTATCGGTAGACGATTAGCAGACCCATTAGCAGAATTAGTAAAAATAGACCCCAAAGCTATTGGCGTGGGGCAATACCAACACGATGTGGACCAGAACAAACTAAAAAGCGAATTGGATACGGTGGTGATGAGTTGTGTAAATAGCGTAGGAATTAATGTAAATACGGCAAGTGCTCCTTTACTGAGTTATGTATCGGGAATCGGAGGTAAATTGGCAGAGAATATCGTAGCCTACCGATCCGAAAATGGAGCATTACGTTCTCGTGCTGCACTAAAAAAAGTACCTAGACTAGGAGGAAAGGCATTCGAGCAGGCAGCGGCTTTTCTAAAGATTACCGATCCAGAACATCCCTTGGATAATTCTGCGGTACATCCAGAACGGTATCAATTGGTCGCTAAAATGGCTAAAGATATAGGGATACCACTTAAGGAATTGATCGGTAATACATCAGAAATTGCAAAGATCAAATTACAGAACTATATTTCTGATGAGGTAGGATTACCAACACTGACAGATATTGTAAAGGAGTTGAAAAAACCAGGAGTAGATCCGAGAAAGAGTGCTACGGTTTTTGAGTTTGATCCTACTGTACAAACGATAGCCGATCTAAAAACGGGTATGAAGTTGCCTGGAATTGTAAATAATATTACCAATTTCGGTTGTTTTGTAGATATAGGTATCAAGGAGAGTGGTTTGATCCATATCTCTAAATTGGCGAATGAATATATCAGTGATGTAAATGCGGTGGTACAACTGAATCAGCATGTACTAGTAACGGTGATCAATGTAGATATGGATAGAAAGCGAATTCAACTATCTCTAGTGGATTGATCGTATGAAATGGTGTACACTTTTTCGTTTTTATAGCAAATTGTAGAACAGGTTACATCATTTCTACAAGATAACAAATAAAAAAGACTGCTCGTAAAAGCAGTCTTTTTGGTATAAGAAATGATGATTATTTTTTGTCTTGGATTTGGTTAGGGTCTTCATCTTCTTTGGTAGCATCTTTAAACTCTTTGATGCCGCTTCCTAATCCTCTCATTAATTCTGGAATTTTTTTACCACCAAACAATAGTAAAACAGCTCCAACAATTAAAGCTATTTGCCAGGGACCTAACATTCCCAAAAATACACTTAATGACGTCATGATATCAATATTTAGTGACAAAAATAGGAAGATTTATCCAAAAAAACATTTTGATGGCTGTAAAAACAACTATTTGCTTGCTAAAACAGGCTAAATACCTCAATATATACGTTTCATAGTTGTATGAGTGTATGATAGATTAGAAAATACATCTGTAATAGAGAGAGGTATTGCGGATCCTACTGCGTTAGGGATAGCAGTGGAAATCCCACAGCCCGACGATAGGAGGTGCGAGGAATTGCAACGGATAGCCCGACACCCGACCTTAGGAGGGGGTAACGCCCAGAAATTAGAAATCTCTATTGTTGTTTTATGAAGAAGTGCGATGAATATAGTAATAGACGTTTTTATCCGTAATGAGAATACGTATATTTGTTTTTTATACCACTTTGATAAATGGTGTTCGTATTGATGTCTCAGGGATTGTTTATATATGGCTAAAAAGAAAAAAGAACAAAAAAGAATTGCAAAAAGGCTATTGAATAAGTACCGATTAGTGATTCTAAACGAAGATACTTTTGAGGAGCGTATCTCTTTTAAACTGACAAGGCTTAATGTGTTTGTACTACTTATGATTACTACTGTGATAGTGGTGTCATGTACTACTTTTTTGATTGCATTTACGCCACTCAGAGAGTACATCCCAGGGTATTCTTCTACTTCGTTAGATTTAAAAGCTACAAGATTAGTGACTACTACAGATTCTTTACAGCAGATCATTAATATTAGACAGGAGTATTATAATTCCATCCATAAGGTGCTGAGAGGAGATGTAAAAACAGTAGAGTTCAATATCGATTCTGCGGTACAATCCCAAAAATTAAATCCTGAAGAGGTGGATTTAAACCCATCGGAAGCGGATATGAAGCTACGAGAAGAGGTGTCTAGAGAGGATAAATACAGTCTTTTTGAAAGAGAGAAATCGAGTACTGATTTTTCATTATTCCCTCCTGTAACAGGCAGTATTACAGAAAAGTATAATGTAAATGAAAAACATTATGCGATCGATATCGCCGTGCCCAAAGATACACCGATTAAGGCTGCTGCTGCGGGGACTGTTATTTTTGCAGAATGGACAGCAGAGACAGGTCATGTATTGATTTTGGATCATGGAAATAACTTACTTACCGTTTATAAACACAATGCTTCTATTACCAAACAGCAAGGCGAGCAGGTGCAGGAAGGCGAAGTAATCGCTACGGCAGGTTCTACAGGAGAACTGACTACGGGACCACATCTTCATTTCGAGATTTGGAGAGATGGATATGCAATGGATCCTGCGAAGTTTATAAATTTTGAATAACCAGAAAATACAACTATGTCTATTAAGTCATTAGGAGCTAAAATTTTTGCAAAACGAGTTCGCAAAAAAATAGAGCAGTGGGCTGCAGAACCAGTGGAGACACAAGAACGCGTTTTTAATGAGTTATTAAAAACGGCTAGGAATACTGCTTTTGGAAAAGATCATGATTTTGCCAATATCAAAACACACAATGATTTTGTACAGCGAGTACCGATCAGGGATTATGAACAGTTACGACCGTATGTAGATCGTGTAGTGGCGGGTGAGGAAGCTATTTTATGGCCTGGAAAACCTATTTATTTTGCAAAAACATCGGGTACTACCAGTGGAGCAAAATATATTCCGTTGACTAAGGAGTCTATGCCCATGCATATTAAGGCAGCAAGAAATGCGATTTTATGTTATATCGCAGAGAGTGGTAAGGCAGATTTTGTAGATGGTAAAATGATCTTCTTGCAGGGAAGCCCAGAGTTAACACCTAAAAATGGGATCAATCTCGGTCGTTTATCGGGTATTGTAGCACATTATGTACCTGCCTATCTACAAAAAAATAGATTACCTAGTTGGGAGACGAATTGCATCGAAGATTGGGAAGCTAAAGTAGATGCAATCGTAGAAGAGACCATCGATGAGGATATGACGATCATTAGTGGAATTCCACCATGGGTACAGATGTATTTCGAACGATTGCAGCAGAAGAGTGGCAAAACGATCGGAGATTTGTTTAAAAACTTTGAGCTATTTATATACGGAGGCGTGAATTATGAGCCCTACAAGGCTACGTTCGAAAAATTAATAGGCAGAAAGGTAGCGGGTATCGAATTGTATCCTGCTTCTGAAGGTTTTTTTGCATTTCAGGATTCACAAAAGGAAAAAGGAATGCTGTTACAGTTAGATGCTGGAATGTTCTATGAATTTGTGGAAGCAACTACTTTTTTTGAAGAGAATCCAAAAAGACTGACGATCGGAGAGGTGAAAGTAGGCGTGAATTATGTGTTGTTAATTTCTTCCAACGCAGGTTTATGGGCGTATAACATTGGAGATACGATACAGTTTACGAGTATAAAACCATACAGAGTAATTGTATCGGGTAGGATTAAGCATTTTATCTCTGCTTTTGGTGAGCACGTGATTGGTAAAGAGGTAGAACAAGCGATAAAAGAGGGAGCAGTAGCTACAGGTGCTACGATTAATGAGTTTACAGTCGCTCCACAAATCAATCCTTCGGATGAAAGCTTGCCTTATCATGAGTGGTTTGTAGAGTTTGAAGAAGCACCCAGAGATATGGAGGCTTTTGCCCAATTGGTAGATGATGCATTACGCGCTCAGAATACATATTATGATGATCTGATAGAGGGTAACATTTTGCGACGCTTAGTAGTACGACAAGTGCCTAAGCATGGATTTAATACGTATATGAAATCGATTGGAAAGTTGGGTGGACAAAATAAGTTGCCTAGGCTAGCGAATGATCGTAAGATTGCAGATGTCCTACTACGCGTAGAAACGGAACTGTAATTATTGATAAATTATGAATATGAGCGGGACTAAAATGCGGATGTAAACATTCTAATTTCCGCCGTTTTATTTAGAATAATAAGCATTATATTTGCGAGTAAAATGAAGAAAAACTTGAAACGTAAAGGTAGAACCAGAGCACAGGAGAGTTCGAGTGCGATAGAACGAATGTATATCACCATGAGGCATTTGTTTAATCGTGGTTTTTATAAGCCTATGGGCGTTTCAGGAGATACACTCAGAGAAGGGTTGCTCACATTGCGCCCTGAGATTTATGGTTCTATAGCAGAGGAAAAAGTAGAATTAGATGGTTTACTATATGTAATAGATCGATTGCCATTAGGGATCGAGGAGTGTAGGTTTATCAATCTTACGAGTGATGAGGGCTATAAAAATTCGCATTTTAAGGCGATTATACCGCTAAAAAGAAGAAGAAATTGCTACCGAATTGATGAGGAGCAGATGAATATAGAGGTTACCCGAGGTCGCTCAGAGATTTATGATATACTTACCCATCTTACTTTTTTATTCATAGAATCACATAAGATCATGAATCGAGTAGTGATCAATGAAGAAGGAAATGTAACTAGGGATTGGGAAAAGCTAAAGAAAGCAGTTTTTGCGACTAAAGAATTATCCAAAGCAGAGCGAGAAGTTGCATTAACACACACTGCGAATATACTAGGGAGGACGTTTGAAGAAGTAACGTCTATTTATGATAGTTTTTCTTGTCCAGAAAATAAAGAACGTTTTTTACATATTATTTATTGGTTGGGTAAGTTAGCCATCGAGGAATCTGTACAAGGTGAAAAACGAATCGTGACCTTTAGTCCTGTATTAAGAGAACGTCTTGGTCATCATAGGCATGGAGAAATCTGGGCAGATACGATCAAAAACAAATTAGAAGAACTACAGTTACTCGAACGTCCTATACATATCATTAGTGCCAATATGCATAGTGTGATGAATATGCTATATGTACCGATTGCATTGTCTAGCGAGCTGAAAGATAAATCTGCTTTTGAGATGTATGAGTCGTTGAGCGATGATGCTAATAAAAAGTTACGCACGAAGGTCAAAAAATCCGCTGCTATCAACGGAATGACATACATAGAAGATCATAGCGGAACGAATATCAATGTCCAGATTTTTGATATTGCAAAATACCCTGATACACTACATACAAAGGGTATAGAAAAGCTAACAGAAGCAGAAAAGCCTGTGATTATCGTAATGGATTATGCTTTTGGAGAACAGGCATATGAAACGATGGATGAGTTGTTAAAACCGTATGAAAAACCTGAAGCAGTCAAATATCTAAATGTAGCATCAGTTTCTATTATGGGTAAAGCAGGGATTCTAGAAGGTGGAAAGGGAGATATTATGATTCCATCTGCACATGTGTTTGAAGGAACAGCAGATAATTATCCATTCGATAATGAATTGAAAAAATCAGATTTAGAAGGACATGATATTGCTATATATGATGGTGCAATGATCACTGTACTGGGTACTTCGCTACAAAATAGAGATATTCTTAAGTTCTTCCATGATTCTACTTGGAAAGTCATTGGTCTAGAAATGGAAGGAGCCCATTATCAAAAAGCGATTCAATCTGCTTCTAAATTAAGGGGCAGTATACGTTCTGATGTAAAAGTTCGTTATGCGTACTATGCATCGGATAATCCATTAGAGACAGGAAGTACATTAGCCTCTGGAGGGCTCGGTACTACAGGAGTAAAACCCACCTATCTAATCACCGAAAAAATTGTAGCCCAAATCTTAAAAGAAGGAGTATAAAAGAATATGAGCCAGACGAATATGCAAAACGATATGAATGATGAAATATTAGATGTTAAACCTTTAGTAAATCTAATTCGTTTTTTCTTTAGGGGAAGTTTAAAGCTTTTATTTAATGTTTTAAGCTTTTATAAAAGAAAGGCTATATTATTTATTTTTCTAATTATTGTAGGTGTTGTAGGAGGTTATTTTTTAGGAAAGTTATTGCGAACAGATAAAGTATACACGCAAGAAGTTGTGCTTCAACCAAAGTATGAAGTAGAAAGCTATATGTATGATTTCTTAGGGAAAATAAATCAAAACTTGAAAGATACAGTTTTTCTAAAAAAGATAGGTTTAACCAATCAAGAAGCGAAAAATCTTAAAAGAGTAGCTATGGAGCCTGTTGTGCAAGCAACAGACATACTAGATGAGGTTTTCATAAAGTACGACCAACAAGAATCTTTTTACAAGATTTTAGATGAATATGATGAAGATGAGTTAAGAAGCTCAAAATATCGTAATCTGTATAAATATCATAAGGTGGTTTTTTATTTTAGATCTAATGCTCTTACAAATACTAAGATTTCATTAAAAGTATTAGATTATATAGCTACCAATGGACATTATAATGAATTGCTTTTACTAAAACAGAATCAAACGAAATCAACATTAGATAAGAATCTAAAAACGTTACAGTTTATTAATAATTATCTAGAGAAACTTACAGAAAATTCATCTATTAATGAGAGCAAAGAAATTGTTGTTTTTGCCAATGAATCAGATATTCCTACGGTAAGTTCCTTGTTAGAAAGAAAAGATCAATTATTAAATGTTATCAATGCTCAAGAACAAGCATTAATATTAGACAAAAAACTATTTAAGATAGTACAGAACGGAAACATAACAACGAGTAAAGTAAAAACCTACAAACAGTTGTTTTTTGTTTTACCTTTACTATTTTTCAGTATAATGTCTTTGATTTTTCTACTAAAATATTTTGTGAAATTACAAGACTGAAACAGATAATAATTCTTTTGATAAGGCATCATTTTGATTTTTTTAGAAAATTGCGGTTTTTAGATGATAGTGTTGCGAAAAATAAAGATATTATGTGTCAATTACTAAGTAACGATGTGCTAGAATTAGAGAGATTATTTCTTACGTATCATAATCAAACCACCATTTTATGGGATACTCATAGCTATTATCGATAAGCTAAAGAATAGGTGTTAAATGTGAACAGTTACTAGTTGAAAGTGTGTTTAGTAAAGACATTTCACATTAATATATTATTCTAAATGGTGTAAATTGTATATTTTAAATCTTGTTGAACAGAGTTATTAAAGATTTAAAAACCGTATTTTTCAAGCTAAGATTTTGAAGTGATTCAAATCACTTCATTACAAGTTCTACAATAGAGTATCAAGATAGAAAGAAATACAAAATTACATGTGATTTACGATACTGATAGTATAAGTGTTATTCATGACTTATTTCTGAGAATTATAATGATCTGTTTGATATAGAAGTATAATTTTAGGAAATTGTTGACGTTTTAGAAGAGGCTCAAATTAGTAATACCGATTACAGCTATTGACTTTCAAAAACCTAGATACAAATGTGTATCTAAGGAAGGTGTTACCCAAATTTGATCAAACATATGTAATGGGGATATGGATGTAGATTACTATTTTTAACGTAATGTTTTGTAAAGAAAGCTATTTAATAGATCACACCAGTGTGTGGATGGATAATTTTTATTCTTAATTGAGCAAATTAGATACGACTAACTAGTTAGAAAGGATTTAATTTTCTAACTTTTATTGTGATTGCATTAAAGAAATTTTTACTACCATTGTTATGTATCGGTTTAGTATTTACAATCTTACTTTTATTTGTATTGAACGTATATTTAAAAAATTATAAGAAATCATAATGATCAATAAAAAATCAATTCTAATTACTGGAGGCGCAGGGTTTATAGGAGCTAATTTTATTCCTTATTTTCTTGATAGTAATCCTGAGATTACTGTAATTAATATAGATAAATTGACATATGCTGGTGATATATCCAACTTGGATGAAGTAATTGATCATGATCGTTATAAATTTATACAAGGTGATATTTGTGACAGAAAATTAATAGAACAGCTATTTAATGAATATGATATTCGAGGGGTTATTCATTTTGCAGCAGAATCTCATGTAGATAATTCGATATCAAATCCAGATGCATTTATACAAACCAATGTTTTTGGAACGTTCACATTATTGGATGTAGCTAGAAATTATTGGATGGATGCTCCTAATGAGTATAAGGAAGGCTATAAAAATTGTCGTTTTCATCATGTTTCCACAGATGAGGTATATGGCACACTTGGAGAAACAGGATTATTTGAGGAAACTACTCCATATGCACCGAATAGCCCTTATAGTGCCTCTAAAGCCTCTTCAGATTTTATAGTTAGAAGTTATTTTCATACGTATGGTATGAATGTAGTAACTACTAATTGTTCAAATAATTATGGACCTAAACAACATAATGAAAAATTAATCCCTACAATCATTCGAAAAGCAATAGCGGAAGAAAATATTCCTATTTATGGAGATGGAAAGAATATTAGAGATTGGTTGTACGTATTAGATCATTGCAAAGGGGTAGAATTAGTTTACAAAAATGGTCTTGTAGGAGAAACCTATAATATTGGTGGACGTAACGAACGTGATAATAATTATATAGTTTCTAAAATTTGTGAATTATTAGATAGTAAAGTACCTAGAAAAAATGGAGAGTCTTATAAGAGGCTGATTACGTATGTAAAGGATAGACCAGGGCATGATCAGAGGTATGCTATTGATGCGACGAAAATAGAGAATGACTTGCATTGGAAGGCTGATGAAAATTTTGAAACAGGTATAGAGAAAACTATTTCTTGGTATCTTAAAAAGTATAAAGTGCTATGAAAGGAATAATTTTAGCTGGAGGTTCAGGAACTCGATTACATCCTTTAACATTGGCGGTGAGTAAACAGTTAATGCCTGTATACGATAAACCAATGATTTACTATCCTCTTTCATGTTTAATGTGGTCTGGGATAAAAGAAATATTAATTATTTCTACGCCACATGATTTGCCTTTGTTTGAAAAATTATTAGGAGATGGAGCAAAATTTGGTTGTCGGTTTGAGTATGCAGTACAAGAAAAGCCAAATGGATTAGCAGAAGCATTTATTATAGGAGAACAATTTATAGGAGATGATAAGGTTGCATTAATATTAGGCGATAATATATTCTATGGTACAGGGTTGGCAAAGCTATTACAAGCGAATAATAATCCAGATGGAGGTATCATCTATGCATATCATGTGCATGATCCAGAACGGTATGGAGTAGTAGAGTTTGATAAAAGTGGGAAAGCAATATCCATAGAAGAAAAACCACAAAATCCAAAATCGAATTATTCAGTACCAGGGATATACTTTTATGACAATGAAGTTGTAGAGATTGCAAAAAATATAAAACCAAGTAATAGAGGAGAATTAGAAATTACAGATATTAATAAAATATACTTAGCTAAGCAAAAATTGAATGTAAGTATCTTAGATAGAGGAACAGCTTGGTTGGATACAGGAACTTTTAATTCGTTAATGCAAGCATCTCAATTTGTGCAAGTGATTGAAGAGCGACAAGGGTTAAAAATAGGTGCTATTGAAGAAGCAGCATACAAGATGGGATATATAACAAAAGAAGAGTTAAAAGAATTAGCGAGTCCTTTGATAAAGAGTGGTTATGGTAAACATCTATTAAGTGTTTTAGAAGAGTAAATATGAAAATAAAAGAAACAAAGCTTAAAGGTTGTTTTGAAATAGAGCCTTCAATATTCGAAGATGGAAGAGGTTATTTTTTTGAGAGTTATAATCAAAAAAAGTTTAATGAAGCTGCAAATGAAAATGTCAATTTTGTGCAGGATAATCAATCCTTTTCTAGAAAAGGAGTATTAAGAGGGCTACACTACCAAACAGGAGCATTTGCACAAGCAAAGCTAGTTAGAGTATTAGAAGGAACAGTACTAGATGTTGCTGTTGATTTAAGGCAAGAATCGCCTACATTTAAACAGTATGTATCAGTCGAATTATCAGCAGAAAACAAGAAACAATTGTTTATACCTAGAGGTTTTGCACATGGATTTGTGGTTTTAAGTGAAACCGCAATTTTTTTTTATAAGTGCGATAATTTTTACAATAAAGAATCTGAAGGAGGAATTATTTTTAATGATCCATCTCTTAATATTGATTGGCAATTACCAGAAAAGGAGTTGATCGTTTCTGATAAAGATATAGTTTTACCATCCCTAGAAAATGCTAGAATATGAAACATGTTTTAGTAACAGGAGGTAAGGGGCAATTGGCTTTATGTATTAAAGACGCTCAGAAAAATGTAGAAGGTTATCATTTTATATATGTAGATTCAGATGAACTTGATATAACGAATAAGCAATTGGTGTTTTCTTTTTTTGAGAATCAAAAACTTGATTTTTGTATCAATTGTGCTGCTTATACAGCAGTGGATAAAGCGGAATCAGAGTTTGAAATAGCTAAAAAAATCAATGAAGAAGGTGTCAACTATGTAGCAGAAGCTTGTCAAAAGCATGATGTCACTTTAATACATATATCTACAGATTTTGTTTTTGACGGAAACAATTCAAAGCATTACAGTGAAGATGATATACCATCACCATTGAGTATTTATGGAGAAACTAAGCTAAAAGGAGAACAGGCTTTAATAAATACAGGCATAGAGAAGTATTTTATCATTAGAACATCATGGTTGTATTCTGAATTCGGAAATAACTTTCTTAAAACAATGTTGAGGCTTGGAAATGAAAGAGAAGAATTAAGTGTAGTATGTGACCAAATAGGGACTCCTACCTATGCAGGCGATTTAGCAAAAACCATAATGCATACCATAGAATCTTCTAACGACTCTTATGGGTTATATCATTATAGTAATGAAGGTGTAGCAAGCTGGTATGATTTTGCCAAAGCGATTTTTGATGAAAATAATTTAGAAATAAATTTACTACCTATAAAGACCGAAGCATATCCTACACCAGCAAAAAGGCCAGCATTTAGTGTGATGGATAAGTCTAAAATTAAAGAGACATTACAAATTACGATTCCTTATTGGAGAGATAGTTTGAAAAAAGCGATGAACAAGATAAAAAAGCTTACTAATGAATGACAAACCATTGATTTTAGATTGTACTCTTAGAGATGGAGGATATTACACTAACTGGGATTTTGATAAAGAGTTAGTAAAGGATTATTGTGAAGTAATGGAATCATTACCTATAGATTACGTAGAAATAGGATATAGAAGTATTGCGTTGGATGGCGGATATTTAGGAGAATACTTTTATTGTCCAGAATATGTTATGAAAGAACTAAAGTTGCTAATGCCTTCAAAAAAGTTAGCAATAATATTGAATGAAAAGGATACTGAGTTAAAAGATTTGGATGAGCTGCTAGATCCTTGTAAAGAATATTTAAATTTAATTAGGATTGCAGTTGATCCTAATAATTATTTAAGAGCTTTAATTATAGCAAAAGAAATCAAAAATAAAGGTTTTGAAGTTGCTTTTAATGTAATGTACATGTCTAATTGGTCTAATAATAATAATTTTTATGAAAATTTGACACAGATTAATGATGTTGTTGATTATTTTTATATGGTAGATTCTTTTGGAGGTGTTTTTCCTGATGAAGTAGAAAGTATTACAAAACTTCTAAAATCAAGTATAACTGTTCCTATAGCTTTTCACGGTCATAATAATTTAGAAATGGCCTTAATTAATACTTTAACAGCTATTAAAAATGGCTGTGTTATGGTTGATGCTACTATAACAGGAATGGGAAGAGGTGCCGGTAATTTAAAGACTGAATTATTACTAACATACTTAGCTTCAAAAAAAGGAATTAAGATAGAGTTTAATAATTTAAGTGCATTAGTTTCTGATTTTGAAATTCTTCAAAAAAAATATGAATGGGGAACTAATTTACCATATATGGTATCTGGTTCTAACTCATTACCACAAAAAGACGTTATGGAGTGGGTATCCAAAAGAGCTTATTCTATAGAGAGTATTATAACTGCATTGCATAATAAAAAACAAAGTGTAATTGATAATTTAAAATTACCAAAATTTAAAAGAAATAAGAATTACAAGCAAGCTATAATAATTGGAGGTGGGATAAACGCAAAATCCCATTCCAAAGCAATAAAGGAATTTGTTAACTACTTAGACAATGTTTGTATTATTCATGCAAGTTCAAAAAATGCAAAGTCATATAATAATGTAGATGTTATGCAATTTTTTTGTTTGGTTGGAAATGAAGGATATAGGATGAACAAGGTTTTTAAAGGGAATTTAAATAAAATCCAATTTGAATGTATTTTACCTCCTTATCCAAGAAAAATGGGTACTTATGTCCCTAATGAGGTGATTGATAAGACATCAGAGTTATTAGAAATTAATTTTACAGATAAGTTCAAAGATTCTCATTTTGCTTTAGCTATACAAACAGCTATAGAATTAGGTGTTGAACAAATATACTTAGTAGGTTTTGATGGTTATAGTGAAAATGTTTCTTTAAAGGAAATTGAATTGGCCGAAGAAAATGAATTTTTAATGCTCAAAATAAATGAAATAAAAAATATTTCAATAGAAGCTATTACACCCACTAAATATAAAGTGATTAATCATAAATCAATATATAGTTTTTTAAAATAATAACAATGATAAAAACAGAGGTGTCATTTTTTTTGCCTTGTCGAAAAGGTAGTCAAAGAGTTAAAAATAAAAACACAAGAAGTTTTTCTAATTCAGAAACTTCACTTATTGGCTTAAAATTAATTGAATTATTAAAAGTTAAAAGTGTTAAAAATATATTTCTTTCAACTGATGATAAAAAAGCTATTGAAATTGCTAAAAATATAAATGATGATAGAATAATAATTGATGTTAGACCTAGTGAATTATGTTCATCGGAAACATTAGTAGAAGATTTAATAATGTATGTACCTTCTATTATTCCAACAGATCATATTTTTTGGGTACATGCAACGACCCCTTTTGTTAATTTTCTTGTATACGAAGAAGCTTTAAAAGCGTATTTTCAAGGTTTAAATAATGGATATGATTCTTTAATGAGTGTTACTAAATATCAGAGTTTTTTATGGGATAAAGAAAAAAATGATGTTATAAATTTTGATAGAAAAAAAATAGGATGGCCTGCTACTCAAGACTTAAAACCACTATATGAAATTAATCATGCTTTTTATATATCTAATAAAAATAATTATTATCAATTAAAAGATAGAATAGGTCAAAATCCTTTTCTTTTTGAATTAGATAAAATACAATCTTTTGATATTGATTGGGAAGAAGATTTTATTATAGCAGAAGCTTTATTTAAAAGTAAGAAATAATGAAAACTATACTATGGGATTTTGATGGAGTGATTTTAGATTCTATGAAAGTAAGAGATTGGGGGTTTAGAGAAATTTTCAAAAGTTTTCCAGAGGATAAAGTAGAAGACCTAATTTTGTATCATCGCAAAAATGGAGGATTGTCTAGATATGTTAAAATACGGTACTTTTATGAAAGTATCTTAGGAAAAGAAATCGATCAAAAGAGAGTTAATGTCTATGTAAGTAACTTTTCTACATTAATGAAACAAAAGTTAATAGACAAGGAAAATCTTATTGATGATAGTGTTAATTTTATAAAACAAGAATACAAAAATTATAAATTCCATATTGTTTCTGGCTCTGATCAAGAAGAATTACGATACTTATGTAAAGAATTAGGATTGTCTAAATATTTTATTTCAATACATGGATCTCCAACCCCAAAAAAAGAATTAGTTGTAAATCTTATGAATAGATATGAATATGTACATACTGAAACATGTTTAATAGGAGATTCTATTAATGATTATGAAGCGACGATTGCTAATGAAATTGCCTTTTTCGGTTATAATAATGAGAATTTGAGGGATATCTCAAATGATAGTAAATATATAGAACGTTTTTCTGAATTTTATTATTAGCATATGTCTTTAGGGAAAGGGGCTTTTTTAGTATCATTATCAAATCTATTTACTACACTCTCTAATGTAATTTTATCTGTAGGATTAGCTTGGGTTTTTTCTGATAAGCAAGATTATGGTAAGTTGTATCAGATATTAATGTTTGCTACTTTTTCAGCATCTTTTTTATCAGGATTTCCAACAGGCTTAAGCTATTTTTATGCAAAAAATAAATCCGATAAGGAATTGAGGAATAAATTCTTTAAAAGGTTTTTTTACTCAATGTTTTTTCTAGCTATTGTTATATGTGTCTTAATTCATTTTTTTAGAGAAAGAATAGCTACAGGTTTTACAAATGACTTACTAATTAGCTATTTCTTTTTATGCATTGGGATTATTTTCTTTAGATCTATATCAGGTTTTTTTATAAATTACTTTACGTTAATAAGTCATACAAAAAGATTATTTACTGTAAATACGATATATTTTTTAATGATGTTATTATTTATAGCTGTACTTTATCTAAAGCCAGTTGGGGTATCTATAGCATTTATATTAAAAGGGATTCTTTTTATTGATGTAATTAAATTTTTATTTTGTTTTACTTCAATAGCTAAAAATATTACTCTTAAGGGAAGTTTTTTGGTAACTAAAAATGAGTTATTATATATACTACCAATTACTGGTGTTACATTAATTAACACGTTATATATTTTTGTTGATAAGTACATGATTTCTTTAATGTTAGATCCTGAAGCTTATGCGAATTATCAAGTTGGGGCATTTGTTATACCTGTTATTAATATAATAACAGGATCAATTATGGTTACTTTATTACCAGTTTTTTCTGAATTGAGTTCAACGGAACAGTATCATAAAATTATTAAGATATTGAGAGATGCTACAAAAAAAACTTCTTTGCTTCTGATACCGATTTTTTGCTATTGTTTGATTTTTGGGAAAGAATTAATCATAAGCATCTATTCTGAAAAGTATGCATTTTCTGGAGAAATTTTTACAGTCTATGTATTAAGGTTTTTTGCTACAGTAATTCTTTTTTCTTTAACGATGGCCTCGATTGGGTTACATAATTGGGTAGTAGTTACAGCTGGGCTATCATTATTTGTTAATGTGTTTTTTAATTATTTCTTAATTAAAATATATGGAGTAATGGGAGCTGTTTATGCTACTGTCATTACAGCATATTTAGGGGTTATTATTCCAATATATTTAATCAATCGAAAATTAAAGACTACCTTTTTCAAATATTTTCCTCTAAAAGAATATTCTTTTATTCTAATTATATCTTTAATTTCATCTTTGATGATTTATTTTTTTGTGTTTAAACTTTTATCATTGTCTAATGAATGGTCAATTATTTTGTCAATCTTTTACTATATAGTGATCCTAATTACTTGTAACAGTTTTATGACAATATTTAGCACAGAGAAAATTAACCACTTAATTAGAGAAAAATTAAGAAAAATAAAATGATAGAAAAAAAATTCTCCTCAGAGAAACTGCAATATTTTAAATCTAAAATTCCAAACTATAAAGGGTATAATTTATACGAAATTTTATCAACTGAGTTAGGGATATTGATTTCTAACAAAGAAAAAATTAAGTTAAGTACTATAGCTAAAATTTTTTTGACATTTAATTACAGTAAGGTTGACTTAAACAAACAATTTTTTTTTGCGATAGGTAAGCATAAAAGAAAAGATTATTTAGAGATCATAGATTTTGTGAGAGCTAAATTTTCTAATGAAGAAAGTACTTTTTTTAATTTTAATAAAGTTCCTTTTAAATTGAATTTAAGCTTTAAAAACTTTATAAGTTCATTAAAAATATCACTTTCTTTATCCAATATTTCTTTTAAGGATAAATTTATAGTGGCTTCTAAATTGTGTTTCTATAAAAATAATATCGATACTTTAGAAAAAATAAGTTCAAAAATACAGGTTAAAAAATCAATAGTTTTTAGTAGTGTGCATCCATGGGAAGCGTTACTTCTATATTTTTTTAAGATAAGAAATGTCCCAGTTTATTCGTTACAGCATGGAGTTTATTTTATTTACAAAGAAGAAGAGCCAATTGATTCTATACTATATCGAAACTTTAATGCAGACTTTCATTTATGTTGGGGAGAATATACTAAAAAAGAATTTATTGATTATGGAATAGACAAAAATAAGTTGTTAGTAGCTGGATATCCTAGGAACGTAGAATTGAAGATGAATACTAAAATTGATACACAAGATTGTATTGTCTTATTGGCAAGAAATGTGTTAAAAAAGTCAAATGATAGATTGATTAAGATATTGAAACAATTTGTTAAAAAAGAACCCATGGTATCTTTTTATTTTAAATTACACCCGTCATTAGATGTAGCGGAATATAGCAACTTATTGAATAATGAAAATTTTTATCTCATTAAAAATGAAAAACCATTAAAAGATATATTTAAAGAATCCAGGTATTCAAAAGCAATATGTGTATATACGACAGCGTATTATGAAGCTTATTTGAATGGCATTGTTGGATTAAGATATTATGACAGAAATTCTGAACTTTCAGAAGGAATCCAAGACGATACTTTTGAAAATTTACATGACTTAGAAATAGTATACAAATCTATTTTTTCAAAAACTGATACAAGAAAAAAGTTAGAATACATAATAGGGTGTAATAAAGATTGTTATTTTGAAATTTTGAATTGATTTGGTTTATGTAAACATTACATTGTCGTAATAAAAGACCGTATTTTACCTTGTTTTACAAGAACTTTTTTAAATATAATTTTTACATAACATAAAAGCAATTACATTTGCTGAGATTTTAGATTATTTAAAATATTTATGAGTACTCAACAACAACCTTCAGAAGAAATAGACTTAGGCCAATTATTTAAACTCATAGGAGATGGCTTTAACAAGTTATTTAAGTTTATAGGCAATCTTTTTAATACACTTTTTAGAGGTATTATTTTAGTACTTCTTTTTTTACAGAAACACTTTATAAAGTTTGTAATTGCAGCTATAGTAGGCGTAATTGTGGGATGGTATTGGGATAGTGTATCTGATCCTATTTACAGATCTGCTATGATTGTAGAACCTAATTTTAATAGTGCGCAGCAGTTATATAACAACATCACTTTTTATAATGAGCTAGCAGAAGAAGAATCTTATCAAACATTGGCAGCTTCTTTAAAAATATCAGATAAAGAAGCTGCTACGATACAAAAGATTGAAATTGAAGCTTTTTCGGATGAAAATCAGAAATTAAAACAATTTAGTGATTTCATGGTTACTTTAGATAGTACTTCAAGAGCAAGTTTGAGCTACGAAGATTATTTAAAAAATTTTAATAACATCAATGCAAAATTTCATAAAATAGAATTAGAATCTACAAATTCGGAAGTAGCTAAAAAATGCCAAAAAGCAATTGTAAGGTCTATAGAAAACAACACATATTTTAGTACGCAAAAGAACACAAATGATTTTAATATCGCATTAAGTGAAAAAACAATTAAAGAACAGATAGAACAAATAGATTCTTTAAAGAAATTTTACCAAGAATTAAAAATTTTAGAACTAAAGAGACCCGAAGGCACCTCTGCTACTAAAATTAATCTAGCATCAGATAAGAGCGATCTAGATAGACCTGAAATAACATTGCTAGAAAAAGCCAAAGAGTTAAATGAAGAAATTCAGGAAATACACCAAAAGAAGGCAGATTCCGAAAATATAATAAATGTTATTTCTGATTTCCCTGATAAAGGAGGATTAGTGAGTGACTTTGTTACAAGAAAGGTCTTTTTGCTACCATTGTTATCTATTGCAGGGCTTATCATAGTGTTAGCATTACTAGCATTAAATGGGTATTTGAATGCATTTAAAACAAAAGAGTAACTAACTTCAATAAATTTTTCTTTTATTCCTACTTTGTCATCTTAGAAAAAGAGGGCAAAATATTTTGATGAATGATAGTAAACACCTTATTTTGCCCAT
>CANMMM010000014.1 GCA_947498935.1 uncultured Aquimarina sp. | reverse complement strand
AAGTGGCACAGTTTGAACCGAAATAACTGGCACTATAAATCCGAAATCAGTGGCACAAATCAAAACGAATTAACCATATGGTTACCTTGTTTGGAATCCAAAAAAAAGTGATCTAGAAATCGTAAATAAAGTCTTGAAAAAAGCTATTGCTGATAAAAAATTTGATTTTATAAAGAAACCAATTCTTGAAAACATAAATAACAATCTATTTAAACAATATATACCATACATTGATAAGAATGACAACCGAATAATACTCTTAAACGTATCTTGTGACGTTTTAGCAATACCAACTTTAGAAGATCAAAAAATGGAACATTGGAAAAATGAGTTTTACGAAGTATATGACGGAGGTTCATGCTATTGGAAAATCACTATTAATGTTGATACTGAAAAATACTCAAATTTATTAGTAAATGGAGTTTAAAAACAATACATAATCCCTGATGATCCAAGTATGCGCTAGTGCTAGTTTGCAACTAGTACCGTTACAGCTTGGCAGGGTACGAGTAAGTAATAGCAAAAACAAACACGATCTATTTTATTGATAGGTTGCACCGCTAGGTTATCATATGCGCTAGTTCGAGTTTGCAACTCGGACTTCCATATGAGTAAGCAAATACTCACTGAATGATAAACATCAATTACAGGGCTGTAACTGTTTTTTTACCATATATTATCGCTTGGCTTTCTCCATCTGTATTAGCTATCATAACAAGTTATGTAATCTGTACAAGTTGCAAACTTACACCAGCAAAGGGTATCTAGTGCTTGATTGTATGTAGTGCACATACACCGCACAGATTGCAAAGCTAGCGCTATCATAAGTACTATTACCTTCGCACTACAAAACCTGCGAAAACATTGTAATCGTTAAACATGATGTACCTATTAGTAACTATTTCCTTGCGTTAGGGATAGGAGCGGCATCCTTTTTTGTTTTCCTTACAAAACAAAAAAGATATAGCGGATAGCCCGACCCCTGTGGGAACGCCCAAAAAACCATAAAAAAACTGCCTATACACCAAGTGCTAGGCAGTTTAAAAAATGATGGTACAAATATATAGCTATCTGTACGTTATTATTTGCTTAAGTACATTCTACGACGTGCATATAGGTCATAGAATTGATCGTCTTTTAGGTCGTCTATAAATAGGATGCTTTCTCCTGTACTCTTCATCTCTGGTCCGAGTTTCTTATTTACATTCGGGAATTTATTAAACGAGAATACGGGTTGCTTGATCGCGTATCCATCTAAGTGTGGTTTGAAATCAAAGTCTGTTACTTTCTTAGCGCCTAACATCACTTTGGTTGCATAGTTTACATACGGTTCTCCGTAGGCTTTGGCAATAAAAGGAACGGTTCTAGAGGCTCTAGGATTGGCTTCGATGATGTATACGGTATCGTCTTTGATCGCAAATTGGATATTGATCAGTCCTACGGTATTGAGTGCTAATGCGATCTTTTTTGTATGATCTTTGATCTGCTGCATTACGAACTCTCCTAGGTTAAACGGTGGCAATGTCGCATTGGAGTCTCCTGAGTGGATACCACATGGCTCTATATGCTCCATAATACCGATGATGTATACGTTTTCTCCGTCGCAAATCGCATCGGCTTCTGCTTCGATCGCTCCGTCTAGGTAGTGATCTAATAGTAGTTTATTATTCGGTATTTTGCGTAATAAATCTACTACGTGCTCTTCTAGTTCTTTTTTATTGATCACAATTTTCATCCCTTGTCCTCCTAATACATACGATGGACGTACCAGTATTGGGAAGTCTAAACGGTCTGCTACTGCTAGTGCTTCATCAGCTGTTTCTGCAGTATCAAACTCTGGATAAGGGATATTGTTATCTTTTAATAGCTTAGAGAAACTACCTCTGTCTTCTGCAAGATCTAAGGCTTGGTAGCTAGTACCGATCACTTTGATTCCGTAACGGTCTAGTTTTTCTGCTAGTTTTAAGGCGGTTTGCCCTCCTAGCTGTACGATCACTCCTTCTGGCTTTTCATGACGAATGATGTCGTAAATATGCTCCCAGAATACTGGCTCGAAGTATAGTTTATCTGCGGTATCGAAATCGGTAGATACGGTTTCTGGATTACAGTTGATCATGATAGTTTCATAACCACACTCTGCAGAGGCTAATACACCGTGTACACAACAGTAATCGAACTCAATTCCTTGTCCGATACGGTTAGGTCCTGATCCTAGTACTACGATCTTTTTCTTGTCAGAAGATGTACTTTCGTTTACTACCAACTTATTTCCATCGGGTGTTTCGATCTCTGCCTCGAATGTAGAGTAGAAATAAGGGGTTTTGGCCTTGAACTCTGCGGCACAGGTATCTACTAACTTGTATACACGTTTGATACCTAATGCTTCTCTTTTCTTATATACTTCGCTCTCGTAACAGTCTAGCATGTGTGCGATTTGTCTATCGGCAAATCCTTTTTGCTTGGCTTCTAAGATCAGCTCTTTGGTCAGCGATTGGATGGTATAGGTAGAGATTTCTTTTTCTAGGTTGTATAATTCCTCGTATTGTTTTAGGAACCACATATCGATTTTGGTAATCTCGTGAATTCTGCTCAGTGGGATTCCCATTTGGATAGCATCATAGATGACAAATACTCTATCCCAGCTTGCATAAGTAAGCTTTTTGATAATCTGGTCATAATCTGTGTATCCTTTTCCGTCTGCTCCGAGTCCATTTCTTTTGATTTCTAGGGACTGAGTAGCTTTGTGCAATGCTTCTTGGAACGAGCGTCCAATTCCCATTACTTCTCCTACGGATTTCATTTGCAATCCTAGGGTACGATCAGAACCTTCGAACTTATCGAAGTTCCAACGTGGTATTTTAACGATTACATAATCTAATGTAGGCTCGAATAAGGCCGAAGTAGATTTTGTAATCTGATTGTCTAACTCATCTAAGTTATATCCGATGGCTAATTTAGCAGCTACCTTGGCAATAGGATATCCTGTAGCTTTGGATGCTAATGCAGAGGATCTAGATACACGTGGATTGATCTCAATAGCGATGATGTCTTCTTTCTCATCTGGGCTTACTGCAAACTGTACGTTACACCCTCCTGCAAAGTCTCCAATACTACGCATCATATGGATCGCCATATCACGCATGCGTTGGAAAGTCTTATCACTAAGTGTCATTGCTGGAGCTACTGTGATAGAGTCTCCGGTATGGATACCCATTGGGTCCATATTCTCGATCGTACAGATAATAACTACATTATCGTTATTATCTCTCAATAATTCTAATTCATATTCTTTCCATCCGATCAATGCTTTATCGATCATTACTTCGTGAATAGGAGATACTTCTAATCCACGGGTTAGTAACTCATCGAAATCTTCTTCTTTGTATACAAAAGAAGCTCCTGCTCCTCCTAATGTATACGAAGCTCTAATTACGAGTGGAAAACCAAATTCTTGTGCAATTTCTTTCCCTTTTAGATACGAACCAGCAGTCGCTTGTGGTGCCATAGGAATTCCTATTTTAAGCATCAGCTCTCTAAACTGCTCTCTATCTTCTGTAATATTGATCGCATCAATATCAACACCTATGATTTCTACATCAAAATCTTTCCATATTCCTTTTTCATCAGCTTCGATACACAGATTCAGTGCTGTTTGTCCTCCCATAGTAGGTAGCACAGCGTCTATCTGTGGATGCTCTTTCAGGATTTCTATGATCGATTTTGTATTCAGAGGTTTCAGGTACACATGATCAGCCATAGACGGGTCTGTCATGATTGTTGCTGGGTTAGAGTTAATCAAAATCGTTTCGATTCCGTCTTCTCTTAATGAACGTAGGGCTTGTGTTCCTGAATAATCAAACTCGCACGCCTGTCCTATGATGATGGGACCTGATCCTATGATCAGTATACTTTTGAGTTTCTCGTTTTTTGGCATTGGTAATTGGTATTGAAATTTTAAAATCTATGTGGTGTATCTTAACAAGGTATAAAAAAAGGCGTTACCTTTAAAAAGTAACACCTTTAATATTTCATTTCACTAAATTCATTTAGTGTTTGTGTCTTAATTCAGAAGAAACAGATAGTTTTTTTCTACCCTTAGCCCTTCTACGAGCTAATACTTTTCTACCATTAGCAGAAGCCATACGCTCTCTAAAACCGTGTTTGTTTTTTCTCTTTCTCTTCGATGGTTGAAATGTTCTTTTCATTACTATCTATACTTTATATATGTAACTTCTTAAAATCTCTGTTTGTTATCGTCTTGTAGTGTACTCACAAAACTGGGGGCAAATATACGAAGACTTTTTACTTTGACAAACCTAAATTTAAAAATATTTTTAATTGTTTTTATTACCTTTGCCCGACAAAAATAATACCTATATATGTACAATAAAAATATCAAGTTAGTAATTGCAGCATTAATTCTGGGAGTAGCTGTATGGCAAATGGTTGAAGGGAATATCGGTAATGGAATTATGTTTATTTTATTGGCTTTGTTTTTTGTCTTTCTTTATTTCAAAAATGAATTTATACTGCTTTCCTTTTTACAGCTTCGTAAACAAAACTTCGAGGGCGCAAAGGCTTGGTTAGACAAAATTAAAACTCCTGAAACAGCGCTTACTACAAAACAACAAGGATACTACAATTATTTACAAGGGATTATGCTATCCCAAACCAATATCACTCAGGCAGAGAAATTTCTAAAAAAAGCGGTCAAACTTGGATTGTCTATGGATCAAGACTTGGCGGTAGCTAAATTAAACTTGGCGGGTATCGCTATGACCAAAAGAAGAAAAAGAGAGGCACAAACATTATTGACTGAGGCTAAAAAATTAGACAAGCATAACATGCTCAAAGATCAGATCAATATGATGAAACAGCAGATGAAAAAAATGTAACACATACTATTGCTGACCTTTTATACGTTGTAATTAATAGCTAAACACCGTTTTATTACTTATTTCATAGCAAAAAAACATCTTTTAGATAGTTAAAATTGTTATAATTAAAGAGTTTATAGTACTTTAGCTTCTCTAATTTATTTGCAATGAAGAAAATCTTAGTAGTAGGAATTCTCTGGATGTGTATCGGATCTATGGTAGGACAATCGCAGAAAGAGCAAAAAGTTCCTTTTTCTGTAGCTATTGCTGCCCACATCAATAAATACAACTCTAAGAGTAATGACGCTTACAAGGATCAAGACCTAGAATACGCAAGTTTTTTATTCGATTCTTTGGTAAATAATTACCTAAAGGGTACGTATATGGATAATTTCAAGATGTACCCCCTAAAGGGAGATCCTATTACTTTTGAATCCATAAACAAACCCATATTCTTAATCACCTATGCGAGTTGGTGTGTCCCAGGGATTGGAGAAATACCAGCTTTAAATGACTTAGCCGATAAATTCCATGATCAAATCGAATTCGTCGTACTATTTTGGGACAAAAAAGAAAATTTAAAAGAAAAATCAAAAGAGTATAGTGAAAACATAGAGCTATACTATGTAGATGAGAAAAACAACAGAGCTAGCTATATCATCAACAACCTAAAGCATTCTTTGGGATTTCCGATGATGTACTTTATGGATAGCGAAAACCAAGTATTAGACATTCGTAAGATCGTTACCCACCATTCTAGTGAAACCTTAAGCAACTCCTACTCTATCCACTACAATTCCTTATCCAAGGGCGTATCTTTACTGATCGCCGACCTAGATGCCAAAGGAGCATTAGCCGTAGATGCAGACGAAAAAGAAAAGGAAGACAAAAAAGATACTAGAACGGAAGAAGAAAGAAGAATTGATGAGGAATACGAGGAATACAGACGCCAAAAAGAAAGAGATTCTATCAATAACAATCAGTAGTTAGATACACAGAATCGATCTTCACCTTTTCTTTTCCCTAAAAATGATTTGAATTCACCTGTATTCCGTTACTTCTTTTATCGTAGTGTGCTGCTATGAATTTCAAAAAGCGCCTTATACAGCCTAATTTCTTTGCATTTTCGGTCAAAAACAAAAAGTCAAGCTGAGTTCATATACAGCTGCGCCCTACCACATTTAGTAATTAGCATGATTCTTTCACTAAACAGCAATTATGCTTGCCGCTTGACAAGCTATCTACTTTCCAAAAATCATTTTTAGCGCTACTAGTAGCAATACACCTCCAAACACTTTTTTAAGGAGCCCTTGGTTCATAGAAATCGCTACTTGACTGCCTAGGTAGCCACCTACAATAAAGGTGATGGCTATAATCAATCCGTATTTCCAGTTTACATAGCCCTCTTTATAATAATTAAAGGCTGCCAATAAGGTAACAGGGATAGATAATACCGCCAGACTGGTTCCCTGAGCTTCATGCTGCGAAAAACCTACCCATAGAATCAATAAAGGGATCATCACCACGCTACCGCCAATCCCCATTGTACCGCTTAAAAACCCTGCTAATAATCCAATAATGATCAGTGAAATTACTGTTTGTGTATCCATATCCTAAGTACTGTTCTGATTGTTTTTTTTGTAGCACTCATCTTCACTTTTTCTGTCCTCTAAAAATTGATTTGAATTCAACTATATATCGTTACTTTTTTGCCCCATAGCACTGCCATGAATTTCAAAAAACACCTTATTAAGTCAAATTGCTGCTCATTTTCGGTCAAGAACAAAAGCCAAGATGAGAGTTTGTATAAAACATAACCCTGCTTAAAAAAACAGGGTTAGCAATGGTCAAGATACATATCTTTAACCAACTATTCGTTATTCACTTATAAAAGTAATCAGAAATTACTCAATGGTTTCATAACACACCGAACTGTAGCAGACACCTATTATGGTGCTACTGCGGTTTTATAATACCCTTCTTTAGGTATTTTAACGATATATTCTTTTCTAGATGCATTATTTAGATGCGTTTGTCTAAGCCAAGGATTATGTAGTTTTAATATCTTATAATTGATATGATGCTTGGCCGCAAAGGCATTAAAATCTGTTATGGGTTCATCTATCAGTATATTGGTCGTAGGAATATGATCGTACAAGTCTGCTTCTGTAAAATTAAAGCCGTAACGCTTAGGATTACTTAATATTTCTTTTACTGCAGCTATTCTAAACACATAGCGCCCCGTTTCCTGACCTAGCAATAAGTCATAATAGGTAGCTACGTTTTGCTGCTTTAAGCGTCTTCCGATACCTCCTGGCCCAGCATTATATGCCGCGGCAGCCAATGTCCATGTTCCGAATCTTTTCTTTGCTTTCTTTAGGTATTTACATGCTACTCTAGTCGATTTTTCGATGTGATAGCGTTCATCTACATTTTCATTTACCTCTAGACCGTACTCTCTACCTGTACCTTTTAGTATCTGCCAAAAACCAGTAGCTCTAGCAGGAGACACCGCTTGTGTAAGCCCACTTTCTATAACGGCTAAATACTTAAAATCATCTGGCACACCCTCTTCTCTCAAGATAGGTTCTATCACTGGAAAATACTTATTAGCACGCTTGAATAATAATAAACCATTGGATTGCCAATAGGTATTCACCAATAGTTCTCTATCCATACGCTCTCGTATATCGGGATTCTCTACAGGTACTAATTCTCCTGCAAAATTAATGTTCTCTGGCATCGGTACGGCATACACATTGTAGTCGTTTACCAGTTTTTCTTCTAATACTTCTTGTTCTTGTGATTTTTTGGGTTGTTCAATCGTAGCATTGACTAGTATTCCAAAAGTAAATAGTACTCCTAAAAAAACTAGCACTCTTCTTATCGTCCTCATTATGAATGTGTTTTAATTTGGGGAAATATGTTATAATTTCACAATTTAACACAAAAAATTGAATTTTTATGTGTTAATTATCAATTATTTCTGGTAAATACGTATTAAACCATCTTGCCCTATTGATAATCATTACGTGCGTTCCATTTTCTATAGTAATACATTCTTCTATGTGTTCTATAGGGAATACAATATCCTTATCACCATGAATATGCACCACCCCTTCCATCGACTGTTCTTGATTCCAACATACTATTTGTTCTATCGCCCAATCTAAATATGTTTTATCACTGACTGACAGGTATTTTTGATACATAGCAGCTCTTTTTTTAGCAAATTCCCCAAAGGCTAGTTTTTCCCAATTATCAATTTTAGATACGACTCCTGTAGGCATCAATTTATACGCCTTGGTTTTTGCCAGAAATCTCATACGCGCAGGTAGTTCATGCTTACTTTTTACACTAGAGATGATGATCACTTTTTTTAGCGGTACATATTTACTCATTTCCTGCACCATAATACCACCAAAAGAAACGCCTACCAACACGCTGTTCGGATGTTTTATTGCTGCACTCATTCGCCTTGCATACGCCTCCATCGTTTCTTTTTTTTCTGGAATTTTCCAAGGAATCATATGCATCGTAAATCGATCCTCAGGTAGCCTGATAAATTCAAAAATCGAAACATCCGCAGCCATCCCCGGCACGAAGTAAACATGTATAACCTCCTCTTTTCTAAGCATTTTAACAATGATTTTAAATTCTACGATATTATTTTACGTATCTTTGCATCGCAAAATAATAGGAATACTTTTTACAAAAAAGTAATTGAATTGTTAAATAAAAGTAAAACTAACAAATCTTAGTTAGCAGGGGAGTTTTATACAAGTTCATTCTTTTATGAATCGACACTATTTTTTAATAAAGACATAAATACTACCCCGCGAATAACTTTTACAAAACACAAAGCAATAAAAAACTATGGAAAAAATGAGTGAAGTGGCATTAGAAATAGTGGATAACGAATTCTTAAGACAATTCGAAGCCACTATCGAAGGCCAAAAAGTGAAGATTGAGTACGCATTGCAAGAACGCAAAATTTTTCTCACCAAATTAGTAATGAGCGAAGAGCTCATCGAAAAGGGACATTCTGAAGAGTTCATCATAGCAGTGTTCAACATCATCGAAGATCGAAATATACGACTCGTACCTACAAGCCCTACTATCGCTAAATTTATGCGAAAAAACAGACGTAAATACAAAAATCTATTACCTGTAGGCATCAACATTTAGTAAAACGCTTACAGATTATACCATAGAAACAAAAAAACTGCATCATGATGCAGTTTTTTTATTATAGAAATATATTGAAGTTATTTATAACAGTTCGAATCGCACCATACCATCTTCATCGATCTGTGTCAATTGTACCGTATGCAATGTATTGACATACGATGGATTCCAAGGCATTTTTACCTTTACATAATTTTCGGTAAATCCATGAATATACCCTTCTTTGTTTTCGGATTCGAATAAAACGGTTCGCTGAGTACCCAATTGACTCTCATAAAACGCCCTACGCTTTTTTACAGACAATCCTCTGAGCATCTTACTTCTTTTCTTACGTACATTCATCGGCACTACGCCTTCTAAGTCCGCTGCTACAGTACGATCCCTTTCAGAATACGTAAATACGTGTAGGTATGAAATATCTAACTCAGATAAAAATTGATACGTTTCTAAAAAATGTGCATCCGTTTCCCCTGGGAATCCTACAATCACATCTACCCCGATACAAGCATGTGGCATCACACTTTTTATTTTCTGCACCCTATCTACATATAAATCTGTCAGATACCGTCTACGCATCATTTTTAGAATCTCATCGTTCCCAGATTGCAAAGGAATATGAAAATGCGGTACAAACGTCTTTGAACTCGACACAAAATCGATCGTTTCATTCTTTAATAAATTGGGTTCTATAGAGGAAATACGCAATCGCTCAATACCCGGCACCTGATCTAACGCCTGCACCAACTCCAAGAAAGTATGCTCATGCTTCTTATTTCCAAACTCCCCTTTTCCATAATCACCAATATTCACCCCTGTGAGTACAATCTCTTTGATGTCCTGCTCAGCAATCTCTTTGGCATTTTTCAGCACATTCTCCAGCGTATCACTCCTAGAGATCCCTCGTGCCAGTGGAATTGTACAATACGTACATTTATAATCACAACCATCCTGCACCTTTAAGAAAGCTCGGGTACGATCGCCAATAGAATAACTCCCTACATAGAAATCCGCTTCTTCAATCTCGCACGAATGCACTTCGCCAAAATCATTCTTAGACAGGTCATTGATATAATCTGTGATTTTAAACTTTTCGGTAGCACCTAATACCAAATCCACTCCATCTACCGCCGCCAATTCTTGTGGTTTTAGCTGCGCATAACACCCGATAGCTGCTACAAAAGCATCTGGATTGACCTGCTGGGCCTGCCTGACAATAGTCTTAAATCGTTTATCTGCATTCTCCGTTACCGAACACGTATTCACCACATAAATATCTGCATGTTCAGAAAAATCAACACGATCAAAACCCTCATTCACGAAATCTCTAGCAATCGTAGATGTTTCCGAAAAATTCAGTTTACAGCCCAATGTATAAAATGCTACTTTTTTTCTCATATTATCCTAAGTCATTTCCGCATAGGCAGAAATCTCTTTATATTTATCCTTCAAAATCAAATTCAAGACTATTGAATCCTTCTAGAATCATTTTCAAGGCTGCAAAGATACCAACAATAATCCGTTTACTAAAATCTAAAAACAGCTCTCCTCTTCTCCTAACTCACTACTTAGCAATATTTTACATCTTTATTCTATGCAGTGCCTGTACAGATACTTCGCTACAAGAGCGAGAACATCAAGTATTTAGATATAATGAATACGGTAATATCCTGACACTAGACCCTGCTTTTGCCAGAAATCCACCTATTATTTGGCCTACCAACCAACTATTTAATAGCCTGGTACAATTAGACGATTCACTACATGTACAACCCGATATAGCCAAACACTGGACGATTACCGACGATAACCTCACCTACACATTTACGCTTCGCAAAGACGTTAAATTCCACAAACACCCACAGTTCAACACCCTAGATAGTAGTCGTACGGTGATTGCCGATGATTTTACCTACAGTTTTGATCGATTGGTAGATCCCAAAGTAGCTTCTCCTGGGAATTGGGTATTAAAAAACGTAGCTTCCTACACCGCTACGAATGACACCACCTTTGTAGTAACACTAAAAAAACCATTTCCTGCCTTTCTAGGATTGATGAGCATGCGTTACTGTTCTGTCGTACCTCACGAAATCGTAAATTTCTATGGTAGTGATTTCAGAGCACACCCTGTAGGTACAGGCCCTTTTAAGTTTAAATTATGGGAAGAAAATGTAAAATTAGTATTGCGCAAAAACGAACTCTATTTCGAGAAAGATGCACAAGGCAGACAACTCCCCTACTTAGAAGCAGTAGCCATTACATTTCTGCCTGATAAACAAACGGAATTCCTCCAATTCGCCAAAGAAAAAATTGATTTACTAAACAGTCTAGATGCATCCTATAAAGACGAGTTACTAACCCCTAGCGGACAATTGAGAGACAAATTCAAGGATCATATCCAATTTACCAAAAGCCCCTACCTCAATTCTGAATACCTAGGATTTTATCTAGACGGTACAAAAGACGAAGTAAAATCGCCATTAATTCGCAAGGCGATTAACTATGGTTTCGATAGGCAAAAAATGATCACCTATCTCAAAAATGGTGTCGGCACTCCTGCCAATAGTGGATTTATCCCTCAAGGGCTTGCTGGTTACAACCAACAAAAAGGGTATGAATACAATCCCACCAAAGCAGCAGCACTCATTGAGGAATATAAAAAACAAAGCGGCAATTCGCACCCCACCATTAGTATCGCTACCGATAACAATTACCAGAGTCTATTCGAATTCATACAGCGCGAACTCGAAAAAGTAGGACTCACCATACACGTAGATGTCATGACCCCTGCTACCATACGAAAAAAGAAATGGAGTGGCGAACTAGACACCTTTAGAGCCAGTTGGATTGCAGATTACCCAGATGCAGAAAATTTCTTATCCCCCTATTACAGTAAGAATTTTACCCCCAATGGTCCCAATTACACACATTTTAAAAACGAAACCTATGATCAATTATACGAGCAAAGTTTTACGGTAACCGATCCCGAAATCCGCAAACAACTGTATATCCAAATGGATTCTATCATCATTGCACACGCTCCGATAGTACCGCTATATTATGATCAAGCCACACGTTTTGTCCATAAAAATGTAAAAGGACTGACCAATAACCCTCAAAATTTCTTAGTCCTCAAAAAAGTCTGGAAAGAAAAAAAATAACACCCATTGGGTAAATAGCACACATTTCCTATCCTTTTACTCCATGCTAATAAGTAGGGCGTTCCCCAAGGGTCGGGCTATCCGCTGTATCTTTTTTATTTTTTTAGGAAAATAAAAAAGGATGCCGCTCCTATCCCTAACGCATCATGTCAAAATCAAAAAACCACACTTTAACGATAAAAAAATTCAAAACAACGATTTTTTAACTCTTTTTAACTATATTCGTAAGTAATAACTTATTAACCTAAATCTTAATATAGATGAAAAGACATCATGTATGCTTCATTGCCGCTGCTTTTTTAGCAGCAATTTCATGTAGCGAAGACGACACAACAAATAATCTCGTAAACGTTACACCAGATCCTACAGAAGAAGTAGCCCTCAACTCCGCTACTGTATCTGAGAGCTTACTCATACGCAACGGAACTAAAAAATCAGGAAATGCGCCCTCGCCAACAGGGACAATGCCCTTTACGCTTGATGAAACTACGCAATCTGGTTTTCAGAAAAGTGGATTTGATATTAATTTCAATGCACCTTCTGATTATGCCGGAGCTTATATCCAATTAAAAAATAACGATGGAACTGCCGTGGGTGAATATTGGGATATTTCAAGTTCTAAAAAATCCAATGCTACATCTTCCAAATTTTCTAAAAGAACCATTTTCCGTACCACCACTAAAAACGATGACTATGATACACAAATTGATATAGATTTTAAAGACGCTGTACAACCAGGTACTTTCTGCTACGAAATCTGTATTTATGATGCTGATGGCAACATTAGTGAACCCGTAGAAGTATGTGTAGAAGTAGAAGCATGGGGTGGAAATCCTAATCTAATAGGCACATGGACACTCAGCAAAGAAGAAATTATCGAGGATGGAAAAACAGTAACAATAGCCATTGGCGAGGAACAATGTGATGAAAGCACTACAATCACATGTGAAAACGGAAATGATTTAGTAGTTGATGACGCATATTGTTACACAACAACAAAAGCAGAAGTGACCTTCAATGCAGACGGTACTTTTTCTCAATCATCTGATGATATTGATAAAGATATAGACCGTCAAGCTTCTAAAGATGCATGTGAAGTTATATACGAAGATCTGGAAGAAGAAAGCTATAACTCTTCAGGAAATTGGGCCTATGACGAAGAAGAAAAAATACTTACTCTTGTTACCTTCAAAGATTCTTATAGTAATGACCAGGGTACATTTAAAGAAACGTTTGAGAATGGAGAAGTTTTTTCTATAAAACTAGATGAAATAACCACCAGTACACTAAAAATAACTGATGACGAATATATAGCAGAAATTAGTACATTTTTCTTCAATAAAAAATAATGGCACTTTTGATATTGAAGTGGTTTAAACTTTTTTCAATTTGCTATAAAAACGATCTTTTGCACTCAAATTTTGCAATTTTTGAGTTCCGTAGCGCTGCTATGCAACTAAAAAATTACTGTATTTGATCACAAAATCTTCGGTTTTCGCTGAAATCAAAAAAGTTAAAACCACTTCATGAACTAATAATGCGTTAGGGATAGAAGCGGCATCCTTTTTTATTTTCCTAAAAAAATAAAAAAGATACAGCGGATAGCCCGACCCTTGGGTAACGTCCAAATCACTTTAAACGCATCATCATAAAAAAAGAGGCTTTTTACGAGCCTCTTTTTCTATATCTATTTACTAATGAATTTCATTTATTCATAACTCTTTCGCCATTCTTTTGTAGCTTCAAATACATGTGTTAGTATCTGCTCATCTTGTTCCGTAAACGCTACTTTTCGTCTAGCCATAACTACCTTAGCGACCTCAAATGCTTTTTTGGTGAGATAGGTCGTAAACCCATTACTCCCTCCCCAACTATAGCTAGGCACGAAATTTCTCGGAAAACCACTACCAAATATATTCGCATTTACACCCACTACAGTACCTGTATTAAACATCGTATTGATACCGCATTTAGAATGATCTCCCATCATCAGACCACAAAACTGCAATCCTGTTTTTGCAAATCCTTCTGTCTCATAGCTCCACAAACGTACTGGTGCATAATTATTTTTTAGGTTAGAAGTATTCGTATCAGCACCTAAATTACACCACTCACCTATCACAGTATTTCCTATAAATCCATCGTGTCCTTTATTAGAATACCCAAATAGCACGGAATTATTCACCTCGCCACCAACTTTAGAATACGGCCCCACAGTGGTAGGTCCATAGATCTTAGCACCTAATTTTAGCGTCGCATGATCACACAATGCCAAAGGCCCTCGTATGATACTTCCTTCCATGATTTCCGCATCTTTGCCAATATAGATAGGTCCAGAAGATGCATTTAGAATAGCACATTCTACACTAGCACCTGGTTCTATAAAAATATGCTCTGGTGCGATCACCTGATTACTGGAGGATATGGGCTGGCTTTCTCTTCCTGCTGTAAGCATTGTAAAATCTTGCTGAATCGCTTCCCCATTTTTAGAAAAAATATCCCACGTATGCTTTACAGTCAGCAAAGCTTCATTATAAACTATCTTTTCATACGTATCAAAATCCACCTCTTGATCCGCTATGGTATAAAATGCAATTGGCAGGTCTCCATCTACAATCGCCTGATTGGGTTGTAACTTTTGGATCATAGCTACCAATGCTGCCGTAGGTAGATAGGAAGCATGAATCATAATATTCTCATCCAACTCTACCATTGGATATTTATCACTCAGATATTCTTCTGTAACAGTAGAGGTGGTATACCCCAGATAACGTTCCCATTTTTCTCTAATCGTTAGAATCCCTATGCGTATATCCGCTACAGGTCTGGTATAGGTAAAAGGCAACAACGCATCTCTAGCCTCTCCATCAAAAAGTATGTAATTCATTGTGTGTTTTTTAATTGCTATGGTTTTCTACAAAAGTCGATCAATATACGTTCGCAAAAATAAAGAGCTTGTCTGACAAATCCCCTAAGTCCTCCTAAAATTTTGTAGAAGTATCAAGACATAAAAAAAGCCTTTCGATAATTTCGAAAGGCTTTTTATAATATAGTATAACTACTAAATTACTTTTTGAATTTAGCATATTTATTTTTGAACTTGTCGATACGTCCTGCTGTATCAATAAGTTTAGATTTACCTGTGTAAAAAGGATGTGAAGTTCTAGAGATTTCTAACTTCACTAACGGATACTCAACACCATCAACCTCAAGTGTTTCTTTAGTATTCGCAGTAGATTTAGTTAAGAAAACTTCATCGTTTGACATATCCTTAAAGGCAACTAGTCTATAATTTTCTGGGTGAATATCTTTTCTCATCGTTTTAACTTATCATTTTTCGAGCTGCAAATTTAATGATATTTTATAAAATCACAAGTGTAATTTTCTTTTTTTCTTATTTTTATTTAGTTGCTTTACTTTTTACACATCGCAATGTAACATTTTTAACAAAACATATACTTATACTATAGATAAACTAAACAACATCATCTTATGGACAACACTATAAAATCGAATGCGATTAACAGGGGAATGATCTTAGGAGGCGTATTATCGCTCATGACAGTGATTAGCTATGCTGTATATCCAGATTTATTTACCAACTGGGGATTTTTGATCTTTTTATTTGTTTTTGTGATTGCATACGGCATCGTCTCAGCGATACGTAGCAAAAAAATATTAGGAGGCTTTATCTCATTCAAAGATGCATTTACTTCTTATTTTATTACACTAGCCATTGGTACTGCTATCAGCACTGTAGTAAGTATCATCATATATACTGTAGTAGATCCAGAAGCAGCCATTGCTATTAAAGAAAAAAGTATCGAAATGGCAGTAAGTATGATGGAAAAATTCAATGCTCCTAAAGAAGCTGTCGAACAAGCGATCGCCAAAATGGAAGAAGAAAATCCACTCTCTGTAGGATCACAAATATTTAACTGGTTTAAAGGAATGATCTTCTACATCATTATTGGTTTAATAGCAGCGCTAGCCATTAAAAAGAAGCAACCTGAATTTTAAATAGACACTCTTATTCTATTTATTTGTATACAAGGATCATTCGCAATATGCAGTGATCCTTTTTTTGAATCTGTCTATTTTTTAGATGTAATACCTATATTTGCTACCTTATAGAAATGGTGTAAACTTTTTCGATCTAAGCGAACATCGCTAGATTTTGTGACCAAATACAGTCATTTTTTTGTGGCACAGCAGCGCTACGAAACTCAAAATTGCAAAAAGTGTACACTTTTTCATCATTAATTCTGATTTTTAGAACATGGCAATACTGCAAAATAAGCTTTTTACCCTTTGTACTACAATTGCATTAGTAGCTGGTATTGGGCGAGTAGCAATCGATTATACGGCGAGATTATTAGCATTCCCTCCCCTATTCTATTACCTCACTTTTTTTATCGCTTTTATTGCAGAGATAATCATTATCATCTATGCCACCAAAAAATACAAAAGTATTCGAGGATCACTCACCATCGTAGATGCTTTAAAAGTAGGAATCGGTATTATGGGATGTATTGGACTCTGCTATTGTACCATGGCATATGTATACGATATATATATCGATCCAGATTTTCAGACCAACCTACGATTAGCGTTTACCGAAAAATATACGCCAGAGCAACTAGATCAAGTAAAAGCGAGTATCGAAGCGCAAAACACGAGTCAATCCTATTTAGGAGTAATCATGTATACCATTTGGTTCTTATTCCTCGGTGCAGTTATTTCATTAATTACTGGAGGCGTATTGGCTAACAAAGATCTAAAAAAATAAGAATGGATATTTCTATAGTCATACCATTATTGAATGAAGAGGAATCGCTTACAGAATTGTACAACTGGATTTACCAAGTAGTACACAAAGAGGAGTATACATACGAAATCATTTTTATAGATGATGGCAGTACCGACCAATCTTGGGATACCATTACTACGCTTTCTAAACAAGACCCTGCTGTAAAAGGTATCCGATTTCTAAAAAACTATGGAAAATCCCAAGCACTACACGCTGGATTTGCCAAAGCAGAAGGCAATGTAGTCATCACGATGGATGCAGACTTGCAAGACAATCCAGAAGAAATCCCCGAATTATACCGACTGATCGCTACCGACGGATACGATCTGATATCGGGTTGGAAAAAGAAACGATATGATTCTGTAATAGCTAAAAACTTACCTTCTAAACTATTTAATGCGGCAGCTAGAGCCACCTCTGGAGTGCAGTTAAATGATTTTAATTGCGGGCTTAAAGCCTACAAAAAAAAGGTCGTAAAGCATATCGATGTACACGGAGAAATGCATCGATATATCCCTGTATTAGCTAAAAATGCAGGGTTCTCTAATATAGGAGAAAAAGTAGTATTGCATCAAGCTCGAAAATATGGAACTACTAAATTCGGAATGAACCGTTTTATCAATGGTTTTTTAGACCTAATCACCATTTGGTTTATGTCTCATTTTGGCAAAAGACCGATGCATTTCTTTGGGTTGATTGGCACATTACTTTTTATGATTGGGTTTATATGCGCTACCTACCTAGGCATCGATAAATTGTTTATCGATACTAGTGGCCGATTGATTGCCCAACGCCCAGAGTTCTATATCGCACTAACCGCGATGGTACTAGGAACACAATTTTTTCTAGCGGGATTCATAGGAGAAATTATACTCACTACCAAAAGAGATAAACAACGATACCATATCGCAACAACGATTCATTAACACTGGTATCGCTAATTAAAAACAAAAAGATAATACGAAGTGATGTAAACTTTTTTGATTTCAGCGAAAAACCAAGATTTTGTGATCAAATACAGCGATTTTTTAGTTGTATAGCAGCGCTACGGAACTCAAAAACTGCAAAATTTGAGTGCAAAAGATCGTTTTTATAGTAAATTGAAAAAAGTTTAAATCACTTCTACATATAAACAAGGAATTTATTACATTTATCTAGTGTATAAAACACTTACTGATAGGTGCTACTACTATAATGGAATTGCTATACAATTTAGAATACGTTCCTAAATATAGTATTGAATTAACCCGACAGTAATTACAACTGTAATTAGATCACATCAGTAGTAATGATCTCAAAAAATAATAAAATTTTTACCAAAACCCACACGAATGCAAATCACAGATTCTCTGATAGACACCAAAATAGCAGAATGGTTAACTCCCGTTTTTGATAAAAATACTAGAAAAGAAATTGAAACACTACAGCAAACAGATGTAGAGTACCTAAAAGAAAGTTTCTATAAAGATTTAGAATTTGGTACAGGAGGTATGCGAGGTACCATGGGCGTGGGCACCAATAGAATCAATAAATATACCTTAGGAAAAAGTACGCAAGGACTGAGCAATTACTTACTACAGCAATTCCCTAATGAACAGCCAAAAGCAGTGATTGCTTATGATTGTAGAAATAATAGTGATACACTGGCGCAAGTAGTAGCCGATGTATTTTCTGCAAATGGGATTAAAGTATACTTATTTACCAGCTTACGTCCTACACCAGAATTATCTTTTGCAGTAAAAGAACTAGGATGCCACTGCGGTATTGTACTTACAGCGAGTCATAATCCGCCTGAGTATAATGGATATAAAGTATACTGGCAAGATGGAGGGCAACTCGTACCGCCGCAAGATGGAGCAATCATCGCAGAAATCAACGGACTTAATTATGCCGATATAAAATTTGATACCAATCCTGAGCTTATTCAAAAAATAGATCAAGAGATTGACACTCCTTTTATCGCTAATTGTGTAGAAAACGGAAGTTTTATCGCCTCGCAAGCGGCCAAAGATGATACGACTATCGTGTTTACATCACTACACGGTACTTCGATTACTGCTATTCCTGCGACATTAGAAAAAGCAGGATATTCCAATGTACACATTGTTAAGGAGCAAGAAAAACCAGATGGTAACTTCCCTACAGTAGTATCTCCAAACCCAGAAGAGCCAGAAGCCCTGACCATGGCTATGGAACTTGCAGCAGAAGTACAAGCAGACATCGTAATTGGTACAGATCCTGATTGCGACCGATTAGGAATCGCTGTCAGAAATAACGATGGAGAATTACAATTACTCAATGGAAATCAGACCATGATTGTCATGACATGGTTTCTACTACAATACTATAAAGACACAAAAGGTTTCCAAGGCAATGAGTTTATCGCATCTACTATTGTATCCACACCAATGATGAAGAATCTAGCCGATGCCTTTGGAGTAACCTATAAAGAAGTACTAACAGGGTTCAAGTGGATCGCAAAACTGATCAAGGATTATCCTAACGAAAACTTTATTGGTGGTGGAGAAGAAAGTTTTGGATTTATGGTAGGAGATTTTGTAAGAGATAAAGATGCTGTTACCTCTACCATACTGGCCTGTGAGATTGTAGCACATACAAAATCTAAAGGTTCCTCCTTTTATAAAGAGCTATTAGCATTGTACCAAACACATGGATTTTTTAAAGAAAACTTAGTATCCCTGGTCAAAAAAGGTATTAAAGGCGCTGAAGAAATCAAGCAAACAATGATTGATCTTAGAAACAATCCTCCAACACATTTTAATAATGAAAAAATTGTATTGATTGAAGACTATCAAACTAGTATTGCTAAAAACATACAGGATGATAGTGAGCAAGCTATCGAAATTCCTAAATCAAACGTACTTATCTTTTATACAGAAGCAGGTAGTAAAATAGCTGCACGTCCTAGTGGTACAGAACCTAAGATTAAATTCTACATCAGTGTATCTGAGCCATTACCTACAGTAGATGATTTTAATGCTGTAGAGCAACAATTAGTGACAAAAATCGATCAAATTAAAAGAGATCTACATATTAGCTAAAAGTTGTCATATTAAACCGCTAGCTAACCAAAAAGCTGTCTAGATTATTTACGCATAATCTCTAGACAGCTTTTTATTTTCATATTAAGTGGTTTAAAAACAAAAAAGAGCGTCTCCACGCTCTTTTTCTACACACAAACCATCTTAAATTTAGGGTTATTCTAAAATTAAAACTCACTTTATTTTAAAGCTTTTTCATTAACTACATGAAAGAAGCTTCTTTTTTAATAGTATAAAGATACTACTTTTTTATCTTCTACAAAAAAATTAACACACTTAGTCTTAAAAATCATTCATTTTATCTGTTTTTTTTTAAGTAAAATGAAGTCCTCGCTTTTAAATAGTCTCATGATGCGTTTAAAAAGCAAAAGAGCACTGTATTAGCGCTCTTTCTCTTCACACAAATCATCTTAAATTTAGGGGCTTATTCTAAAATTAAAAACTCAAATTTATAATTACTTCTACCTTTGGGGACAATAAAAGTGCTTATCTATTCTTACACTGTAAAGATACTACTTTTTTGCAATCTAGCAAACAAATTATGTATTTTGTCTAAAAAAATTGTATTTTAAAGATATTTTAAAATACAAATACACCAAAAATAAAGAATTATCTTACAAAGATAATAGTCTTCAAAAAGTAGTAAACAAAAAAAGAGCGCTATACTAGCGCTCTTCCTCTTCACACAAATCATCTTAAATTTAGGGGCTTATTCTAAAATTAAAAACTCAAATTTATAATTACTTTTACCTTTGGGGACAATAAAAGTGCTTATCTATTCTTACACTGTAAAGATACTACTTTTTTGCAATCTAGCAAACAAATTATGTGTTTTATCTAAAAAAATTGCGTTTTAAAGATGTTTTAAAATGAAAATATACTAATACTAAAGAATTACCCTACAAAAATAATAGTCTTCAAAAAGTAGTAAACAAAAAAAGAGCGCTAGTATAGCGCTCTTTCTCTTCACACAAATCATCTTAAATTTAGGGGCTTATTCTAAAATTAAAAACTCAAATTTATAATTACTTCTACCTTTGGGGACAATAAAAGTGCTTATCTATTCTTACACTGTAAAGATACTACTTTTTTACAATCTAGCAAACAAATTATGCTTTTTATCTAAAAAAATTGCATTTTAAAGGTTTTAAAAATACAAATACATTAATTAAAAAGAATTATCCTACAAATATAATAGTCTTCAAAAAGTAATAAACAAAAAAAGAGCGCTATACTAGCGCTCTTTCTCTTCACACAAATCATCTTAAATTTAGGGGCTTATTCTAAAATTAAAAACTCAAATTTATAATTACTTTTACCTTGGGGATAATAAAAGTGCTTATCTTTTCTTACACTGTAAAGATACTACTTTTTTACAATCTAACAAATAAAAAATGTATTTTATCTAAAAAATAAGCTTTTTATAGGTTAAATCATGTTTTAAATAGAAAATAAATAAGATTAATCCTACACAACATATATAAGCACTGAAAAATAAAAAGAGCGTCTTTCAACGCTCTTTTACTCACACAAAACATCTTAAAATTTAGGGCTTAATATAAAATAAAAACTCAAACTTATAACTACTTTTACTTTGGGGTGATAAGAGTAGTTCTTTAATTATTACACTATAAAGATACAATAAATTTTGAATCAAACAAACAAAAAATGCTTTTTATCTGATATTTTGTTGTTTTTGTCGTAAATATTATATTTAGAGTAAGAATTATACTACTTTTATAAAAGTAGTATAAAAAAAAGAGCGCTATACTAGCGCTCTTCCTCTTCACACAAATCATCTTAAATTTAGGGGCTTATTCTAAAATTAAAAAACTCAAATTTATAATTACTTCTATCTTGGGGACAATAAAAGTGCTTATCTATTCTTATACCGTAAATATACTACTTTTTTACAGTTAAACAAATAATATTGCATTTTATCTTTTTTTATAGACTTTTAATCGTTAATCAATAATATATTAAGTAATCTTTTTCTTGTTATTCTTTTTAACATAATTAAAAAATTAATATCCTTTAAAATAGAAAAAGAGTGTATAAACACTCTTTTTCTTCACACAAATAGTTTTAAATCTAGTGGCTAATTCTAAAATTATAAAACTCATCACTAATAAAAACACCTAACCATATAAGGTATTAATTATTAGTATATTATCATAATATAAATATACTACTTTTTTTATAAAAAACAATAATCAATAAGTAAAACAACTATATTTTGTGTTTTTCATCAAGTATAAATCATTTTTTTTCTTACAATTTAACAAAATTCTTACATTTTAAACTATCATCTTCTGACAAGCATCTTGTTTAACTCTTTTGCGTATCTTAGAAAAAGATACACAAGGTGTACTAGCTGTTACTAACAAAAATAATACAACAGAACTACTTATTTTGAAAATACAAGACGAAGACATTATTCATGCATTACAAAATAATGATAATAGCGATGCTGCTTTTCGTCAATTAGTAGCTAAGTATAAACACCCCCTATACTGGCATATCAGACATATGGTAAAAAACCATGATGATACAGATGATATCCTTCAGAACGTATTTATTAAAACCTATAAAGGCATACATCAATTCAGAGGCGATAGCAAACTCTATTCATGGTTATACAGAATTGCTACCAATGAAGCGATTACCTTTCTAAATCAAAAAGCTAAAAAAAATAACATCAGTTTAGAACAATTGCAACAGCAACTGATAGAAAACCTCGAAGCAGATGCCTATTATGATGGAAATACAATACAGTTAAAACTCCAACAAGCTATTGCTACCCTTCCTCAAAAACAGCAACAGGTATTCAATATGAAGTATTTCCAAGAACTCAAATACCGAGAAATAGCAGCCATTCTGCAAACGAGTGAAGGTGCACTAAAAGCCTCCTATCACTTAGCAACTAAAAAAATTGAACAATTTTTAAAAAACCATTAAACCTTTGACCATTCATAGCGTCTAACTTATAGTGAAAAAAGATAAAAAACATATCCCATCAGGGTTTAATACTCCACCTGACTACTTCGATACCTTCGAAGAAAAGCTGCTGCATCATCTAGAGCAAGAAAATAGTGTGAATCCCCTACCTGAGCGTATCGAAAGTGGTTTTACGCTACCCCCTGCTTATTTAGATCGCATAGAAGATCAAATATTCGAGCAACTACCGACCGAAACCCCCAAAGAAAAAACAACTATAATCCCGTTATATACGCCCAAAAAAATACAACTCATTGCTAGCTTAGCAGCCATGATAGCCATTATAATTACTATATATATAGTACAAAAACCAACTCCAGAACCTCTATTAGTAACTGCTACCGATGTACACACCTATATAAATGATGGTTATATCGAGCTTACGGATACAGAAATCGCAACTCTATTTGATGAGGATGCCACTTTTACATCCCTAGCGACAGACATACCAGCGCAAGAATCATTGATCGACTATTTATCAGATACCGATATAGACACCCTATACCCAGAATAAAACAATAACTCATGAATCAATATCCTCTATATCATAAGGGCGTTCCCCAAGGGTCGGGCTATCCGCTATATCTTTTTTGTTTTTTTAGGAAAACAAAAAAGGATGCCACTCCTATCCCTAACGCATCACCAAAAACACTATAAATTAACAACAGAAAAAATATGAAAACATTTATAATCCTACTATGTATCCTTATTACTCCTGTAGTCATAGCACAAAAAGGCCCTAAAGAAAAGATTAAAACGCTCAAGATTGCTTACATCACTGAGCAACTTGACCTAAGTAGTAAAGAAGCTGAAAAATTCTGGCCAATTTATAATACACATCAGCAAGCACTAGAATCACTAAAAAAACAGCATCGACAAACCATGCGTCAACTCAAAAAAAACACCAACGCTACAATGATGAATACACAAGAAGCACAGGACTTTATAGATACGCACCTCAGCATTGAACAAGAAAAACTAGCCATTCGTAAAAAACAACTTCTCGAATTAAAAAATATCCTCCCGCCCAAAAAAGTGGTATTGCTTATCCTTGCAGAAGGAAGTTTTAAAAAGAAATTACTCCGACAATTACGCCAGCAACCTCATCACTGATGTGACAATCATACTCAGAACACCTATACCTAACTAGGTATGATAAAAAGAATCCCTAAAGAACCTATAAAACTTAAATCACTATATATTAAACCAATACCACTTCTATCTCCCTTAGCTAATCATCAGTCATAGGACTATACTATATATAAAAAAAGTGACTAAAAAACTCATCTTCAATATTTTTGGTCAAAAATTGAATGATTTATATCGCAAAGAATTACCTTTGCACCCCTTTTAAAAAACAACAACAATGCGTTTACATAGAAATCTAGTCTTTGCCGTAATCGATGGACTTCATGAAATTTTTAACGAAGCAGCCTATGCCGATAAAGTAGTTCAGAAGTTACTCAAACGAGATAAAAGATGGGGAGCTCGCGATCGTAGTTTCGTAGCTGAAACCACATATGAGATCGTACGATGGAAACGCCTTTATGCAGAAATTGCAGAAGTAAAAGCTCCCTACTCTCGCGAAAACCTATGGCGTATCTTTGCCGTTTGGGCTACCCTACGCGGCATTACATTACCCGATTGGAAACAAATTGGTCCTACCCCCTCCAGACGGATCAAAGGTCGATTCGACGAACTCAGTAAAATACGTAAATTCAGAGAATCTATTCCAGATTGGTTAGACACACTAGGCGCTACAGAACTAGGAGACGCGTGGGATGCCGAAATCAAAGCACTAAACCAACAAGCCCCTGTAGTACTTAGAGCCAATACACTCAAAATCTCTAGAGATAAATTACGAAGTATCTTAGAAGATGAACTCATCGATACCGAATATGTAAAAGGATATCCTGATGCACTACAACTTACCGAAAGAGCTAATGTATTCGCTACAAAAGCCTTTAAAGAGGGGTATTTCGAGGTGCAAGACGGATCCTCGCAATTAGTAGCACCTTTTCTAGATGTTGCCCCAGGACAGCGAATTATCGATACCTGTGCAGGAGCAGGAGGAAAAACACTACACCTAGCCGCTTTGTTGCAAAACAAAGGACAAATCATAGCCATGGATATTTATGGCAATAAACTCAAAGAATTAAAAAGAAGAGCCCGACGTGCAGGTGCACACAACATAGAGCCACGAGTAATTCAAAGCACTAAAGACATCAAAAAATTACATGCCAAAGCAGATCGCGTACTCATCGATGCGCCCTGTAGTGGATTAGGTGTACTAAGCCGTAATCCCGATGCGAAATGGAAGCTACAACCCGATTTTCTAGACACCATCAAACAAACACAAGCCGATATTCTAGAAAATTATGCCAAAATGGTAAAAGATGGAGGAAAACTGGTATATGCTACTTGCTCTATATTACCCTCTGAAAATCAAGAACAAGTTAAACGTTTCTTAACAACAGATACAGGGAAAGGGTTTACTTTTGTACGGGACAAAAAAATATTGAGTGCATCCTCTGGGTTTGATGGATTCTATATGGCTTTGTTAGAAAAAAAATAACTCAACGTAAATACAGATGAAAACTAAATTATTATTCTTATGTCTTGCAATCTCTGCATTAGGTATTGCCCAACAATCCTATTATAATGATGTAGATCTTACCAAAGTAGGAACTGCCCTCAGAGATGAGCTGGGTCTAAAAGTAACCAATACGCACACCAACTTTCTAACCTACACTCCTGGTATTTGGGAAGCTAGTAAAATCACTGACCAAGATCCCAATAACGCTAATAACGTGCTCCTTATTTATGGTTGGGAAGACGGATCTGATGGCAATGGCACGAATGATCGTAGCAGAAGCAAAAACAGTAATGGTGGTGCTAATGGCGATTGGAATAGAGAACACACTTATCCCAGATCCTTAGGCGTCCCTAACTTAGGCTCTGAAGGTCCTGGAGCAGATGCTCACCACCTACGACCTGCCGATGTACAAGAGAATAGTAATAGAGGAAATCGCAAATTTGCAGATGGTAATGGAAATGCTAGTATTACAGCACAGGGGGATTGGTACCCTGGAGACGAATGGAAAGGAGATGTAGCCAGAATGGTACTCTATATGTATATAAGATACGGTGCTAGATGCCTACCACGTAATGTCGCTATAGGGACTACTAATGAGGTAGACCCAGATATGGTAGACCTATTATTAGCATGGAATGCAGAAGATCCTGTATCTACCCTAGAAGATAATAGAAATGCTTATCACGACAGCAATGACACCTATGCCCAAGGGAATAGAAATCCTTTTATAGACAATCCTTATTTAGCTACACGTATTTGGGGAGGTCCTACTGCACAAGACCGTTGGGGCATCGCTACACCAGATACAGAAGCACCTACAACACCTACCAATCTTATGACCAGTACTCCTACTGCGAATAGTATCCAATTAGCATGGACAGCTGCTACAGATAATGTAGGTGTGATTCAATATACAATCTATGTAGATGGCGTACTAAATAGTACAGCAACCACTACCAGTACTACGATTACTAATTTAGCAGCAGAAACCACCTATGCATTTACTGTAACTGCAAAAGATGTAGCAGGAAACACTTCTGCTCAGAGTACTCCGGCTTCAGGTACTACCACTGCAATACCTACAGGAGGCAATGAATTGTTTATTTCTGAATATGTAGAAGGTTCTGGATTCAATAAAGCAATTGAAATTGCTAATTTTACAGGACAGGCCATCGATTTAACTCCATACACAGTCAGTAGACAAGGAAGTGGAGCTGGCGACTGGGAAACCCCTTTAGCACTATCAGGTACCATCGAAAACGGAGATGTAATTGTAATCATTAATGATGATACCTCCGACACTACCTTACTATCAGAAGCAGATGTATTGATCGCCAATGAGACACCGATGACCTTTAATGGAAATGATCCTGTAGGATTATTTAAAGATGGAACCCTGATCGATATTGTAGGAACCTTAAATGGAGGAAGCGCTAATTTTGCAAAAGATATTACACTTCGTAGAAAATCTACTGTAACGACTCCAAACACCAATTTTGACATTGCTGGAGAATGGGATGAATACCCTAGAAACGAAGTGGCTGATATAGGATCGCATACTGTAAGTACGCTGAGTATAGGAGCTATTATCCAAAAAGCTACTGTAGCAATATATCCTAACCCTTCTAGTACCGATACGATCTGGGTACGCCCCCTTACCGCCAATGGTATTGAAAAAGTACTCGTGTATGATATGACAGGAAAACTATTACAATCCCAAAAAGAAATCACACAGCCTACTCCCCTCTCGGGACTCCCCAAAGGGATGCTACTGGTAGTGATAGAAGCTAATGAGGGAATTCAAATCCAAAAAATCATTATACAATAGATACAGAAAGCGGCTTAGAAAGTCGCTTTTCTTTTTTAGATACGATAGCTGCTGCGTTAGGGATAGCAGCGGCATCCTTTTTTGTTTTCCTTAAAAAACAAAAAAGATATAGCGGATAGCCCGACCCTTGTGGTAACGCCCTACTATGCATCACACAACATTAATTTATGAATAACGATAGAGTTATGCCGTATTTTTAAAGCTCTTTTATATAAAAACAGTAAATTTGCGGCTTATTATATGAACACTAAGTCTGGGAGCATGATCCATTTTTTCGGAAACCAAAAAGAAAAAGTATTCGCAGTACAAACTACTGGCGAAATCTCATCTGAAAACAGTAAGAAACTATCTTGGTTATTTGGAGACCAACCACAACTAGCTACAGCGTCTATCGACGCTTTTTTTGTTGGTCCAAGAGCCGCAATGATTACTCCCTGGAGTACCAATGCTGTAGAAATCACCCAGAATATGGGGATCGAAGGCATCATTAGAATCGAAGAATTTACAGCTATAGCAGAAGATTTTTCAGATTTTGATCCGATGTTATCTCAGAAATATGCATCGTTAGACCAAGAGATCTATACGATAGACATAGCACCAGAGCCGATTTTAGAGATCGAAGATATTGCCGCTTATAACAAACAAGAGGGATTAGCACTGAGTGATGAAGAAATCGAATACCTAGAAAGTGTAGCCACTAAAATCGGTAGAAAGCTCACCGATTCGGAAGTATTTGGATTCTCGCAAGTGAATTCAGAACATTGTAGGCATAAGATCTTCAATGGTACTTTCGTCATAGATAATGAAGAGCAACCTACTTCCTTATTTAAATTGATCAAAAAAACGTCTGAAACACACCCTAATGATATTGTTTCTGCATACAAAGATAACGTAGCCTTTATCAAAGGACCTAAAATCACTCAATTCGCTCCTAAAAGTGCGGATAAACCTGATTTCTATGAGGAAAGTGATTTTGACAGTGTAATTTCATTAAAGGCCGAAACGCATAACTTCCCTACTACTGTAGAGCCATTTAATGGTGCTGCTACAGGAGCAGGAGGAGAAATCAGAGACCGACTCGCAGGTGGTAAAGGGTCATTACCGCTAGCAGGTACTGCTGTATATATGACCTCTTATTCCCGATTAGAAGCTAACAGACCATGGGAACAAGCAGTAGAAGAGCGCAAATGGCTGTACCAAACTCCAATGGATATATTGATCAAAGCTTCTAATGGAGCTTCTGATTTTGGAAATAAATTCGGACAACCCCTCATCACAGGGTCTGTTCTCACGTTCGAACATGAAGAAGATGCCAGAAAAGTTGGTTTTGACAAGGTGATCATGCAAGCAGGAGGTATCGGATATGGAAAAGCGCCACAAGCGCTAAAAGATACGCCTAATGAAGGCGACAAGATCGTGATTCTGGGAGGTGAAAATTATAGAATCGGTATGGGAGGAGCAGCTGTTTCTTCTGCAGATACAGGTGCATTTAGTAGCGGTATTGAGCTCAATGCAATACAGCGTTCTAATCCAGAAATGCAAAAACGTGCTGCCAATGCCATTCGCGGTATGGTAGAGAGCGATATAAACACCATCGTATCGATTCATGATCACGGAGCAGGTGGACACCTCAACTGCTTATCTGAATTGGTAGAAGAAACAGGAGGAAATATCGATTTAGACCAATTGCCTGTAGGAGATCCTACGCTTTCTGCAAAAGAAATTATCGGTAATGAATCCCAAGAACGAATGGGACTGGTCATTGGATCAGAAAATATAGATACTCTAGAACGAATCGCCGAAAGAGAACGCGCTCCTATGTATCGCGTAGGAGATGTAACAGGCGATCATCGTTTTACTTTTCAGTCTAAAACCAAAGGAGATACTCCTATGGACTTAGCATTAGATGATATGTTTGGAAGCTCTCCAAAAACAATCATGAATGACCAAACTGTAACTAGAAATTATAAAAAAGTTACATATACCTCAGAAAATATACACGAATACCTAACACAAGTACTGCAATTAGAAGCCGTAGCCAGTAAAGATTGGTTAACGAATAAAGTAGATCGATGTGTTGGAGGAAAAGTAGCCAAGCAACAGTGTGCAGGAGCATTGCAATTGCCGCTAAACAACTGTGGTGTGATGGCACTTGATTATACTTCTACAGAAGGAATCGCTACTTCTATTGGGCACTCTCCTATCTCTGGATTGATTGATCCAAAGGCAGGAAGTCAAAATGCTATAGCAGAAGCATTAACCAACATCATTTGGGCGCCGCTAAAAGATGGATTACATTCTGTGTCTTTATCTGCCAATTGGATGTGGCCTTGTAAAAACGAAGGCGAAGATGCCAGACTATACACAGCTGTAAAAGCTGTATCTGATTTTGCTATCGAATTAGGAATCAACATCCCTACAGGAAAAGATTCGCTATCCATGAAGCAAAAATACCCTAACGAGGAAGTAATTGCTCCGGGTACTGTGATTATTTCTGCCGCAGCAAACTGTAATGACATTACCAAAGTAGTAGAACCTGTATTACAGGCGAACCAAGGAGCAATCTACTACATCAATATGTCTGAGGATAGCTATAAACTAGGAGGATCTTCTTTTGCTCAGGTGATGAATAAGATTGGTACAGAAACGCCAAGTATTCAGAACCCTGCTAATTTTAAAAATACATTCAATACACTACAGCAACTGATTAAAGAAGGTAAGATTGTAGCAGGACATGATGTGGCATCGGGTGGATTGATTACTACCCTATTAGAACTGTGTTTCGCAGAGCTTAGCGTAGGAGCCACTATCGATCTTACTAGCTTAGCAGCTGCACAAGACAGTATCCAGGTACTCTTTGCAGAAAATGCAGGAATCGTATTCCAAAGTGCTGCTGATAGTGATGTAGAAGCTGTACTAACTGCTAATAATATACAATTTTCTAAAATAGGTAGTGTAAATGACACAGCTACTTTAGCGATAAAAAATGGAGCTGAGCACTATGATTTTGACATTGCTAATTACAGGCAAGTATGGGCTAAAACCTCCCACTTGTTAGATCAAAAACAAACAGCAAATGGACTAGCTACAGATCGATTCGAAAATTTCGCTAAACAACCACTTCAATATACATTCCCTGCTCAATTTACAGGAAAACTACCTGATACTAAAGGTATCAAAAGACCAAAAGCAGCCATTATCCGAGAAAAAGGAAGTAACTCCGAACGAGAAATGGCCAATGCAATGTACTTAGCAGGTTTTGATGTAAAAGACGTGCATATGACCGACCTTATCTCTGGTAGGGAAACCCTAGAAGACATTCAATTCATTGGTGCTGTAGGAGGATTTTCTAACAGTGATGTACTAGGGTCTGCTAAAGGATGGGCAGGTGCGTTCTTATACAATGAAAAAGCAAATACAGCTTTACAAAACTTCTTTAAGCGCGAAGATACCTTATCTGTCGGTATCTGTAACGGATGTCAATTATTCATGGAATTAGGAGTAATAAATCCTACCCATGAAATACATGGCAAAATGCATCATAATGACTCTCAGAAGCACGAGAGTGGATTCACTTCTGTAACTATTCAAGAAAACAATTCTGTAATGCTATCCTCGCTAGCAGGAAGCACGCTAGGAGTTTGGATTTCTCATGGAGAAGGTAAGTTCCACCTTCCATTAGCCGAAGATCAATATCATATTGCTGCTAAATATGGCTACGATAGCTATCCAGCCAATCCTAATGGGTCTGCGTATAACACCGCGATGATGAGTGATACTACAGGACGTCATTTGGTAATGATGCCACATATAGAACGTTCTATCTTTCAATGGAACTGGGCCAATTATCCTGCAGATAGACAAGACGAAGTATCGCCTTGGTTAGAAGCATTTGTAAATGCTAGAAAATGGATTGAAAACCTATAACAAACTACTTTCTTAAAAAAAAAGAAAGTTAAATAATTAGGGTAAATCATCATAAAACTGTTATACCTTTAGCAAACAAACCAACTTTGCTAAAGGTATTTTAGTATCATACACTTAACAAAACTCCCTATGAATAAGTTCTTATCATTTCTGATATGTATCTGTAGTATTGCTGTATTTTCGCAAGAAAATAGAAACTATAGCAAAGCTAAAATCCACTATAATACCGCTGCTAACTACCAAAAACTTATAGCAGCAGGTATCCCAATGGATCATGGACTACATAAAAGAGGCGTGTTCTTTATCTCTGAATTCTCTGCACAAGAACTTTCTACTATCAAAGCATTAGGTATAGAAGTAACCACCCTCATAAAAGATAGCTATACCGATTTCATACAGCGTAATAAGCAGATTACTCCAAAAAATAATGCTACACAACCTACGAGCTGTACCACCACTAATACTCCTATAAAACAATACCCTACGCCTACTAATTTTTCTTTGGGTAGTATGGGTGGCTTTCTGACCTACCAAGAAGTACTCGACAATTTAGATGCTATGCATAGCGCATATCCATCGCTCATCTCTGCTAGAGCTCCTATTGGCAACTTCCGTACTAATGGCACTCTTAATACATCAGTTACTCCTTCGATAGGAGACAATGCGCTACAATGGGTACGCATTTCTAATAATCCTACAGTAGATACTGACAAACCCGAAATCTTATACGATGCTATACACCATGCAAGAGAACCTGCGGGATTGTCTCAATTAATCTATTACATGTGGTATTTATTAGAAAATTATGATACAGATCCAGAAGTACGACAAATCGTAGACCACACAGAACTCTATTTCGTACCTGTAGTAAACCCTGATGGATATCTATACAATCAACTCATTGCGCCGGATGGAGGTGGGAATTGGCGAAAAAACAGATTTAATACACATGGGGTAGACCTCAATCGTAATTATGATCATTATACCGATGGTACTAGTGCCTCCAGCGTATGGGGTGGTTTAGGTACCTCTACATTTACGAACTCGGATGTATATGCTGGTACGGGCGCCTTTTCGGAAATAGAAACGCAGGCCATGAAATGGTTTGTAGCACAGCATAATTTTAGTATCGCTTTGAATAATCATACCTTTGGTGACCTATTATTATATCCATACGGTTATGATGCTGATAAACCTACACCAGATCATGTGATCTATCAGACCATTTCTAAAGCCATGGTAAGCGAAAACGGGTTTAGCAATATGATTTCTGCAGGACTATACCCTGCTGCGGGTGATAGCGATGATTATATGTATGGAGGTACTACACAACCACATCAAAAAATATTTGCCTTTACTCCAGAAATCGGACAAGCTTTCTGGCCACCTGCTAACGAAATTGATGGCATCTGCAAAAATATGATGCACCTAAATCTCTCTGCCGCTAAAATGACGCATAATTATGCGCATGCTACCGATACCACACCGTATTTCATTGGAGAGACTACCACCTTTGCTGCTTCTTATGAATTGCGTCGTTTAGGCATTAGTGGAAATGGTAACTTTACTGTAACGATTACACCTATCAGTGCCAATATCATCGGTACTGGTGCTCCTAAAACATACACCAACACAGCTATTGGTACTACAGAAACAGATGCTATTTCTATTACTTTAGCTGCCGATACCCCTAAAGGGGCTAAGATTGCTTATGCTATAGAAGTAAACGGAGGAAATATAGTTAGTACTACTACAGTACAAAAAATATTCGGAGCATTAACGCCTACGATAAATGACAATGCTAGTTCGTTAACTACATATACACATAGCGGATGGAGTACTACGGATATCAAATATACCTCAGCTCCAACAGCAATCACTGATTCTCCAAACGGTACATATACGAGTAATCAAACTACCACTATAGAATTATCAGAAGCTATTGACTTACGTACTGCTAATCATGCGCATATCGAATTTGCTGCACAATGGGATATCGAAAAAAACTGGGACTATGTTCAGTTCCAAATATCTACAGACAATGGTCAGAATTGGGTAGCACAATGCGGAAAGTACACAACATTAGGTATGGAAAACACTACACAACCTACAGCAGAACCTCTATATGATGGATCACGTACGAATTGGGTACAAGAATACATCGATATCAATGAATACCTAGGAGAAACCATTAAATTAAGATTCTTATTAAAATCTGATAATCGAATTGAAAAAGACGGATTTTACTTCGATGATCTAGTAGTATACACCTCTTCTACTGCTATTTTAGAAGTACCAGAACAGCAACTTCGTAATTTTAGTATTTTTCCAAACCCGACACAAAACACTATTAATATCCTCCCCTCGTCTAATATGACACTATTTGATATTGTGATTACAAACATCTTGGGAACTACGATAGCAGATCGTCGCAATCAGTCTGGCATCCAATCATTTCCGCTTTCTACAGTAAGTACAGGTATTTATTTTGTAACTATAAAAACAGGAAATACTACTCAAAATTTTAAAATACTAAAAAACTAGAAAAAACAATTTTATCACACTTATAACGAATATTTGCTAAAAAATCGCTGCTTTTTTTATATATTTAAAGTTGTACATTAGTTTATTTTTTATAATTTGCAAAGCTATGCAAGCATAATAATCTTTAAATTATTGCCCAAAATTATAGACAATATCGAGTTAATACCCCCTGTTTGGTTTGTATGATTGATAGAAAGAATAGTAACGACCTAGATGACATAAGAACGAAGCAGTATTACAAAAACATCTAAAAACCGTATGAATACAATTACTAGATTATTTGATTTTCCTCATTACCAATTAAAAAAGTTTAATTTAGAAAAAGCTTTAGTTACTAAATACAATGGAAAATGGGTAGCAACCTCCACCAAAGAGTATGTAGAAAAAGCAAATCAAATCAGTCGAGGTTTACTTCGACTAGGCGTTAAACCCAATGATAAAATTGCTATCATATCATCTAGTAATAGAACGGAGTGGAACATTGTAGATATAGGTGTATTGCAAATTGGCGCACAAAACGTTCCGATTTACCCTACTATTACGCAAGAAGATTATGCATATGTATTGAATCATTCCGAGTCATCTTATTGTTTTGTATCCGATGAAGAAGTATTACAAAAGGTAAAAAACATCCAAAAAGACGTTCCTACACTCAAAGGGGTTTATGGCTTTGATAAGATTGACACCTGCGATAGCTGGGAAAAGATCTTAGAGTTAGGTAAAGATGATAGTAACCAACAGGAAGTAGAAACTCTAATGGCCAATGTCAATGAAAATGACCTTGCTACACTTATCTATACTTCTGGTACCACTGGAAGACCTAAAGGTGTCATGCTTAGTCATAAAAATATCGTAAGTAATTCAATCAATAGCGCTTCTCGATTTCCTATCGATGATGGTAAAGCAAAAGCACTGAGTTTCCTACCTGTATGCCATATTTATGAGCGTATGATTATGTACTTATACCAATACCGCGGTGTCAGCATTTACTTTGCAGAATCGCTAGAAACTATAAGCGATAATCTAAAAGAAGTTCAACCACATGTAATGACTGCTGTACCTCGCTTATTAGAAAAAGTATATGATAAGATTATCGCCAAAGGGACGAGCCTTACTGGTCTAAAAAAGGCTTTATTCTTTTGGGCTGTAGAAATAGGACTTCAATACGAACCCTATGGAGCCAATGGATGGTGGTATGAAAAAAAACTAAGTATAGCCCAAAAGTTGATTTTTAGCAAATGGCAGGAAGCCTTAGGAGGTAATTTAAAAATCATCGCTTCAGGAAGTGCTGCATTACAAAGCAGATTAGCACGTATCTATAATGCCGCAGGCATGAATGTAATGGAAGGATATGGTCTTACAGAAACATCTCCTGTAGTTTCTGTAAATGATACGCGAGAACGAGGCTTTAAAATAGGTACTGTAGGAAGACCCATCCCACAAACAGAAGTCAAAATAGCAGAGGATGGAGAAATTTTAATCAAAGGCCCCTTAGTAATGATGGGATACTACAAAGATCCAGAAAAAACAAGTGAAGTACTGAAAAACGGATATTTTCATACAGGAGATATTGGAGAAGTAGATCATGAAGGTTTTTTACGTATTACTGATCGTAAAAAAGAGATGTTTAAAACCTCTGGAGGAAAATATATTGCTCCACAAGTTATTGAAAATATCATGAAACAATCACGGTTTATAGAACAAATCATGGTGATTGGAGATGGAGAAAAAATGCCTGCTGCGTTTATTCAACCTAATTTCGAATTCGTAGCTGAATGGGCACAACGAAAGGGAATCCTATTAGGTACGACTAATCAAGAGATTATAGCGCACCAAGCATTAATAGATCGTATACAAGAAGAAATTGATGAACATAACGAAAAATTCGGAAAGTGGGAACGTATCAAACGCTTTGAACTTACACCAGACGAATGGAGTATTGAAGCAGAACATCTTACTCCAACTATGAAATTAAAACGACGAATCATCAAAGCTAAATACGAAGATTTGTATCGCAAAATTTATGGCTAATTCAACTTCAAAATTACAAAACAAGCTTCTTAAGCCTTACTGTAATTTAAGAAACTCCTCATTATACGAGGAGTTTTTTTGTTTATATACTAAAAAAAACTATATTAGATAGACTTTCTTTAAAATTTATACTTTTTTTATTATGCATGCATAATATTTTTTTGTACATTGTACTATACAAGATATAGTTCCTACAATGAGAGAAAAAACAATTGATTATGCCCTTCGAGCCACATGGATGGCAGTTGCCAAAATGTACAATGAAGAAGCAGGTAAAAAAGGAAGTACCATGTCTACAGGATTTGCTTTACTAAGTATTGATCCTGAAAAAGGCACCCCATCTACTTCGTTGGGTCCTAAAATGGGCATGGAAGCTACCAGCTTATCCCGTACCCTCAAAACTATGGAAGAAAAAGGATTGATCTTTAGAAAGAAAAATCCGCAAGATGGTCGTGGCGTGTTAATACACCTCACCCCTTTTGGTATCGAAATGAGAGACTTCTCTAAAGAAGTAGTTTTTACCTTTGATCACGCTGTTAGAAAACACGTTCCCAAAGAAAAGCTAGACACCTTCTTGGAAGTATTCCAAATAATAAACGACCTAATTTCTACAAAGAAAATTTACACTAAAAAAGAATCTATAACATCTTAAACAACTAGAAGTTTCAAAAAATGAAAAGAGTCATTAAAAAAGTTGCCGTCATTGGATCAGGAATCATGGGTTCCGGTATCGCATGCCACTTTGCCAATATTGGAGTCGAAGTATTATTACTAGACATTCTACCTAGAGAACTCAATGACAAAGAAAAAGCAAAGGGATTGACCCTAGAAGATAAAATAGTTCGTAATCGATTGGTCAATGATGCATTGACCGCCGCTCTTAAATCCAAACCCGCTCCGATTTATCATCAAAAATTTGCAGATCGCATCACTACAGGAAATCTAGAAGATGATATCGCCAAAGTAGCAGATGTAGATTGGATCATAGAAGTGGTAGTCGAAAGACTAGACATCAAAAAAAGTGTATTCGAAACACTTGAAAAACATCGCACCCCAGGCACCTTAATCACCTCCAATACCTCTGGAATCCCTATTAAATTTATGAATGATGGCAGAAGCGAGGACTTTCAGAAGCATTTCTGTGGTACACACTTCTTTAATCCTGCAAGATACCTAAAGTTATTCGAAATCATTCCAGGACCCAACACAGCTCCAGAAGTAATCGAATTTCTCAATGGCTATGGAGAACAATTTTTAGGCAAAACCTCTGTGGTAGCTAAAGATACTCCCGCATTTATCGGAAACCGAGTTGGGATTTTCAGTATCATGAGTTTATTTCATATGGTCAAAGAAATGGGACTCACTATTGAAGAAGTAGACAAACTTACAGGCCCTGTGATCGGTAGACCTAAATCCGCTACTTTCCGTACTGTAGATGTCGTAGGACTAGATACCCTAGTACATGTAGCCAATGGTATTGCAGAAAACTGCAAAGACGATGAACGCTTACCCCTATTTACACTACCTGCATTTATAGACACTATGATGCAAAACAAATGGCTAGGAAGTAAATCTGGGCAAGGATTCTATAAGAAACAAGTAACCGCAGAAGGTAAAAAAGAAATCGTATCATTAGATCTAGATACGCTAGAATATCGCGAAAAGAAAAGAGCTTCTTTTGCCACTTTAGAAATGACCAAAACGATTGACAAAGTTATCGACCGTTTTAAAGTACTCGTAGCTGGCAAGGATAAAGCTGGAGAATTCTACCGAAAAAATTTCGCCGCATTATTTGCCTATGTATCCAATCGTATTCCAGAAATCTCGGACGATGTATATAAAATAGATGATGCCATGAAAGCTGGTTTTGGTTGGGAACACGGTCCTTTTCAAATCTGGGACGCTATAGGAGTCGCCAAAGGAATCGAGATGATGCAAGCAGAAGGATTAGCACCTGCTGCTTGGGTAACAGACATGATCGATGCAGGTCACTCCTCTTTTTACACTGTTCAAGAAGGAGCTACCTACTACTATGATATCCCACAAAAAACAACACTAAAAGTACCTGGTCAAGATGCCTTTATCATCCTAGATAATATTCGCAAATCTTCCGAAGTATTTAAAAATAGTGGCGTAGTTGTAGAAGATTTAGGAGACGGTATCCTCAATGTAGAATTCCAAAGTAAAATGAATTCTATTGGAGGCGATGTACTCGCAGGATTAAATAAAGCAATAGACATTGCCGAAAAAGATTTCCAAGGACTTGTCGTAGGGAATCAAGGGGCTAACTTCTCTGTAGGAGCCAATATCGCGATGATCTTTATGATGGCAGTAGAACAAGAATATGACGAGCTAAATATGGCCGTAAAATATTTCCAAGACTCCTGTATGCGACTTCGTTACTCCTCTATCCCTACCATCGTTGCTCCGCACGGAATGACCCTAGGAGGAGGATGCGAAATGACACTACATGCCGATAAAGTAGTAGCCGCTGCAGAAAGCTACATCGGACTTGTAGAATTTGGAGTCGGTGTGATACCAGGCGGTGGAGGTTCCAAAGAAATGGCACTCAGAGCAGCCGATACCTTTCAGAAAAATGATGTAGAACTAAATAGACTACAAGAGCATTTCCTAACCATAGGAATGGCCAAAGTATCCACTTCTGCCTACGAAGCCTATGACACCAACATCCTACAAAAAGGCAAGGACATCGTAGTCGTAAATAAAGACCGACAAATCGCCACTGCCAAAGCCTATGCAAAATTAATGGCTGAACAAGGATATACACAGCCCGTAAGACGCAAAGACGTAAAAGTACTCGGTAAGCAAGCCCTAGGGATGTTCTTAGTAGGTACAGATGCTATGGAAGCCAGTAAGTATATTTCCGAACACGACCAAAAGATAGCCAATAAACTAGGATACGTAATGGCTGGTGGAGACCTTTCAGAACCCACTATGGTATCCGAACAATACCTATTAGATCTAGAAAGAGAAGCATTTCTTTCACTAACTACAGAACGAAAAACGCTCGAACGTATAGAACACATGCTCAAAAAAGGAAAACCATTACGTAATTAAACTACGTATTGAGACCCAAGAGCCATGAAAAGAAGTATCCATTTCGAGACACTATCTCAATCTAATAGCTACTAATACAAAAAAACAATGAAAACAGCATATATCGTAAAAGCATACAGAACAGCCGTAGGAAAAGCACCCCGCGGAGTGTTTAGATTCAAAAGAACAGATGAGTTGGCTGCAGAGACCATTCAGCATATGATGAAGGAACTCCCCCAACTAGACAAAGCACGTATCGACGATGTCATCGTAGGAAACGCCATGCCCGAAGGATCACAAGGATTAAACATGGCACGTCTTATCTCTCTAATGGGACTCAATTCTATAGACGTACCTGGAGTAACTGTTAATAGATTTTGCTCATCAGGTATCGAGACCATCGGTATCGCTACCGCAAAAATACAAGCAGGAATGGCAGACTGTATCATTGCAGGAGGCGCAGAAAGCATGAGCTCCGTACCAATGACAGGCTACAAAACAGAATTAAACTACGATCTAGCCAAAGCAGGGCACGAAGATTACTACTGGGGCATGGGTAATACCGCAGAAGCGGTAGCCAATCAATTCGATGTATCTCGCGAAGACCAAGACGAGTTCGCTTACAACTCACACATGAAAGCGCTAAAAGCACAAGCCGAAAATCGCTTCCAAGATCAGATCGTTCCCATCAATGTAGAACAAATCTATGTAGATGAAAATGGAAAAAAAGCCACAAAATCCTATACCGTTACCAAAGATGAAGGACCACGTGCAGGCACCAGCAAAGAAGTGTTAGGAAAACTCAGACCTGTTTTCGCAGCAGGAGGAAGTGTTACCGCAGGAAACTCATCACAGATGAGTGATGGAGCTGCCTTCGTAATGATTATGAGCGAAGCCATGGTCAAAGAACTCAACCTAGAACCCATCGCACGATTGGTAAACTATGCAGCCGCAGGCGTAGAACCTAGAATTATGGGTATCGGCCCCGTAAAAGCTATTCCTAAAGCACTAAAGCAAGCAGGATTACAACAAAAGGACATAGAACTCATAGAGCTCAATGAAGCCTTTGCATCCCAATCACTCGCCGTAATGCGCGAACTCGACATCAACCAAGATATTGTAAATGTAAACGGAGGTGCCATCGCCTTAGGCCACCCGCTAGGATGTACCGGTGCCAAGCTATCCGTTCAATTGTTTGACGAAATGCGCAAGCGAAACATGCAAGGAAAATACGGTATGGTGACCATGTGTGTAGGAACAGGGCAAGGTGCCGCTGGTATATTTGAATTCCTTAATTAATTATAACGTATCAACACTAAAAATGATTCCAAAAATGAAGATGATACATGCCCTTATTGTATGAATCTTTTAGTCTAAAAACAAACAAATAGTTATGAGTACCGAAACTACCAACAAAGATATTCTTAGAGGAGGTCAATTCCTTGTCAAAGAAACAAAAGCAGAAGATGTATTTACTCCAGAAGATTTTTCCGAGGAGCAAAAAATGATGCGCGATAGCGCCAAAGAATTTGTAGACCGTGAGCTTTGGGCACACTGGGAACGCTTCGAAAACAAGGACTACGCCTATACCGAAGCCTGTATGCGCAAAGCTGGTGAACTAGGCTTACTCGGTGTTGCCGTTCCAGAGGCCTACGACGGGCTAGGCATGGGATTTGTATCCACCATGCTCGTATGTGACTATATCTCTGGTGCTACAGGCTCATTCAGTACCGCCTTTGGAGCCCATACAGGTATCGGCACCATGCCAATTACCCTATACGGAAACGAAGAACAAAAGAAAAAATACGTACCCAAGTTAGCCACAGGAGAATGGTTTGGCGCTTACTGTCTTACAGAACCAGGAGCAGGATCCGATGCCAACTCAGGAAAAACCAAAGCAGTTTTATCCGACGATGGTACTTACTACACTATTTCTGGACAAAAAATGTGGATTTCCAATGCAGGATTCTGTAACCTATTCATCGTATTTGCCCGTATTGAAGACGATAAAAACATTACAGGATTTATCATAGAAAACGACCCAAGCAACGGAATCTCCCTAGGAGACGAAGAAAAAAAACTAGGTATCCACTCCTCCTCTACCCGACAAGTATTCTTTAGCGACACCAAAGTCCCTGTAGAAAATATGCTTTCAGAAAGAGGTAATGGATTCAAAATCGCGATGAATGCGCTAAACGTAGGACGTATCAAACTAGCAGCTGCCTGTTTAGACGCACAGCGTAGAGTGATTGACGAAGCCACAAAATATGCCAATGAGCGTATTCAGTTTAAGACTCCTATCATGAATTTTGGCGCCATCAAAGCCAAGATAGCAGAAATGGCCACCAATACCTATGCCGATGAATCCGCAAGTTATAGAGCCGCTAAAAACATAGAAGATCGCATCTCGATTCGCCAAGCAGAAGGTAACTCCCACCAAGAAGCAGAGTTAAAAGGTGTAGAAGAATACGCCATCGAATGTTCTATCCTAAAAGTAGCCGTGTCTGAAGACGTACAAAACACTACAGATGAAGGTATCCAAATCTTTGGGGGCATGGGATTCTCTGCCGACACCCCTATGGAGTCTGCTTGGAGAGACGCACGTATCTCTCGTATCTACGAAGGAACCAATGAAATCAATCGTATGCTAGCCGTAGGTATGCTAGTCAAAAAAGCAATGAAAGGACATGTAGACCTACTAGGGCCCGCCATGAAAGTAGCAGACGAGCTCACAGGCATCCCTTCTTTTGACACACCAGATTACTCCGTATTATTCTCAGAGGAAAAAGAAATTGTAGCCAAGCTCAAAAAAGTATTTTTAATGATTGCGGGGGCTGCCGTACAAAAATTTGGCCCACAATTAGAAGAACACCAACAATTATTGATAGCTGCTGCAGACATTCTTATCGAAATCTACATGGCAGAATCCACCATCCTCAGAACCGAAAAGAATGCCAAGCGATTCGGAGAAGACGCACAAGAAATACAAATCGCCATGTCTCAATTATACCTATACAATGCCGTAGACATCGTGATTAGAAAAGGAAAAGAAGCCATTGTTTCATTTGCAGAAGGAGATGAACAGCGCATGATGCTTATGGGACTCAAACGATTTACGAAATACGCAAATCAGCCAAACGTAGTCGCTCTCAGAACTAAAATTGCAGATAAAGTAGCCGCCGAAAACGGATACTGCTTTTCATAACCTATATAGGAACTCACCTTGACTTTTTGTTTTTGACCGAAAATGAGAGGAAATTTGACTGGATAAGGCACTTTTTGAAATTCATAGCAGTGCTACGAATAAAAACGTAACGAAATACAGGTGAATTTCAGGCATTTTTCAGAAAAAAAGTCAAGATAAGTTCTAATCCGTTCCTAAGGATTGAAACTAGGAAAGTTGTTTAATTTTGATTTAAAACCGTCTTTTTCTGTTGGGGATTGAGGCGGTTTTTTTATTGAATTTTTTGGGCGTTACCACAAGGGTCGGGCTATCCGCTATATCTTTTTTATTTTTTTAAGAAAATAAAAAAGGATGCCGCTACTATCCCTAACGCAGAAGAAAAAACAACACAAAATACTAAAAAACAACAACTTAAAAACACACATCACCAAAAATAGCTTCTTCCCTTTCTATAGCTGATAATTTTTTTTGAAAAAAAGTCAAAAAAGGGGGGTAACATTTTCCCTTGTTTTGACATATATATACAGACAATTATCAATGTATAGAGTCCAGAAACTATTCAAAACGGGGTCAAGCCGAAAAACCTTACGTAGGCAATCAATTCAAAATAAACTAACAATGAAAATTAAAAGCTTACTTTTATTAACCATGATCGTATTTTCTTTATCAAGCTGTTCTTACAGATTAGTAGACTTCACTGTAATCAGTTCTAAAAATGTAAGTTTAGACATCGACAGAGCGCAAGGAAAGAAAGTAAAAGGAACCAAAGGATACTTTTTAGGTTTCGGATGGAATATCAAAGACGCTATGGACAAAGCATTAGAAAGCGCAGGAAAAGAATACGATTTACTTGTTGACGGAGTAGTAAGATACGGTAACTACCCATTCGTAATCTCAGTAACTGTAGAAGGAACTGCTGTAAGCTCTAGAGCTATGAAAAACAAGCTTGGAGAAGCAGGTTACCAAAACTGGTTACAAGGAAAGAAAGTAACTTATGACAAGAAAACAGACGTAGTATACGCTGAGCAAGAATAATACTTCTTTTTTTACAAAAGCGCAAATGAAATCTCCATATCTCATTTGCGCTTTTTTTTAGACTCAACTATTTATTTCCATAATAGTTCTTTTACGCGATCTTCTTTATATCTCAATTTTACAACACACTGGCAATATATTTTTATAAATTTATATATTCAGAACACGCAGCCAATCAACTCATTATTCATCTACATATAAATAACTCATATGATTAAAAAAATAATAGGAATAGCTGTATACACCCTATGCGCTATTGCATGCGAAAACTCAGATGACACAAGTACAACAACCAATAACATTCGCAAAAATGAAACTACATTACAGAAAAGTGCTGAGCTATGGCAAACAGTAAAAGAAGAAAACGGTAACTCATACACCTATCAAGTTACCTTTACATCCTGGACCGGTGCTGGCCATATCACTACACTTCAAATAACAGAAGGAATCGTAACCAGTAGAAAATACCAAGAATCCAACACCAATGAAACAGATGGTACTACTGAAATTACGGATATTTATACCGAAACAGCAGAGAATATAGGACGAGACACTAGAGGAGCCAAACCTGTATCTATAGACCAATTATACACTTCTTGTGCACAAGAATACCTACAGGTAGATCCAAAAGAAAACACCATATACCTAGAAACAGCAGCAAACGGTCTGCTATCCCTTTGTGGATTTGTACCCAACAATTGCGAGGATGATTGTTTTAGCGGTATACGCATCAATTCCCTAACCTGGACCAACTAAATCTCGATACAAAAACACTGCATAACAGCAATACTATCTGATACAAAAAGAGCTGTCCTCCAAGACAGCTCTTTTTCACAATTAACTCAAAACCCATAAATCAAATCTATGCGATCTCTATCAAGCGCTTAGGTTGCACCTGTGCCTCTTCTTTTTTAGGTAGTTGTACCAATAAGATACCCTGTTCATAAGAAGCTAAAATTTCACTACTATTCACTGTATCAGGTAGTGTAAACACTCTTTTAAAGTTTGTATAACTAAACTCTTTTCTCGAATATTTCTCTTTAGCTGCTTCCTCCTTTTCTACACTAGCTGAAATGGTCAACACCTCATTATCCAACTCGATATTAAAATCACTCTTCTGCAAACCTGGTGCTGCTATTTCTAATACAAATGCCTGATCACGCTCTCTTATATTTACAGCAGGGGTATTAAACCCTATCTTATGTACATTAGCTGCTGTACCACCTAACCAATCTGCACCAAGAATATCTTCTAAAATAAAAGGGAAACTATTTCTTCTTTTTACTAAACTCATATTATATTTTTTTAAAGGTTATATATATTTTCAGATTCAGTTAGTATATAGCAAATAGAATTCCACTGATAAAAAAGAGACATTTTGTCATTTTCACATTTAAAAATAATGACAATATGTCAAAAAAGTGCTTTATATAACTGACAAACTGTTTTGTTTGTAATAAAAAAAGCATTTAATCCATATGGATTAAATGCTTTTTTCACTCTGAAGTGGTTTAAACCTTAAAGAAAACTATTAATTATAGAATCTTTTAAAAATTGTAATCAACTCATCTGGAGGAATTACTTTATTTGGATATGTATGCATCTGTTTTAGCACTGTATCTATAGCCTCTGGTCGCAACCCCATCTGCAATCCAAAATCTTTAATCGTGTGCAACTCCGTTGGACTAATTTCCTGATCAATATTCATCAACAATACCAATCTATGAAATTGCAAAATCCGCTGAGATTCTGGCTTTAACACTTTCTTTTCTGCTTTTTCTCGGATCAAAAAACCAACCTCTTCTTCTGTAATTTCCAATTGCGCTGCTACCGCAATAATAAAATTATACTCTTCATCCTTTATCTTATGATCAGCCTTTGCAAACTCAATCATTTCAGAAATCAAACTCAATTTCTCTGACTTTTTATACATATATTTCTCTTACAATTTATCCCTTTTATCTAGCACTATAAAAACCTACTACCCAACACCACCTATTCGCAAACAAATAAGTACAATAGCGTACCACATACTTGATGCTGACTACCCTTTACACTTGGAGAGGTCGCATAGTTACAGCGGCAAATATCATACAAACGAATAGCAACACAAAACATCACATCGTCATTTTTTGAGTGAAGCGGTGCAAACCTTTTAATTTCTGCACAAATCAAAGATTTTGTAACCAACTCATATGTTTGTTTGATCAGTAACACTACAAAATTCAAAAAAGGGGGCACCACTTGCATATAAAGTTTAAACACAAAAGATCATTTCCATAGCAAATCAGTTCAAAAAAAGTACATTTGCACTATGGGACTAACGAATAATGATATTTTTAAAAAACTAAGAGTAGCACATAAACTACGAGATGACGATATTGTAAAAATCTGTGCACTGGTCGATTTTAAAGTGACTAAAAGTGAATTAGGTGCGTTTTTCAGAAGTGAAGATCATCCTAAGTATATGGAATGCGGAGATCAAATCCTTCGCAATTTCCTCAATGGTCTGATCATTCATCTTAGAGGGCCAATGCCAGCTAAGAAAAATAAGCCTTCCGCGACGAAACCAAATACCACATCAAAAAAAAAACCTAGGTGATGAGCCTAGGTTTTTTTTAATTCAAAAAGCAGCAGTAGCTGCCCTGTATACATTAAGTCTTATGATGCTACAACTCGCACAGGAATTTTAAAATACTTGATAGTAGTAGACTGCAACTTAGATTTTATCTTTTGATAATTCAAACGTGATTTGATAAAACGCTCTACCATTTCACTTTCTGAATCTACCGATAAAACCACAATCTCTTTGTTTTCATTCAGTGTGATTGTTACCATTGCTTTCAATTCCTTTCCTTTCGTAATTCTAAAAGACGGTTTTTTAAGCAATAATCCCACTTCTTTGGTCAAATGCATCTCTAATTTTGTAGGCTGTGTACTACCCATTGCCGATGCGAAATTAGCAATAGTTAATGCTACTGCTAATAGCATAAGATTTAATTTTTTCATTCTGTTCGTTTTTTATTGATTACACCTATAGGACGACGATCGTCCTTATTTTGTTACAGCTTTTTAAGAGTTTTAACACTACTTAACAAACTAACAATCAATAGTTAGTGTTTTAAAACAAACATTTTATTAACATCTTTACTATAATTTCCCTACGATTCAAAACAGTATTAAATGTTGCTCCCCATCTACATCAAACAAATACTTCACAAAAACGATTTAGTAACATACTTCCCTTAGTCGTAATAAGGTCGTATTTTAAGCACTACGTAATTAGCGTGTATACCTTGTAATCACAGCTGTATGTTCTGGATATTGCTGAATCAAGTTTGTTCTTTCTGCTAATTCAAAATCTTCAAAATCAAATCCTGGAGCTACAGTACACCCCACCAAAGCATATCCTTTTTCAGCCACCACACTCGATGCAAACCAATCCCCTGCCTTGACTACTAATTGAGGAAACGCACCACGCTCTAAATCCTTACCTACCAAATGTCTTGTATACTTACCTGCTGTATTAATCACATGTACCGCTATGGTTTCCCCTTCATAATGATGCCATACCTCATCCTGTCGTATCTTATGGAATGCCGAAAAATTGTCTGAGGTTAACAAAAAATAAATTGCTGTAGCACAATTTCGGTCTCCCGAAAAAACGGTTTGTAAACTTCCTTTAGGTATTATTTCTTCACTTCTATAGGTTTCTTTATAAAACCCTCCTTCTGGATGCGGCTGCATTTCTAAAGTACTGACGATTTCATCTACTCTATCCATCTTCATTGTTTTTTAATTTCATAAAAAAAGCGACCCCTATAAAAGAGATCGCCATAACTTATAACTATACGCTATAATATATTATACTAATACAGCTTGTACTTTATCTGCTGCTTCTTGGAATTGTACAGCACTTTGCACATCCAATCCACTAGAATCAATTAATTCTTTTGCGATATCAGCATTCGTTCCTTGTAGACGTACAATGATTGGCACTTTAATAGCATCTCCCATATTCTTATAAGCATCTACTACTCCTTGTGCTACTCTATCACAACGAACAATTCCACCGAAGATATTGATCAAGATAGCCTTTACATTATCATCTTTTAAGATAATTCTAAACGCTTCTTCTACTCGTTTTGCATCTGCAGTACCTCCTACATCTAAGAAGTTTGCTGGCTCACCACCAGCCTGCTTGATAAGATCCATAGTCGCCATTGCTAATCCAGCACCGTTAACCATACATCCTACATTACCATCTAAATCTACATAGTTTAATCCTAATTCATTAGCTTCTACTTCGATTGGATTTTCTTCGCGAATATCACGCATATCCACATAGTTCTTATGACGGTACAATGCGTTATCATCTATCGTTACCTTGGCGTCAACTGCCATGATTTTATCATCACTAGTTTTTAAAACTGGGTTGATTTCAAATAATGAAGAATCTGACTTTACGTAAGCAGTATACAATGCCATTACGAATTTAGTCATCTCTTTAAAAGCTGCTCCACTTAATCCTAAATTAAAAGCTACACGTCTAGCTTGGAAAGGCAATAATCCTGTAGCAGGATCTATTTCTTCTGTAAAAATTAAGTGTGGTGTTTCTTCTGCTACCGTTTCGATATCCATTCCACCTTCTGTAGAATACATAATCATATTACGACCTGTAGTACGATTTAATAACACAGACATGTAAAATTCGTCTGGCTCACTATCACCAGGATAATACACATCCTCGGCTACTAAAACTTGATGTACTTTTTTTCCTTCTGCAGAAGTTTGTGGAGTCACCAAATTCATTCCTATAATTTGTCCTGAAATCTCCTCAACCTCTTGTAAATTTTTGGCTAGTTTTACACCACCACCTTTTCCTCGACCACCAGCATGTACTTGCGCTTTGATTACATGCCATCCTGTACCGGTCTCAGCTGTTAGTTGTTTTGCAGCAGCGACTGCTTCTTTAGCATTTTGAGCTACAATACCGCGTTGGATACGCACACCAAAACTGCTTAGTATTTCTTTACCCTGATATTCGTGTAAATTCATAATTTTAATTGTTTTGCCTTTAAATAGGAATTCCAAAAATAGGAAAAGTGAAAGTATTGTGCCAATCTTTTTGACTTAAAAAAATCAACTATACTACATCATTTAAACCAGTACTACAAATGGTAATCCTCAAAATCTAATGGATCGAAGTTTTTATAATGTCCATTCATTTGAATCACAGCTTTGGTTCTATTCATTTCTCTAACCACAGGAATTGTTCCTTTTAGATGACCTATCAAATACATCAATCGCTCTAGTTCATTATGTATGGTAAGTAAATAGTATTCTTGCGCTATCGAAAGCCCTACTTTGTGCGCTACTTGATAGCTTGTAAAGGGCGTATGAAATACAGGAGGCCTTTCAATTGTAAGTTCTGTATATAGTGTAGTGATATGCTGTAGCAACTCTTCCTGTAATGACATGGCAGTGTTAGCATCTTCTTCGAAATAAGTGACCTTACCTCCTGCATACAACTTACCTGACAATTCTGGATAGAATGTCTCGATCTTAAAAACGCGCTTCCCTAGGCACAGTACATCCATGGCGCCAGAAGGGTATTCTTTTTCTATAGAAGTAAGGGTAAGTTCTGTACCATATGCTAGTTTCTTATCTATATATGCAGGTATACCAAAAGGAATGCCTTCTGCTTTACAATCTCGTATCAATTGCTGATATCGATCTTCAAAAATATGTAATGGTAACTGCTCTCCAGGATATACAACTAGCTCTAAAGGAAATAATGGTAGCATTTTTATTGTTAAAAATACCAATAAACATAGTGCTTACCTATTAAACACAAGTTAAAAAAACAAAATCAACAAAAATACAATGAGTCTTCTGATTTATTGGCACTTTGTGATGATATGAATGATTTTATTAATAATTTTGTGAGCTTAAATTTTTAAAAAAATGGAAAACTCGAATTTATTAGCAATCGCAGCTCAGTTTGGGAGTCCAGTATACGTGTATGACTCCGAAAAAATTGTATCACAATATAAGCGTCTATCTGGTGCTTTTAAGAAAGTCAAACATGTAAAACTAAATTACGCAGTTAAAGCATTATCTAATCTTGCGATTTTAAAACTAATGAATTCTCTTGGTGTAGGGTTAGACACCGTATCCATACAAGAAGTAAAATTAGGGTTATTAGCTGGTGTAGCACCCGAAAATATTATCTACACCCCAAATGGTGTATCTATAGAAGAAATAGAAGAAGTCGCTAAAATGGGGGTGCAAATCAATATAGATAACCTATCTATTTTAGAACAATTCGGTACAAAACACCCAAAAACACCTGTATGCATTAGAATTAACCCGCATGTAATGGCAGGAGGGAATCGTAAAATATCTGTAGGACATATAGATAGTAAATTTGGAATTTCTATTCATCAAATACCACATATCCTAAGAATCGTAGAAAATACCCAAATGCATATCAATGGAATCCATATGCACACAGGGAGTGACATCCTAGATATCGATGTGTTTTTACATGCTAGCGAAATTTTATTTGATACAGCTAAGCACTTTAAAAACTTAGATTTTATAGATTTTGGAAGTGGATTTAAAGTACCCTATAAAGAAGGGGATATTGAAACGGATATCGAAGAACTAGGGACTAAATTATCAAAGCGTTTCAATGCTTTCTGTAAAGAGTACGGAAAGGAATTGACACTCGGATTTGAGCCTGGTAAATTTTTAGTAAGCGAGGCGGGTTACTTTTTAGCTAAAGTAAATGTGATTAAGCAAACTACTTCTACTGTTTTTGCAGGTATTGATACTGGTTTAAATCACTTGATCAGACCGATGTTTTACAATTCGCATCACGATATTGTTAACGTATCTCATCCAAAAGGAAAAGAGCGTTTCTATTCTGTAGTAGGGTATATTTGCGAAACGGATACGTTTGCATCTAATAGAAAAATCGCAGCATTAACAGAAGGAGATATTATCGCATTTAAAAATGCTGGTGCTTACTGTTTTTCTATGGCAAGTAACTATAACTCTAGATACCGCCCTGCCGAAGTGTTGTGGCATGATAATAAGGCACATCTAATTAGAAAACGTGAAACGTTTGAAGACCTTACAAAACAGCAAGTTTCTGTAGATATATTTAATACAGTTGCCTCTGAATAAACTTATAAAGACAATTAATAAAAAAAAGCTGTTAAGAGTGTACTTTCTTAACAGCTTTTTTTAGCATGATATACTACAAACACATCATATTATGATACGATGCATAACCCATGCTTTCACTTTTATAAACAGGCACAAAAAAACCAGTTCGAATAACTCTTGTAAAACAAGAAGCTTACATATCTCTAATCGTACGAACGATGTGTTCTAAGCCATTTAATTTTAATTCGTATACTGTCTGTAATTGTTGTCCTAAGGTTCCTTTGGGAAATCCTTTGCCATGATACCATACGATATAATGTTCTGGCAAGTCTATAAGATAGGTGTCTTTGTACTTACCAAAAGGCATTTTGGTATGTGCCAACTTTAGTAAAAAGTCTTTTTGCGGAGTTAATTCCATTACTATATAAAAGAGTTACTTAGCGTATTCGCTATAATACCACATCAGGTTTTCCACTTTTTTCTCCCATCGAATTTGATGTTCTTGATTTCTAGAATGATCTGTCTCCTCATCGTATTTTTCTTGCATATTGATGCGCATACGTTCTACTCGCTTGTACATTCTATTTAAATCTTTCTTGATGTTCTTATCTGTAGAGGGTTTGTAATCTTTAAATTTTTTGCGAATAATTCTAGCATGTAATTCCGAAATATCAAAATGTAATTGCTCGTGTGCTAATAAATAATCTGTAGATTGTCCTTTTTTTACCCAAGAAAGTGCGGGGTAACAGAAGCTTTCTATTTCGTATTTGAGTTTTATTCTTTCGTCATCTTTACTAACGATCGTCCACTGATAAGAAATCCCTGTATTCACTGCAGAGTCAAAATCGCTATTTTCATCAGGTTCTCCTCTAAAATCAGACCAATCCAATTTATTTTTTTCTGCATATGAAAAACGCTCTACATAACCATGACTTGTAAACATTAGTAATAAAAGAAACGTAAAGATTTTATTCATAATTACAGTAATTATGCCCTACTAAAGTTGTTATTGTTATTTTTTTTCGGAGTTGAATCGTAGTTTATGGGGCAAATACCTACTATTACATTCGAAAAAAAGAAGTTTCATTTAACTTTATGTATGCTGCACACATCATTAAATCTAACTGACTAATCGCTCCATATGGCGACCTATACGTATCCTAATCAATTTCTATACCAATCAACACCTTCTCTTACTGCATTAAAAAATTCGTTTAGACACTATGGTTTTATCGTTGAAATACCAAAATTAGTGTTAAAAATAAAAAAAACATTCTAAAAACACTAATTATAATTCCTATTCTACAATTGTTAATTTTAGATCATCATCGAATTTAATTAAATAAGAGGCTTTATTATAATATCCTCCCATTCGTTTCTTTGCATAATTAAATTTATTTTCTACATATTCGGTAGTACCTTCAAACGATGCGGCATGATATAAATCATCTGCTGTCCCTAAACGCATGAGTATATCATAGGTAATATCAAAACCTCTTACTGCGTATTTATTAGGGATAATTCCGTTTTGCTTTTTATAACGTGCCACAAATGGAGTTACAAACTCATTACTATAGTTATCATATTCTTTATCAATAGATGGATAATGCAAATGCAATTTAGAAAGGTACTCATTTTTTATACTATCATCATCAAATGCATCATCTTTATGTGTCGTAAATAACGTGATTTGATGGCTTTCTACTTTTGCATTGAGTTGTGTAGAAACATTACTAATCATCGCGATATCATCAGACTCTAAAATCACCCAATTCGGTTTATTTTTATCTAACACTTTGGCCAAATTCACAGCATGGAGGTAATTCCCTTCTTCAATTTTAGCTTCTTTTGCTGCTGGAAATTTAGCTACTAATCGCTGTCGTATGCCCGCATGTTTTTTACCTCTTTGTGTAATAATGATGATATTTTTTTCGGTAGAATCTTTAGCAATGTACGACATTAGCTTATCTTGCAACATTTCTTTTGTAGGAATTGTCTGAAAGAAATTACTATACAATGTAGATTCTTTACTAGAGATTGGAGAAAATACAGGGGTATCGTACTTTTTAAGCTCAGAAGCTACGACTTCTACGTTTGCTTGGTACAATGGCCCTATAACCGCATCTAACTCGTCGAAGTTATTTGCTGTGATTACATTTTTTATGTAGGCTGCATTATTTTTCTTTTGTGTATCATATACAGAAAGCTCTATACTAAGTCCTTTTGTCTTTGCAGAATCTACTGCTATACGCACCCCTTTATAAAAATCTAATGCTACTCTAGCTCCTTTGGCACTGTTTCTTTTTAAATATTCTTCTGTCGCTGCTCTAGACCCTATATCTAGTGTATCTAGACCAAAGGGCAACATTACTGCTATTTTCTTAGTCTGAAAATTTGACAACATATTCTCTAAGTTATCTGCTTTGGTCTCTTTGAAATTAATCGCTAATGAATCTCTGTTAGAAGATTGTTTAGGAAGTGTAATCACCATTCCTGCTCTAAGTCCATTTCTTACATATGGATTCATACTAAACAACGAATCTGCTGTAATATTCGTTCTTTTTAAGATACCATACACGGTTTCTTGTGGTGCTACCTCATACAGTTCATACTTTTCTTGATCTATTGCTTCTTCTAATGGCACAAAAACTGTAGTAGGCACGATTATTTCTGCTCCAGTAGGAAAATTTGGATCTAATCCTGGATTCAGCGCTTCTAATTCTGATATGGTAATTCCATGCCTTCTAGAAATACTGAATTTTGTATCCTTGGGCTGCAATATATACTTTGTAGTGGTTGACACACGCACAGTAGAGGAATCTACTGTAGCCGTTGCGGTGTTTTCTGTAAATGCTGTTACTACTGCATCAGAGTAGATCGGTATTCTAATTTTATCTTTCTTCATGATCCCTTCGGAATACAGTCGCTTGTTATGTTTCTTAATTTCATCTACAGATACTCCGTATTGTTTCCCTATTCCAAATAATGTTTCTTTCTTTTTTACTTTATGAGTTGTAAAACTCACTACTTTCCGTGCTGGTGGTGCAACAACTGTCTGAGCTGTATCTTTTATAGCATCAGTCACTTCTTTAGTGGGAGGAACCTTAGCAGTAGTATTTGTTTTGGGCAATTTTTTAATCTTTATAACTTGCCCTACATTGATGTTTTGTTGCGTTCCTGGATTGAGTGCATAGATAGCTTCTTTAGTCACTCCATATTTTTGTGATAGATTAAACACAGTATCACCTTCTTCTACTATATGTGTACTGTATTCCTGATCATCACTTACAGGAATTGCTAGAATTTCTCCTTCTTTTACTCCATTTTTTGCGGTAGGATTAACTCTGTATATCTCTTCTACAGTTGTGTTGTACAACTGAGAAATCCTAAATACGTTTTCTCCTTTAGCTACTGTATGACTTTTGTATTGCTGACTGTATGTAAACCCTATGGTCAAAAACAAAAAAACAAATACTACTGCTTTTCTCATTGGTTCTATTTTAATTTTTAAAAAAAAAAGGTTGAATCTGTGTGTTATTCCCATTCGATAGTGGCTGGTGGTTTAGAACTTATATCATAGACCACTCTATTCACCCCTTTTACTTTATTGATAATATCATTAGAAGTTTTTTGAAGAAACTCATACGGAAGATTGACCCAATCTGCGGTCATTCCGTCTGTACTTTCTACTGCTCTAAGCGCTACACATTTTTCATAGGTACGCTCATCTCCCATTACTCCTACACTTTGTACTGGCAATAGGATTGCACCTGCTTGCCATACCTTATTGTATAGATTATTTTCTTTCAGTCCATTAATAAAGATTGCATCTACTTCTTGTAAGATGCTCACTTTTTCTGCTGTGATGTCTCCCAGAATACGAATAGCTAATCCAGGTCCAGGGAAAGGATGTCTGCCTAATAATTCTGGATCGATCCCCATAGAAGCTCCTACTCTACGCACTTCATCCTTAAACAACATTCTTAGTGGCTCTACTATTTTTAATTTCATATAATCTGGCAATCCTCCTACATTATGATGCGATTTAATCGTAGCAGATGGGCCTCCATTTACAGATACAGATTCTATTACATCTGGATAAATGGTTCCTTGTGCTAACCATTTAGCGTCTTTTATTTGGTTGGCTTCATCATCAAAAACTTCTACAAATACGCGTCCTATGATCTTACGCTTTCCTTCTGGATCACTTTCTCCTGCTAGGGCTTTCAAAAAGCGTGCCGAAGCATCTACTCCTTTTACATTTAACCCCATTCCTTCGTATTGTTCTAATACAGAAGAAAATTCATCTTTACGCAACAATCCATTGTTTACAAAAATACAATGTAGGTTCTTACCTATAGCTTTATGCAATAACACGGCTGCTACTGTAGAGTCTACACCACCACTAAGCCCTAGCACTACCTTATCATCTCCTATCTTTTCTTTGAGCTCTGCTACTGTGGTATCTACAAATGAATTGGGTGTCCAATCTGGTTGTACCCCTGCTATTTTAATCAAAAAATTATCTAGCAATTGTTTTCCATCTGTAGAGTGATATACTTCTGGATGAAATTGAATCGCATAGGTATCTTCTCCTTCTATTTTGTATGCTGCATTTTTTACGGCATGCGTACTTGCTAATAAAACGGCATTGGTAGGTAAAGATTGTATGGTATCACTATGGCTCATCCATACCTGCGATCCTACTTCGATGTTTTCGAAAAATTGTTCGCCTGATGCTATAAACGACAGATTGGCTCTACCGTATTCTCTGGTATTAGAAGGAGCTACTTCCCCTCCGCTAAAGTGCGCCAAATACTGTGCTCCATAGCATACTGCTAGTAATGGTTTTTTACCTCTAATAGCAGATAAGTCTGGATGGGGTGCGTCTTCTCCTCTTACGGAAAAAGGGGAACCTGATAGTACTACCGCTTTAAAGTCTGATACGTTGTTTGGTAATTTATTATATGGGTGGATCTCACAGTATATGTTTAATTCTCTTACTCTTCTTGCTATGAGTTGAGTATACTGAGATCCGAAATCTAAAATGAGTACGTTATTTTGCATAGGCAAAAATAAAATTAAATTATAACCTCTGAAATCCTAATGCATATAATTTTTTCAACTTCTAATAAGAAGTGGTTTAAACTTCTTATTAGATTGAAAAACGTACTTGTCATATTTGCTAACATGTGGATCATTTTTTAATTTCTTAGCTAAAAACAATGCTTAGGTAGTACCCCTAACTGCATATGGAATTACGATTGCTGCGTTAGGGATAGCAGTGGAAATCCCACAGCCCGACGGTAGGAGGAGCGAGGAATTGTAGCGGATAGCCCGACCCCTTGTGGGTAACGCCCTCATTATTGCATATACTGATAAATACTTTGTATTTTTATCGATTTATCTATGACTAGAAATCCTGCTATGAAACCCATTATAACCTTAGAAAATATACTTTCTAAAATTACTACTGAATTACAACTAGCCATGGATACTAAACAACATGTATTTAGATATCCTGTATTGGCTACTTGTCTTGAACTACAACCCAAACAACGAACGGTGGTACTAAGAGAGGTATCGAATTCTCTGGGATTGAGATGTTATACCGATTACCGATCTGCTAAAGTAGCCCAATTGCAAGCAAATGCGCATGCCAGTTTGCTTTTTTATGATCCTGTGCAGAAATTACAAATTAGTATGGAAGGTAGTATGACCATCATACATAATGAACAGGAAACCCATACCATTTGGGATACGATAGCCACACATGCAAAAAATGATTACACTACAACAACTGCCCCTGGTAGTAGCATCGATACTCCTGATGCCATATCATATTTAGACACAACGCATCACTTGACTATACTAGACTTAACTCCTATACATATTGAATACCTACAACTTACCAGAACAAAACATATCAGAGCTGCATTTGATAAAATAAACGGCAAATGGGAAGGTAAATTCCTAACTCCATAATGAATTCAATAGCAATTCACTCTAAATTTTAGGGAAAATTACGGTTTTTCCTCATTTTTATTACTTTATAGTTCTACTATTCATCTACAGAAAAAGACCATTCGTCTATACTTTCATGGTGCTTAATCGACAAACAAACTGTTACTGCGTTTGTCTGATATACTTTTACATCAACAAACAATTAAAAATGTAAAACTATGCACTACCTATCAAACTTACAGCGAATTACCTGTTTACTGTGCTGTTTTTTCTCTGTATACACACAAGCCTACAACGATGATAATTCTATAGCAATCAATACATTTACTGCTATATATGAGGGACAATATGATCTTTTTATCCCTGAGCACCAGGAAGGTGAAAAACTACCAGTCTATATCGTATTACCTGGTCGTGTGGGAAAACGAAATTATGGGCATTTTAGAAATTCTCTACTATTCCCTGCATTATCTAAACGAAAAGGTATCATTTTTAGCCCTCGAATCTCGTGGATACGCCCAGATATTGAAGATTTACATAATATTATCACTGACTTTATTTCTGTAGCACGCAATACATATGCTATAGACCAACAGCAAATCACACTCATCGGGTATAGTATGGGTGCAGATCAAGCTACACTACTTGCACAGGATAAGGGGTTTCTATTTTCGTCAGTAATACTGATGGCTACAAACCTGAACATTACTCAAAAGATAACACCTCCCTTATATATCATACACAGTCCTTTGGATCGTTATTTTCCGATCAAAAAAGTGCATAAAAATATTACACACGCAGAAGCACTAGGCTGTAGCATTACATTCATACGAGCTGAGGGCAAGCACGACCATCCTCCAACTGAATATATTAGTGAATTACGTGAAGCTGCTCAATTAATTAAGAAATAGACTACAAAATTAAAGTTAAAAAAATTTAAAAACCGATTAACTACATGAAACTACCATTCGTCTACACTTATCGTATAGTAAACGATTTACAACCAATACACTAACACCTCTTACGTACTTTTACATCAACAAACAAACCATACAACGCCATGAAAACATTCACTACACTTAAAATTTACATCGGGATTTCTAAAATAATAGTATTACTTACTGTATTGATAAATACACCTGCGATGGCAGATCAGAGTCACACTTCTCTTATCGCTAAAAGTATTCAAACAGTAACCCCAAACAACGATCGTATCTTTAAACAAGAGACTACTAAAATTGCTGCAGTACAATACACGAAAATAATGCGTTCTCCGCTAGAACAATTCGAAGAAAAAACAACTTTACGCAAAAGAAAATATAAGGCTTTAAAAAATTGGTCTAAAAGCATGAAGTGGATCGGAAGTCCTAAATGGATAAAAGCCGTGATCGCTTAACAATATAGTTTTTTTAATTGTTGTATATTGATGAGAACCCCACACCCCCCACTACATTTGTAGTATGGGGTTCTTTTTTTACGCTTCTTTTATCATAATAAATGACCCTATTAATGGATCTAAATGCTGGATGAGCATTGGGATTAGCGCCTCTCCGTATTCTAAGTACATCGTTGCAAAATTAGTCGTACGTTCTTGAAGGCTTTGATTCGGAAATAATTCATACTGAAGTGCTGTTAATCGCTGCACATGGTCCTTTAATTTTATACGTTGTGCTTTTAGTAATCTTTTCTCTAATACATCTAACCCTTTTAGTTGTTTCTTTTCTTGCGCTTTTACTGCATTTAAAAAACTTGGATCAGTCTGTTCTGCCATTTCATATAGCGCTTTAAATTGCATCCTAAGATGCTCCCGCTGTGCATCAAAATTGATTTCTACATCCGAGATTTGTCGAACTTTTCGATTGATTAACTCGTGCTGTTTTAAAAATAATTCAGTATCTGAAACTGATAATTTTGCTACTTTTTGGGCTTGTTTTTTGGTTTGTAATAAAACCGAATTACGCAATAACAATATTGGAAATGGTATAGCCACTGCTTGGAAATATGCTTTGAGTTCTAACCAATAGGCTAGTTCTCCTCCTCCTCCTATATAACATATATTCGGTAAGATGACCTCTTGGTATAAAGGACGCATCATTACATTAGGACTGAATCGTTCTGGAAATGTATGCACCTCTTCTAGTAACGCTTCTAATGTATCCCAAGCAATAGTTGTGTCATGCACATAATAGCCTTTTTCATTTTGTATGATACGCTCACGTACTCCTGATGCCAGGTAAAATAAATTGATCTCTCTTGGATTTACTTGTACCTTATACCCTTTATCCTTTAGTTGCTTTGTAACAGGCATTACTGTATGATACGCTGTTTGTTCTGTGAGTTCTTGGGAGATGTAAGGTATAAATAATTGTTTCAGGTCTCGGTGATCTGCATCTATAATGACCAACCCATAGGCTGCAAAAAGTTCATTGACCAAAAAACGAGTTGCAGCTGCTAAGGTATTGTGAGTGGTGTAGGCTTCTTTAAATAATTTTTTAAGTGTGGCTGCATTATGCCCTATGCCTATTTGAGCTGCAAAAACCTCTAAAACAGCATCCAATCCATCTAGATCTAATCTACCGACAGCACCTGCTGCTGGTCGATTCCATTGTATTTTCTTATCAGACAGGTTAAAGTAATTGATCTCTGCAAAATCATGATCTTCTGTAGCCATCCAATAGACTGGCACAAAATTATATGTTGGATAGCTCTCTTTGAGTTGTTTCGTAAGATTAATAGCGGATACTATTTTATACAAAAAATACAACGGACCTGTAAATAGGTTTAATTGATGCCCTGTCGTAACCGTAAAGGTGGTATCTTCTGCTAAGGCTTCTATATTTGCCGCTGTAGCAGCAGAGGTTTGTACTGTAGCATACTGTTCTTGTAGTACATTGGTCAACACCTGACGTGTATCCGTGGTAAAAAACTGTTGCTTTTCTACGAGTTGCTCCTTATAATTTTCTATCGTAGGAAATCGATGGTAAAAGGGTGCTATTGCTGGATCTTGCTCTATATAATTACAGATAAAATCAGAAAAATAATTCGTATCCCTAAATGAAATATGATCTATTGCCATATACTACTTTTTAAACTATAGTTTTAGTCTAATGCATCGTAGCGCTGTAAAAGAACTACAAATGCGTATCAAATACTACTATGATACGCAAGTATACATCATTTGAATTAGTAAATCTGCTTTACACACTATAGTGCTTCGAAATACGATACGAATTATTTTTTCTTATTAATTATTATAGCAGCGCTATAGTAATTAATAAAAAGTAGCATCACATTAGTACTATTAATAACTCGTAGCAGTAATAGATTCACTATTAAAATGGTTTACACTTTTCGATTAGCGAACATCGCAAGATGTTGTGACCAAATGCAGTCATTTTTTTGTTGCATAGCAACGCTCGAAAACTCAAGAATTGTACTATTTGGCTGCAAAAGATCGTTTTTATAACAAATTTCAAAAAGTGTAAACCACTTCATTATATAAAGCGAGCTAAATATACGGCAGATTGCATTGGTTATTCCTAAATTTTAGTTAATCAACTCTTTTAATTTTAGGCTTTAATCTGAAGCTACATTGCATACCCATTACTAGTCTGTATGCTCTCTTGTAGACACTTTAGACCACGTAATCCTTAATAGAATATGCAGTTTAAAAAATACTATATGACTTCTGATTACTAAAAAAACTGTCCAAAAATAGCTATGTCATACGGTGTATGTATGCTATTTCTAGACAGTTTTGTGTACAAACACACCATAGTATACTAACTGCTATGTATAGCATGAATGAATTACAATGGGAAAAAGTCGGGTTACTGACTAAGTATCCACACTATACATTTAGTATGTTATTATCTACAGCATGTCGGATACATCCCTCTACAAATAAAGGAATTGTATCTATGGTTTTAGCTGGTAATAATTAGGATAAAATTAAGTTTTCTTACACGAAGACAGTAGCACAACGGCTATCAATAATGTTGCAAAGTGTCTTTTTAGCAGCTAATTAGCTTTTTAATGAAAAATGTATAGAATTTGTTATGTTAAGATGGCAACACTTCTGCATATAAATCAAAGTCTTCTGCTTCATAAATACGCACATTGGCAAAGTCTCCTGTTTTTAAATAATATTTAGAGGCGTCAATCAGTACTTCATTATCTACATCAGGCGAATCAAATTCTGTTCTACCGATAAAATGATTTCCTTCTTTTCGATCGATCACTACTTTGCATTCCATTCCTATTTTCTGCTGATTCAATTCCCAAGAGATTTGTGATTGAATTTCCATAATTTCATTGGCTCTTTCAATCTTCACTTCCTCTGGCACATCATCTTCTAGCGAATAGGCATGCGTATTCTCTTCATGTGAATAGGTAAAACATCCTAATCGCTCGAAACGCATTTCTTTTACCCAATCACGCAAGGTTTCAAAATCTTCCTGAGTTTCTCCTGGATATCCTACAATGAGTGTGGTTCTGATCGCCATTTCTGGTACTGCCGCTCTAAACTCTTTGAGAAGCTTTGTGGTTTTAGCCTTAGTCGTTCCTCGACGCATAGATGCCAAAATAGGATCTGCAATATGCTGTAATGGAATGTCTATATAATTACAGACTTTAGGTTCTTGTTTCATCACCTCTAGCACTTCCATCGGAAAACCACTAGGAAATGCATAGTGCAATCGTATCCACTCAATACCTTCTACTGCTACCAATGCCCTAAGCAAATCAGCTAGTTTTCGTTCTTTATAAAGATCTAATCCATAATACGTAAGATCCTGTGCTATCAGAATCAATTCCTTTACACCATCTGCGGCTAATTTTTCAGCCTCCGTAACTAATGCTTCAATAGGAGTCGATCGATGTTTTCCTCTCATGATAGGAATGGCACAAAAAGAACACGGTCGATCGCAACCTTCTGCTATCTTTAGATATGCATAATTTTTGGGTGTAGTCGTTAATCGCTCACCAATCAATTCGTGCTTATAATCTGCTCCCAATGCTTTGAGCAACCCTGGGAGTTCTGTAGTTCCAAAATATTGATCTACATCAGGAATTTCCTTTTGTAGGTCTGGCTTATAGCGTTCTGACAGACATCCAGTAACAAATACCTTATCTACCGTTCCTTCTTCCTTTTTTTGTACATACTCTAGGATGGTATTCACCGATTCCTCTTTGGCATTGGCTATAAAACCACAAGTATTAATTACGACTACGTTTCCTTCTTCTTCATGTACAACCTCTTTATTGTTTGCTTTGAGCTGTCCCATGAGTACTTCACTATCATACACATTCTTGCTACACCCTAAAGTGACTACATTGATCTTGTTCTTTTTTAACGTCTTCGTTCTCATATATTTTGGATAAAGGTGTGCAAAGATACAAGGATTACAGCAAAGTTGGATACATGAAACACGCTTTAATGGTATTTCACATACAAAATAGCAGTAGCATTTCTTATTTCAATAGAGTTCCTTTTCTGGGATTGGGATGTGTGATGGGTTTAAAAAACTCCCACATGATCGCACTAGCATTAATATCTCTATTCGTAATTCCCAGTTGCGACGCTTCTAGCGCATCTGGCCATGTATGCCCTGCATTAGTAGCCATATAATATACTACTGCAGTTTTATCATCGCAGGACTGATACTCAAACTTGGCTACTGTAGATCCATCATCAGGAGCTGTATCTGTAAGCTGAGTCACTAATGGATCAACTTCGCAATTGTATTGTTTGGCAAAAAACCGAGTAGACTCAGCCACTGATAGTGCAAAATTAGGAATACCTGATACTGGTACTGTCACATCTGCCGTGCCGTGAAAATGTAGCACAGGCACTGCATGCTGCAATTCACAGTTCGATTGCTGACTAATAGGTAATAAAGCCGATACCGGAGCGATGGCTGCAATTCTATCCGATAATTCACAAGCTAATGTATAGGCCATAAATCCTCCATTAGAGAAACCACTGACATACACTTTCTGTAGATCGATACCAAAATCTGTATACAACTGATCTATTAGTTTATCGATAAACCCTATATCATCTACCCCCGTGCCAAATTGTGCATTCCAATGTGTGGCGGTGCCTGATTGTAAATTACGAACCAATCCCAGAGGGTATACAACTACAAAATTTTGTGCATCCGCCACAGCATTCAACTTCGTATACTGCATATGTACCGTATTGGTTGTTCCTCGACCATGTAAACTGATCATTAGAGGCAAGGTTTGTGCTTTTGAAAAATTAGGAGGCAAATGTACTATATAACTACGCTCCTCTCCATCATGTGACAGGGATTGCTGTAAATTACCCGATGCATCAGGCATAGGTATACCTGTATCAGGAGCCGTAGTAGCAGGTGCATCGTCTGAACTACACGCTAGCGAAAAAGAAAAAACACCCATAAAGACAATCTTTATAAGTGCCGTATATAATTCTAAGTATTGTTTCATAGCCTATAAATTTTATTAACGAACTCATTTTTGGCTTTTTCTTTTCCCTAAAAAATGACTGAAATCCACCTGTATTTCGTTACTTCTTTTTATCCGTAGCGCTGCTATGAATTTCAAAAAAGTGCTTTATTCGGTTAAATTTCTTCTCATTTTCGGTCAAAAACAAAAAGTAAAGATGAGTTCAAAGTGAGTGATTTGTTTTGATACTGCTCAAAAGATACAAAAAAATCACACTATCGCATAGGCTATTCGCTACAGTACTACTTACAGCCCATGTTTATCCACTAAGTAAATAAAACTCGTCATTGCTGCTGCTCCTAGTGTGAGTTCTCGCTGATTAAGCGTCGAAAAAGTATCATTTTTAGAATGATGATACTCAAAATAGCGCTGTGAGTCTGCACGCAGTTCCGCCAATACGATCTTGTCGTTCTTCAGTGCACTGATAGCAGTCCCTCTACTGCCTTGTGTAAAAGAGTGTACCCAATAAGGCTTGAATAGCGTTTTCCAATCAGCGATTTTTTCGGCATGTATAGCGTCTGTGTCCAATGAAAACCCAGTAGGCATAAAACCTGCTGCACTGCTCTCTAGCGCAAAAATATGTTGCTCTTGTTTTGCTTTGGCCTTAGCAGCATATTGCTTGCTTCCTATTTGTGCATCTTCATTATTCATCAATAAAGCTACTCGAATAGATCGCTTAGGCGTATATCCTATTTTTTTGAGTAATCGTAGTACTTCCATGGCTTGTACGACGCCTGCACCATTCACCCGTGCACCATCTCCCAGATCCCACGAATCTAAATGTGCTGCTATCACAATGTATTCATTCGGAAATTCACTCCCTTTCAGTTCTCCGATTACATTATAAGACGGTACTTCTTTCCAACTTCTACAATTCATTTGCATCGAGAACTTTATAGCTGGATTGAGAGCTAGCATAGAACTGAGTAAATCTGCTCCATTTGTACTAATAGCTGCCGCTGGAATTCTAGCATCCTTGCTCAGCGTACCATAATGCATCGAACCTGTATGCGGATAATCATCTACTCCTAGATGCAGCGATCGTATCACTACTCCTACGGCACCCAACTCGGCTGCCGCTATCGCTCCTGAATAGCGTATCGGTTTCGCGATTGCATACGCATCAAAAGGATTAATCAGGTCTGCACGCATCGGCTGATTATAAAATACAATCTTACCCTGTACTGCTTCTTTACCCAATTGCCGAAGCTCCTCTATACTTTTCACTTCCACCACCTGAGCTTTCGTTCCTCCCATAGCAGTGGCTACAGAACCTCCTAGGGCTGCAATAGGCACATTGGTAGTAGCACCAGGGTTCGTTTCTATATATGCAAATTCTGTTACCCCTCGGGTCCACTTAGGCACTGTTACAGATTGCAACCATACCTTATCTACTTCTAGCGCTTTCAGTTCTTTTTCAGCCCACTCTATCGCTCGCTTGGCATTCAACGAACCCGATAACCGCGCACCGATTTGATTCGATAAATGATCCAACCACGCGTAGCTTTGCCCTTCGACCAAGGCTGTATTATAAATTTTGTCGAGTATTGCTGCATCTTCATTTCCAGTATTTTGCGCACTACTGATGGCTATACTCATTAAGAATAGGGTAAGAATAATCTTTTTCACAAGCTGTTGTTTACTATGTATACGAGTTTCTATTCGTTCTCTAATTGCGATTTATAAGCTGCCAAATTAGCTTTGGTTTCTGCATCCAATTCTGGTTCTTTAATATCCTCTTTACGCTTTAAGGTTTCATACAGAATACTCGCTACTATGTACCGCGCTACTGGCTTATTGTCTGCGGGAATCACATACCATGGAGCATGTGGGCGCGATGTTTGATTTATAGCATCTTCGTAACAATGCTGGTACTCTACCCATAGCTTACGTTCCTTAAGATCTCCCGCAGAAAACTTCCAGTTCTTTTCCTTTTTTTCTAATCGGCGTAACAATCTATTTTTTTGTTCTTCTTTCGATAAATGCAGATAAAATTTATAAATCAGCGTTCCATTTTCGGCAATATGCTTTTCAAAATTGCGAATCTGCTCAAATCGTTTTTCCCAAAACGCATCATTTACATCCGATACAGAAGTTATATCTGGTAAGTTTTCGGACAGTACATACGAGGGATGCACTCGTGTCACCAACACATTTTCGTAATGGGTTCTATTAAATACAGAAAATTTACCTCGTTGTGGCAATGCTATATAATGTCTCCACAGGTAATCCTGCCCTAGCTCTCTTTCTGTAGGCACCTTAAAACTATGCACCACAATCCCTCGGGTATTAAAATCTTTAAACACCTCTCGGATCAGGCTATCTTTTCCTGCCGTATCCATCCCCTGCAAGCATATCAGGACTGCATATTTTCCATGGGCATATAATGTATCTTGTAACTCGCCTAATTTTTCTCGTACTTTTTCTAATGTCTTTTCCGTCTCTTTTTTGCTTGCTGCTACATCATGTTCCGTAGGTATAGAGGCTAATTGTACGGGAGTGTCAACTCTAAAATATTCGTGATCGATTGAATTCATTGTGTGCTTATCTTATATACTATGTAATATACTAAAGTTTATGAGGCTTTGCCCCGTTTTATGCAATAGAAAATCTATTACGTCTTGAAACTGCTACAAAACCAGATACCTTCCTTCTGTTTTTTTGATTGTACCGCCCTCATTACGAAGTCCTGTTGTATAAGACCGATTTAAAGAATCGTGTTATGAATCTACGAGTGCTTCCCAAACATCATCATTGCGTATCTTAATTTTTTGGGCGTTCCCTGCGGGCGGGCTATCCGCTACAATTCCTCGCACTCCTATGGTCGTGCTGCGGGATTTCCACTGCTATCCCTAACGCGGTTTAGCGTTACCATGCATTAAAATCATAGCTAAAACCAACAGCTACTGTATGATAGCGCGTACCTAAACTTTTTAGATTCAACTCGGCAAAAATATGGATGGGAATCGATACTTGGTGCAAGGCTCTGAGTTTGATCTGTGCTCCATGATTCAGTCCACCTCCTGTAAATCCGATAAACGCATCTTCTTCTATAGCTTCAAAAGCCGCAGAAGTATTAGCTATATACCCAAAACCCGCAGTAATGGTAGTAGGATACCAATTAAACAAAATTAAATTGACGCCCACTGCTATTTCATTATATCCCTCTTCGGTACCATCTACATCTAAGAATCGGTTGTACTCTGCCATGTAAGTCGTATAGCAGTTATGTGCATATTCTATTCTAGCACCTATACCTAGCTCTCCTGCAATGGATAGGTTTTTTACACCTACCAATCCATAATTCACAGCACCAGGATCATACTGGGCCATTACATTCGTGAGCATCAAAAACCCACTCACCATACATATAATCTTCTTCATATATAAAGGGGCATACAATCTAACATGTGATAAGTCGCTAATCCTAGCAGGTACTTACTTACTCGCAAAAAGTTTAACATCTGCTTCGCTCACCTCTTTACCTCCTAAGATAATTAAGCGCTCTACCACATTGCGTAACTCTCTGATATTTCCTGTCCAGTCGTATTGCTGTAACTGCTTGATAGCCTTTTCTGAAAATGTCTTTACAGGAGACCCCTGTTCGCCAGCGATCTTCTTCGTAAAAAAGTCTACCAATAGCGGAATATCCTCTCGTCTATCATTTAGTGCAGGCACTTTAATCAATATCACTGCCAGTCGATGGTATAAATCTTCTCTAAATTTATTATCTGCAATTTCTTTTTGTAGATCCTTATTCGTCGCAGCAACCACACGTACATTTACCTTAATATCCTTATCGCTTCCTACGCGCTGAATTTTATTTTCTTGCAAGGCTCTGAGCACTTTTGCCTGAGCAGAAAGACTCATATCTCCTATCTCATCTAAGAATATCGTACCTCCATTAGCAGCTTCAAACTTTCCTGCTCTATCCTTATTTGCCGAGGTAAAAGCACCTTTTACATGCCCAAAAAGCTCACTTTCGATCAATTCTCCAGGGATCGCTGCACAATTCACCTCGATCATATTCCCTTTAGAACGTTCGCTTTTCTGATGGATCCAATGCGCTACTAGTTCTTTTCCTGTTCCATTAGGCCCTGTGATCAACACCCTAGCATCTGTAGGCGCTACCTTTTCGATGATGGTTTTGATGTCTGAAATAGCTTCGGAAGTACCGACCATCTCATAATTTTTAGACACCTTCTTCTTTAATCGTTTATTCTCTACCACTAATTCCTTGCGATCTAGCGCATTACGCACCGTATTAAGTAATCGATTTAGGTCTGGCGGTTTAGAAATATAGTCAAATGCTCCTAAGCGCATCGTATTGACCGCTGTATCTAAATCTCCATGACCAGAGATCATGACCATCGGAATTTCTGGTTTGATCTTTTTTACCGCTTCTAACACTTCTACACCATCCATCTTAGGCATCTTTATATCGCATAGCACTAAATCAAAATCTTCTTTTTTGATCATATCCACCGCTATCAATCCATCTTCTGCTTCGAACACCTCGTATGTATCACTTTCTTCAGACAATATCTTTACCAATACCCTCCTAATCGCTGCTTCGTCTTCTACTACTAATATTTTTGCCATGCTTTTTATAATTTTTTATGCACTATACTTGCTATGCTATACATCTTTTATGCCATTTTTAGATGCGGATTCTTTATCTACAGATGCCTCTCTACAAACCATACTGACTCACAACTAATTACTTATCAGGATTGATAATAGTAACCTCACGTTGTGGAAAAGGAATGGATATATTATGTGCTCTAAATTGTTTATCGATTTCGAAACGGATTTCACTTTTCGGAATTGCTGCCATAAACGAATCATTCATCGTAAAAATCAATTCAAAATCCAACGAACTCCCTCCAAAATCCTGAAACAATACCAATGGTTCAGGTGTTTTCAATATTTTGTCATTATCCATAGCGATCTGCAAGAGTATATTTTTCACCAATTGCACATCACTGCCATAGGCAACTCCTATCTGTACGGATTCTCTGGTAATAGACCCGTTTTGTGTCCAGTTATACAAAGTAGAGGTCAGGTATTTATGATTCGGAATCACGAGCACCTTATTATCAATCGTCACTGCTCTGGTGGTTCTTAGTTTTATTTCATCTACACGGCCTACCTTTCCATCAATTTCGATCACATCACCTACATGCACCGTTTGATCAATTAAGATAAAGATACCCGAAATCACATCCTGTATCAATGTCTGTAATGCCAATCCCACACCTACCAACAATGCCGCAGAAGCTGCAAAAATAGCGGTGATATTAAATCCGATACTATCCAATGCGATTAGGATAACTATGACATAGATAAAATATTTAGAAAAAGAGAATACAGACTCGAATTTAAGCCGATCTTGATGCTGCAACTTTGCTGTAACTACTCGCTTTAGGAACCGAAGAAACACGGTAGTAAATACAAAAATAATGATCACAAATAGCAGCAAACCTACATTAAGTACAATAGGATGCTCATCCGTGCCGAAATGAAAAATTTCGAAATCTAAAAATGCCTGTACAGCGCCCCATACATTTTCCTTGATCACTTCTTCTACCTGATCACTTATATTTTCTTGCCCCATAGTATTAATACTTCAACCATTTAAAGAGTTCCTTATACGTTGGTTTCTTACCATACATCAGAATACCTATTCTGTATATTTTGCTAGCCAACCATACCATAAATATAATACTTCCTATCAATATCAGTATAGATACTACAACCTGCCATATAGGCACTCCAAATGGAATACGCATCAGCATGACTATGGGCGAAGTCAGTGGTAGCATCGAAAAGAGCGTAGCCACAGTACCATGTGGATTTTCGATCACTACAAAAAATCCGATATACACGCCTAATATCAATGGAAATAAAATAGGCAACATGAATTGCTGGGAATCTGTCTCATTATCTACCGCAGCACCTATAGCCGCATAAATCGAACTGTATAAAAAATACCCTCCGACAAAATAGATAAAAAAAGCAGTCACCAATGTACCTAATGGTAGCTTATTCACTTCGGCTATAAATGCGATGATTTCATTTTTTATATTTGGTGTAGCTTCTGACATCGCCATGGCGGGATCAATAACTGTAGGCTCTGGCGTGGTTCCAAATACCAAAGTACCTACTATTAACAGCACAGTACCTAATAACACCCATATCAAAAACTGAAGAATACCAGCAAAGGAAGTCCCTACGATTTTACCTAGCATGAGCTGCATCGGCTTTACAGAAGAAATAATAATTTCTATAATGCGATTGGTTTTTTCTTCGATGACCGATCGCATGACCATATTACCATATATAACGATGAACATCATTAATAAATAACCTGCCAGCGCACCAAACCCCATCTTAATATAATTTGCCATTTTCGATGTCTGCTCTCCTGCAAAATCCTCTATCCGAATCGCGATCTCCTGCTGTGCTGCTTTTATTTGCGTGGCATCCAAGCCTATTGCTTGGTAATTTTGTGCTGTCAGTCGCTCATTCATACGATCCTCTAGCTGTCGTAATACGCCGTAACTCGGAGATTCTTCTGCAAATAATCGCACCGCCGTGGTCAGCTCTGTTGTAGATGCCGTTTTCGGAATATACAATAAGGCATAGAGTTCCTCTGCCACAACCGCCTCTTTCGCTACAGGCAATGTCATGGCTGTATAATCTGCATACGCCACACCTTCTGTATCCTCAAAATCTTGTACAAACATCCCTGTTTCATCTACAATAGCGATTTTCTTTACAGCATCCTCATTCAGTGTAGCCAACCAAGCGATGAGTGTAATCATGACTACCACAATTAAGGGACTCAAAAACGTCATGACGATAAAGGTTCTGTTCCGAACACGAGATAAGAATTCTCTTTTGATAATTAGTGGTAACTTACTCATGTGCTGTAATAGTTTTGATAAAGATTTCATTAACACTCGGTATGATTTCATGGAAGCGCGTAATCTGTGCGTGCTGTGACAAGAAACCGATCAAGTCATTAGGAGTTCCTGTATCCAATGAGATCTTAATTTTTAGTTGTGTATCGATGGTTTTAAAATCTGCTGGCTCACACTCAAAACGGCTACTAATCGTACGATATACTGCGTCATGGTTTTCTGCCACTAGTCCTACTTCATAGCGATTGGTTTTGTGTTCCTTTTTAATCGCTGTTACTTCCCCCTCTAGCATCTTATTAGATCTATCCATCAGTGCGATATGATCGCACAATTCCTCTACACTTTCCATTCTATGCGTAGAAAAAATAACCGTAGCCCCTTCTTCTCGTAATTGTAGAATTTCATCTTTGATAATATTAGCATTGATCGGGTCAAAACCACTAAAAGGCTCATCAAAAATCAGCAATTTCGGACGATGCAATACGGTAACAATAAACTGTACCTTCTGCGCCATTCCTTTAGAAAGTTCATGAATCTTTTTGTCCCACCAATGCGAGACTTCAAATTTTTCGAACCAATAGCGCAATCGTTCTTTCGCTTCTTTTTTAGACAGTCCTTTAAGCTGTGCCAAGTATAATGCTTGCTCTCCTACTTTCATGGACTTATACAGTCCTCTTTCTTCGGGTAAATATCCGATATCTTGAATATGGTGCGGCTGTAATGCTGCACCGTCTAGCAGTACACTCCCTGTATCGGGTAATGTAATTTGATTAATAATCCGTAGTAAAGTGGTTTTTCCAGCCCCATTAGGCCCTAATAAACCATAGATACTCCCTTTGGGTACAGCGATCGAAACATCGTTTAGCGCTACAAACGCTCCAAACTGTTTTGATACCTGCTGTACTTCTAAAAGATGCGCCATAAAAGAATAGTTTTAACGTACCTATTAGATGGTGATCATCCAATAAGCAAGTTGCTAATTAAGCTAAAAAAAACAGGAAATAAAATAAAATTGAATGGGTTCTTTTCTTCTTTTTGAATTTGAGCGTATTCAAGCTCTTTATGCTTTTAAGAATATGATTCCAAACATAAGAAACGTACTGTAGAAAAAACTATATTTACTACCCAATGCAAACACAAACGCTATACTTCATAAGCACATAATTATAACAGCTGGCGTTGTAGCCAATACGAAAAATTATGAAAGAAAGAATAATCGGAATAGATGTTGCGAGATCAATAGCAGTTATTGGAATGATAATCGTTAATTTTAAAATCGTACTTGGCGAAAATGGATTGAATTGGGTTAGATCAGTCACAAGTGTTTTTGATGGAAAAGCAGCGGCAACTTTTGTGGTTTTAGCAGGAATTGGACTTGCTTTAACCACAAATTCTGCATTGAGAAATAATGACCGCCAAAAATTAAGAATTGCCCGAATAAAAATTGCAAAAAGAGCCTTGTTCCTTTTCATTGTTGGACTTTCGTACATCGTAATTTGGCCAGCTGACATTCTGCATTTTTATGGAGTTTATATGCTTATCACTTTACTCTTATTGTCTAGTAATGAAAAAACTATTTTAATTTCAGCAATAGTAGTAATACTTCTTTATCCGCTGTTAATTAGTCTTATAAATTACAAAACAGGTTGGAATTTTGACACCTTTGAGTATCTCGATTTTTGGACATTTAATGGCTTTTTTAGAAATCTTTTTTTCAATGGTTTTCACCCAGTAATCCCTTGGACTGCTTTTATGCTTTTTGGGTTTTGGTTTGGTAAACAGGATATGAAAAATGATCGATTTATCAAAAAAGCATTTTTGATTAGTTCAATTACTTTTGTTGTAATTCAACTTTTATCACAGTTAACTATTTCATTTTTATCAGAAGGAAATAAACAGACTACAACCGAATTGATAGAAATTATTGGCACAAATCCAATGCCTCCATTACCTATTTATATGTTTAATGGAATTGCAATTTCCATATCGATCATATCTGCATGTATCATAATCGGAAAAAAGTTCTCGACAAGCAAAGTAATTTTAGCCCTACATAAAACAGGTAAATTAGCTTTGACTTTTTATGTTGCACACGTAATTATTGGTATGGGGGTTATTGAGATAATTATCCCTGAAAAAATAGGGGATTTCCGAATAGAATTTTCAGTAGTATATGCTTTAATTTTCAGTATAGCATGTATATTATTTGCAAACTATTGGTTAAAAAGCAAAAAAAATGGCCCCGTAGAATGGGTACTAAAAAAAATACTAGGATAGAGGAAATCAAGTATATAAAAAAAACCTCTTCTAGAATCCTATACAGATAGCCTCACATCATGCAGATCTTCTTGACAAGCCTATGGCATAAATCCGTATTGCTAACGCACAAAAAACTGAATACTGCTTGGCGAGTTTCCCACTACCTCTCGTAGCACCACGCTTGCGCAAGTGTCTCGCTTGTATCATACTCCTTCATTTATTAACGTAACAAACGTAATGAAATACCTTATCACATTACAACAATTCTAAAACCACTTCCTATGCGTTAGGGATAGCAGCGGCATCCTTTTATGGTTTTCTGAAAAACCAAAAAAGATATAGCGGATAGCCCGACCCCTGTGGGAACGCCCAACTCCCAAAAAAAACAAAACCCACCCTGAATACATGTATTAAGGATGGGAAAAAAATTGCTATGAAAAAGAAAAATTATCACTAAATAAGTTAGTGATGTTTCAAATATACGAATTTTTCTTCATCAAAAATTAATAAGTTTAAGGATTCACGTTAAGTTCAAATAAGTGCTTATTATGAAAACATATCTTTTACTTTTTCGAAAAATGATTTGTCCTTGCTATCAGGATTTGGCATGAAGTGATCGTCTTGTGCCATTTTTTCGAAAAATTCTTTTTGTTCTTTGCTCAATGTTTTTGGTGTCCAAACATTTACGTGTACTAATAAATCTCCTTTGCCATACCCATTGATACTCGGTATTCCTTTTCCTCTAAGGCGTAGAATTTTTCCACTCTGCACTCCTTCTTCTATCTTGATACGTACCTTACCTGATACTGTATCTATTTCTCTAGAGGTTCCTAAGGCCGCTTCTGAGAAACTGATATATAAATCATAATGCAGATTATCGCCTTCTCGCTGTAAATTTTCGTGCGATGCCTCTTCTATAGCTACTAAAAGATCTCCTGCTATACCATTACCTGGTGCTTCATTCCCCTTGCCAGTAACCTTTAGCTGCATACCATCTTCTACTCCAGCAGGTATCTTGATACTTACTGTTTCTTCTTGTACTCTTAGCCCTTGTCCATCAGCATCTGCTGGTCTGTGGTCAATGATTTGTCCACTTCCTCCACAGGTAGTACAGGTAGCTGCTGTCTGCATTCTACCAAGTATGGTATTGGCTATTTTGGTTACTTGCCCAGTACCATTACAGGTACCACAGGTCTTGTAAGTAACGCCAGAGGCTTGTACCTTACGCTTTACTTTTATTTTTTTCTCTACACCATTAGCGATTTCTTCTAGTGTAAGTTTGACTCTGATACGAAGGTTGCTTCCTTTTGCTCTACGCTGTCCTCTGCCACCGCCAAAGCCTCCGAAGCCGCCAAAACCGCCACCACCAAAGATGTCTCCAAACTGGCTAAAGATATCATCCATATTCATACCGCCACCGCCAAAGCCGCCACCGCCTTCAAAGGCTTGGTGTCCGTACTGATCATAACGCGCACGCTTATCTGGATCACTTAACACTTCATAAGCTTCTGCCGCTTTCTTAAATTTCTCTTCGGCTGTCGTATCGCCAGGGTTTTTATCTGGGTGATATGCAATTGCTTTTTTTCGATATGCTTTTTTTATCTCAGCATCTGAGGCGCCTTTGCTGATACCTAGTATTTCATAAAAATCTTCCTTCATATCCTTATTTTATTGTCCTGTTACTACTTTTGGAAAACGAATTACTTTATCTCCCAACTTGTAACCTTTTTCGATCACATCTACGATCTTACCTTTTAGATCATCACTCGGTGCAGGAATCTGTGTGATCGCTTCGTGATCATCGGCATTAAAAGTATCTCCTGCTGCTACTGCTACAGGTTCTAAGCCTTTGTTCTTTAACGTTTCTTTGAGTTTATTATGGATCAGCTCTACGCCTTTTACCATTTCTTTGTCCTCTGACTTGGTCAATTCTTTCGCCGCGCGATCAAAATCATCCAAGATTGGCAGCATTGCCTGCATGACGTCCTGACTTGCTGTCTTGAATAACTCTATACGTTCTTTAGAAGTTCTCTTTTTGTAGTTTTCAAATTCTGCAAAAAGTCTCAAAAATTTATCTTTCTCCTTACCTAAATCTTCTTTTAATTGAGACACCTCATCAACCTCTTCATTTTCAACAACCTCCTCTGCTTGTCCCTCTTCTACTACAGTATCCACTACTTCTTCTACTTGCTCTTTTATTGCTTCTGTATTTTTATTTTTCTTACTCATGTAACTAGTACCTTTTATAAGTTCAATTTTGGATAAGCAAAAGTACTGCCATTTTTGATCTAATGTCATAATGTCACAGAAATAATTTAGTATATATTTAAGAGTATTGGTTGGGTAAACAAATAATTTTGGAAGCATAACCTATAAAACTACAATCAAAATGAAAACGAAATTCATTCACTTACTGTTTATTACAGGGCTTATTACATGCTTTACTTCTTGCAAAGGAGAGAAAAAAAACGAGACGGAAGCGACGGCTGCTGAAGCTGTAAAAGAGGCTCCCATCGCTGCTATTCATTACGCAGTAGATACTACTACAAGTGCCATCGAATGGACTGGAAAAAAGCCTACAGGACAGCATACTGGGATCATAAAATTAAAAAATGGAACTATTACTACTAAAGAAGGAAGTGTAGAAAGTGGAACATTTACAATCGATATGAACTCTATCACTGTTACAGATCTAGAAGGAGATCAGAAAGCAGGTTTAGAAGGACACCTCAAAGGACTCGGAAAAGAAGATGGAAAAGATCACTTTTTTAATGTAGGGAAGTACCCTACTGCTGCTTTTGAAATCACAGCGATTTCTCAAAAAGAATCCAAAACATACATTCAAGGAAACTTAACCATCAAGGGGATCAAGAAGAATATCTCATTTCCTGCTACCCGTTATATGAACAGAGACACCATGTCATTGCAATCAGAAGTATTTACGATCAATCGTACTGATTGGGGTGTAAATTATGGTTCTAAGTCGATTTTTGATAACCTAGGAGATAAGTTTATCAATGACGACATAGAATTAAAAATAATGCTTAACGCTAAAAAATCATAATTACAAATACCTTAACATTTTTGTTAAAATACTCTCAAAAACCTACCCTTCCCGTAAGCGTAGGTTTTTTTTACGACTCAATTTTACGAAAACTATGGTTATTTCATAATTTTCTTAATAAAAAGCCCCAAAATACACACTAAATGTGGTTTTATGGTTGTTTATTAATAAAGATAGAGCTCCCCTCCCACTCATCTATTTTTTTTAATTAACTATTTTAAAACACAAACACAATGCGCACGCACACACACCTGCTGTGGTTAGTACTCGTATCAGTACTTTTTCATGGTAATGCACAACAAGCCAACATACCATCTGTTGGAGACGGAATGTCTAGAACTGGATTTGTTCACCGATTCGACAATTGGACCTACCCGCCAAATGTCTTGGCAGAATGGAAAAAAACACGTGGTAACATTGACCCCAGCCAAACCAATGGCGTACTGACCAATCCCTACAGAAAAGACGGTACGAGTTTAAGCTTTGGTATCGAAATCCCTGAAAACTTCACAGGTAGAGTCCCTGTTTTTACCGAAGGAAATTGGTGGCCTGCAATTGGCCCTAACCAAACATCGCCGTTAACCTATACAGATTTAGGTACTGATACAGGAGCTGTGTATCAAAACGGACAAGTAACTGTAGATGCCTCGACGACACGTCGTGGTGTTAATCGCGTAAAAATCATTAACAAAACTCCTTATAATTACTTAGTTTCATCTGGAGTTTTTCCTGGAAATGAGCAACCAGGGCAAGTAATGAACATAATTCCTGCTTCTGGTGATGCACAACTTCCTATTCCTCCAAGAGATTGGTGGGAAATCTTTTTTGCAGGACAATTCATCAATGCCGTACCCGAAGTATACTCATCTGTAGCTGGTCTCAATCCACTAGATGCACCAGGTTGGAAACACTCTTCTTGGTCTCCTAGATATCAAGGAGGTATACAAGCCAGAGACTTTGGTACCGCTGGATTTGCCTATACCTTTGGTTCTCTTTTTGGCAGAAATGACGGTACCTTTGACCTAAGCAATGTGCTATTTGCTGGTTTTCACACCAATGAAGGATATGACCCACTAGTTTCTGGTGATCCTGGATATGGATGTGCTTTCTATATTAATGGAGCGTTACAAGCTGTAATGGACATCACGCTTACGGGCACACATACCGCACAAGCAGTATTAGTAGCACACTCAAGACACAACCCTGGACAAGAGGCATCTGCTTTTGGACCTGGTTTTTCTCATCTTAAATCTATAATAGGCGTACAACCTAATGAACAAGCAGAATTACACTACATTACACACGAAACAGCACAACAACTGATCAGTCAACAATCAAATACACCAGATTGGAAAAGAGTAGAAAAAACCTACGACTCTAATACACAAGCCAATGTACAGAATGTACCTTTACCTCCTCTGGTAGATGGTAATGGTACTACACCACCTGTAGATTCATGTACCGACGGTATCCAAAACGGAAATGAAACAGGAATCGACTGTGGTGGAAATTGTGCTCCTTGTGCAACACCGCCTACCAATAGCTGTACCGATGGTATCCAAAACGGAAACGAAACAGGAATCGACTGTGGCGGAGATTGTGCTCCTTGTGCCCCTAGCAATACTACTGTGATCACTGGTAAATTCGTACCTAAAAATGAAGGAACATTATTAGGAATTGGGCAGGACGCTGCCACAATAGATGATTTTGTAGCTGCGATGCAAACTACTCCAGCAGTAGTAAGTGGCTATACGAGTATTAATAATGTAGAAGGTATTGATGTTGTAGCATCTTACGGAACTGGACCACAGCACTTATCACGCTTAGCAAGCCAATATCCTAACAGTGCGCTACTAGTGGCCGTATTTGTTGTAGACCAATTAGATTCATTTAATAGAGGTCAGTTGGATGATAAGATGGATTTATTAATCGATAAATTAGTAGCCTTAGACCGTCCTATATATATGCGATGGGGGTATGAATTTGATGCAGGACACAATCATTTCGATCCTAATGCCTACATTGCTTCATGGCGAAAAATACATGCTAGAATCAAAGAAAAAGGAGCGGATAAGAATATCGCTATGGTATGGCACTCTGGAAGCTTCTGTGGTGCTACACACAATAACCTACCCATTACAGCTTGGTACCCAGGAAAAGAATATGTAGACCTTATGGGAATCACAGCATTTACGCCACAAGACTGTGATTATAGAGGACAACGTACCTTATTAGATTTCGCTAGACAAGAAAATAAACCCGTGATCATCGCAGAATCTACGCCACAAGGGTATGACCTAACTGATAATACGATTGCACCATTATTCGGAAATACTGCTGGGAATAAAAGTCCAAAAACAGCACAGCAAATCTGGGATGAGTGGTACCAGCCTTACTTCGATTTTATCAATAAGAATAAAGATGTCATTCGAGTAGCTACCTATATCAATACCCACTGGGATTCGCAAGACTTCTGGGATGCTCCGTATCAATTTGGTTATTGGGGAGACGCTAGAGTACAAGTCAATAACCTCATCAGAAATAACTGGACACAACAAACGAATGCTCCTTTATGGATCAAAAACGCAAACAATCTTTTTGATCTTATTGGATACACCACTAATGATGGTACTCCTCCTGCAAACACATGTAATGATGGTATCCAAAACGGTACTGAAACAGGAATCGATTGTGGTGGAGACTGTACACCTTGTGCAACACCTCCTACGAGCAGCTGTACCGATGGTATTCAAAACGGAAACGAAACAGGAATTGACTGTGGCGGTAGTTGTACGCCATGTGCTAATGACATAGGAGACAATCCAGATACTGGAATTACCAGCTGCGACGTATTTGGCATCTCCTATATCGATGATAATACTGCTAGAGTCTTCCATAAAGACCAAGGATTCAGAAGTCAAATCTTTATGTGTGTAAATGACAATTGTTATGCTCCGACATTGGCTAATGGATACTACTATTTTGATTTTAACAGCACCACAACTTTTACATTTGTGACCATGACACTAGGAAATCAATACACTATCGAGTTTAAAGCCGATTTCCGAACTGTAGCTAAAGAAACCGTACAATTTACAAGACAAAGCTGTTTATTCAACATTAATAGAGATTCGGAAATAATTGTGAATAAAAAATTTACAGTAGCTCCTAATCCTGCCACTGATTTTATTCAGATATCAGGAAGTAATATCTCCGATACTACGCTATACCAACTCTATAACATGAATGGCAAGGTATTACAACAGGGTAAAGGACGAGTAATTGACATCAGCACTTTACCCAAAGGAGCCTTTTTTATCAAAACCGACACACGTGATTACAGTTTAGTCTATAAAAACTAAATGTATCTGTAGCTCACACAAGCTAAACTATCACCAAAAAGCCCTTTCGCGTAGTGATGCGAAAGGGCTTTTTATATACCAATTTCATACTATTATTTTGGGCGTTCCCCAAGGGTCGGGCTATCCGCTATATCTTTTTGTTTTGAAAAGAAAACAAAAAGGATGCCGCTGCTATCCCTAACGCAAGTTTTTACATAAGCACTTCTACTTTGATGGATCATCGGCGCACAACGCTTCTAAAGCTGTAGTAATATTCCCATACTTAAAACGGAATCCATTTTTTATAATCTTTGCACTACTTACACGATGACTAGCGAATAATAATTGATACATTTCTCCTAACAATAAGTGCATTGCGAAGGCCGGTACATTGGGCAATCGTATTTTCTTTCCGAGTACTCTAGCAATGGCATGTGTCATCTTTTTATTAGATACAGGTTCTGGTGCCACTCCATTAAAAACACCTAGTAGCTCCTCTTCTACTACAAATAGAAATATGCGTGCGATATCCTGTATATGTACCCAACTCTGCCATTGTTTTCCTGATCCGAAAATAGCGCCCATACCATAGGCGATCGGTTTTTTTATTTTAGGAAATGCACCTCCTGTAGCAGATAAGACCAATCCTATCCGGATCAAACTTACCTCTATATCTAATTTTTTATGGGCTAGCACTGCATTTTCCCAAGCTGTCACTACCTGTCCTAAAAACCCTGCGTCTGTCTCTGTGGATTCCTCTGTATAATAATTCTGTAGTGAATCCTGATAGATACCGATAGCACTAGCCGATACGATATGTCGTACTGTATGCCGTATGCTAGACAGTGCATTCGTAATCAATGCTGTGGTCTGCACTCTACTATCCATAATCTCTTGTCTGTACGAAGGTGTCCATCGCTTAGCTACCGTAGCACCAACGAGGTGAATGATCACCTCTACTCCATCAAAACAAGCCTCGTCTATTTCTCCTTTTACAGGATTCCACAAAAAACCTTTGTACGTATCTTCTGCTTTTACTTTTTGCTTGCGAGTCGTCAAATAATGCACACTATACCCTGCCTGATGGCATAGTTTTACTATTTCCTGTCCTATAAGACCTGTAGCACCTGTAATTAGAATTTTCATAAAAAAAGTATTACTACAAATTACAATCCTTACCCATTAAAACCTATTTATTGTAGCGGGTTTAACATTAGTTTAATCCGCTATTCATACGCTTTTATCGCTTGACCCCTCTTAGCATTTCGCGCTTTCCCGGAGGCCCTGGTAATCTTTCTACCTCAAAACCTACACTTTGCATGGCACGTCGTACACTTCCCTTAGCGGCGTACGTAACTAAAACCCCATTTTTTCTAAGTGCTGTATACATAGCTCCGAATATGGTTTCGGACCATAGTTCGGGTTGTACTCTAGCCCCAAAAGCATCGAAATATACTAGATCAAAACAGTTTTTATCGGTAATCTCTTGGAATAATTGCTGTCGTTTGGTGAGTAAAAACGAAGCACTCATTTCTTGTGGTACTTCCCAATCCACTGCGTGTATCGTATCAAATACCGCGCGATGCTGCTCTGCTTCCAATGCGGCTACATAATTTAAGCTAGCTACCTCTTGAGAAGTCACTGGATATGCTTCTACACCTGTATACTGTATAGCTCGCTGCTCTTTTAGCGCTTCTAAAAAAGTAATAAATGCATTGAGCCCTGTACCAAAACCTATTTCTACTATATCTAGAGGTCTGGATACCTCCGCTAATTGCCATCTGTATTGTAATCCATGCCGGATGAATACATGCCTAGCTTCGTTAATCGCCCCATGCTTAGAATGGTATTGCTCATTGATTTCTGGAAAATGAATCGTAGTAGAACCATCAGAGGTTTTAATAATTGTGCGTTTTAAAGAATCGTCCATCTATTTTTGTATCAATACGCCATCAGCTATAAACGCATATGTTTTTTCAGGTGCTACAATCGCTGCGATTACTTCTTGGGATTGCCCTTCATCACTCGCTAAATGTCTCAAATCAGCTACCGAAGTTTCCGAAACATAGGCCTTACCCTGTACAACTACAGAATCTGTAGCTACATCTGTAGGTACAAAAAAACCATACTCCTTAAAACGCACCATAATTTCTTCTTCTCCTCCAACGGCAACTTTCATCCAGCAGCCTTTTACTTTACACACTTGGTTTATTACTCCTTTGAATGCTAAAGGTACTGTATCTCCTTGCTGCATCGCTGTATAGGTAGCTACCACAGTAGTTTCATCCTCTATTTTAGTGGCAGTTATTGTGCCGCCATAGGAGTCATAAGATTCTGTAGCTAATTCTGTAGTCATTTTTAATGCTGATTTTTCCTGATTAAATCCACAACTTATAAGTAGCAGACATGATAAAATCGCAAAAAAACACCCATTTCTTTTCATTATACATTATAATTTCTGATGATCTGTAAAATTAAACATTTTTAAAATTCTTAATTTAATATAAAAAGGTATTTTTGCTTTAAAGATTTTTTAGCGTGATAAAACAAGTGAGATCATATGTCATACCATATGATTTTCTGTTTTATTAGTATTTTGTAACCTTTAAAATGAGTAACGAATGGAAAATGCACTTCCGCAAGAGATTGAAATCACGAAAATAGCAACATCAAAAATTACTGAGGTAGATTTTGAAAACCTTACGTTCGGTAATATTTTTACCGATCATATGTTTGTCTGTGATTACGTCAATGGCGAATGGCAGACTCCTAAAATCGTACCGTATGGTCCACTAACACTAGACCCATCGGCACGTGTTTTTCATTATGGACAGGCTGTTTTCGAAGGAATGAAAGCATATAAAGATGAGCAAGGAGACACCTATCTATTCAGACCAGATGAAAACTACAACCGTATTAATAAATCTGCTGAGCGATTGGCCATGCCTGCATTTCCTGAAAATTACTTTTTTGATGGACTCTATGCGCTGCTTAAATTAGACAATGCATGGATTAAATCTGGTGAAGGAAATTCATTATATATAAGACCATTTGTAATCGCTACACAACCTAGCGTATCAGCTTCTGAAGCGGATCAATACCGATTTATGATTATCTGTTCTCCTGCGCAATCCTATTATAGTGGAGATGTCAGCGTATTAGTTGCCGAGAAATTTAGCCGTTCTGCCAATGGTGGTTTTGGGTATGCCAAAGCTGCTGGAAATTATGCTGGGCAATTCTACCCTACTAAGCTTGCCAAAGAACAAGGGTATCAGCAAATTATCTGGACAGATTCTAATACACATGAGTATGTAGAGGAAGCAGGAACGATGAACCTATTCTTTAGAGTCAACGATACTTTATTAACAGCCCCTATCAGTGACCGTATTTTAGATGGAGTCACTAGAAAAAGTTTGATCGCATTGGCCGAAAAACAAGGGATCGTTGTAGAAGTACGTCCGATCAAAGTAAGTGAAATCGTAGCAGCTGCAAAAGATGGTAGCCTAAAAGAAATTTTTGGTGCTGGTACTGCCGCTGTAGTGAGTCCTGTAAAAGCTTTTGGATATAAAGGAGCGCATTACGAAGTAGCTCCGCAAGAAAATTCATATGCAGCTCACTTTAAGAAAGCATTACTAGATATACAGTATAATATGGCTGAAGACGCATTTGGATGGAGAGTTAAAGTACAATAAGTAATACTACTCGACAACAAATGTAATAACAGACATTCTTAAATGACACTGTCTGAAATGCTACTTCCTATCATATGTAGAAGTACCGTTTCAGACAGTTTTTTTTATAACTACTATGCATTCACTCATCTAAACAAACTAGCGATTAGTATATAAAGTGGTTTAAACTTTTTCAATTTGCTATAAAAACGATCTTTTACACCCAAATTTTGTAATTTTTGAGTTCCGTAGCGCTGCTATGCAACAAAAAAATCACTGCATTTGGTCACAAAATCTTACGATGTTCGCTGAAATCAAAAAAGTTTAAATCACTTCTATGCATCACGGAATAGATCACACTGCTTCGTTATCTAAAATTTTCTGAATATTAGGTTTAAAATAATTCGGTCCCTTCAAGACCTTACCATCTTCTCTATAAATTGGTTTTCCATCTGCACCTAATTTACTCATATTACTCCGTTGGATCTCTTGGAATACTTCTTCGATTTTATGTTGCATTCCGTGTTCGATGATCGTACCACATAATATATACAACATATCACCTAGTGCATCGGCTACCTCTACCATATCATTTGCCTCGGCAGCGGCTAAGTATTCTTCGTTTTCTTCTTTCATTAGGTTGAAACGCAATGTGTTTTTTGCATTTCCTAGATCGGCTATTGGCGCTTCTTTATACCCTATTCCAAAAGCAGTATGAAATTCTTGTACTGCTGTAATTTTATCTTTCATATCTATATATTATATTCTTCATCTTAGCGCATACGTACCGACATATCTGTCTCATCTATACATCCCACCCTGCTAAAAATGGTATGACTCACGCGATTTATTTAAGATTTACAAGATGAATAGTTGATTATTTATAATTCACTAATAGAAGTGGTTTAACCTTTTTTCAATTTGCTATAAAAACGATCTTTTGCACTCAAATTTTGTAATTTTTGAGTTCCGTAGCGCTGCTATACAACTAAAAAATCACTGTATTTGATCACAAAATCTTTGTTTTTCGCTGAAATCAAAAAAGTTTAAATCACTTCATAAACATCTGTGCAAAAATCTTTGCTTTTTACTGAAACCAAAAAAGTGCAAACCACTTCGATTTCAGTTCTTATCTTTGCAGCAAAAATAGCATAAATTATGTTTAGTACTGGACAACTACTATTTGCTGCAAGTTTTGTAATTGCATTCATTATTTTAATGGTTATTAGTTATCGAAAAGACATCCGATTACACCGCAAATACTATAAGGGCAGTATTTTTATTTTGATTGGCTTTATTGTTTTTATAGCCCTACTTTTTGTACTAAAAGTATACTTGCAGCCCGAGTAATACCTAGTAGCAGTATCTTTATACAGGCGCTCACATCACTCATTTACTACATTGCTACGATACTGCTCATAGGAGTATATAACAACAACATCATAAAATCTTATGAAAATAAGTCTCATGTATACATGCTTTTCTTAATCCGATAGCACCTATTATTGCGTTAGGGATAGGAGCGGCATCCTTTTTTGGTTAGAAGTGTTTTACTCTTTTTGAAATTGGCTACAAAAATGATCTTTTGCACTCAAATTTTGTAATTTTTGAGTTCCGTAGCGCTGCTATGCAACAAAAAAAATCACTGCATTTGATCACAAAATCTTCACTTTTCGCTTCAATCCAAAAAGGATAAAACACTTCTTCTTAAAAAACAAAAAAGATATAGCGTATAGCCCGCCCCTTGGGGAACGCCCTCATCAATATACATGTATACTCCTAATTGTTAAAAACGACTGTATAAAATAGTTATGTATCGCTTTGGTTACAAAAACAACGCATCAAAAATTGTTTATCTTAGCTTCGTGAATACATAAACTAACAATCATGAAAATCATCAAATATTTATTCTTTCTACTACTAATCACTGTTATCGGAGGAGCTGTTTACCTAGCTACACTAGACGGAAATTTTGAGATCGTAGAAAGTCGCACCATTGAGGCTCCAGACGAATTATTATTCAATACGGTCAATGAGTACAAGACATGGGAACAATGGAATCCATGGATGGATACTACGAATGAGATGGAAATTTCGTATGCCGAACAAACGAGTGGCGATGGCGCTTCCTATAGTTGGAAACATGAAACAGAAGGTGATGGAACGATGCAAACCCTACAAGCGGTACCGTATACTTCTATTGAGCAAGCGATTACCTTCTTCCCTCCATTTGTCGGAGAAACAAAAAGTACGGTATATTGGAATTTTGAAAAAATAGCACCTAAACAAACGAAGGTTACTTGGGGAATGAAGGGCAAACAATCATTGATGGAAAAACTGTTTTGGCTCACGCAAAGCACTACACTCTCAGAAAGTATCCAACCGATGTATGCCAAAGGATTAAAAAACCTAGAATCATTGGCGCTAAAAAAGATGAAAGCGCATACAATTAGTGTCGATGGGATTACTGAACATGGAGGTGGATTCTATATGTATACGGCTACGGCATCTGCCATTGCTGCAATTCCTCAGAAAATGACACAAATGTTTCCTACTGTACAGGCGTATATCACCCAAAATCAGTTACCACAAACAGGAATGCCTTTTACGGTTTTTAATGAGTTTAATACTGCACAAGGAACGGCTATTTTCTCTACTGCGATTCCTGTAAGAGAAAAAGTGATCACTCCTACGGATAGCAATGTCCTATGTGATTTCTTACCTAGACAACGGGTAGTAAAAGTAACTCTAAAAGGGGACTATACGTATCTAAAGCAGGCATGGCAGCAAGGATACGCGTATGTACAAGAAAAAGGACTGGAAGCGATTGAAAACGCGCCAGCATTCGAAGTGTATAAAACGACACCTGAACTACAACCGAATCCTGCAGAGTGGATTACAGAAATCTATATCCCTATACAATAATCTATTGATTATAATCTAAATGAAACAATTGCTATTGCTATTTATTGGAGGCGGCACTGGTAGTGTGGCGCGCTATATGATCAGTACATACTTAAATAAGGTACACACTAGTATTCCTTTTGGCACCCTAGTGGTGAATGTACTTGGGAGCTTACTTATAGGTAGTATCCTAGGATTACTATCCAAAGAAATGATTCCGCCACATATAGCGATACTAATTGCCACTGGTTTTTGTGGTGGTTTTACCACATTCTCTTCTTTTGCTTATGAGAATCATGCATTGATCAAAAATGGAGAGTTCCTATATTTTATTAGTTACTCGATTGCTTCTTTTGGTATTGGAATGATTGCTGTAGCCATTGGATTATGGATGGTAAAATAATGTTCGTACTGATGGATTCACTTTATTTTTTGAATCTATAAAAAAAATGAGTATTTTGTGATAGTGTCTACTATATGTATATATGTAGCTCGCATTATCTACTTATATACAAGGTAACCTAATTACAAACACAAACAAAGTCATACCCACTACTTGATAACACATATAGCAGTGTTTTTAATGACCTTGTTTTAATAACATACTACTATATGAAGAAAATAGAAGCGATTATCCGTAAATCCAAATTCAGCGCTGTAAAAGAAGCGCTCCATGAAATAGAAGTTAACTTTTTTTCCTATTGGGATGTTACAGGAGTTGGGAATGAGAAAAAAGGAAAGGTGTATAGAGGTATCACCTATAGTACTTCTGATATTCAGAGAAGGTATTTATCGATAGTAGTATCTGATGAATTTGCTGAAAGAACCGTAGAAGCCATCATCGCTAATGCTAAAACAGGTGCTGTAGGGGACGGAAAAGTGTTTGTATCAGATGTAAACGAGACCTATAGAATCAGAACAGAAGAGCGCGGTAGCCAAGCCATCAATTAAAGATGGTATAAAATAACATAGTCAAACGACACAAAAAGACTTTTTCGTATATGAAAAAGTCTTTTTTAGTTGCATACTCCCCTATTTTAAGCATTTGATAACTAAAAATAGGGGTTTCCCTTACTCATACTAGTAGATAACACCTATTTTTTTAAGAAAATCGACTTCATTATTCTCAAAATAAATCTGAATTATAAACAATCCTTAATTTTTTAGGGGTGTTCTATAAATTTTTATTAAAAATTAAAATTAGCCCCTATTTTTTATTGGGGTAAAATGTTTTTAACATAGTTTTACACTTTCAAAAACAATTTAACGTCAATTAATGTTTACTATGAAAACAAAGAACGTAACAACATTTTTTAACAAAGCATGTCTTGTTGCTTTAACACTAATCAGCATTTCTACATTCGCACAAGAAGAAGAAAAGAAATGGTTTGACAACTTTTCTATCAATGGGTCTGTAGATGCTTATTTTAGATCTAATATCACTGCAAAAAACACGCTTCGTGATTTTGATGGTAATGGTGATGATCCACAATTCATTGCTCCTGCAACTTCATTCGCTAATCAATCAGGATTCGCATTGGGTATGGCTAATGTAATCTTAGGATACGAAGGAGAAAAAGTAGGATTCGTAGCAGATTTAGTATATGGACAAAGAGGAGCTGACGCTGTGTTTAACTCTACAGGTTCTGCTCAAATCGTAAACCAGTTATATGCATACTGGAACGTATCAGAGAGTGTAAAACTTACTGTTGGTAACTTTAACACCTTTTTAGGGTACGAAGTAATTTCTCCAACTGGAAACTTTAACTACTCTACATCTTATATGTTCTCTTACGGACCATTCTCTCACACAGGGTTAAAGGCAGATTTCGCTATTGATGATAAATGGTCTGCTATGTTAGCAGTTATGAACCCTACAGACTATACTGATTCTAACCCATTTGACACATACATCCTTGGTGCACAAGTAGGATATGCAGCAGATAACGGAAGTGCTTACCTTAACTTCAGATACGGAAATGAAGGAGAGCCTGGGGCTGTAGGTTCTACTTTCCAAGTAGATTTAACAACTGGATGGGATGTAGCTGAAAACTTTTACTTAGGTGTAAACACTACATACCTTACTACTGGTGCACAAGAAGATGATGGAGATGCATCTGGATTCTACGGAATTGCATTATACCCACAAGTTAAGACTTCTGAAAGCTTTACATTAGGATTCAGAGGTGAATATTTCGCAGAATTCGAAGGAGGAGTTGGCGCTTTAACAACTGACAATGAAGGTGATGGTAGCGTATTTGCTGCTACACTTACAGGTAGCTACGAAGTAGGAGCATTAACGCTTAAACCTGAATTAAGATTAGATGCTGCATCTGAGGATACTTTCTTCGATAGAGATTTAGAAGATTCTAAAAGTTTAGGTTCTTTCGTTCTTGGAGCAATCTACAAATTCTAATACACTACTGTATTTAATATATTGTTTGTTTAAGAAAAAAAGGCTGTCATTTTTTGGCAGCCTTTTTTATGTTTTGTCACATTTACAATTCCCTGCACTAATATACCACTCAATTTTTAAAAGCTCAGAGTCATAAACATAAGCCACAAAAAACATGCTTAAAAAAACTACATATAAGTAGCGTACTTATACAACCAAAACAACAACACATAGCTTTTGAGTATATAGCAGGCAAAAGGTAAACTATCGAAAAGGGAAAACACTACCTTAATGCACTTCCCAGCGAGCAACAATTCTCGCACTTAAAAATCACTTAATATAATTACAAATAGCCACCCATACGCTATCGCAAACAGTAGTATAAACATTCTAATATAATACAAACAGTAGCATATATAGCTATTATGAACACTTGTTGCTAAAAAATGTATTCTTATACCCTAGAAGTGATGTACCCTTTTCTTAATTGATTCTAGAAAACGATATTTTGGAATTTTTGAGTTTCGTAATGCTGTTATGCAGCAAAATTCAATACATGATTAAAAACACACAAAACCTTTGTCTTTTGCGGAAATCAAGAAAGTGTACACAGCTTTTGAGCAAAGAAAATCGTTTCTTCGGATAGGATGTCAAAAAAATATAGCTAATCAGTTCTTACACTACTTACAAAACTTCTGACTCCTACTGGGATTTCTAAGGTAAGATGGTTTTCTTCTGGAGGAATTGGACAGGAATACCTACTACTATAAGCGCAATAAGGATTGTATGCCGTATTAAAGTCAATATGAATAGTATCTCCTACTGGAATCGATAAATCAATAAAACGTCCTCCTTCATAGGTAGTACGCCCATTGCTTAAATCTGTAAAAGGTAAGAAAAGGTATGCATCATATGCGGCATCTAATTTTAATTCTTGATGCTGGTATATATTCAGCACCCATTCTTTATCATGCAGTTTAAAATGTGCCTCGCCATATTTTACATATAATGGTTCGCGATGCGTAGTTGTTTTCATGATAAAAGGAGTTTCATAAGGGGTACGTACAAACTTTGCTTGCACACTATACATTGTATCTATCGCAAAAAACGACAATCCTTTGAATTGTGCTAAATCTTCGGCCACCAATGGTGATGTAACTGCTGATGCAAATTTGGTATTCAAGGCTTCCTGAAAAGCAACTGCTTTTTCTACCTTTATTGCATCTTGCGCCAGCAAACAGCTCCAACAAAAAATAAATAAACACGTTAATTTATACACTTCCTTTCCTTTTTTTTGCAAAAATACAAAGCATTCGTTATAAACGTATTCTTATTGTATAATATTATGTGCTATTTGCAGATAAACAGCTAATTTTATCTACCTAGAACCGTTTTTTCGCTATGAAACTACACAAAATAGCTCATAATTATATACAAGCTTTCCAAGGTTTATCTACAGAAATCTGGTGGCTGGCATTGATCACCTTAATTAATAGAATGGGAGCAATGGTCATTCCCTTTCTATCGCTATACCTATCTAATGATCTTTGTTTTTCGTTAGATCAGATTGGTTGGGTCATGACCTGTTATGGACTGGGATCATTAACAGGTACTTGGATTGGTGGTAAATTATCCGATCAGATTGGGTATTACAAGGTTATTTTAGGATCGCTGATTCTCACTGGTATCGCTTTCTTTTGTGTACAGTATTTCTCTAGTTTTTGGAGTATTTGCCTTAGCTTTTTTATATTAATCGCTATTGCAGATGCAGCTAGACCTGCTTTTTTTGTAGCTCTTAGCGCTTATAGCAAGCCTGCTAATAAAACGAGATCCTTGACCTTTATCCGACTGGCTATCAATTTAGGCTTTTCTTTAGGCCCTGCTTTAGGTGGTATCATCGTTACCGCTATTGAATACAAAGCTTTATTTTGGGCAGATGGTATTACTTGCTGGATTGCTGCCTGTATACTCATACTCAAACTACATCCTAAAAAAGCAAAGACATCAGATAAAGAAATAATCGTCGAAAACCCAATAGCTCCTTATAAAGATCATATATATATGTTATTCTGGATAGCACTCACACTATTTAGTGTTGTATTTGTACAATTTTCTTCGACCATGCCTTTGTATTACGAAGAGGTACACCTCATCTCCGAAAAAAACATTGGGCTTATTCTAGCACTAAATGGCGCACTCATCTTTGTACTAGAAATGCCACTGATCACCTACTTAGAAACCAAAAAATACAATCGAATTACGACCATTATTTATGGTTTTATCTTAACAGCATTTAGCTTCTTGGTATTTATTTTCATTCCATGGACAGCCATTGTTATCGTCAGTATGATACTACTGACAGTAGGAGAAATGATAGCCTTGCCATTTAGCAATACATTTGCACTAGACAGGGCTAAAAAAGGAAAGCAAGGTGCTTATATGGGATTGTATAGCATGTCATTTTCGGTAGCACATATTCTAGGCCCTAATTCTGGCATGCAACTCATTAATACCTATGGATACAATGTTACTTGGATAGTTATGGGTATGATTGCACTCACAGGCGTGGGGTTATTACGGATCGTACAGCAAAATGTTGACTACTACGTAATGAATCGCTAGAAAAAGGGGCGATATTGCAGCACCCTAAAATCCATGGTATTAAATGCAGGGTCTTGCTGCTTTAAAGCTTTATACGCTGGTAAACTACCTATAGATCGATTCGCAGCTCCAGAAGGCGCTGTTAGCGAAACGGTTTGTACGACTCTAGTATCTACTGTAAATTGGTGTATTCTAGGAATGGTATCCGACACCACTGTCAGTGGTATGTCATATGTCTGTAAGTGTTTTCTAAACAGGTATTCTGGGCCATTTTTACTATTACCACCTGTAAATAATAAGGTATCTACCATAGGATACTGTCGTATATATCCTATTACATCTCGTAATTGAATGTCTTGCATCCCTAGATCTGATGCATCAATCTTAGTACGCTGGCAACTATGTACGATGTCACAAATCCCTATTCCCCTGCTAGTCAAAAAATCTTTGCGTTGCTGGATCGCCACTGCTGTTGTTTCGAATTGAAGATTGAGCTCAAAAATACGGTCTAGCACCTTCCATAATAAACCACTGATACTCCCATAACAGAAATCTACATCTCCAGGCTTCAAGGTACCTAGCGTAAACCGTGGTGGTGGCAGTGTACCGACAATCAATTTCGTTACATTTTTTGGAAAAAAAGGAGGATATGGATGTGTATGTAACAAAACAAGTATTATTTAATCATTAGATAAGATGCCTTAGTAATGCAGTTCCTGCACCACCCTACTAGCTATACAACTATTTTACAACTCTCTTGTATATCAAAACTGAAAATATATAAAAGGCTGGAAATCGGCTGCATACGTTTGATAACAAATAATAGCTATCAGCACTGCTACCAATCCCTTGACCACTATGTGGCTCTTTGTAAACTGTTCTTGCAACCAATCCTTAGTAGCATACGGCAGCCAATGTGTGATGTATCCTAGCAACATGACTAAAAATACGATTCGGTACTCCCATAACACGTTTAATGCATTACCCCAATCCATATTGGTAAGGATGGCTTGGTAAAACCGATCGATATGCTCCATACTATTTCCTCTAAAATAGATGCGCGTAAAGGTGATAAAAATAAAGGTAAATGTAATCTTCCACAGCGTGGCAATCCATAGTGTAGAATGCTCATACGGACTTATTCTTCGCCAATATTTATAGGCTACGACTCCTAACCCATTTAATCCTCCCCATACGACAAATTTCCAAGAAGCTCCATGCCATAACCCACCGATCAGCATCGTGATCATAATATTGATATTTCTATTAAAATGCCAAGCCAGTCGTTTAGAAAACAACGTAATGATTAATAAGACTGCAAAACCAACTGCTATAAAAAATGCAACGGCATACCCAAAGGCTGCAAAACACCCTAAAAAGGTAAATAACAATACGAATACATATGAAAATACTGTCCCATTGCGGTTTCCTCCTATCGGGATGTACAAATAATCTTTTAACCAACTAGAGAGGGAAATATGCCATCGTTTCCAAAAATCCCCACAGTGAATGGCTTTATACGGAGAATTAAAGTTCATAGGCAGGTGAAAGCCCATCAGCAACGCCAATCCTATCGCTATATCTGTATACCCCGAGAAATCACCATATATCTGTAGTGAATATCCGATCATAGCCATGATATTGGTAAATCCCGAAAACATTTCGGGCATATCGAATACGCGATCCATAAAATTCATTGCTATAAAATCGGCAAACAGCATTTTCTTAATCAACCCTTTTAGAATCATAAATGTAGCGCTACCGAACTCCTCTTTGGTGATACTGATGTCTTTTCGTATCTGAGGAATAAAATCCGATGCTCTCACAATAGGCCCTGCTACTAATTGCGGGAAGAAACTAACGAAAAAACCAAAATCAATAATAGAGTTCAATGGTTTTAATTGCTTTCTATAAATATCTACACTATAGCTAATGGTCTGAAAGGTATAAAACGAAATCCCAACAGGAAGAATGATCGTATCTACGGTAAAATAATCTGTAGAGGCCACCCCATTAGCCCACATCCCCAAATAGTTTAGTACTTTTAGATCCGTATCAAACAGACTGTTATACGATTCTGTAAAAAAGTAAGCATACTTAAAATAGCACAATGTCAGCAAATTGACTGTAACACTAATCGCTACTAATGCTTTTTGCAATGCTTTAGAAGCAGTATGATGAATCGCCTTACCTATAAAAAAATCATTCACTGTACTAAATAACAGTATCCCTATAAACAAACCACTGGTCTTATAATAGAATAACAAACTAATGGCAAAAAGATACGCACTACGAAGGCTTTTTTGGCGATATAGCAACGCGTATATAAAATAGATAATCGCAAAGAAAATCCAAAAATCCGCTTGTGTAAAGATCAACGGAACATCTTCTGAAAAAGAAAAAATATCTTGTAGTCTATTCATTAATCATTTGATTGAGTACAGATTTTGGAGGCAACTGCAAGGTGTTTTCCCATGCTTCGGTCAGTGCTTCTAATAATAAATCTGCTTTGATTCTATACCCCAATTGTGTAAAATGTATTCTATCCGACGGCATCAATTTTTGATGATACCAATCTCTAGAAGAGTTAAACCCTCCCATAATCTCATAAAAATCCCATACTGCCATCTGATACTGCTGTGCTAGCTTATAAATTATCTTTTGCATGATACGCGTTCTAGGATTAGGATGCTTTCGCTTATAATACGAATCATTCGGTACCGTAAGCAGAATAGCACATTCTGGATTGGCCTTCTGTATCGTTTGTATCAAGTCTTCGTAATACGCTGTATATGCTTTTGGATTAAAATCGGGATGGTACGCATCGTTCGTTCCTACAGAAATAATAAACAAATCTGGTCGATATAGCATTAATTGCGTATCAAAATACTTACAGCGGCTGTAGTAATCAAAGCTAGCTCCATTCACTCCGATCGAGGTATATTGAACCCCTTTATTATCATTCATTAGCTCGATACCCATCATCAGAAACGCTGCATCGTCTGTATGCTCGTTACGTTCTACACAGATATCTACGGTTTCTAGTGTTTTAGTAAGCGTAAATTCTGTAAAGTGTGCTGTGGTATTTTGCAAAGTCGTATCCACCAAACCTTCTTCTTTAAAACCTATTGAATAATCGGTAGTCCAATCATCATAGAAAATCCTGATTTTATTAAAATCATAGTGCTGCTGATCGTAGCCTCGATAATTTGCTTCAATTTTTATATTCGCTATTGAGTCATTAAACACAGCGGTTACTCCCGATAACCCCCAAGCCACACTGTCTTTTTTTATAGAACATCGATACCCTTTCCAATCCACATCCGAAGTCACCTTATAATTACTAGGGTTATTGGTTCTAGCCATACGAAAAGGATAGATAAATCCTCGTTGCCCTACAGCCGTTTTGCTCATGCTTTGTAAATAGGTACGTAATCTATTGGAATAAATATCCGCTTGTATGTGCGAACCTCCGATATGAAAAACGTGTACATCTTCCGCTTCGTCATTCGCCACCTTATTCAATTTCTGAAATAATTTCTCGAAAGCAGGTGATGTATCCACAAACTTAAGTGTGTTTGCCTTCCAATTGATAAATGAGTACGTTTCCTTGGCTTTGGGCAAGGTATATTGCTGCGCCATGGTGATACAACTGCATACATATAAGAATGTTGGTAATAATTTATGTATCGTCATCTTCTTCTTTTTTGAGGTCTAGGTAAAGAGCAGTGAAAAATAGTTCTGATATGATCTTAGTTCCTTTGCGCGTAAAATGAGTATAATCATTTCCTGCTAATTTTTCTTCTACCCACAGTTCCATAGACCCTCTTCCTCCCATAGCATCATACATACTCCAATACGCAATATCGTTTGCCAAACAACTTTGCGTCAATTGCGCATTTAAATACGGTAATAACGGATAGGTTTCCATTTTTCCATTGACAGGGATACACATATCCGTAGGCCCAATAAACAAGAAACTTACATTTTTAGTGCGCCTTCTCAGCCAATTTACCTGATCCACCACTCGTTTGGCATACTTTTCTACCCCAATAGAATCCTTTAGATACGGCATGGTATTCCCTCCGTACTGCATGATAATAACTTTTGGTTTTAGTACATTAGCCATACGCTTATAGGTAGTAGCATGCGTACTCGAAAAGATCGTACCCGAAGACCCGCGCATCGCCACATTATCCACCTGTACTCTCGATCCTCCATCTAGTGTCAATCCATAAAAATCAGGACTTACCTTACCCGATACTTCAATTTTTAAATCCGTAGGGGTTCTCTTGGTCTTTATCTTATAGCGATGGTACCTCCCATCGGTTTTCAAACTATCTTCTTGAATCAGAACTCCATTATTATACACTTTTATCGCTACAGGATACTTTGCATTTCCATAGTGCAGGCCTATATTGGTAAATGTTCTGAATTTAAAATACGTTTTTGGTGATTTTGCAATTGTTACCGCAGCGGTAACCACAGGCATCGAATCTAGTTGTGTACTATCTATAGCCGTTCGTAAGTGCGGCGTAAATCGAGATACCGTTAGATACGCCCCGTACTTCCGGTGCTTAAATTTCTTTTGTGTAGGATCAAACTTAGCGTATCGAAACCAATTATCCGTTGGTTTTACGATAGCACTTAATTGATTGTATACAGGTTTTACAGGAATAAAACCAGGGCCACTACCTCCATACATCTTCTGTAAGCGATTTCTTAAATATCCCGTAATACGATCCCCTTCTAACTGTGAGTCTCCATAGTGGAAAATTCTACACGATTTAGATGCCAATTTCCGTTGTAATTCGTACACAAAATCAGGATTACTGTCTGGGTATTGTATGCGTACAATCTTAGTCGTATCTATTTTGGTAAAATCGAGTCGTAATACACTATCTTTCTGTAATGTTTGTTGTTCTACCAGTTCAGGTGCTACTTCTTCTGTAGCAGGTACTTCTTCGGGTTCTTCCTGTAATGGCACTACGGTTTGTGTAACCTCTAGAATGGTTTCTCTGGATATGGTAGAATCCTTATCTAATCCCAAAAATGTGCGGTAGGAAGGATATTTTAACGATAGTTCATCATATGAGAACCCATCTTCTTGTACTTGTGCATTTTTTACCGCTCCTTTTTCACTCAGAAACATAAGCCCAAATAACCCCATAAGGATCAATAGTAAAAACAATGCGATTTGGATTGGTTTTATTTTCAAGGTACTAGGGGGACTTTTTTGTTTTTTGTAAAAATAGGAAGATTTTATGAATTGTACAGCAATTAGAAGCTGTTCATCTATAATTCATACATTTTCATCCATCCCATTCCTATTTCCACACCTACAGATTCATTATTTACAAATAGCTAATACCACAGAAGATTTATATGAATGATGAGGGCGTATCCCTGCGGGTCAGGCTATCCGCTATATCTTTTTTGGTTTTACAGAAAACCAAAAAAGGATGCCGCTCCTATCCTTTACGCAAGAAAAAATTGAATACACACTAAAACATAAACACCCAACCATCTATTGCTGTATCGTGTTATAATACGCTTTTTCAGTGACGGTAGACCATTTAGCGATACGTGCTTGGTATTGCTTATAGCTCTCATATACTTTTTTAGACCAAGGATCATCGCCGATCATTTCTTGGATCGCTTCTTCTGTATACACACGCAATGCATCCATCGTTTCTTTAGAAAATTGTCGGATTTCTACTTGCTCCTCATTCACCAGCTTATCTAAAAAGATTCCGTTTTGTTTATCAAACTCTGCCAATACCCATACTTGTGCGCGTTTAGAAGCTGCTTCTAATACAGCTTGTAGATGTGGTGGCAAGCGATCATACAGTGTTTTATTGATAAAGAATTCTAGTTGTGATCCTGTCTCATGCCATCCAGGTGTGTAATAATATTTGGCGATTTTATGAAACCCCATTTTGTAATCGTGATACGGCCCGATCCATTCTGTAGCATCGATCACACCGCGTTCTAAACTGGTATAAATCTCGCTACCCGCTACCAATACAGCAGCTCCGCCTGCTTTTTCTAACACCTTACCTCCTATGCCAGGTAATCGCATTTTTAGTCCCTTAAAATCCTCGACAGAATTGATCTCTTTATTAAACCAGCCTCCCATTTGCACCCCTGTATTGCCTCCTAAAAAAGGGACTAAATTAAATGGCGCATAGGTTTTTTTCCACAATTCATAGCCTCCTCCTACTTCTAACCAAGAGGTTAGCTGCTGACTATTCATCCCAAAGGGTACTGCGGCAAAAAACTGCGCCGCAGGTGTTTTGCCCGCCCAATAATACGAAACTCCGCACCCCATTTCTATGACTCCTTGCGAAACCGCATCAAAGGCTTCTAATGGAGGTACTAATTCGCCACCACCATATACTTTAATCTGTATTTGCCCGTTGGATAGCTCTCCTACCCATTCGGCATATTTTTCGGCTACTTCTCCGATCACTGGAAAATTAGGCGGCCATGTGGTGGTCATTTTCCATCGCAATACTTGATTGGGTTTGGTGGCATCGATAGGGCTTACTTGCATACTCGCAGGGGGTTCGCCTAAACACGAAACGAGTAGTAGCGCTACAAGTGCATAACTACTGATTACTAAATTACTACGAAATGTATATTTTTTCATGTCTATTTTTTACGTACAATATTCCTTATCCCTTACTGGGTACTAAATAACAATTCTGGAAACCACCATACCAGCACAAGCATGAATAATTGAATACCTATAAAGGGTAAAATCCCTTTGTATAGATGACGAGTGGTTATAGTAGGCGGAGCAACTCCTTTTAGATAAAACAACGCAAACCCAAAGGGAGGTGTCAGAAATGAAGTTTGTAAGTTTAATGACATTAGTACGCCTACCCACAACATATCCATATGCAAAGCATTAAATATGGGGGTGACTACGGGCACTATGATAAATACAATCTCTATAAAATCTATAAAAAATCCTGCTATAAAAATTACCAACATCACGATTGCTAGAAATAGCATTGGACTAAATTGTGAGGCAACGATCAGGTCTTGGAGGTATCGATCTCCGCCTAGTGCTCTAAATACGAGTGAAAAGGTAGTAGCTCCCAAAAGGATAAAAAACACCATAGTGGTAAGCTTCATGGTTTCTTGTGCTACTTGCCTGAGCATTTGTATAGAAAATTGTTTTTGTACGATCGTAAGGATGGTAGCACCTATGGCACCAATGGCAGATGCTTCGGTAGGCGAAGCGATTCCTGTAAAGATCGCTCCTAAAACTAATACGATGAGTAGTACGGGAAGTACGAGTACTTTGAGCAATTTTGTATAAAAATCATTCCCTCTAAACTGCTGAATTTCATGCTTAGGGATACTCGGTGCAGTTTGCGGGTGTAGGGCTGCTTTGACTATGATATACACTATATACATCGCCACTAACAGTACTCCAGGAATAATAGCTGCTGAAAATAACGTACCTACATCTACACTGGCTGCGCCTCTAGAAGCACTATTGATGGTATCGGCTAATAATACTAACACGATCGAAGGCGGTATAATCTGCCCTAATGTTCCTGAAGAAGCAATCACTCCTGTGGCTAGACTGGGACTATACCCACGTTCTAACATGGTAGGAAGACTGATAAGTCCCATCGTAACTACTGTAGCACCTACGATACCTGTAGAAGCTGCTAATAAAGCTCCTACAATAACTACGGAGATCGCTAATCCTCCACGTAATTGCCCAAAGGTCATCGCCATTGTTTCTAACAATCCTTTGGCCAAACCTGATTTTTCGAGCATGATCCCCATAAAAATGAACAAGGGTACTGCCATGAGCACATAGTTATTCATTACTCCCATCATACGTGAAGGCAACAAATAAAAAGTAGACATGCTAAAATAGGACGGCGCTATAATGGATACTCCAAAAGCAAAGGCTACAGAAATGCCGCCGAGTGTAAATGCGACTGGATACCCCAAAAGAATGACTACAAAAATAATAACGAATAGTAATACGGCTAGTAGTTCCATGACTATTTAGAATCGAAAATGATATGTATTGATTTTAGTAACTGTGAGATGCCTTGTATAAGCAGTAGAGTAAACCCCAAAGTGATACAAAATTTAAGGATGTACAAGGCGGGTAATCCTCCTGGTTGTGGAGAGGATTCACTGATCATCCATGAAGACCGTCCGTAATACCAAGAAGACACAATGACTACATAACACCATGGGATCAATAAACCTAGACTACCCAGCGCATCGATCCACGCTTTGGCTTTGACTGATAATTGGGCATAAAATACATCTACACGTACATGTTTTCCATACTTATAGGTATAACCCGATCCTAGTAAAAATAAAATGGAGAAAAGGTATATTTCTGATTCGATCACCCAAATAAATGTAAACTGAAACACATAACGAATCAGTACATCAATTCCTATGAGTAAGGCCAATAATGCGGCTACCCAGCTTATGATACGACCTGTGTATTCTCCTATCGTATCTAAAATAGTAATGGCTTTTTGTATCATCTGACGGTACTAAAAATACAGAAATTGAAGATACAGAAATTACTGCGATCTGATTTCTATTTAGTACTTAAATTTGCATATAATACACGATATACTTTTATGACAACAACTAGCTGCGTTAGGGATAGGAGCGGCATCCTTTTGGTAGCACCTTAGTGCTGCCAAAAGATATAGCGGATAGCCCGACCCTTGGGGAACGCCCTAATACGTATTAACGTACAAAGACTAATTCTCCGGCTTTAGTTGTATATTCTTCGCTAAAACCGTATCCTTCGTAGTTAAATCCTTTGAGATCATCTAGGGTTTGGGCATTGGTATCGATGATATAACGTACCATCATTCCTCTGGCTTTTTTGGCGTAGAAACTAATGATTTTTAGCTTATCACCTTTCCAATCTTTGAACTGCGGCGTAATCACTGGAACTTTTAATGCTTTTTTATCTATAGCACTGAAGTATTCATTACTGGCTAGATTGAGAAACAATTCTCCCTCTTCTAATTCGTCATTTAGGTGCTGTGTGAGTTGTGTTTTCCAAAACTGATATAGATTGGCATGTGCATCTACAGGCAATTTTGTTCCCATTTCTAAGCGGTACGGCTGTATAAGATCTAGCGGTTTTAGGATACCATACAAGCCCGAAAGAATACGTAATGTATCCTGTAGCCTATCTAAATGCGATGCTTCGATGGAATAACTATCCAATCCTGTATATACATCGCCATTAAAGGCATACACTGCGGGTCTGGCATTCGTAGTTGTAAAGGGTAGTTCCCAGTCTTGGTTTCGCTGCCAATTGAGCTGTGCTAGCTTATCACTAATATGCATCAGCTCTGATAATTGCTTAGGAGATTGCTGCTGCAAGACAGTATGTTGTATATGCGCTGCCTGTGCTAGAAAAGCGGGTTGGGTATGCTGTGTGGTAGGTAATGCGGTTTCGTAATCTAAGGACTTGGCAGGAGATACTACAATTTTCATATTGCTTGCGTTTTTAATTGCGCCAAAAATACGATTGTAGTCCGAGAATAAAAATGTGATTTGGGTAATTCTTTTTTATACCTGTATTGATAGGCATTATAGTAGGTAGGGTATCAAAAAAAAGCCCACCAAAATAGGTGGGCTTATCTAAAAAAGTTGATCTGTATATTATAATACTTTTACGTTTACCGCATTTAATCCTTTTTTACCTTCTTTAAGTTCAAATTCTACTTCGTCTCCTTCTCTCACTTCGTCGATAAGCCCTGAAATGTGTACAAAACGATCTTCATTTGTTCCTTCTTCTGTTATGAATCCAAATCCTTTGGAGTCATTAAAAAATTTTACTGTTCCTTTGTTCATTATAAATAGTTAAAGTGCTAATATACCATATTTTCATTCTAAAGTACTACGATAATGTAAATAAAATTTTTGATAACTTTAGATTTAACATTGCAGACTTTCTAATAGTTCAAATATTAGACTCAATTTTACTCCTCTGTTAGTTGATTTTTGGCATAGTTTCTCCAGCGTTCTACACACTGTAGCATATCGTCTGGAATGGGGGTTTCGAAGTGCATGGCTTCTCCCGTAACTGGGTGCTCAAAACCTAAAGTACGCGCATGTAAGGCTTGCCTAGGTAGTATCTTAAAACAATTATCTACAAATTGCTTATACTTGGTAAATGAAGTCCCTTTTAGGATTTTTTCGCCTCCATAGCGTTCGTCATTAAAGAGTGTGTGCCCTATATACTTCATATGCACACGAATTTGGTGTGTTCTCCCTGTTTCTAATCGACAGCTAACGAGGGTTACATAGCCTAGTTTTTCTTCTACCTTATAATGCGTAACGGCTGGTTTTCCTTTTTCGGCTTCATCGCCTTCGAATACGGTGTTTTGCAATCTGTTTTTGGGATGTCTACCGATATTTCCTTCTATGGTTCCTTCTTCTTCTTCTAGATTACCCCATACAATGGCTATATACTCGCGCTTTGATGTCTTATCAAAAAATTGCTTCGCTAGATGTGTCATAGCACTTTCGGTTTTGGCGATCACTAGGAGTCCACTGGTATCTTTATCGATTCTATGTACCAACCCCGGGCGATCACTACTGTTATTGGGTAAATTATCGAAATGATAAATCAATGCATTGATCAGTGTCCCTGAATAATTTCCATGACCTGGATGTACAACCATCCCAGCAGGCTTATTGATCACTAATAAGGCATCATCTTCATATACAATATCCAAAGGGATATTTTCGGGTGTGAGTAAATTCTCGTAGGGTGGATGAGAAAACAATACACGAACTACATCATGGGGTTTAACCTTATGATTGGATTTTACAGCTACATCATTAACAAAAACACTTCCGTCTTTGGCTGCCTGTTGTATCTTGTTTCGTGTGGCATTTTCTACAAAGTTCATCAAAAATTTATCGACTCGAAGCGGTACTTGTCCTGCTCCTGCCACAAAGCGATAATGCTCATAAAGCTCTTCATCATGGGTATCTCCATCACCAATTTCTAAATTTTGTGCTGTCATGTAGTTATTCTATAATCAATTAATAGGATGTATGCTGCTAGTTATCGGGGGATAAGTTTACGGTTTGTCCGCTCTCATCACCTACTACTAGATCAATCACTGAAGTCTTGGTCAATTTATCGCCAGGTTGTATCTTCTTTCCTTGGTATCGGAGTTCTAATACTAAACTAGACATATTAGGTACTTTGATAATTGACCCTATCTTAAAGCCTAACGCGATTAGTTTCGGTTCTGCTTGTCTCCTCGTTTTCTGTAATACATTGGGTATTTCTACTTTTCTGTAACCTGAAGGATTGAGCGTTACATAAATTTTTCTATTTTCTTTAACCATGGTGCCTGATGCAGGATTTTGGTCAATGACTGAAAATTTAGGGAAATCAGGATTATAATTTGCAGAGTCTTGCACCTCAAAACGCAAACCTTTGTCATCTAATAACTCATCTACCTCCGCTATTGTCTTCTTACTCAAACTAGGCACTACTATCTGCTGATCGTGGTTCGTAGACCCTTCTAACCACTGTAGAGCCACATACCCCATGATTACAAGCAAGGTAACTGCTAGTACTAATTGTATTAAAAATGCTTTGCTAAATATAAATCTAAAGAGACCCTTTATAAATTCCATGATTGATCGATCGTTTAGGCAAATATATAAAATCAGTAAGTTTTTAGCTTTTGTTATTATATAAATGATATTTTTGCTTGCCTAGATACGGCTTTTTGACTCGTATTGCCTAGTAATAAACTGCCATTATCTTTGTTGATATTCAAGTAGGATGTTATGGTTTGGTATGTTCTATGTGTACTCTAATATAATAGTCTAAAAAATGAAAAAAAACATTGCCATCCTTATGGGTGGATATTCGAGTGAATTTGAGATTTCTATTAATAGCGGTAATGTAGTATATGCGCATATCGATAAAGCGCGCTATAATGCATATAAAATCTATATTACTAAAGAGGCTTGGTATTATGTAGATGCGCAGGGACTAGAAACGCCTATCGACAAAAATAACTTTTCATTACAGCTAGCGGGACGTACGATTACTTTTGATGCGGCTTTTAATATCGTACATGGTACTCCTGGAGAGGATGGCTTGTTACAAGCTTATTTCGAACTCATGGAGATTCCGCAGACCTCTTGTGATTTCTACCAAGCAGCATTGACTTTTAACAAAAGAGATTGTATTAGTACCCTACAAGCATATGGTATCCCTACAGCCACTAATTATTTTCTGAATCAAGGAGATGCTATTAATGCTCAGGAAATTATCGATACAGTAGGATTGCCTTGTTTTGTAAAAGCAAATAAATCTGGTAGTAGTTATGGTGTTTCTAAGGTAAAAACTGCCGAAGAATTACTGCCTGCTATCGATGTGGCTTATCGAGAAGATGATGAAATTATTATCGAATCTTTTTTGAGCGGCACCGAGGTGTCTGTAGGGGTGATTACCTATCAAGGTGCTCCCAAGGTATTGCCTATTACAGAAATCGTAACCGAAAATGAGTTTTTTGATTACGAAGCAAAATACTTAGGCAAATCCGAAGAAATCACACCTGCTAGATTATCTGAAGCACAAACTACTGCTGTCAGTGAATTGGCATTAAAAGTGTACACTATTTTAAAAATGAAAGGGTTTTCTAGAAGTGAATATATCTTTCATAATGGAACTCCACACTTTGTAGAAATGAACACCAACCCTGGGTTTAGTGAGGCCAGTATACTACCCCAGCAGGCTGTTGCTGCCGGAATTAGTATCCAAGAATTGATCACCAATACAATCGAAGCTTGTTTCCTACAATAAACTAGTGATAATCATGATTTGATTGGTGTAATTCTACTATATTTGTTACAGAACTGATGCACACTTTTTTTAGGTATAGCATCTAAGATATTTTTTATGAGACGAGCTGTTTTTCCAGGGTCTTTTGATCCTATTACTCTAGGACACTATGATATTATAGAAAGAGGCCTTACACTGTTTGATGAAATTATATTGGCTATTGGTGTCAATTCTCAGAAAAAATATATGTTCTCGCTAGAAGAACGTACACATTTTATGAAAGAAGCCTTTAAAGGAGAGTCCAAAATAAAAGTGATGGCCTATAAAGGGCTTACCGTAGATTTCTGCAAACAACAGGAAGCTGATTTTATTCTCAGAGGCCTGCGCAACCCAGGAGATTTTGAATTCGAAAAAGCCATAGCGCATACCAATCGCCAACTGACTGATATAGAAACCGTATTCTTACTCACTTCTTCTGGAAAAAGCTATATCTCATCTTCTATCGTACGTGATGTGATTAGAAACAATGGCGACTATACTACATTAGTACCAGATACTGTACGTGTGCGTAAGTAATTACTACAAAACACATACTGATTACCTTGTATGGTCATCTGACCTCGACAAATTTGAAATCATAGTAGGGTACCAATTATTTTAAATTAAGGACTCTACAATATGCTTCAGATTTTAGAAACATATACACCTCTGTACTAAAAAATTAGCAAACAGTAACTGACAAAAAAATCTTGAATAGCAGATTCAACACACTTTCTTTTATTTTAATCAATATTTCTCACAAATACATCAAAAATCATGTAGTATTGACTAAAAAACATATAAAATTCATTCGCTATTTCCCTCAAAACCTACAAAATCATCAAAAAACAGTTACTCATAGATCAAAAAATGTGGTTTTTCCGTAAAAAAAGTGTTGTTTAACGAGATTATTCCCGTTTCATCTAAAAATTATTCAATCATTTTTTTGGTTAATTTATTCGTATTAAATTTGATACAAATCAAGTAATCATATAGTTACCCCAAAGTATTATGAAAGCTATTACCCCGCTCTTAATCGCACTTTTAGTTTGTGTTAACCTACAAGCACAGGAAGCGCCTACAGCTTCTAAAACATCTAAAGCAACCAAACAAGCAAAGGTAACTAAAGTTGAATTTTACCAACAGTTGATTGTAAAGCAAGATTTTGAAATTCGTATTAAAACACCAATACTTGTTTCTAGAAGAAAAGCAACTTCTAATTATACTGCCAAAGAAAAAAGTAGTTTTTCGATTCATCCAAAAAAAATCACAAGACTCACATAGTCTTCTCACATACCACTAACAGTCAGTTAGTACACACATTACATACACAACTATATAGTTCCTGTTTAACAGCATTTCATACACAAGCTCGAAACTGGAAACAAAAAGCTACTATCCTTACCTAACTATAAGTATAGTAGCTTGTTTTATATAACTATTTTATTTACAGGACGTTCCCCAAGGGTCGGGCTATCCGCTATATCTTTTGGCAGCGCTATGTCGCACCAAAAGGATGCCGCTGCTATCCCTAACGCAAATACTAATACATAGATTAACGATATTTTACAGAAGTAATGTAAACTATTTAGATTTAAGCGAAAATCAAAAAAATTTACGAACAAATACTGTACTTTTTTGTTGCATAGCAGCGTTACGGAACTCAAAAATTGGAAAAATTTAAGTCACCTCATAGTATACATTATTGAGAAACCGTATAAGCTTCAGGTATCTTTCGCTCCTTAGAAGCTTGCTCATATATATATGCAAACTTTAATAAATTAACATCTGCAAAAGTACTGGCTATAAAAGTCAGGCCTTTAGGTTCTCCTTCTGGTGTAAACCCCATTGGTACCGTAAGCATAGGGTAATTGGCTACCGCTCCATATCCCGAATGATAGTTATTAATAGACAATAAAACCTGTAATCTATCTTCTTTAAAAACCTCTTCAAAATAAGATTTCCCAGCAGTCTTCAATGCTGCTTTAATACTTTCTAACTTCTGCTCTGTAGTTTTATCAGCTACAATACCTTCTAACAATTCCTGACCATATGGCATTCGTATACCTTCATCTTCTTTATTAAAAGTCACAACATCCTCTACATTTTTTATAGGTAATCCAGCAGCTCCTTGCGAACTAACATAAGCAGGTAGCGCCGACTTCATATCCATATTCAGTAAGGTTAAAAAACCTTTTAATTCCCTTTTCTTTGGTACAACATTAATAATAGTAGCCCCTGCTATTTGTAATTGACTTACAGCCCTGTTATACAAAGAATCCTGCAACAACTCTTTAATCACTCCAATTCTTACCCCTTGAATTTTAGCATGCAGTGTCGCACCTACAAAATCTCCTCCCGCTAATTTAGACTCACTGTCCATCACATCTTTTCCTAGCATAGCAGAGAATAAAATAGCCGCATCTACCACATTTTTAGTCATAGGGCCCGCAGTATCTAATGTATTAGAAATCGGCACAATCCCTGTACGACTCAGCAAACCTACAGAAGGCTTGAATCCCACTACTGCATTTTGGCTCGATGGAGAGACAATAGAACCACTGGTTTCTGTACCCACAGCAGCTACACAATAGTTAGTCGCTACAGCTACGCCACTTCCCGAACTAGACCCTCCTGGCTCAAAGAGCATTCTTCCATACGGGTTTAATGTTTGACCACCAATAGCACTATACCCTACAGGGCAATCTGCACACATATAATATGCCCATTCGCTTAAGTTTGCTTTTCCTAAGATCAATGCATTTTTTTCTAATAGCTTATTTACGATAAACGCATTATTCGTCTGGTTATCACTAAGTGCTATTGCACCTGCTGTGGTAGGTAACGCTCTATAATTTATATTATCCTTTAATAAAATTGGCATTCCATATACAGAATACACATCGATTGCACTCTTATCCTTACGATCTAAAGCTCTTGCTTCTTCTATTACATTCGGGTTTAAGGCTATCACAGCATTAAGCCCTGTAGCGTTATCACTTTCATACTTCCGAATGCGGTATACAAAAAACTTGGTAAGTGCTTCATATGTCAATTTCCCATCTTTTATTTGCTGCTGCAAGGTAGGTATGTCTTTTTCTAAAATTAACGCTGATAATCGATTGTATTCTTTCTCTCCAAAATAATCCAATTCTCCCGCTAGTGCTTCCCATATCGCATTTTTATCACGCACCTTAGAATTGATTAATTTTAGATGCATTCGCTTTGTTTTCAATTTTTGTGTAGCCACAATATCTTCGCTTTCATCATATGGACTCCAAGTAACTGTCGGCTGTTTTTCTGTAGCTACAACTGACTGATCAATTATAGTTTCTGCAGTAGGTTTTGTTTCTTTTTTACACGAAAAAAAGAACACTAAGAAAACAGCGTTATACAAAAGAACATATTTCATCTGGCAGGTATTATTAAAATTATACATAAGCAGAAGTTGCTTACACAACTTCAAAAAAAAAGGTATCGCAATAAATTTACGATACCTTTTGAAACTATCCGTTAGTTCCTAGTCTTATTTAAAAAAAGAATCTACAAATTCATATTTATTAAACACTTGCAAATCATCAATTCCTTCGCCTACCCCAATATACTTCACTGGAATTTGGAATTGATCACTAATACCAATGACTACTCCTCCTTTTGCGGTTCCATCTAACTTCGTCACCGCTAAGGATGTTACCTCTGTAGCTGCGGTAAATTGTTTTGCTTGCTCAAAGGCATTTTGTCCAGTAGAACCGTCTAATACTAATAACACATCATGAGGCGCATCTCCCACTACTTTTTGCATTACTCGCTTCACCTTCGTCAATTCATTCATTAAATTGATCTTATTATGTAATCTTCCTGCTGTATCAATGATGATTACATCTGCGTCTTGGCTCACGCCTGATTTTAATGTATCAAATGCTACAGAAGCCGGGTCACTCCCCATATCTTGTTTTACGATAGGCACATCTACTCTATCTGCCCACACTTGTAATTGATCGATTGCTGCTGCTCTAAACGTATCTGCCGCACCTAATACAACCTTAAGTCCTTTTTGCGTAAACTGATGTGCTAATTTACCTATCGTTGTTGTTTTACCTACTCCATTAACACCAACAACCATTAACACATACGGCTTTTTTACGGCAGGAATTTCAAAATCAGTAGCCTCTCCAGAATTGGTTTCAGACAGCAATCCTGCGATCTCTTCCCTAAGTATTTGGTTCAGTTCTTCTGTTCCTAAATACTTATCTTTAGCTACACGATTTTCTATACGCTCAATGATTTTGATCGTTGTTTTTACTCCTACATCGCTAGTCACTAAAATTTCTTCCAAGTTATCCAATACATCATCATCCACCTTTGATTTCCCAGCAACAGCTTTACTCAATTTAGAAAAAAAACTCGTTTTTGATTTTTCTAAGCCTTTATCTAAGGTTTCTTTTTTCTCGGAAGAGAATATCTTTTTAAACAAATTCATGTGCGTTGTTATATAATGCAGTACTATTGGTATAGTACGTATTGTCTATTAATGCTTAAAGATATAAAAACAAAGAGCCATCTCAATAAATTGAAACGGCTTCTTTTAAAATATCTTTTGCGAATTACTTTTTCTTAAAAAAGTCATTTACCGCATCAGGCTGCATAATTGACTCTACAAAAGTATAGGCTCCAGTTTTTGGAGATTTTACCATTTTGATGGCCTTTGTTAATCTCTTTGATCCTGTCTGTAACGATGCTACTGATTTCTTTGCCATTTTCTACTTATTTAATTTCTTTATGAACAGTCATTTTCTTTAGAATTGGATTAAATTTCTTTAATTCCATTCTATCAGGAGTATTTTTCTTATTCTTAGTTGTAATATACCTAGATGTACCTGGTTTTCCAGATGCTTTGTGCTCTGTACACTCTAGTATTACCTGAACTCTATTGCCTTTCTTCGCCATTGTAGTATTATTTTAAAAGGAGATTTATTTAGTTAAAAAACCTTTAGCTCTTGCTTCTTTTAAAACAGCAGAAATACCGTTTTTGTTTATATTTTTTAGCGCTGAAGTAGACACCTTAAGTGTTATCCAACGGTCTTCTTCTGGAATATAAAAACGCTTCTTAATTAAATTCGCATTGAATTTACGCTTTGTTTTATTCATAGCGTGAGAAACATTATTTCCCACCATTGCCTTTTTACCTGTAAGCTCGCAAACTCTTGACATCTCTTTACTTGATTTTGGTATTATTTCAAAACAGGGTGCAAATTAACGAATTATTTACCTAACCACCAATAATAAACCCTTATTTTTTTCTCTTTTTTACACTTTATAGTACACACCCCACGTCTATACTAGGACTCAATAGCGAAGCATGTAGTATTTTCTGCGCCCGAAGATACTATTTAATAATCGATGCTACACTATATGGATACTGATTTTTTATCTATTGCACAGATCATTCACTAGTACAGATGATTTTACTACAATACTCTACACATGATTCCCCATCTTATTCACACTCCTTCACCTACTAAAAACAAAGGAGCTTACCGTTTAAAACAAGTATAATTGTTAAAAACTATCAACATCCCACCTTCCATTTATTAAAATTTAATCGTATTTTAGTAGGAAATTAACTTTTTAAAATACATAATTACTGTTTTTTAACACTTTTTGTACGGAAATTATAAACATAATAACTGTTTTAATTAATTGTATATTTAAAAACTTAGATCACTAGCCACACAAAAAAAGGCGTAGGATCAATCAGCTATTTATAATCAAATGAAAGCACCAGTACACTATCAACCTATACAAAAACATTCTCTGGATATTGGTGTGTTCTATTTTTTTGATCATTACATTATTTCCGAGATTCATGAAGGAATAACACTAACCTGCGACAATGCATCTACCTTTCTAAACCTAGCAAAGGATCATTACGGCAGTAGTATGCCATTTGCACTCATATCTAATAGAATTCATTCGTACGCTTTCGAGCCTACCATACACTTTAAATTCAAAAAGCTTTTTCCTAACATACAAGGGTATGCTATTGTTTCATACACTCCCATTAATAATAAAATAGCCCAAATGGAACAATCCTACCTATCTACACCTTCTAAACTCTTTGACACAGTAGATGACGCTATTCAATGGGCAGAAACATTAATTATCAAAGATTAACGCCATACACATACAACAAGACCCCCTTGATTCTATTTTATTAATATCAACCCCACAATACCATCTTGTCTTTTTATTTGTTCTTCAAAAAAATGCTTGACACCATCTTAATAAGAGTACTATATCCATTAACTAAGAATAATACATCCTATTATTTGCGTTAGGGATAGCAGTGGAAATCCCACAGCCCGACCTAAGGAGGAGCGAGGAATTGTAGCGGATAGCCCGACCCTTGTGGTAACGCCCTCATTCACCAAACAATTCATAAATTAATAGCAATATCACCTTTTAGAGCGTACGCACTTCTTTCAACAACAATTCAAAGGCCTTGTGCACTGTTTTCCCGATCGTTCGTTCTCTACTATTACTAAACGAGAATTCATGTGCGGTAACTCCTGAAGGGGTAGCAATCGCAATAAAAACTGTACCTACTTCTACTGTCCCATCTCCTTTAGCAGGACCAGCATTTCCTGTAGTAGCGATTCCATAATCGGATTTAAATTTATTTTTTACACCTACTACCATCGCTTTAGCGACTTCTAAACTGGTGACACTATGCTGCGCAATCAATGCTTCATCAACTCCTAATAACGCTACTTTAGAAGCTGAAGCATACGCCACGACTCCTCCCATAAAATATGCAGAAGCTCCTGGATGAGCCGTCATCGCCGCAGCAATCTTACCTCCAGTACAACTTTCTGCTACAGCCACCGTTTGTTGCTGCTTAGCTAGCAACTGACCGATTAACACTTCTATAGCTTCATCTTCTTCGTATCCGACGATGATGTCGCCTATGTATGTCTTTAATTGTTCTATCTTTTCTTGTAATACCTGCTGTAGATACTTTTCATCTGTACCTCTAGCAGATAAGCGCAAACGCACCTTACCCAGATTGGGCAAATATGCCAATTTAATAAAGGACGGGAGTCCTTCTTCCCAAGGCTCTATAGTCGTAGCAATAGTACTCTCTCCTACTCCATAGGTCAAAATAGTTTTATGGATAATATAAGGCCTATCGAATGTCTCTTGTAGCCTAGGCAATACCTCATCTGTCACTAAGTGCTTCATTTCAAAAGGCACTCCTGGCATGGATATAAATACAGTATCATCTTTGACCATCCACATACCAGGAGCTGTACCATGCTGATTCATCAATACCTGCGCTTTAGAGGGAACTAAGGCTTGTTTTCGATTGATGGGACTCATCGGTTTTTTAATGTATTGCTCAAAAAGGTTTTCTACATGTTCTAATACTTCAGGATCCTCTACCAAGGTATCTTCTAAATACTCGCACAAGGTATGTTTGGTAATATCATCTTTAGTAGGTCCTAGCCCACCAGTAATTAACACAATGTCTACTCGATTTTTAGCTTCTTCAAGCGCTGTGAGTATGTGTTTTTTATCATCTTGGATAGAAGAGATCTGGTATACATCTATTCCTATTTTATTTAATTCCTTACCTATAAAGGCAGAATTAGAATCGACGATTTGACCTATAAGAATTTCATCCCCTATAGTAATAATTTCTGCAAGCATATAAAGTTTACTGGAAGTCTTCTTTTAGATTTTGAATAGCATTATTTACAGTCGTAACGATATGATCGAGTATCGGCAATACCTCTTGCTTAGGCTTATTGGTCTTAGACCATGACTCTATGGTTTTGATCTCGCTCAATAAATCAATTTCGAATAATTGCAGATTCGGTTTCATTTTATGAGCAAATTGATAAGCTGTTTGAGGATCATCTTCATCCACAGCTTTGACCATACTGTCTAAGTCGGGAGGTATTTCTTCTAAAAAAGTTTGTACTAATACACCAATGAATTCATCATCTCCACCAGACAACTCATTTACACTATCTAAACTATACCCTCTATTCATCTATTTTATTCTTATTGAAAAAAGTTGTTGTTCACCAATAAAACCAGTCAACACATCATCTACATTTACAGCTCCAACTCCGGCAGGTGTTCCCGTAAAGATAACATCTCCAATCTTTAAAGTAAAATATTTTGATACATATTCGATCAACTCATCAATCTTCCATAACATCATTTGGGTATTTCCTTGCTGTACGACTTCTTCATTTTTTTCGAGACGAAAATCGATATTGTCTACACTTTCGAAACTATCTTTAGGCATCCATTCGCCTATGACCGCAGCCCCATCAAAGGATTTGGCCTTTTCCCAAGGCAATCCTTTAGACTTCAATTCACTTTGCAAATCTCTAGCTGTAAAGTCAATCCCTAGTCCTATTTGATTGTAATATTTGTGTGCAAATTTTCTGTCAATATATTTACCAACTCTGTTAATTTTTACCAGAATTTCTACTTCATGGTGGACATTATTAGAAAAATCCGGTATAAAAAAAGGCTGTTTTTTAAGCAAAATAGCCGTATCTGGTTTGATAAACACTACAGGATCTGTAGGTTTTTCGTTAGCCAGCTCTGCGATATGATCTGTGTAATTACGTCCTATACAAATAAGCTTCATAGCATCTCTAAATTAGTTAAGCACCAACCTCTACAACTTTAAACTACTATTTAATTTACGTAGTCGGATTGCAGTAAGCACTTTTTTGGTATATAATGGAAAATCTGCATTTTGTAACCACCCAAAATAACCTGGTTCTTTCTCCATCACCTCTTCTACTAGTTTCCCTTTGTGTTTTCCAAAAGCAAATACTTCTCTTGCCTGTTTATCAAATGCTATAAAACCAGCAAAGTCTGCATATTGATTTCTAGCACTAAACTCTGCTAAGAATTTGGTATCATTTTCTAATTCAGGGTATTTGTCTAATTGCGCTTTTAACACCTCATAGGTAGCCATAGTATCCGCTTCTGCGCTATGCGCATCTTCTAGATCCTTATCACAATAAAACTTGTATGCAGCCGAGAGTGTTCGCTTTTCCATCTTATGAAAAATAGTTTGCACATCTACTGCCACCATATTTTTCATATCAAAATCGACACCTGCTCTTAGTAATTCTTCTGCTAACAATGGGATATCGAATCGATTGGAATTAAAACCTCCCAAATCACACCCTTTGATCATATCGTATACACGACTGGCCAATTTCTTAAAGGTAGGTTCATCCGCTACTTTTTCATTAGTAATACCGTGTACCGCAGTAGTTTCTGGTGGTATGGGCATTTCGGGATTTACTAACCAAGTTTTACTTTCTTTATTTCCATTGGGAAATACTTTAAGAATTGAAATTTCTACAATGCGATCTTTAGATATATTTACGCCAGTTGTTTCTAGATCAAAAAAACAAATGGGTTTCTTTAATGTAAGTTCCATAATTGATTGTGTGTTCCAAATATAATGGGTATTGTTTATAATCTGCTACAACGAAACACTATTTTAACATTCGTCAAAAATTTATGTGATCGGTTTTACGAAAACGTTGTCTGCAAATTTCCTAGTTACAGTTTCTTGCGCTTCATTAAAAGCTATTTTCATGGATTTATCAAACTCTCGTATCTCGATAATTTTAATCTCGCTACTCAACGCTAGCCCTATTTCAGACACATAACGCAAAAAATTAACCGATCCATCGTTTACAGATACTAATTGACATACATCACCTTCCTGTAGTGATGACAATGTAACTTTAGGCAGCAATGCATATTCACCATCTGCGTTAGGAATCATCTCTCCATGCGGATCTCTGGTAGGATAATCCATAAAACGATCTAACTCATTGATCAGTTTTTGAGATTTTATGTGCTCTAATTGCTCTGCTACTTCATGCACCTCATCCCATGTAAAATTGAGATAATTACACAAAAAAGTTTCCCACAAACGATGTTTTCTAATCAGACGTACAGCTATCCATTTCCCTTCTTCTGTAAGCTCTAACTTTCCATATTTCTCGCTAATCACATACTGTTTAGACTTGAGCTTCTTAATCATACTATTGGTAGAAGCTGGAGAAACTTTGAGATATTCCGCAAGTTGATTATTCCCCACTTTAGAAATATCATCCTCTATAAGTAACTGAAATAAAGCCTTAAGGTAATCCTCTTCGCTTTTTGTTATATTGTTTAAATTTAATTTGTTAGTCATAGCTAACTTTTTTAGTTTTGTACAATTATAAAAACAAAAATACTAAACCTAACGACACTACAAAACGTAATACTCGCTTCTTTTTTTGGAGAGACTCATTCGTATGGCAGCCGCTACAGAAACAATAATGCTAAGTAGTAGATGTAGAAGTATTTCTGTAAAAAAGTACATTACTGTATTACTAAAAAATAGAATTCGAGCTAGAGAAACCATGGTTAAGAAATACATGAAGACTACATACGGCTCTAAATTGTAAAACAATGCTAAAAAAACTTTTTTATCTACTTATACCTATAATGCTGATCACTTGCAAACCCGCAAATAAAGACGCAAATGCGCAATTACAAGTAGTCACCACCACTACCATGATTACTGACTTAGTGCAGACTATTGGTGGAACACATATTACAGTACAAGGATTAATGGGAGCTGGAGTCGACCCACATTTATACAAAGCCAGTGAAGGTGATGTACAAAAACTAGTAAATGCAGATGCTATTTTCTATAACGGATTGCATCTAGAAGGGAAACTAGTAGCAATTTTTGAAAAAATGGGCTCGCAACGCACCAAAGCAATTGCACTTGGCGAAGCACTGGATACAAACACGCTTATTGGCTCTGATTACTTTGCCTCTAACTATGATCCACACATCTGGTTTAGTATCGAACATTGGAAAAAAGTAACGCTTTATACTATAAAAAAACTAAAAGAATTAGCCCCTAAATATGCCAAGGAGTTTGAGGCTAATGGAAAAAAATACTTGGAAGCCCTACAGCAACTCCAAACACAAACGGTTACTACCATCAGCACATTACCCAAAGAAAAACGCATCCTAGTCACAGCGCATGATGCCTTTAGTTATTTTGGACAAGCCTATGATTTTCAAGTAGTCGGACTACAAGGGCTATCTACTGCTACAGAAGCAGGCGTACAAGATGTACAGCGCTTAGCTAATTTTATTATAGAAAAACAAGTAAAAGCCATCTTTGTAGAAACTTCTGTACCACAGCGTACTATCGAGGCCCTACAAGCCGCTGTAGCAGCCAAAGAACATCAAGTAGTCATAGGAGGTGCTTTGTATTCGGATGCATTAGGCAATCCCAACACTCCCGAAGGTACTTATATCGGTATGTTTACCCACAATGTAACAACGATTGTTAACGCCCTGAAATAATGTCTAGAAAAATAGCTGTACAAATAGATGACCTCACAGTAGCCTATAACTACAAACCTGTATTATGGGATATTGATTTATCGATTCCCGAAGGAGTATTAATGGCTATTGTAGGCCCCAATGGCGCAGGAAAATCTACCTTAATCAAATCCATTCTAGACATCATTAAACCTATTGCAGGTAGCGTAAAAATTTATGGAAAACCTTATAAAAAACAACGCGCCTTAGTCGCTTATGTACCTCAAAAAGGAAGTGTAGATTGGGATTTTCCGACTACCGCATTCGATGTGGTGATGATGGGTACGTACGGAAGCTTAGGCTGGATCAAAAGACCTGGGCAAAAAGAAAAAAAAGCAGCACTCGAAGCTTTAGAAAAAGTAGGGATGCTCTCTTTTAGAAACCGACAAATCAGCCAATTATCTGGCGGACAACAACAACGTGTTTTTTTAGCCAGAGCCTTGGTACAAAATGCAGCGATCTACTTTATGGACGAACCCTTTCAGGGCGTAGATGCTACTACAGAAAAAGCCATTATCAATATCCTAAAAGCACTCCGAAAAGCAGGTAAAACAGTGATCGTAGTGCATCATGATCTACAAACTGTACCCGAATACTTTGATTGGGTGACATTCCTAAATGTAAAAAAGATCGCCACAGGACCTGTAAAGGATATTTTTAATGACGATAACCTGACCAAAACCTATGGCATCAACTATAAAGTAGCCCTCAACCAACACCCATCGCCATGAGGTTATACGAATACATAGAACTCGTTTTTACCGATTATACCTTACGCACCATTACACTCGGCACTGCCGTATTAGGCGCCATCTGTGGGATGCTAGGCAGTTTTGCTGTCCTTAGAAAACAAAGCTTATTAGGCGATGCCATCTCACATGCAGCATTACCCGGAATTGCCATTGCCTTCTTAATTACCGAAACTAAAAATAGTAATGCCTTTCTACTCGGCGCATTAATCAGTGGATTGATCGGCAGTTTCTGGATACGAGGTATCATTACCAAAACCAAATTAAAATCCGACACCGCCCTAGGGCTTATCCTGTCATTATTCTTTGGCTTCGGTATGTTATTACTCACCTACATCCAAAAAATGCCCAATGCGAATCAAGCAGGCCTAGAGAATTACCTTTTTGGGCAGGCAGCCACCCTATTAGCCAGTGATGTGTGGATGATGGCAATCATCACAGGCATCTGTTTCTGCGTACTCCTCCTCTTCTGGAAAGAACTAAAACTCTCTGTTTTTGATGCAGATTATGCCAAAACATTAGGATTTAACACCCAATTTTTAGACATCCTCATTACAGCATTTATCGTTATCGCCATCGTACTAGGGCTGCAAACCGTTGGGGTCGTATTAATGAGCGCCATGCTGTTAGCCCCTGCTGCTGCTGCTAGACAATGGACCAATAGCCTAGCAATTATGATTACACTTGCTGCCATTTTTGGAGCTACCTCTGGTGTAGTAGGTACTGCCATTAGTGCTACGCACGAGCATCTTTCTACAGGCCCCGTCATTGTACTTATAGCCGCTGTATTTGTTGGAATTTCTTTTATCGCTTCCCCTAGTAGAGGATTGTTATTTCGCGAAATCAGATTCCGCAAAAACAGAAACGATTTACAGCTACACAAAACCCTTTCGTTTATGTATAACATCGCCAAAGATCACGAAGATATTACACACCCACATGCTATCAAAATATTGAATAATTTTCAGGGATTTACCAAACGATCACTACAGAAATTAGAAGACAAAAACTACGTCTCTATCCAAGGTACCATGTGGTCACTCACTCCCGAAGGGTATCAAACAGCTGCCAATCTATACAATCAATTAAGCCATATAAATGATGAGTAGTGCCCAGCTAGAAATACAACTGATCGCCAGCCTAGTCGCAATCGCCTGTGCCATTCCAGGCACATTTCTCGTACTGCGCAAAATGGCGTTGATCACCGATGCCATTAGCCATGCCATCTTACCAGGGATCGTACTTGGTTTTTTTATCACAGAAGACCTGTCCTCTCCCCTGCTCATTCTACTTGCTGCGCTTAGTGGAGTACTCACCGTAATACTGGTAGAATTCATCCAAAAAACCAAATTGGTCAAAGAAGATACCGCCATCGGACTCGTATTCCCTGTACTCTTTAGCATAGGCGTTATTCTTATTGCACAGCATGCCAATGATGTACACCTAGACGTAGACGCTGTATTAGTAGGCGAACTCGCCTTTGCACCTTTTGATAGACTACTACTCTATCAGACCGATATGGGACCAAAAGCGCTATGGATCATTGGTAGCATCCTACTCATTACGCTTGGGCTGCTCATCACTTTCTTCAAAGAACTAAAAATTAGCACCTTTGACGCTGGATTAGCCGCTGCACTTGGCCTATCCCCTGTAGTGATGCATTACGGACTGATGACGATAGCCTCTATCACTACCGTAGGTGCCTTCGACGCTGTAGGAGCCATTCTAGTGATCGCCTTTATGATCGCCCCAGCCGCCACCGCCTATTTACTCACTAACGATCTTAAAAAAATGCTATTCCTAGCAGCCATCCTAGGCGTTATTGCAGCCATCAGTGGCTATTGGCTAGCGCATGAATTAGACGCCTCTATCGCAGGAGCCATTACCACAGTATTAGGACTTATCTTTCTAGCGGTATACCTATTTGCGCCTCAAAAAGGGTATTTCTCTGTACGCTACCGACAGCGACAGCAGCGTATCGAAGTCTCCTTGCTTACCTTTTTACTGCACTTGGGCAATCATACCGACAATACTTCTGAGCGACACCTACAACACCTCTATGAACATATCAATTGGCAGAAGGTCCGCGCTAAATCTGTAGTCAACCTTGCGCTAAAAAACAATATGATACAGATCGATCAAGATATTATTTCGCTTACCGAAAAAGGCCATTCCTTTACCAAAGAAGCCATCGACTATATCGTGACGAATAAGAACGCAGAAATCGAAAACATGAAGGATCGTTTTTTCTTATTCAGAGGATGATATACCACTTACAATTGCCTTTTTTTAGCTATCTTTAGATAAAAAGCACATGCATCATCACTCCTCACTTAATTTTAAAAACCTCATGTATTGCTGCCTATTCTTTTGCTATACGTTTTTACAAGCACAAGAATCCACAGAAAAAAAGGTATACCTTGTCGAAGAAAAACTAAAAAAGCGAACCCTATTGTATGTACAAAATGATACGGATAGTGAAAAAAGTGTATTTCTAAAAATCGACCCTATTGGTTATCGCAGACGTGCCCAAAGACCTATCCTAAAAAACATTCCTGCCCATACCAAAGTACAAATGTGCATTCTTATTCCTCTTACAGACGTACCCTCTTCGTACACCTATCAATTAATTGTAAACGACAATACTGAACCTATAGAAGTAAACAGAAGTCATGCCTCTCAGTAATCATAAGGGCGTTCCCCAAGGGTCGGGCTTTCCGCTGTATCTTTTTTGATTTGTCAGAAAATCAAAAAAGGATGCCGCTGCAATCCCTAACGCAAAAAAAGATCTAATAATAAGCTACCTTATAATCAAATAGGCTACATAAATTACCCACAATACCGCTCTACCAACTCTATAGGAAGCAGAACATCATAACAATCAATTGAATCCATATCAAATGTAGTATAGTACTTCATCAATACATCGCGCATTTTAGACACATGCGCTAAAGAAGAAGAAAAAAACAAATTAGAATCCTCTTTGTATGCTGTAGCCACCAACCCTTTGATCTCATTAACTATTGAGTCATTTTTCCACATCTGCGCCAATGTCATAATTGCTTTTTCACTCTTAATACCTACAAATTTACCATCCGTATCATACACAAAAGAATCATCCAAGGTCTCCTGCAAGAGTTCATTTACAGATTCCCTAGAACAAACAAAAGAAAGCATCTGTAATCGATCCATATCATACCAATCTAGGTCATAGCTATTTTCATACACCATTTCTTCATGAAACTAGAGTATCTAGTAAAAGAGAAATGTTGAAAATATTAATCAAACTTGCTAAACATGGATTTAAAAAAGGACTTTAATATTAACTATCAACCCCTAAAAAAAGATAGTAAATTTATTCTCTTCTCTGAAATGCAAGAAGATTACTTTGGCTATAGAAATGAAAAGGGGGTTACACTATTCGGCGAGGAAATAGTAGAAGAGTGTTTGCATCCCACTAAATATTTTAACGAATATGATGTATTTATTATATTACGATGATTTCCTAATTATGATCAGTGATATACAATGGATTTCTGAATGCATGGGAGATAGACCTTATTCAATTACTTTTCACGAAATTGACTCTGTAGATAACTGGTTTGAACAAGTAAAAAAATTTAATATAGAAATTAAAAATCCATTAATGCTATTATCGCATCCCGAATACAAATATCATTATGATTTGATATGGCGATCATTGTAGAAAAATAGCACCTATTTCTATTGTCTGCTGGATTGTAATCCTGAACTCCATCTTGACTTTTTTATCGGTAGCACTGCTATGAATTTCAAAAAAGTGCCTTATCCAGTCTAATTTATTCTCATTTTCGGTCAAAAACAAAAAGTCGAGATGAGTTCATTGCGTTAGGGATAGCAGCGGCATCCTTTTTTGGTTTTCTGAAAAACCAAAAAAGATATAGCGGATAGCCCGACCCCTGTGGTAACGCCCAAAAAAACAATCAGCCGTAATCTATAAAGACTACGGCTGATGAGATTGTATATTTTTTGAAAAATTAGATCACTCTATTGGGATCAAAGGATTCTAAGTACTGTTTTACTCGCTGTACAAACTGTCCGCCTAATGCTCCATTAACTACTCTATGATCATAGGAATGCGACAAGAACATTTTATAACGGATACCGATAAAATCTCCTTCTGGTGTTTCTATAACCGCTGGCACCTTGCGTATGGCGCCTAGGGCTAGAATCGCTACTTGTGGCTGATTGATAATCGGTGTTCCCATAATACTACCGAATGTCCCTACATTGGTCACGGTGTAAGTACCATCTTGTATATCATCTGGTTTTAAGGCATTGGTTCGTGCGCGGTGTGCCAAATCATTTACTGCCTTAGTCATCCCTACGAGATTGAGCTGATCTGCATTTTTAATCACTGGCACTATTAGATTACCATCTGGAAGGGCGGCTGCCATCCCTAAATTGATATTCTTTTTCTTTATTATCGTATCTCCTGCTACTGAGATATTAATTAGCGGAAAATCTTTAATGGCTAGCGCTACTGCTTCCATAAAAATAGGCGTAAAGGTTAGGTTTTCGCCCTCTCGCTGCATAAAATCTGCTTTTACCTTTTTGCGCCAATTCCAGATATTGGTTACATCTGCTTCTATAAAGGATTGTACATGTGCAGAGGTTTGTACGGATGCTACCATATGATGTGCGACGAGTTTACCCATTCTGCTCATCTCTATGATTTCATCTTCGCCAGATGGTATCGGAGCTACCTTCGCTGGTTCTTTAGTGGTCGCTGGCGCTGTAACTGGTGTCACTGGAGCGGCTGTACCATTTTTACGATCTGCTACATAGTTTAAAATATCGTTTTTAGTTACTCTCCCATCCTTTCCTGTTCCTGCAATGCTTTCTAAATCTGCTAGGGATATGCCTTCTGCTGCGGCAATATTCTTTACTAAAGGCGAATAAAACTTAGTGCCCTCTGTATATGAAGCTGTGGTACCGATCGTTTCTACTGAGGCATTGATTTCTTCTTCAATTGCAGCTGCAGCTGCTGGTGCTGCTACAGTAGTTACAGGCTCTGAAATTGCTGGCTCGGTAGCCGTTTCTGCTACTGCGCCTTCTATTTCTATAATCGCAATGGTTTGCCCAACTTTTACTACATCATCTACGGCAAATAGTTTTTCTACCAATACACCTTCTACCTCACTCGGCACTTCGCTATCTACTTTGTCTGTAGCGATCTCTAATACTGCATCATCCATTTCGATGGTATCTCCAACTTCTTTTAACCACGTAGTCACAGTTGCTTCTGCAACACTCTCGCCCATTTTCGGAAGTTTTAATTCAAATTTTGCCATATTAATAATAAAAGATGTTTTCTAGTGTTTAAAATTACGAAATTAATAAAAATACCCGTCAAAAACCTGTATTTCTATTTTATTTCACCAAATTGCGTAACGACTCCCTTGCTGTCACTACGGTCGCTACCGATGGTATAGGTACATCCCGCAGGTCTAATTCTATAGGTAATTGTATCACCTTTATAGCGCTGCATCAATGCTATGATGTGTGTATAAGACACGTATTCGTTGTCAAAGATAAGTTCGATATTGGTATATGCCAAATCTTCTATCGCAGCGACAGAAATAAGCTGCACTTTTTTTCGTAAAACTTTAGCCAATTGCGCTTGTAATAAGGGGTTATCTGATACTAAATAATACTGTGCTATTTCGCGAACTACTGTTGTTGGTTTTTTCCACCGCTGTGAAAAGGCGATCATATGAATTGCTGTAGAGACCATACGATCTAATAGCCAATTACTTCGGAAGTGTTTTTGATAAAACAATCGCATGGCTCCATAAAAACGCTGAATATATACTGCATTACGGTCTGTACTCTCGCCTTTAAAATGCAATACAGCTGTAGTACCTATATAATAATTGAGGAATCCTCTTTTTCGTACTTTATAGGACAGGTCTATATCCTCGCCGTACATAAAATAATCCTCATCGAACCCTCCTACACAGGTATAGGTTTCTTTTTTACCAAACATGAATGCGCCTACTAGCACTGCTACTTGCCCAACTGCTGTAGGGGGTATATGATCTGCGTAATAACTGCGTACGTTCCCTATCCTGATACCAAACAAACGCCTTAGCGAAGTCAATGGCGAAGGTATGTTTCGCTTACTTTCTGGTAAAAAAGCGCCCGTGCCGTCTATCAATTTACACCCCATAAAACCTACATACTCTAGGGTATCTATGGCTTGTAACATAGACGTAAAAATTGTTGCTGGTACAATGGTATCGGGGTTCAGAATACAGATATGACTTGCTTTAGCAGCGGCGACTCCTTGATTGTTAGCTTTGGCAAATCCTACATTTTCGGTATTTTCTATTAACTGAACTTCTGGAAATTTCTGTTTTACCATGGCACAGCTATCATCTGGCGAATTATTATCCACTACGATGAGCTCTGCTTCGAGTCCTTCTAATGCCTGTAGTACACTTTGTATACAAGCTTCTAAGAAATAGCGCACATTATAATTGAGGATAATAACAGAGAGTTTCAGTAGAGTCGATTTTTTAAAAAATTAGCATACGTTTTTTAGGAGTTTTTAAGGGCATTTTCAAAAGGTATACGATTCACAATACTTCTACCTAGCGTTACTTCATCTGCATATTCTAGCTCGTCATTTACGCCTATTCCACGAGCAATGGTCGCTATTTTTATAGACATACCTTCTAATTGCTTATAGATATAAAAGTTGGTTGTATCACCTTCCATTGTGGCACTTAGTGCAAAGATCAGTTCTTTTACAGTGCCTAATTTCACTTTTTCGACTAGCGTTTCGATGTGTAGATCCTGGGGACCAACTCCATCTAATGGGCTAATCTTTCCGCCTAATACGTGATACAATCCTCTATACTGCCCTGTATTTTCTATCGCCATGACATCTCGCACATCCTCTACCACACAGACTGTATCTTGTACTCTATTCGGGTTACTACAGATTTCGCATACCGCTACATCACTGATGTTATGACATTTTTTGCAAAATTTAATTTCTGCTCTCAATATTCCTAGCGCACTTACTAAATGTGCTGTTTGGTCTGCGGGTTGTCGTAATAGATGCAGTACCAAACGTAATGCTGTCCGCTTACCAATCCCTGGTAATTGCGACATTTCATATACTGCATTTTCTAATAGTTTAGACGAAAATTCCATAGCAGCGCAAAGATACTAGTTTTTAAAGAGACTTACTATACGTAGTATTTACAAAAAACACCCTGCTACACATACTGTATTTTTTTATTTTTACATCAAAAAAATAGCATGCTACAGTCATTATCAGAAGAAACACAACTACTCCTTGTACTTATCGCCATTGCTGTCTTATTTATCGCTGTGATGTGGAATACTGGACGTAATAAACGAAAACTGTACGACCGAAATAAACGAAATTTTCGAAAAAACTATTTGGACAAAAAAACAAACGACGCTCATAAAGAGTAATAAATGATGATATCCATCAGACTATTAGATTTATTTTGTTTACTCCTAAACAATCTGACAAACATCAAATCATTACTATCAAACATATAGAAAGCATATGAAGATTTATACCAAAACAGGGGATCAGGGCATAACAGCTTTATTCGGAGGGACTCGCGTTCCTAAACATCACATCAGAATCGATAGCTATGGTACAGTCGATGAACTAAACTCCTACATAGGACTTATCAGGGATCAACACATAGATGCGAATACCAAGGATACATTAATTGAAATTCAAAATAAATTATTTACCGTTGGTGCTGTCCTAGCCACTGACCCCGCCAAAGCTATACTCAAAAATGGAACGAAACGATTAAATATCGCTACAATTTCTGAAGCAGATGTACAGTTTTTAGAACAAGAAATTGATCGCATGGATACACTACTACCGCCTATGACACATTTTGTACTCCCTGGTGGACATGAAACTGTGTCATTCTGTCATGTTGCTCGCTGTGTCTGTAGGCGTGCCGAGCGATTAGCTACTGCATTGTATGAGTTAGAGCCTTTTGAAGACACCACATTGCACTACTTGAACCGACTTTCTGACTATCTTTTTGTACTGGCACGAAAGTTGTCAATGGATTTACAAGCAGATGAAATACAATGGATTCCTACAAAGGATTCATAGACTTATTTTTCAAAAAGCAACACACAACCGCAGGGGAAAAACCTAAGAAATTACGTTCTTATAATTATCGTTTAAATAATTAATTTTTTTCTTGACTTTTTAAACTAAAAAATTATTTTTGCAAAAAATTAAACCAGTAAGCATATGTATTGGACTTTAGAATTAGCATCGTACCTAAGTGATGCACCTTGGCCAGCCACCAAAGATGAGTTAATTGACTATGCAATCCGTACAGGAGCACCGTTAGAAGTTGTAGAAAATCTACAATCTATTGAAGATGAAGGAGACTCGTATGATTCTATAGAAGAGATATGGCCAGACTATCCTACCGACGAAGATTATCTTTGGAATGAGGATGAGTATTAAAAAAAATGTAAATAGTATCAAAAGTCTCGCAAGAGGCTTTTTTTTTGCGTAAATTACGCATCTTCCTAGCCCTAAAGAAACCTAGGAATATATTGTATAATAAAGCCCGAAAAGGCCGTAGAGGCTGGATTCCCACTCATGCTATAGAGTGGAAAACACCATGTAAATATACATGTATACACCCGCACTCTATCAAAAAAAATAACACACACCATACGTTATGGGAATTTTAGATTCTGTACTAAAAGTATTTGTGGGCGATAAGTCCAAAAAAGATATAAAAGATATTCAACCAAAGGTAGAACTCATCAAAAAAGCGGCAAAGGAAATCGCTACGCTTTCTAACGATGAACTACGTGCCAAGACGGTAAGTTTTAAAAAACTCGTAAATGATGCGCGAGCAGACATCAATACAAAGATTGATCAACTTACACAAGAGGCTGACACTACTGAGGATATCAATACAAAAGAAGACATCTACGCTGAGATTGATAAATTAAAAAAAGAGGCGTATGAAGTGACCGAAAAGACATTAAATGCCATACTTCCTGAGGCATTTGCTGTGGTAAAAGAAACAGCTACCCGCTTTGCTAAAAATGATACTATTAGTGTTACTGCTTCTGCTTTCGATAGAGAACTTTCAGGCACTAGAGATCATGTAACACTAGACGGAGAACAAGCTGTTTGGACAACCAGTTGGGATGCGGCTGGTAAAGAAGTAAAATGGGACATGATTCACTATGATGTACAATTAATAGGGGGGATCGCATTACACGAAGGTAAAATTGCTGAAATGCAAACAGGAGAAGGGAAAACCTTAGTAGGTACACTTCCTGTATACCTTAACGCACTATCTGGAAATGGAGTCCACTTAGTAACTGTAAATGATTACCTAGCACGAAGGGATAGTGAATGGATGGCACCGATATTTGAGTTTCACGGACTTACCGTAGACTGTATCGATAATCATAAACCTAACTCAGCAGAACGTAGAGCTGCCTACAATGCAGATATTACGTATGGTACTAATAATGAATTTGGCTTTGATTACTTGCGTGATAATATGGCACATGCACCAGAAGATCTTGTACAGCGCCCTCATAACTATGCCATTATAGATGAGGTAGATTCTGTATTGATTGATGATGCTCGAACTCCTTTGATCATATCTGGACCAATCCCTAAGGGAGATATTCATGAGTTTAATGAGTTAAAACCAAAAATTGCGGATATTGTAGCAGTACAACAGAAATTCTTGACTACTGTATTGGCAGATGCTAAAAAACTGATCAAAGAAGGCAATACGAAAGAAGGTGGTTTTAAATTACTACAGGTATATAGAGGAATTCCTAAAAACAAGGCATTAATCAAATTCTTAAGTGAAGAAGGTGTAAAAATGCTACTGCAAAAAACAGAAAACTTCTACATGCAAGATAACAATAGAGAGATGCATAAGATTGATGCAGATTTATACTATGTTATCGAAGAGAAAAATAATCAGATCGATCTTACTGATAAAGGGGTAGATCACCTATCTGGAAAAGAAAATCCAGACTTCTTTGTCCTACCACAAATAGGAATGGAAATTGCCAAAATAGAAAAGTTGGAATTATCCAAAGAAGAAGAAGCAGAGAAAAAAGAAGAACTGTTCAGAGACTACAGCGTAAAAAGCGAACGTATTCATACATTACGCCAGCTATTAAAAGCCTACTCTTTATTCGAAAAAGATGTAGAGTATGTAGTAATGGATAATAAGGTGAAAATTGTTGATGAGCAGACAGGACGTATCATGGATGGTCGTCGTTATAGCGATGGATTACACCAAGCAATCGAAGCCAAAGAAAATGTAAAGATTGAAGATGCTACCCAAACATTTGCTACAGTTACCTTACAGAACTATTTCCGTATGTATGGTAAATTATCTGGAATGACAGGTACAGCTGTTACAGAAGCTGGAGAGCTTTGGGAAATCTATGAATTAGATGTAGTGGAAATTCCTACCAATAGACCGATTGCCAGAAAAGACAAAGAAGATTTAGTATATAAAACGAAGCGCGAAAAATACAATGCTGTAATTGACCAGGTGACCAATCTATCAAAAGCAGGAAGACCTGTATTGATCGGTACTACTTCTGTAGAGATCTCTGAATTATTAGCTAGAATGCTTACCATTAGAAAAGTACCTCATAATGTACTGAATGCGAAATTGCATAAAAAAGAAGCCGATATTGTAGCTGAAGCTGGAAATGCTGGAGTCGTTACGATTGCTACAAACATGGCAGGTCGTGGTACTGATATTAAATTATCAGATGATGTAAAAAATGCTGGAGGACTGGCAATTATAGGTACTGAACGTCATGACTCTAGACGTGTAGACCGTCAGCTAAGAGGTCGTGCAGGACGACAAGGAGACCCAGGAAGCTCCCAATTCTATGTATCACTAGAAGATAACTTGATGCGACTATTCGGATCAGAGCGTATCGCTAAAATGATGGATCGAATGGGACTAGAAGAAGGAGAAGTGATCCAACATTCTATGATCTCTAAATCTATAGAACGTGCTCAGAAAAAAGTAGAAGAAAACAACTTTGGTGTACGTAAACGACTCTTAGAGTACGACGATGTAATGAATGCACAACGTGAGGTGGTATACAAACGTAGGTATCACGCCTTATTTGGAGAGCGCTTACGCGTAGACCTTGCTAATATGATTTACGATACTGCAGAGGTCATTACAGAAGGTAACAAAGCAGCTGTAGATTATAAAAACTTTGAGTTCGAGCTCATTCGTTATTTCTCTATGAGCAGTCCTGTAAGTGCGGAAGAATTTGAAAAAATGGACGTGCAAAAAATAGCAGGAGAAGTTTACAAAGCAGCTTATACACATTACCAAGATAAAATGCGTAGAAATGCAGCTACTGCATTCCCTATTATTAAGCAAGTTTACGAAGACCCTGCTAGTAATTACGAACGTATTTTAGTGCCTTTTACAGACGGAGTAAAAAGTCTAAACGTAGCTACTAATTTAGAAAAAGCATACGAATCTGAAGGGCAACAACTGATCACAGATTTTGAAAAAAATATCACTTTAGCAATCATCGATGATGCATGGAAGACACACCTACGCAAAATGGATGAATTAAAACAGAGTGTACAATTAGCAGTTCATGAACAAAAAGACCCATTACTGATTTATAAGTTCGAAGCCTTTGAGTTATTTAAGGGGATGATCGAGGAAGTAAATAAAGATGTAATTTCTTTCTTATTCAAAGGAGAACTACCTAGTGGTGATACACAAGATATTTCTGAGGCAAAACAAGTACGCCGTAAAGACGCTTTAGAAACTTCTAAAGAAGAAATCCCTAACATGGATGAGCGTGCTGCACAGAACAGAGCCGCTGGACAAACCCAGCAAGCACCACAAGTTGTAGAAACTGTAGTTCGTGAACAACCCAAGATTGGACGAAACGACAAAGTGACTATCAAACATGTACTGAATGGCGAAAGCAAGACATTAAAATACAAACAAGCTATTCCGCTTATCCAAAAAGGAGAATGGGTATTGATTAACGAATAAACGATAGTCAAACAACTCTATACTTAAAAACAAAACCCCCATCGCAGTTTACATTGTGGTAGGGGTTTTGCTTTTCTTGCATACACCTCCCTGCATTAAACTACTTTACTTACATTAAATGATCACTAAATCAATTCTTGATCTTTTGTTTACAACCAAAAATAAGAAAGAACTTAGATTAGAGAAGATACTTCTTAAAACTCATAGTTGTTGTTCACTGAAATCAAAAGAGCCTGCAACACATCACAAAAAAAGGCAATACGTTACACGTATTACCTTTTTAAAATTATCATAATTAATAGCTCGCAGCAAACAATAACGTTTTTCCGTCTAGTATAACGAGCTTATTTTTATACTATTACTGCTTTACAATCTTTTTTACAGCTACACTTTTTCCTAACTTAAGCATATAAACACCTTTAGTCAATCCACTCACGTTTATAGGTGCTCCATCTGTACTAATACCTTCTAATACTTTCTTTCCATCTATAGCAAACAATTGATAAGGCATTGTATCGACATCTACTCCCCCTTTTACAGTAAGGACATTACGTACTGGATTAGGGTATACCGAAAAATTAGTCGCATCATTAGTAGCAACATCATCTACTGATAGTATATTCAAGATATCTGAAGGCTCTTCAGATTGCAAAAATTTATTAGCAGGATCAGCAATAGACCCTTTCCAAAGATTCATCACCTCTGCATCTGCTTCTACTCTAGTATCGCCCCAATACCCTATTTGATAATTATTAGCTGCACTCCACAAAAATTGACTATCCCAGTCTGCATTGATATAGCACAGTGCTCTAACCTCATCATTTGCTGCTACAAAATCAAATAACTCACCAAACCATTCCTCATACAACACTGTTGCTGTTTTATTTGCACACCCTTGCGCAGCCGCTCCATCATACCCAGGGCTGATATTACAATTTGTTTTATCATCTATTTGGTAGCCCTGAGGCGAAGATTCTGCAACCATCACAGGTTTTCCTTCTAATTTAGCAAAAGCTACCAATTCATTGGCTAGCTCTAATTGCGTAGCAGGTATAGGAGCCTGCGTAGGGTTTTCATTAGCCCTTAAAAACCAAGACAATCCCATCCAATCTACATACTCTTTTCCAGGATAATACTTAGTTATATCTTCTTTATCTCCATCTAAAATATCATCTACAGGAGACGTTGATGACTGCCATACATACTCTACATTATCTTGACTCAGATTAGCATTTAATATATCTACTATTCTCTTATACGCTGATACATATTTTGTTGGCTCATACCTATTCCAATTACCATCAAACTCATATCCTATTCGTAAATAGAAGACATTCGAAGGAAATTGGTTAAAAAAAGTAGCCATTTTTACGATTTTACTATCATGTGCTCCGTTGATAATTTGATTTAAACCATCTTGCCCAAAATAAGCATCTTCTACAATACTTAATCCTATCGCTACTAAAGGATACCGCTCAGCAGCTGACCATAGATTCAGCGGACCAGCCCCCCATCTTGTATTATTTGTATCTCTATTCCCATTATTATCCATACCTATACCTCCATAATAAATCACTCTTCCAGGACCTGCGTCGAGATTTGTTTCTTCTAAAGTATAAAAAGACAAGTACGCTATTTCTCCATGTCCTTTATGACATCCAGTACAATTTGCTCTGTAACCCTCTACAGAAGCTACATCTTGTCCTATAAATAATAATTTTTGATCATTGGGTAAATAACGCTGTGCATTTACAAACTGGAAAGAGGAAAATGCTACTATAGCCAACGCATATCGTTGTAGACTACCTACAAACGAAAGTTTAGTTAAATTTAAAAAATTCATGTTTTTTTCAGGGTTTTATAAGCTAAACTACAACCCTTATTGTTTTAACACAAATATTTCGTAGTAAAAACGTTAAATATCAACGAAATATTAACTTCTTATTTTAAGCAATAAATTAGGATTTGGACAATTTTCCAAATATTTCATTTTTTCCATTTTTGTAGAAACTCCTGGATAATCCCCTTGATACTCTCCTATATCACGTATCAATTGAAAATGTAAATGTGGTGCATAGTCTCCATTTACAGATGCATCACCTAAAAAACCTAGCACAGCTCCTTTAGCTACTTGTTGACCAACAAATACAGTTTCAAGACTCTCTATACTCAAATGCCCATATAAAGTATAGAACACTTCTCCTTGTATAGTATGCTGTACAATGATCGTAGGTCCATAATCTCCATGAAGATCATTATTTTTAAAGCTATGTATCACACCCGATAAAGGTGCTACTACTTTTGTTCCAGCATCACACCACACATCTAATCCTAAATGGAACGTACGTTTACCTCCTAAACCTTGATCATCAAAATGTGCGCTTCGATCATACAAATTCCTATATTCATCATACCCACCATATGCTACTTTGGCATTATGATTTATAAGATACTCTTTGATATACGCCTCAAAAGCCAATGAATTTTTAGTTAAAACATATGTAATAGCCGTATTAGCTTTTGATAGATCAATCGCAATGTAATCCGCGTTTGTATATACAGGATCAACCACAGAAGTAAATTCTTTAGTGAGACCTTTTATAAAATCAGAAAAATCATTTATCATATATAGAATTTATGCACATTAATAGTCATACTCTTACTACCACATCCAACACACTGTTTGATAAATGGTAGTATCATCAAAACTATGCTTTTTTTTCAAATACATTATCTCTATTATATACAACAAACGAAGACTGCCTACTAAGACAGCCTTCTACCCTCAAATTCTAATTTATCCAATCCTGTCCTAAATAAATTAAGCACGTAATAAATCTAACCATTTTACTAGTTTCCATCTAAAATTAGTTAAAAAT
>CANMMM010000013.1 GCA_947498935.1 uncultured Aquimarina sp. | reverse complement strand
TGTCTAAAATACCATCGTTATCATCATCTAAGTCAACACTGTCTGGAATACCATCGCCATCTAAATCATCTGTATCTCTATAATCTACATCACCACCAGTACTAGCATCACCATCGTCATCTGGTGTACCTAAAGACCCTGTGTCTAACTCATCATTTACATCTAAATCAGCTACTGTAGCTCCTTCAAAACCATCGTCTAATCCATCTCCATCGGTATCGGTATTAGAGAATGTTCCACGAGCCGCTTCGATCACATCATCTATGGAATCATTATCACTGTCTAGGTCTATATAATCTGGTGTATCTGCACCATCTGTATTGGTAGGAGTGATATGCGTACCAGCTACAAAAGAAGCTGCTGTACATTCATCCGTATTGCCATCTGCTGGAATCGTAGTATCTGGTAAACTACATACCACGTCATAAGCATCATTAATTCCGTCATTATCACGGTCTGATTCATTAACCGCTGGAGTAAGTGGATCATCTACTAGAGGCTGAATGTATGAAGCTGTTAATTGGCTTTCTACATTATCAGGAATACCATCATCATCACTATCTATATCTAAATAATTAGGAGCATCATTTGCATTACTATCCGTATCTAATGGAGTACCACTTACTCCAGCCCCATCTACTCCACCATCTTCTGCTGTATCTGGAATACCATTTGCTCCTACACCTCCATCGATTTCTCCGTCCATATTCGCGTCTAAGGCACTATTTCCTGTTTCCTCTACATCATATAAGCCATCATTATCACTATCTAAATCTAAATGATTCGCGACACCATCATTATCTGTATCGAAAATATCTGGAATACCATCTGAATTACTATCGGCTAAATCAGGAGTTACTGCTCCTCCATCTCCATCAGGATCTACATCTAAATAATTCGGCAATCCATCATTATCATCATCTGCATTTGGGTCGGTTCCGCCACTTTCTACTGTATCTGTAATTCCATCATTGTCGTCATCTTCATCAATAGCATCACCTATACCATCACCATCTGCATCGTCAAACACAAGGTCACAAGCATCCATAATGCCATCACCATCTGCGTCAGGCCCTCCTATTTGTTGGAAATCTAAACCTCCTGTTCCATCCGTATCTACTGGATCTGCATAACTAGGGCTACCCGATGTGACCAATCCTGTTAATGGGTCTACAGTTGCAGGATCAGTACCAAACACGCCTGTATCACCGCCATCTGCTGTATCGCTATTATAGGCTTCATTGGCATCACTACAGCCATCACCATCACTATCTAAGGTCAGGTAATCAAAGCTACCATCACTACCTGTATCGGTCGGTGCACTAATCCCTGCTCCGCCATTGGCTGAACTTGGCACTCCATTATCATTTGCTGTATCTCCATCCAAATCATCTGCACGACCATCATCGTCGGCATCTGTTCCGCCTGCTTCTACTACATCATAAATACCATCGTTATCACTATCTAAATCAAATTCGTTTGGAATTCCATCTCCATCTATATCAGGTGAGGTAGGACAATTGTCTATCTGGAATCCAAAATCATCAAAAGATGCTAGATTCGTAGCGGATGCTGGTGCATCATAATGATATACTCGTACTGTATACGTCGTATTCTGTGCTAAGAAATAGCGTGTATCCATAGGTGTAAACACAAAGCCTACTGGAGTTCTTTCGATTACATAGTCTTGCTTAAGAATCGTTCCTGCTGTTGCAAATCCATCTTCTGAAATCGCAATGGCTATCTTGTGGAAATATTGTTGCTCTGGTAAAGAACCTAACACTTGTGGGTTTTCTGAGAAGCTGTTAATCACTCCCTCAGTAAAACTAGCATTGGTAGTAAAATTAAATTCTACATAATCGTTATTCGCTATTGCTGATGTTAAGTCTGGTTGATCTACATCATCTAATAACAGATATGATTGAGAATTTGGATCATCTCTAGGTACTTCGGTAACACCAGCACCTATGGTCAATGGACTGGCTGTGGTAACGAAAGATAATGGATCTGTCGTGGATGCTAGATCATTGGTTGTACCTGTACCGCTATTAAAGTTATACGATGGACTGTAGAAGCCTCCTGTACCACATGGGTTTTCTACGCTGTCTAAAATACCATCATTATCATCATCTAAATCGACAGCATCTCCTACTCCGTCGCCATCATTATCGGTAAATACTGGATCACAAACATCTGAAATACCATCACCATCCGCATCTGGACCACCTATCTGCTGATAATCTAAGGTACCATCGGTATCTGCATCAGCTGGATCTGCATAACTAGGGCTACCCGATGTGACCAATCCTGTTAATGGGTCTACAGTTGCAGGATCAGTACCAAACACGCCTGTATCACCGCCATCTGCTGTATCGCTATTATAGGCTTCATTGGCATCACTACAGCCATCACCATCACTATCTAAGGTCAGGTAATCAAAGCTACCATCACTACCTGTATCGGTCGGTGCACTAATCCCTGCTCCGCCATTGGCTGAACTTGGCACTCCATTATCATTTGCTGTATCTCCATCTGTATCATCGGCTCTACCATCATCGTCGGCATCTGTTCCGCCTGCTTCTACTACATCATAAATACCATCATTATCACTATCTAAATCAAATTCGTTTGGAATTCCATCTCCATCTATATCAGGTGAGGTAGGACAATTGTCTATCTGGAATCCAAAATCATCAAAAGATGCTAGATTCATAGCGGATGCTGGTGCATCATAATGATATACTCGTACTGTATACGTCGTATTCTGTGCTAAGAAATAGCGTGTATCCATAGGTGTAAACACAAAACCTACTGGAGTTCTTTCGATTACATAGTCTTGCTTAAGAATCGTTCCTGCTGTTGCAAATCCATCTTCTGAAATCGCAATGGCTATCTTGTGGAAATATTGTTGCTCTGGTAAAGAACCTAACACTTGTGGGTTTTCTGAGAAGCTATTAATCACTCCCTCAGTAAAACTAGCATTGGTAGTAAAATTAAATTCTACATAATCGTTATTCGCTATTGCTGATGTTAAGTCTGGTTGATCTACATCATCTAATAACAGATATGATTGAGAATTTGGATCATCTCTAGGTACTTCGGTAACACCAGCACCTATGGTCAATGGACTGGCTGTGGTAACAAAAGATAATGGATCTGTCGTGGATGCTAGATCATTAGTTGTACCTGTACCGCTATTAAAGTTATACGATGGACTGTAGAAACCTCCTGTACCACATGGGTTTTCTACGCTGTCTAAAATACCATCATTATCATCATCTAAATCGACAGCATCTCCTACTCCATCGCCATCATTGTCTTCTATTGTTGGGTCACAAGCATCCATAATACCATCTCCATCTGTATCAGGACCTCCTATTTGCTGGAAATCTAAGCCTCCTGTAGCATCGGTATCTACTGGGTCTGCATAACTAGGGCTGCCCGAAGTAACTAATCCTGTTAATGGATCTACGGTTGCTGGATCAGTACCAAATACACCTGTATCACCACCATCTGCTGTAGTACTATTATAAGCTTCATTGGCATCGCTACAACCATCACCATCACTATCTAAAGTAAGGTAATCTAGACTACCATCACTACCTGTATCGGTCGGTGCACTAATCCCTGCTCCGCCATTGGCACTATTAGGAACTCCATTATTATTGGTGGAATCACCATCTGTATCATCGGCTCTACCATCATTATCATCATCAGTTCCGCCTGCTTCTACTACATCATAAATACCGTCATTATCACTATCTAAATCCAATTCATTAGACAATCCATCGCCATCATTATCACATACTAATGGCCCATCATAAATAGTAGCTCTATAACGCTGATCATCAAAAGAAACCACGCCACTAGAAGAAGCTACATTATAAATATATGCTCTAAAATAATAGGTAGTACTAGCCTCCAAGAGCAATGGTGTAGGTATAGGGAAACTGATATTCCCTCTTGCAGCTGGCATCGTCATTAATTGATCTTCTAGTAATACCCTTACATCTGTTGCAAATGTAGGATCTGTAGAAACTTCTAATGCAAACTGGTATGGGAATAAAGTCGTTGCAGAACCATCTCCTACTCCAGCTTCTTCTCCCCATAAGGTAAATTCATTCAAATATTTATTTCCTGTTACACTAGCTGCTGTAGTAAATGATTGTTCTACGTAATCATTATTTGTTTTTGCAGCAGCAAAACTTGTTTCATCTGCATTGGAAATTCGTAAGGTTTCTGTAGGGTTTGGTGTCAGTGTTCCTACAACTCCAGCACCAAATACTGTATTGGTAGCACTCGCTATTTCTGCATTAAAAATACTGGCTTCTAAATTTTGTGGTGTCGTATTATAGAACCATCCTAGCTGTGTTGCTGTTCCTGTGGCATTCGGCACTGGACATTCTATACTGTCTAAAATACCATCATTATCATCGTCTAAATCTGCGGCATCACCGATACCATCGCCATCATTATCATCGAAGGTAGGATCACAGGCATCCATGACACCATCTCCATCTGCATCTGGCCCGCCTACTTGCTGATAGTCTGGTCCTCCTGTGCTATCTGCATCTACAGGATCTGCATAACTAGGACTTCCAGAAGTTACTAATCCTGTTAGTGGATCTACTATAGCTGGATCTAATCCAAATACACCTGTATCACCTCCATCAGCAATACGTGTATTGTAGGCTTCATTAGCATCACTACAGCCATCACCATCACTGTCTAAATTCAGGTAATCAAAACTACCATCACTACCTGTATCGGTCGGTGCACTAATCCCTGCTCCGCCATTGGCTGAACTTGGCACTCCATTATCATTTGCTGTATCTCCATCCAAATCATCTGCACGACCATCATCGTCGGCATCTGTTCCGCCTGCTTCTACTACATCATAAATACCATCATTATCACTATCTAAATCAAATTCGTTTGGAATTCCATCTCCATCTATATCAGGGGAAGTAGGGCAATTGTCTATCTGGAATCCAAAATCATCAAAAGATGCTAGATTCGTAGCGGATGCTGGTGCATCATAATGATATACTCGTACTGTATACGTCGTATTCTGTGCTAAGAAATAGCGTGTATCCATAGGTGTAAACACAAAGCCTACAGGGGTTCTTTCGATTACATAGTCTTGCTTAAGAATCGTTCCTGCTGTTGCAAATCCATCTTCTGAAATCGCAATGGCTATCTTGTGGAAATATTGCTGCTCTGGTAAAGAACCTAACACTTGTGGGTTTTCTGAGAAGCTATTAATCACTCCCTCAGTAAAACTAGCATTGGTAGTAAAATTAAATTCTACATAATCGTTATTCGCTATTGCTGATGCTAAGTCTGGTTGATCTACATCATCTAATAACAGATATGATTGAGAATTTGGATCATCTCTAGGTACTTCGGTAACACCAGCACCTATGGTCAATGGACTGGCTGTGGTAACAAAAGATAATGGATCTGTCGTGGATGCTAGATCATTGGTTGTACCTGTACCACTATTAAAGTTATAGGATGGACTGTAGAAGCCTCCTGTACCACATGGGTTTTCTACGCTGTCTAAAATACCATCATTATCATCATCTAAATCGACAGCATCTCCTACTCCATCGCCATCATTGTCTTCTATTGTTGGGTCACAAGCATCCATAATACCATCTCCATCTGTATCAGGACCTCCTATTTGCTGGAAATCTAAACCTCCTGTTCCATCCGTATCTACTGGATCTGCATAACTAGGGCTACCCGATGTGACCAATCCTGTTAATGGGTCTACAGTTGCAGGGTCAGTACCAAATATACCCGTATCTCCCCCATCTGCTGTATCGCTATTATAGGCTTCATTGGCATCGCTACAGCCATCCCCATCACTATCTAAAGTGAGGTAATCTAAACTACCATCACTACCTGTATCAGTAGGTGCAGTAATCCCTGCCCCGCCATTGGCTGAACTTGGCACTCCATTATCATTTGCTGTATCTCCATCTGTATCATCGGCTCTACCATCATCGTCGGCATCTGTTCCGCCTGCTTCTACTACATCGTAAATACCATCATTATCACTATCTAAATCTCTACAATCAGGTACTCTATCTTCATCTGTATCAGGAGCGATACTTAGTACAAAATCTGCATTATTATTGGTCGTTCCAGGAATATCAGCAATAGTCTCATTAGACATTTGTAGTCCTCCTAATTTTTTTCCATTAGAAGCAATATTAAATTCTGCAAAATTACCAGAACCAGGAGCTGCTATAATCGTTACAGTCAATCCATCTGGTGATACGGTAACAGTCTCTCCTAAAGAACCTACAGAAATAATCTGCCACGAAAATCCAGGTTCGGTATCCAAAGCTACAAATATCAATCTATCGCCTCCTTGATCCATTCTAGAACCAGCTCCTCCAGTAGGATTATAAATTTGTACATCCGTTCGCTCACTAAAATCTATTTCTGCGCTTGCGATAGTACCTATTAAATCTGGTGATACATCTCTTAATTCTAAAATTTCATTATCTCTAGCTCTTAATCCACCACCATCTGCTGCATTCGTAGCATTTGTTGTAATCGTAGCGGTTAAATAACTATTTACCGTATTGAACACTCCGCCTGTTTGCCCAAAATTTAAGCCTGTAAAATCAATAGGGTTTAATGTACACTCTATTGTATCTAATATACCGTCATTATCATCATCTAAATCTGCAACATCTCCTACTCCATCACCATCGTTATCATCACTTGTAGGATCACAAGCATCCATGATACCATCAGCATCAGTATCAGGACCTACTTGCTGAAAATCTAAGCCTCCTGTAGCATCGGTATCTACTGGATCTGCATAACTAGGGCTGCCCGAAGTAACTAAACCTGTCAATGGATCTACGGTTGCTGGATCAGTACCAAACACACCTGTATCACCGCCATCTGCTGTAGTACTATTATAGGCTTCATTGGCATCGCTACAGCCATCCCCATCACTATCTAAAGTGAGGTAATCAAAGCTACCATCACTGCCTGTATCGGTCGGTGCACTAATCCCTGCTCCTCCATTAGCACTATTAGGCACTCCATTATCATTCGCGGAATCACCATCTGTATCATCGGCTCTACCATCATTATCTGCATCAGTTCCGCCTGCTTCTACTACATCATAAATACCGTCATTATCACTGTCTAAATCCAATTCATTAGACAATCCATCGCCATCATTATCACATACTAATGGTCCATCATAAATAGTAGCTCTATAACGCTGATCATCAAAAGAAATCACGCCACTAGAAGAAGCTACATTATAAATATATGCTCTAAAATAATAGGTAGTACTAGCCTCTAAGAGAAGAGGGTTAGGTATAGGGAAACTAATATTCCCTCTTGCAGCTGGCATCGTCATTAATTGATCTTCTAACAATACCGTAACATTGGTAGCGAATGTAGGATCTGTAGAAACCTCTAATGCAAACTGGTATGGGAATAAAGTTGGTGCAGAACCATCTCCTACTCCAGCTGCTTCTCCCCATAAGGTGAATTCATTCAAATATTTATTCCCAGATACTGCCGCAGCAGTAGTAAAGGACTGTTCTACGTAATCATTACTTGTTTTTGCTGCTGCAAAACTGGTTTCATCAGCATTGGCAATTCGTAAGGTTTCTGTAGGAGCAGTTGTTAAGGTTCCTACGACCCCAGGTCCGATCACTGTATTGGTAGCGCTGGCTATTTCTGCATTAAAAATACTGGGTGTAAACGTTTGTGGCGAATCATTATAGAACCATCCTAGCTGTGTTCCTGTTCCTGTAGCATTCGGTACTGGACATTCTACACTGTCTAAAATACCATCATTATCATCATCTAAATCTGCCGCATCACCGATACCATCGCCATCATTATCGTCAAAGGTAGGATCACAGGCATCCATGACACCATCGCCATCCGCATCTGGCCCGCCTACTTGCTGATAGTCTGGTCCTCCTGTACTGTCTGCATCTACAGGGTCTGCATAACTCGGACTTCCAGAAGTTACTAATCCTGTTAGTGGATCTACAGTCGCGGGGTCTAGCCCAAACACTCCCGAATCACCTCCATCAGCAATACGTGTATTGTAGGCTTCATTAGCATCACTACAGCCATCACCATCACTGTCTAAATTCAAGTAATCAAAGCTACCATCACTACCTGTATCGGTCGGTGTACTGATCCCTGCACCTCCATTGGCAGAATCTGGAATCCCATTATCATTGGTAGGGTCTGTATCTAAATCATCTGCACGTCCATCATCATTCGCATCAGTTCCTCCTGCTTCTACGACATCATAAACTCCATCATTATCACTATCTAAATCCAGCTCATTAAACACACCGTCTCCATCAAAATCGGCTGTTACTGGGCAATTATCTATTTGGAAACCAAAATCATCAAATGATGCCAAATTTGTAGCTGCCGCAGGTGCATCATAGTGATAGACACGAACGGTGTACGTCGTATTCTGCTGTAGTAAATATTTGTTTTCTACTGGTGTAAATACAAAACCTACCGGAGTTCTGCCGATGATATAATCTTGTTTTAAGATGTCACCCGGTGTCGCAAAACTATCTTCGGATATCGCAATAGCTATTTTATGGAAATACTGCTGTACCGGTAAGGAACCTAATACCTGAGGGTTTTCTGAGAAAGAATTAACGATCCCTTCTGTAAAACTAGCATTGGTCGTAAAATTAAATTCTACATAATCGTTATTGGCTATGGCCGATGCTAAATCTGGTTGATCTACATTGTCTAATAATAAATATGCTTGTGAATTGGCTGCATCTCTTGGTACTGCTGTTAGTCCCGCTCCAATAGTCAGTGGACTCGCAGTAGTGACAAAAGAACCTGAATCTGTAGTAGATGCTAAATCATTGGTAGTTCCTGAACCACTATTAAAATTATAGGACGGACTATAAAACCCTCCTGTACCACAGGAATTTTCTGCACTATCTAAAATCCCATCATTATCATCATCTAAATCTACTGTATCGGGTATGCCATCGGAGTCTGTATCTCTACAATCGATCGTGGCACTTGCATTTTGGCTATTTCCTATGGCTTGTCCAGCTCCTGCAATGGTAGGAACACCATAACTACTACTCCCTAGAGTCGTATCTACTGTATTTCCTAAATTGGTTACAACTACTGATCCATTCCCATCAGATAGGTTTCCTACAGCGGGGCGTCCATCTATTGCTTCTAAAAAGCTAGCTGCTCCTTCTACATAATCAGGACATCCATCATTATCACTGTCTAAGTCAAATGCATTTTCGATACCATCTCCATCATCATCTGCCTTGATCGATTTTACCATTCCCCATATCATTCCATGTGGATCATTAAGACCACAAGTGCTGTATGAAAGCGTAATACTCGATACACTGCTATCAAAGGTATAAACCGTATATCCATCAGCTCCCGGCCCTGTATTAGATCGGATTACGGTTCCAGTAGTTCCAAAAGTGGTTGTCGGATTCCCATCTAATAATTGGTATATCCCTGTATTGAAAGCATCTTGATTTCCTACTACTTCTAGGGTCTGAGAAGAGGTAATTTCTACACACTCCGTTCCTCCTCCTGTTCCTGCAATGGCTATGATGTAGGCAAATTTTGATGTCGTATCATCAAACGTATTAGCTGCTACGCCAAAATCCAATTCTATTTGTTTTCCATTGATAGTGCCTACAATATCAAAATATCTAGGTGAAGGATCTGGCCCAGAAGGGGCTACAAAAGAAATATCATCGAATGTAAAGCTTCCTGGCGTCGTCCCCCATGGGTCAAAATTTGAATATGCACAAGTTCCTGCTTGATGCGTTATGGTAGTCGTTACGATTTGATCACTCTGGGGTACAATAAGCGGATACGATAATGCCTGTCCTGGTGTACCACATAAAGTAGCTGGATCTGGATTTCCTCCTCCAATTGGAGATATAAATTGTGTCTCTCCACAATAGTTCTCGTCACAATCTAGAATTCCATCATTATCATCATCTAGATCTACATCATCAAAAATACCATCATTGTCGGAATCGTCAGAACTTGTACCAGGTCCTACTGGATCTATAATAATTCTAGGGGCACTACTCTCATCACCAATTTGTCCATCAGTAATACTATATGATGTGGTAGGTACTTGCACTCCATTGATCACCTCAAACCTAGAGAAACTCGAAAAATTATCGTATTCTGCATCATTGGCTCCTGGTGCTGATGATCCGTATTTTCTAAGCGTTTGTATGGCACTTATATTATGCCAATAGATGGTAACATCTGCTGTTTGTCCTGCCAGCTCACATTCTAGTGTAAAATTCATTAAACCTACTGGGTATTCATACTCAGCATCCTGCGAGGCTAATTCGGCTTCTGCCACAGGCGTCATAGATGTAATCTTAGCACAATCACCTGTCACTACTACTTCTAGGGTTACATATCCTTTACCAAAATAATCGGGTATCGATGCTACATTGGATTGTTCTGCATCTGGAATTCCATCATTATTACCATCTCCTCCATTAGGTGCTGCATTTTCTAAGGCATCATCTACGCCATCACTATCTCCGCAAGCGGTTATTGCTGTAGCATCAGTTACTGCTGCTATAGCGCCTGTGTCATAGGCTGCTGCTGCTACCAATCCGTCTTGATCAATCGTGCCATCGGCTATACTCAAAGGCTCTGTAGCTGTATTAGAAGGATTATAAATACCTCCATCGCTACCATCTGCATTACTATCTGCATAGGCTTCATTAGCATCACTACAGCCATCACCATCACTATCTGTAGCTTGAAAATCAAACCCTGCAGTGGCATCTGTATCTGTAATGGTATATGTAATACCTGTGGTAGGTGTATCGGCTGTTTCTAGAGCATCGAATAGTCCATTAGCTCCAGAACCTGTACCTTGTCCTGTAATCGTTCCTGCTGTAATCGCCTGGTTGTGTCCTGCTTCTAGCGCATCGTAAATCCCATCATTATCACTATCTAGGTCAAAGAAATCAGGAATACCATCCCCATCTGTATCAAATGCGGCTTCTACTTTTCCATCTTGATTCCCTATCGCTCCTGTAGCCTCATCATCATCGAGGTATGCGAATACTCTATCGCCATCTAAATCGGCAAATGGATTGGAAGGCGATTCATCGATATTGGTTATTCCATCTCCATCTAAATCTAAATCTACTGGATTCAGGATTAAATCCTTGTCTTGATCGATAGGAGATGGTGCTGTAGGGCATGAAAAGCCATCATTACTAGTAGTAATAGCCGTAGAGCTTAATGCAAATGCAATAGGCGTATTAGTCGTGTAATCTTCTATAAGGTACAGCCCTCCATCATTATAAGATACATATAACCTATCGGATGCATCTGTATACGCTGCTCCGTAATTGGTAGCAGTAGGCGTGGTAAGGCCACCTACTAACGTTTTTTCTAGTGTTGTTAGGTTCCAACTATTTACTTCTCCATTATTATTAACGCCGTATAAACTTCCATTGATGAACACGACATCATTTACGGTACTATTAGGCAGGGTACTTCCTCCAGCCCCTGTAAAGGTTACAGGTATCAATGCAGGTGCACCCCCTACTGGTAGTGTAGATACATTTTCTATTTTATGATATTCCTGACCGATATTGATCCATAGGTTATCGGCATCGTCTACATCTCCTGAGATGCCTCCATTTCCAAAGCTTGAAATCGCTCCGAGATCTTCGAAAATACCATCGGCTCCTATACGTAATAAATGTTTATTGATAGGGCTACTATTCCCTCCTTTTCCTATAGCATACACATAGTTATCGATACGGTTGTACCCTGTAGCGTTGTATAATTCTGTAGTCGCTATCGGTGCTGAATATTCTCCTGTAACAGGGTCATAGGTTTTAAGCTCTCCTGCTATAATTTGGTAAAAAACACTCGGACAATTATACGGTGTCAGACTGGATACCACGGTATCACAGGCACTATCATCCGCTGCATCGGTAACGGTAGCAGTAGTAGCCTGCGGGCTTCCTGCTATGGTAGGTACTCCATCTTCATTAACCGTATCGCCTAAGCTATCTGATCCATCTGTATCTGCTGCTGTAAAACTTCCTGCTCCTTCTATAGCATCGCTACACCCATCACCATCACTATCTGTAGATTGAAAATTGGGTGCGCCTGTAGCATCTGTATCAGCTATCGTATAGGTAATCGTAGCAGTTACACTATCGTTATTTTCTAAACTATCATACAATCCATTTACTCCAGAATTGGTTTCTTGGTCTGTGATTCTTCCATCGGTATGGGCAATCCCGTGTCCTGCTTCTACCACATCATAAATCCCATCATTATCACTGTCTAAATCAAAGAAATCAGGCACACCATCGCCATCTGTATCGAATGTAGGTTGTACCATTTCGTCTTGATTCCCTATCGCCCCTGTCGTATCATTATCATCTAAATACGCTACTACTCCATCTGCATCTAGATCTGCAAAAGGATCCGACGGCGCTTCATCGATATTAGGAATTCCATCACCATCTAAATCTAAATCGAAGATATCTAATAATGTATCCTCATCCTGATCGATGGTAGACGGTGCTGTAGGACACGAAAAACCGTCATTACGAGCTGTATTAACGGTATTGGCTACAAAACGTGTAGTCGGTGAAGTTGTATAATTTTCTATTAGATAGAGTCCTCCGTCATTAAACGAAACGTATAACCTGTCTTGATCATCTGTATAACTTGCTCCATATACCGCACCACTAACGGGTAATCCTGTCAGAGGTACAATGGTTCTAGAAGGCGTATTGATATCCCATATATATAAGGAAGCCCCATCATTGGTGCCATAAAAAGCACCATTTATATATACAATATCAGCTGCATTCATAGTAGCAGCTGCTGGTCCTCCGAAAAAGGCATTGTTTAAAAATGTAGTAGTAATACTTCTAGTAGGATCGGGAGTCAGCGTATTTACATTATCGATACGCCTTAGATTGGCACCACTACGCAGATAATACCCCCCTGCTAAATCAAAATCCGCTGCAATAAACGAAGTACCACCAGGACCTGTGACATCTATCTCACCTAAATCTTCTATCGCACCATCATTACCGATACGTATTAAGTGATTAGAATCCGTAGTTCCCACTTCGAAAACTGCATACAAATAATTATCTATAGGATTGTATGCGCCTGCATTGTAGTTTTCTAAACTATGTAGTGGATCGCCATACGTACCATCTGCCGCAAAATAAGCTCTGAGCTCACCATTTATTACTTGATAAAATGTACTCGAACAATCAAAAGGTGTTAAACTAGATTGTCCGTACGCCAGTACACCTACAAACAGCATAAAAAACATACGCATCATACAGGAAACCCTGTTGATCATAGTGATTTTCTTTCCTAAAAAACTATGCGTAATCGTTTCTGCTTGTCTGTGTGAGTTTTTGGACACTCCTGCTATCTTTCTAAAAATAACTGAGAAATTTGTATAAATTTTCATAAGCAACTGCTTGAATAAATTATATTTTGTATCCATCTTTTATAAAAGATTTGATATTGTATGCTAACTTTTTACTTGGGTAACTGTCTTTGTGTATTCGGTATGTTACACATCTTTAGGTAGAATTTAAGCACCTAGGTATAGGTACTTCATGAGTATGAGCAATACCATATATAGATAAATATAAATAGGTATGAATCGTTAGAAGCGTACTACGTATGAAAGGAAAAAAAATACGCGTATCCCTACGAGTATCTATATTTTGTTTGCTACCATAGTCTGTAGAAGCTACAGTACTATCGGTACTTATAGGTCTTAAGAAATAGCATGATAGCATATATATTCGTATACACGCTAGTATTCCTCTACATCTTTCCCATAAGAAAACTGGTACATATTTAATCATAATGATTGAATCGTTTAGTTTATCGTTATCCTATTCTCAAGTAATGCTAGCTCGCCAAAGTTGTACAGTACTTGAAATTTTATGTATAGCTTGTTTGCGTTTAAACTTTGTTTGCATCTATGGTAGTATGACCATTCTACATACTATCATAGACCTAAGGATTATTAAAAAAACAAATGCGTTACTAGGTTTATTAAAAAGCAACGTAACATATTGCCAACATGCAATCAATTATATGACTACAAGACAATCTTGTTTCATCACTAAAGACTATATTAAAAAGGGGGTAGTATAAAGGAAGTCTAAAGTAGTTTTTTCTATAAGCCGGTTATTATGTTTCTAAATTATTTGATTTGTTTTAACAATATAAATTTAGCTATAAATGATTGATTTTGAATACTCTTAGTACTCAAAATAAATACGTTAAAACCATAACATGCTGTGTGTAAACAAATTAAAGATCACCTATCAAAAAAACAGAAAAAACTAAGAATTATTCAATAAAACACTCAAAAAAGACAAATTCACCATATATTTATCATCAAAAACAAATAATTAGTAAAATATCCTTAATAGCAACTAATTCATATTTCCTGGTATACGTATAAGGCCGAAGAAAGATCTGTTTGGAATCGTATACGCATAAAAAGGGGGACAAAATCCAGTAAAAAAGAAAGAAAAAACTTACAAATACATGTCGCTTTTTAACATAAATAATTGTTAACCAACTACTAATAAAAAAAAAGATTACCCAACTAAGAACTATTACAAGATAAAATAGTACTAGTATTTTATCTAAATTACTGTTTTGTGGCCATATGCATAATCAGTATTGATGCATGATGCACTCCTACTTATATATATCCTAAAAATGCACATTTGTACATTGGTTTTGTGTAATGCTTTATACTAAAATGGTGTACACTTGCTGTAATTGGCTATAAAAATGATCTTTTGCACCCAAATTTTGTGTTTTTTGAGTTTCCTAGTGCTGCTATGCAACAAAAATCACTGTATTTTATCTCCTGTAAAGCATATTGTGTACGCTATACGCCTTTTCTTCTGCGTTAGGGATAGTAGCGGCATCCTTTTTTGTTTTCCTTTAAAAAAACAAAAAAGATACAGCGGATAGCCCGCCCCACGACCTTAGGAGTGGGGAACGCCCAACTACTATTGGATATTGATCACAGTTCTAAACCCTTTATGCTCTGAGGATGAATCTAGGCTATTGCCCATTCTGGCAGTGATGCGATAACTAGCACAATAGGTAGCATTGCATAAAAAAGAACCTCCTTTGATTACTTTTTCTGGGGGCTGATGCGGATTTCGTGGAGCTCCCTGTGGATTGGTTACTTGCTGGCTAGCTACTGTCTGATAATGAGTAGACACATACCAGTCTTGGGTCCACTCCCATACATTGCCCGCCATATCATAGATTCCCAATGCATTGGGGGGATAAGAGGCTACAGGAGCAGTACCGCTATATCCATCTGTTTGATCATTCTGTACAGGAAACATCCCTGTATATGTATTGGCTGACTGGCTGAGTACATGGGGATCATCCCCCCAAGTATATACCGCATCGATACTACCGGCTCTGGCTGCATATTCCCATTGTGCTTCTGTGGGTAGGGTTCTTCCTGCCCATCGACAATAGGCCAATGCGTCTTCATAGGCGATATGTACTACAGGGTGCTGCGCCTTACCCTCTAAGGTACTGGTAGGCCCTTGCGGATGTTTCCAATTGGCGCCTATTTTCCACGACCACCACTGCGAAAAATCGTATAAATTGGCTACGCCCTCTGTACGTTCTCTAAAAATCAAAGACCCTGGCTGTAATAGCGAATCGTGTGGCTTGGGCGTACCTGGGGGTACTTGCTCCCGTAGCGATTCCCAATCTACTGCTCGCTCTGCTAGGGTGATATAGCCTGTAGCGGCTACGAATTGCTGAAACTGGGCATTGGTAACCTCGGTCTTATCGATCAGAAAACTATCGATCAGTACGGCATGTCTGGGTTTTTCGTGCTGCATGGCTAGTGTATCGGTAGCAGCCGCTCCTTGGTAAAAACTCCCTTTGGGCACCCACACCATTCCCTCTGGAATTACGGGCGCTACAGCAGCTGTAGTAGCGGGATTGGACTGTTGTTTACAGGCACTAACTATGCATAAAACACTTAGGCACAATAGGCTATATACTTTTATAAATTGGTTTCTATGTGTCATATATACAGATGCTATAGTACTATGATGAGCAGTGAGCCTACTCCTTATATAAGTACTAAACTATACAGGAAAATTACAGCTTTTTTAACGCTTATACGGCATAAAACAATAAAAAATCCAATGAGCAAATAATGTATATTATCTACTCATTGGATGGCAATCACTGCATGTAATCCATGCAGTTACTACATATGGTATAAAACATCTAAACACAAACCACTGAGACTATAGATGCTGCGCATGTAGTATCTTTATAGTTTTTACATCTTGATCAATACCTGTGTAAATTGCTGCTGATCAATCGTAGTTTTTACAAAATAATGTCCTCCCTCCATACGATCGCTAGCGATTATGATGATTCCTTGCTGATCGTATGCTTGCTCAAATACGAGCTGCCCGAGTAGGTTAAACACCTGTACTGTGGCTTTGGTATAGGTGTCGCCTTCTATCGCTATACGGATTTGCGTGCTAAATGGGTTTGGATACATCACTACGGTACGTGCTGGTGTAGCTGCAGGTGCTGCTACAGACTGTTGGATCACTGTGGTGGTTACTGCGGGCGCTTGGCGTGTTGCTACTGCACACCCATTGATCACTACATCATCGATATATACCCAATCCTGATTGCCCGAAGCATCCGCTCGGAACCGAAGGCGGGTATCGGCACTAAAAGGCCCATTAATCACCACCTGATCATTAAAACGCTGATCGTTTACGAACTCATCATTTAGATTCCATTCTTCTACGGTGCTAAAGCTCGTACCACCATCGGTAGATAGCTGTAACCAGAAATCCTCTGCACTGTTATCCATACTACGGCAATAATACGAAAAATCTACCGATATTTCTTCGTATACCGAAGCATCAATAGCCGTCGTAGTCATGACAGAAGTATCCGTATTATCTCTCAGTCGGATGCAGTAATCCCCAGAATTAGCATAGGCTGCATCGCCTATATTTCTTCTAGCATCAGAACCACCATCGACCCAGATTCCCCATCCTGTTTCGAAATCTTCGGAATTTATAAGGCTGTATACACAGGCTGGTGGCGGTGGGGTGGTTTCTATACACGCTACAGTGGCTACCTCTGCCGCAGTTAGTACCGATTCATACACCGCCACGGCATCCATCTTACCCGTATAAAAATGATCTGCTGTCGCTCCAAAACTATCTTTTTTCTGTACCCCTGCAATCCCTCCTGCTCCTATATGAGTAGGAATACTGGCAGGTGCCGCAGTACTACTCGCCGCCACTACTCCATCTAGATAGAGGGTCTGTGTGGTACTCGCTCCATCGTATACCAAGGCAATATGATGCCAATCGCCATCGGTCGGAAAGGCTGTAGATAGGTTATCGGATACTGTGCTGCTATTTCGTACGATGGTTTCTACCGTACCCCCATTCAGTCTGATGACTACTCCTACTAGTCCTCCGCCTTCTTCAAACAAGTTTTGTATCCCCGAAAGCGCCGCAGGCTTGATCCACATCCCTATACTACGCGCTGCTGTAGGCGCCGTGAGGAATGGTGCTGGGTTTTGACTGTATTGGATCTTCGTACTCCCATCAAACACCACCGATTGGTCACCCTCTTTATAATCTACAATATCATAGGATACTGCACCTACGATGCTAATCGGATTTTGCCCATTAGCAGAATAATCATTGGTCAGTGTCGCTGTATCAAAATTCCACAACGCTGCATAGGTCGTAGGCGACACACAACTCATGTCTACAGGAGGTGTGGTAACTTCTATAATTTCTGGTAGCGGTACCGTAGCCCCACTGCTTCTGTAGGTAGGTAGCGGTGCTGCTACATCGATCAGATGCGCTCTAAGCAAGGTACTCATATCATTAGCGATGGTAAGTATCGTAGTATCCGGAGTACCGGCTAATAGATTCGTATCCTCTCCTATATCTGTCGCCAAGTTGTACAATGCATAGGAGGCCGTTTCGTAATAATGAATCAATTTATAATCCCCCTTGCGTATAATAGACACTGGGCGTTGATCGCGCTGTGCATTCGCGATATAGCCTGGAAAATGCCAATACAGCGCCTCTCTATTCAGTGTGGTCGCAGCCCCTGTGAGCAATGGCCACTGGCTTACCCCATCGATAGCATAGCCACTAGGCAATGTACCTCCTGCGATATCGATCACCGTAGGATATAGGTCAAAGGCTACTACGGGCGTCATATTAGGCGTTCCGGCATTGGCCAATAAGCCCTCAGACCATGCAAAAGTCACAGATCGGATCCCTCCTTCTGTATATTCGCCCTTCATCCCTTTTAGTGGTGCGTTATCCTCTGGACCATTAGCCCCTCCATTATCTGATATAAAATACACCAAGGTATTAGCAGATAGCATATTCCCCGGATTACGCGGATCAGGCGTGTTTTGTAAATAGGTAATAATACGACCGATGGTCTGATCCATTCCCTCTAGGATGGCAGCCTGCGCTACATTATCATGACCGATCTGACTCGGGTTACTCGCATTCTTAGCCACATACTTCGCATATAAATCGGGTCTGGCATTGGCCTGTCCCCACGGACCGTGGATGGCATAGTTACTAAAATGCATAAAAAAGGGCGATGCGTTATTGGCATTCATAAAATCGATTGCCGCATCCCCCATCGCATCCGTCACATGCTTAGCCGTGCCCTCTATAGAGTTGTCTCCTACCAGCGCTATGGATTCTGCTGCGGTGTAGGGCGCTGCATACATATCTAATTCAGGGCCAATTCTGGGGTGAAACTCCCAATTACCACCCGACAAGGCGGCAAAATACGATCCTGGAGCACCGTCCGAAGCACCTCCAAAATTCACATCGAATCCCTGATCCGTAGGCGCATTATTCATACTCCCCCCAGAGTGGTATTTCCCAAAATGTGCCGTGGTATAGCCCGCTGTTTTTATCGTTTCTGCAATCGTAATGGCACTGGCAGGAATCTCATCCTCTCCATTAGACAACCCCTGCGACGGCCCTACGAGTAATGTATTAGAGCCTCCTCTGTTCAGTCCATTTACGGCAAATACATTGTTATCTGGCCTCGATGCCCATTGTCCGCTCAGAATCGCAGCCCGCGTAGGTGCACAATTCGCACCATTTACATATCCATTGGGAAACGCAATCCCCTGCGCTGCTAAAGAAGCAATCACAGGCGTCTCATAAAAATCACTCGGGTTGTTTAAACTAGTGGCAGTAGCACTGGTTTGAGACCATCCCATATCATCTGCGATAATCACTACGATGTTGGGGTTCGGGGTCTGGGCATAAGCTATAGTACTCGCTCCTAAAAACATAAGGAGTACACTCGCCATTCTAAAAATTGGTTTCATAGTACATTGGTATTTATCTAATTATTAGTTATTTGGTTACCTATCTGACTATTTGTGTGTAGGATATATACCCAATACAGCAGTCTGTCTTAGCCCCAGCTGTAGGGTATTTTTTAGGGCGTTACCCAAGGGTCGGGCTATCCGCTACAATTCCTCGCTCCTCCTGCGTCGGGCTGTGGGATTTCCACTACTATCCCTAACGCAAAAAAGAAGACAAATTCCCCTACGTAACAGTTGTATATTTTCTTAATATTTTTGTTAAACACGATGATTTGCACCCAATAAAACGCAGAATACCATATATTTACCCATTAGAGTGGTTTATACAATCATCTCCTCTCTTAATGAACTAAAAAACAACCTCTTATATACATTAAGAGGTATATGCTATAAACAAATACATATAATGATCATTACTGTTTCGTAGCAGTGGATCGTTATCCAAACCCTACTCGTGTTAGCTCGCCAAAGTTGTACATTTGTAGGGTTCTTTTTTTTAGAAGTGCGCTACACTTCTGTATGTACTTTTATACAGCTATAGTCTTGTTCACTATACCCATCAGACGCTGGCTATGTAGGATATTATTTCCCGTAGTGCAGCTTACTTTTTCTTAAAATTATACATAAAAGACTGAAAAACAATATCTTAAAAACTCATAAAAACAAAGGCAAAACCATCGTCTTGCAGTTTTCTCAAAAAAAAGAAGTATGGAGTCCTATCTTTAGCAATAAAACTATTTTTTCCCTTACTATTTGACAAAAAAACAACCCCTCAACTATTTTTTTTACGGATATGACAGCTTTAGCATCGGGATATAGCTCCTAAAATGCATCTTTTCGATGATTTCTGAGCACAAACGATACTTTTTGATAGTGGTTACAGTTGCTAAAAAGAAGTAACAAATGACATATTCTATGCGTGTATAGACGAAGGTAACAGTAAAACCCACTCCTATAAAAACATTGATTTACAAATAGATACCCATAATCTCTAAACGCTAAACAGATCATATACAGCACACTACACCCCCCGTACACATACATTTTTAGTGCATCCTATAAGCGCTCATAAAACGCGTATATGGGTATCGTATCAGAAAAAAATCATATACGCCCGCAATTTGCGGGTGCACATGCTATGCAATTGGCCTATTTAGTAGCTATAGCTGTTATACTGTAGGGTATCGTACTCAGAAACAGCTGAATTAATCTCTAGTGTATATGGCAGTGTATACACTTTTTAGAATTGGCGATCCAAACGATCATTTGTATCCAAATTTTGCAATGCTTGGTTTGTAGAACGTTGCTAGACTATGAACGTTGCTGAACTGTTTCTTTGCCCTAAAAAAATGAGTGTATGAGGTCTCTACATTTTCGATGTTGCTGAAATCAAAAAAATACACCGCTTTATAGCGTATCAAGAATCATAGAAGAATGATATTCTTTTTATAATTGCCTACTCTATAAAAAAGAGTCGTTAAGTAAAGACTGGCTGATCATAGCGAAGATAAAAAGCACACAACTCACATGGATCGGAAGTCTCTAATAGGTAATTATTACTGTAGTCTGTGTTTGCTTAGCACACATATAAAATAAATGCACGCACTATGTATGCTATATATAGATCAGATGTAATCATCTAAAGCTCTTCAGAAACTATACCGCTAATAGTAGATCTGTAGTAGTATAGTAGCAATATCGTATGATGATACCAATAGCAAAACAACATCAAGATACTATGACAGCTACGAATAGCGTGTCGTAAACTAGGCAGTATAAACCGTAGCACTATAACGGTGTGGTAGGGTGCATGCACTATGCAGAAAAAAAGGGGTTTGTTTTTTATACAAACCCTCTTTTACGTGCTTCTTCTAATAGACGTTGGTCATCCGCCTTGGCGATAGAAAACATCTCTTTGATCTGATTTTTTCTTTTCTCGATCGCACTCAGGGATAGACTTACGTAATTCGGTAGGTTTTTAGTTTTTACACCTCTAGACAGGTGATAGAGTATTTTTAGATTTTTTTCGTCTAGAGAGAAATTATTGGTCATCATTTTTCTAAAGTGATTATTCACCGTAGCACTGTAATACGGCGTACCGCTTACGATGTTATTAAAGGCTAATAACAGCTCGCTAGACGTTAGATCACTTTTGATCAAAAATCCAGAAGGATTGATATTCTTTAGGATGTTATGGATTCTGTGATCCTCTCTATGCATCGTTAGGATAATCACCTTTGCCTTAGGCAATAACTGCTTGGCATGCTTGGCTAGATCCTCTCCAGAAGTAATTTTTCCATCACTAGAAGGTGGTAACTTTATATCCACAAAAAGCATGTCATACGGTGTAGACTTAGAAGATTTCTGGATATAATCATAGGCATCATCACAATTAGAAGCAATATCTATTTTGATCTGATACTCCTTTTGATTCTCTCCTAATAGTGTGTTCTTGTATCCCTCGATAATCATTGGATGATCATCAATCATAAGAACCTTTAGCTTTTTTTTCATTGTTATCTGTTTGTTTGTATCCACCTATCCAATAGCTACAAATGGGGTATGTAGTCTTATAGCTACTCAACAGTGTGTAATATAGTTAATTGGTTACTCATTATATCGGAACGCCCACCGTGACTTTGGTACCAGGTATTTCTTCATTATTGCTTATAAAATCTACAACACCGTTCATCTGTCGTACCCTAGAGGTAATGTTTTTTAGCCCAATACCTTTTTTAACCTTGGTGGCTTTAAATCCTATTCCATCATCTAAAATAGTAAGATTTATCGTATCATCCACATAATCGAAACTAATTTTTATGTTTTTGGCCTGTGCATGCTTAAAAATGTTCTGTAAGGACTCCTGTACGATACGGAATAGGTTTACTTTTTTCTGGTTATCTATTATGTCCCAATCAATTGCCTCATCACTCTCGAACTCGAATTGTAGTTTATGCGCCTCGCAGAGGTCAAAGATCAGGTTCTCTACCACATCTACATACGCCACGTCTGTAGACAGCGTTTCTGTACCCAGATCGTGCGAGATGAGTCGTATTTCGCGTTCGATGGATTTTAGTTCCTCTATGTATTTGGTACGTGTCTCGGTATACCCATCATTAACCCGCTGATTGATCCCATCTAAGCTCAATCGCACCCCGAATAAACGCCCTAGCACCCCATCGTGTAGCTCCTCGGACATCCGTTGCTGCTCCATCTTACGCCCCTCTTCTAATTTGGTTTGTTGGCTGAGTAGCAGGCGATAAATCTCTTGATTGGCTTGCTGCTGCTTCTGCTCGAATAGCAGCTCCTTATTGCGCTGTTGCTGCCTAAAGATGATATATCCTAGTAGTGATAGTACCGTAATCCCCAATACGGTGATGATCAGTATCTGGTTTTCTCTACTGATTTTTTCTATTTTTTGCACTTTTTCTTCCGTTTCGAACTCGATCCGTGCAAATTTATTTACATACGCCCGCTCCATTTTTACCAGACTGTCATTGAGGTTAATATACTGCTGCGCATACGCCAGTCCCTGCTCACTCTCGGATACCTCAGAAAGGATATCATAGGCCTGTAGCAACTCTACATTATTATTCGTAGCCGAAGCCGCCTCTTGGGCTTTGATACCGTATACAATGGCTAAGCTATCATTGCCCATAGTCTTATAGTATTCTGCCAGGTGGAGGTTATTCGTAGACAATCCTACCACATCATATAGACTATCTCTAATCGCATAGGCTTTTTGGAACAAGGCAAAGGCTTCTGGATCGTCGGGATTTGCCAAAAACTGTACATAGCCTAGATTATCCAAGAGGCGGGCATATTTTTTAGGTCGCTTGTTTAAAAAAGGCTTGTATTTTAATGCCTTGTTATAGTATTCAATGGCTTTGGCATATTTTTGTTGGGATTTATAAACGGTGCCAATGTTATTATTGCCTAACACTCCGAATAAGGTGTCTTTAGAGATTTTTTTAGAATGTTCTATAGCTTTTTTGTAATAAGACACTGCATCTCGATACCGTTCTAATTCCTTAGCTACTGTCCCTAAATTTGTATATGATAGAGGAATATATGAATAATCTTCAGATAGCTCAAACTTTTTTATAGCTCTTACTGTTAAATCCTCACTTTTACTGTAGTCCTTTACCTTCCTAGAAAGATTGGCTAAATCGATCAATATTTTTCCATGTTCAAATGCATAGACTTGTGGTTCATAGGTAGTACTACGCTCTAAATTACTATAAATTTTATCTGCTTTATGGAAATTTATATAGGCACTGTCTAATTTTTCTTTATCACGATAATAAATCCCAAAGTATCCGTAAAACTTGGCAATTTTCATAGAATCCTTTAACGTATTTGCTAAATCAAGTGCTTTTCGATCCATTTTAGCAGAGGTCTCATATTGCTTCAACTCATAATATGCACTTGAGATGTCTTCTATTTTTTGTAATTTTTCAGAAGTAGTAGCAGATAGTGTACGATATAGCACATGTGCCTTGTCTACACTTTGTAATCTATCTTCTTTAGTATTCTTTCCGTCTAAAGCGTCTCGTAAATGTGCATCTATCTGATTGTATTTTAATGTTTCTTCGCTAAGATTCACTGTTTCTTTAGTACAACTTACAGCCCATAGCAACACTATCAAAAAACAAACCACTTTAGCATATGCCCAGTATTTTAATTTCATAGTAAATTTATCTGTACTTAAAAATAAGAAAAGGAAATGAAAATCTAGCCCTAAAAAATAAAAAAAGCCGCTATAAATGCGGCTTATCGATATATGTAGTATCTTATTAACTTCTAACTACTTTTTCATTTTCTGTTTCCCCTATAGTCTCTACTTCTATTTCTTCGATCCCCACTTCTTCGTTAATGGTGTCATTTTCACAAGCGACAAAAATTGAACTAACGAATAATATTGCAAATATAGTTTTTATAGCTTTCATAATATGTTTTTTTAAGTGTTGTTGTAGTAATTGTTTTCTTAATATTTTGTTGTACTCTAATAGATCACCCATAGTTCTATCAGCTTTCATGGTCGTTTCTTCCTAGTATCTATAGATCACCCCTGATCTATAGTTTTTCTTTATGTAAGGATGGTGGCTGGCCAGCGCATACTCTGATTACTCATCGTATATCCTCTTTTAGTAAATGTGTAATAGGTTGATAACCTTATTTGTACACTACAAATGTAGGCAGATTGCTAGTCGCTGCCTAATATATTATAGACTGTTTAGTGGATCTATACCTGCACGATGTAACTAACCAACGTAGGGAAGTACTTAGACCGTTTTGTAAGTAGTTTTAAAAAAGTAAGAAAAGTAGTGTTAAATAAATACTTAAAAAACAAGTCCCAAAATTCATAAAAAAAACTTAAAATCTTACAGCCCCGAAAATCTATTGTTTTTTAGCGAATTATTACGTATATGTACGTATAATCGTCCCACGAAAATTAAATACACGCTCACTAGCTACTGCTCATAGGCATATTAGTCCGACACACTCACCTAGCTACCCGATAATTTGCGTATAAATAACAACTCTATAGAAGAATCAATAAAATAGCATGTACCTCAAATCACTAGTAAAACAACCTGTTTTAGCAAAACCCCTTAAAAACAAACGAATACATATATAACGGAATTTTCTCCTATCTAGTAGCTTACTGTAGCTAATTTTAGTGCGCTAAGAACCCACAACAGTAGATGTATAGCTATGACACTAGCGCCACCATAAATCGCAATCTATTGCTTAGCAATGATTTAACAGCTTAATTACCCTTAAAGCTATGTACGGCACCCATACAAAGCTGTTAAACGATTACAAAGGCATTAGAAAATACCTACTACAGACTGCCTAGAGACATGTACTGCTACATCGTACGAAAAACGGTTAAAAAGTGTCTTATGCACCCGCTACTGGCATGGAGCATTCCCCACAAAAAAAAGAGCAGCTAGGCGTGTACTAGTAAAAATAATTAATATACTACAATACAGACCACGCATTGCTACGGAAAGCAGTTGGGACTATGCAACATAATTACCATACACTATGCGGATATTACCCCAAACCGATACTATTTTATCCCGTAGTACTCATATACCACGCACTTATGCACGATAAGTAACATTGAGGCATAGCAATAGGCATACATATGAACTATACTATATATATACTAATGGTATACCTATATATATGGAATCGCATACTATATAAAGTAACTATAAAGAAAAAAGTTTGTAATTGGGAGGGAGAATTACAGGATACTGCCTGAATGCGTATCGAAACTTATTGATAAAAAACTAGTATTCTACGGAGCAATCTATGTGATACCTACTACTATATACTACAGTCTATACGTACACCAAACTATTCTTGGCCAATGTATCTTTGATTTCTTCTACACTATTCTTATAGGACTTAGAAAAAGGAATCAAATCCTTGGTATTCTTAATCGCACATTTAGCCTTACCGAAGTGAATCCGTGATACATAGCGTGTATTGATGATATAACTATTATGTATACGTACAAAATGGTCTGGCAATACGCGCTGAAAGTGCTTTAATGTTTTAAAAGCCTCAATCTTATTGCCGTTACTCATCACAAAATCAGTAGTATTACTCTCTGCTTTGAGGTATAAGATTTCATCTACATTTACAAAACGGTAATCTCCATACGAGCGGAAACACAATGTATTGTCTTTGGTCTGATCATGATTCTTTTCGAATCGGTATATAGTCTTCACTATAGTACTCCTAATCAAAGGTTTAAGTATATAATCCAATACATTATTACGGATTCCTTCTATCGCAAAATCTGCAGTCTTGGACACGATTACGATCTCGGGCATCTGCGTCATAAACTGATTGAGCTCCGTGAGCAAACTAAAATGAGTAGGTGCACCGTTAATCCCTGGTGCTGTAGGGTCTATGAAAACCAATCTCGGTTTTCTTTCTAAAATTAAATCCAGCGCATCTTGCTCATTCTGAGCAATCCCCGTACAGATATAATCGTTTCTATCTTCTAATGCTATTTGAATAGCGCGTGCAGTGGTGTGGTCATTATCAAAAATGACATAAGGATATTTCATGAGGTACTACAATTATAAGGTTAACAGCTGGTTATTAAATACCGTTGGTATTCCAAAAAAAAATTACATACATTTACTGGTCACAATATATAGCATTTGGACACGCTTCAGTTACGGTAAAACCTCAATAATAGTACGGATTAAAATTACCAGCTAACCGTAAGCACTTACCATTAGTCGACTTTAGCTACTCCTAATCGACTAACCTGTTCTAAGGCGATTTCCTACATAAAAACACTAAAAACATCAAATAGAATCAAAAAGTGTCTTAAAACAACTTAAAACACTTCAATCACAAGTGTGTATTATAAAAAACTATCGATTTCAAACAAATGATAGCCAAAAAGTATCGTTATTTTCCAAAACATATGTTAATCCACTAGGAAAATCACCTTTTTTTAGCAATAAAAACTTACTTGATAGAGGTAAAAACAGCAAATTGACCGAAATCGTGTAAGAATTTTATTCGTTTTCATGTCTTCTTACTACGTCCATCAAAAGGCATATTTTTGTAAAAAACCGTGTTTTCACCTATAGCAAAACAAGTTGTTTTCCCCTATATATTGGCTTTTGGAGTAACTAAACTCCGTATCTGAGCAACCAAAACACCGTAAATACATGTTTATACTTGTATTATTATCTAGTTTTCGGCACATTCACTATTCCCCTTATCTACTATAGGAAATAATTTTTTAACAAAAAACCAAAAAAATATCTACTAAAATACACATCTCATTCTCTATTTACTAAATATACAGTACCACTCTTACTCATTATTGGTATAGCGATACCTATGTTTTATGTAAGTATCTACCCTATACACTTGCTTTATATGCAGTAAAATGCTGTTTGATATTTACACCCAAACAAACCTTTTTTTTTACACCAAAAAATTAAGACATTTGAACCTATAACACGTATTAATAGTACAAACACATGCACGCAACTGTACTAAAGAAACTACTACGTTTCGTAATTTCTGTAATTGATTTGTATTCTGTAAGCGAATACATACCCCATACAAAAACTAGATCAAAACTCATCAGCACACTTAAAACGTGTGACTACAAAAAAATAACTGTTCATAATGAGTGGGTATACATGCACGGTCATTCCATTTATGATGCTACCTGCGTACTAATGATTTCGCAACTACGCATTACTATCAAGCCAAAAAAAAAGCTATTCGTTCCTGTACTACTCCTACTATCTATATGGACTACTGTACTACTTAATGAGTCTGGAATACTACTAGAAATAGTGATGTCTGTACTTTTTATCATCGCTATAGGATACATTCATAAACAAATGATGCAACTATATCTACAAGAAATTAGGGAGACAGTACTAGCATCAACTCCATGAATTCTTGTGATTTAATGTGACTGAAATCACCATTATATATAAGATACATATACTCCTTATATATATTCATAAACTATTCATTAAAAAAGAGTGCCCTATACTACTGTTTTGACAGTCCTATATATAGAAGTGGTTTAAACTTTTTTCAATTTGCTATAAAAACGATCTTTTGCACTCAAATTTTGCAATTTTTGAGTTCCGTAGCGCTGCTATGCAACTAAAAAATCACTTTATTTGATCACAAAATCTTGGTTTTTCGCTGAAATCAAAAAAGTTTAAACCACTTCATAGAACTCATCTTGACTTTTTCTTTTCCCTAAAAAAACATCGGAAACCTGCCTGTGCCTCATTAATTTTAATCTGCAATGCTACCTGTCATAAAAAATCACTGTATGTAGACACAAAACCTCTTGATATTCGCTGAAATCAAAAAAGTTGACACCACTTCAAAATTTAAAGCACTTCTTTTTATAATTTGCATAAAAATAATTTCTTGCAGCCTATAAGCATGGTCGTGCAATTTTAACGGATATAGAAGTGGTGTCAACTTTTTTTAATTGGCTATAAAAACAATCTTGCGCACTCAAATTTTGCAATTTTTGAGCTTTCGAGCACTGTTATGCAACTAAAAAATCACTGTATTTGATCACAACATCTTGGTTTTTTGCTGAAATCAAAACCAGTGTAAACCACTTCATAAAGAACACATGTATATATGAAACATATCGTAGTACTCACAGGGGCTGGTATTAGCGCAGAGAGTGGGATCAGTACATTTAGAGACGCAGATGGATTATGGGAAGGGCATGATATTATGGAAGTAGCTTCTCCACAAGGATGGGATCGTAATCCTGCATTGGTATTGGATTTTTACAATCAGCGACGCCAGCAGCTGCTTACTGTACAGCCTAATACAGCACACAAAGCATTGGCGGCTTTAGAAGCCACACATCGTGTACATATCGTAACCCAAAATGTAGATGACCTACACGAACGCGCAGGAAGCACAGATGTCCTACACCTACATGGCGAGTTACTAAAAGTACGCAGCCAAAAAGATACTGCTATAGTACTGGATTGGACTACGGATTTGGCACTGGGGGATTTGTGTAGTCTAGGCTCGCAACTACGCCCTCATATCGTATGGTTTGGAGAGGATGTACCCCTACTCGAACAGGCGATTCGACTCACAGAATCGGCAGATGCACTGCTAATTATCGGTACTTCGATGCAGGTGTATCCTGCAGCTAGCCTACTACAGTTTGCTGCACCTACTACACCGATTTATTTTATAGATCCGAATCCTGCTATCAGTCCTTCTAAGCAGCTGACTGTGATTGCAGAAAAGGCATCTACAGGAGTCCCCAAAACTATAGAACTACTACAAGCACAGGGACTATGATAGACCTCATCCATGAAATAAGCACGACCAACCACTCTAAGGAGCAGCGCCATCATATGGCACAACTGCTCCTAGCCCACCCTGAACTGATGCCCGAATTACTGGCTATTTGCGGTCGGGTATCGGAGGAACTGTCCTATCGCGCCTGCTGGTCTTTAGAATTTGTATGCAAAACTTCCTTGCACGCACTATTACCACACTTACCTATATATATAGGACTACTCCCCGTGGTATACTTAGATGCGGGGGTGCGCCCTGTGGCCAAGATATGCGAATACCTAACGATGGCGTATTACCGACAGCAAGACCCACAGGTTCGCAAAGCACTGACAGCAGCCATGCGCCAAAAAATAACCGAAAGCTGTTTTGATTGGCTGATATCGGATCAAAAAGTGGCTGCCAAGGCGTATGCCATGACTGCTCTACAATTATTAGGTACTGAATTCGATTGGATATACCCAGAACTACAGGCTATACTAGAACAAAATTATGCGGCAGGCAGCCCTGCCTATCAGGCAAGAGCACGAATGACACTACAAAAAATTAGAAAAAAGTAACGATGCATGCAAAGTTCGTAACGCTTCGATGGCTATTGTGGTAGATTACAAACAGTTTACCTTATTTCTTATCATTAAATAAAGTATCTTTGCGACTTTCAAAAAAAAATACAACAAGATGTCATTATCACCACTACAAGCTATTTCACCAATTGATGGTCGATACGCTTCTAAAACACAGTCATTAAGCACCTATTTTAGCGAAGAAGCGCTTATAAAATATCGAGTGCTCGTAGAAATCGAATATTTTATTGCATTGTGTGAGATTCCACTACCACAATTGGAAGGAATCGACGTGAGTATTTTTGAAAAACTAAGAGCGATCTATACCGATTTTTCTACCGAAGATGCACAGGCTATTAAGGATATAGAAAAGGTAACGAACCATGATGTAAAGGCTGTAGAATACTTTATCAAACAAAAATTCGATACCCTAGGTTTAGAAGCGTATAAGGAGTTTATCCATTTTGGACTGACTTCTCAGGATATAAATAATACGGCGATACCGCTGAGTATTAAAGAGGCGATCACCAATGTATACATTCCAGAATACAATGCGGTAAAGGAAAAACTAGCTACATTGGTTACAGAATGGGATGCGGTACCGATGCTAGCACGTACGCATGGACAACCGGCTTCGCCTACTCGATTGGGCAAGGAGTTTGCGGTATTCGTAACGCGATTAGAAGCACAGTTTGCTCAGCTACAGACCATCCCAAATGCTGCAAAATTCGGAGGAGCTACAGGAAACTATAATGCACACAAGGTGGCATATCCTACGATCGATTGGAAAGCCTTTGGTACCCAATTCGTAACCGAAAAACTAGGTTTACACCACTCATTCCCTACGACACAGATCGAGCACTATGATCATATGGCTGCTTTATTTGATGCGATGAAACGTATCAATACCATCATCTTAGACCTAGATAGAGATGTATGGACGTATGTATCGATGGATTATTTTAAGCAAAAGATCAAAAAAGGAGAGGTAGGATCGTCTGCCATGCCGCATAAAGTAAATCCTATCGATTTTGAAAATAGTGAAGGAAACATCGGAATTGCCAATGCGATCTTCGAGCACTTGGCGGCTAAACTGCCTGTGAGTAGATTACAACGTGATCTTACGGATAGTACGGTATTGAGAAATATCGGGGTGCCTTTTGGGCATACGATCATCGCTTTTAAAGCGACCTTAAAAGGACTTGAAAAATTATTACTAAACGAAGAGAAATTCGCCGAGGATTTAGCCAATAACTGGGCGGTAGCCGCAGAGGCGATCCAAACAATCTTGCGTAGAGAGGGCTATCCTAACCCATACGAAGCGCTTAAAGGACTGACACGTACGAATGCTAGTATTACACAGCAGTCTATTGCAGATTTTATAGAGACACTAGAGGTAAGTGATGCAATTAAATCTGAATTAAAAGCAATCACTCCATCTAATTATACAGGGATCTAAGATGTAGTACGACTACACGCGTAGTTCGACTGTACGAATCCCTCAAAAAAAAAACGCTTGTAACACATGCTATACTAGCTGTGCTACGAGCGTTTTTTTTATCTACACATATATATAGTAGAATCTGTTTTCTTTTTCATAGCTACTATGCCACATCTAATACCGTACCTACGGATCGCTACCAATGAATCGCGTTAGGGATCGCAGTGGAAATCCCACAGCACGACGTGAGGAGTGCGAGGAATTGGAGCGGAGAGCCCGACCCTTGGGGAACGCCCAAAAAATACCCTTGAAGGAGATACTACTTATAAATTTTGGATGATATTTTCTAATCCCGACAGTGGTCCTCCTTTTTGCTGAGCAGCTTGTGCCAATGTAGCGATATGTTCTGGCTGTATATCATCGCCTAATACACGGGCTACAGCGATACCTCTAGTAGCATCTGCTCCCCAAATGATCACCTCATCGATGGCATCGCCACTTCCCTTGGTACTGATCACTACATTACTACCGCTAATGGTAAAACGCATTAATGTTTCATAAGCATCGTCGGAGAGAATGGCCTTTAATTGCTGTTTTTCTGCTGCTAAACGTGCTTCTGTGGTTTTTTGGATCGGTAGGGCTAAAAAATTGATTTTTCGGATGCGCGAAAAGGCTTCTTTTTCTTGGGCAGACACCTCACCTACTTTATCGGCTAGGTCTAATAAACTAAGGGGGATATCGGCTGTGATAAAATCGGCGTCTTCTTGGTGCGCTACAAAATACTCCTGTAAACTCATCTGACCGCTACAACTGGCTAATAGCAGAATACTGAAAATGGAAAAAAATTTAAAAATAGAATGCATAATACTGTGTTTTTTGATGGATGAATGTGATACAATCTGTTACGATAGTCTATAAAGTGGTGTGTACTTCTATAAAAAAAGAGCCGTTACTACTGAGTCGTAATGGTATACGTAGTCGTAATAAACAGGCTCTTTTTCGGGATGTAACGTATACGATTATTGTTTCTTTACTTTTTTGAGTTCCTGCCCACCTGGTACATTGAGATGGTCTGCGATTTTAGAGACTTGTTTGAGGTCTATATTGCCTGTAATCGATAGCACTACAGTATCTGCGTCTTGGCCTTCTCCGCTTCCTTCTAGAAACATAAAGAGTTCGCTTACGAAATCGTCATTCTTACCAGGCTTGGAATAAAACTTTACATTCTTTCCATCGCTTTTTACGCGCATCAACTCTTCTAAGGAAGCACTTCCTAGGTATTTTTTTACATCTGCTTTCATGGCAGTTCCGACCCCCTTGTCCTTGGTAGAAAACACCTTAATATTCTCTATATTATCCACTAGGTTTACATACTCTTGGATCTCTGGATCATCGGTTTCTAAATTTAATTTACTGAGTAGCTTAAACATTTTACTGGTGACTACGACAGAGGAGACCTCTTTCATATCTTCGTATTTATCAAAACTACTCTGTGCGATCACTCCATACTGACTGGCGATGATCATTAAAAAAACGGTTAACTTCTTCATAGGTTTTACATTTTATATCCTCACTACTGATAGCTACAGTAGTAAAAATGGTTGATTTTTACTTTATTAAACTATTTTTTGTGTTTTCGAATTCATTAAGGTACACTAATCCTTTTTTGGCTTGTTCAAACTCATGTAGGTATACCAAATCCTGTTTGCCCTGATGCATGTATGAGGATACTAGATTGAGTACTTCTTTGGTTTTCCGTAGCGCTTCTTCGGGATCTTGATAGGTACCCATCGCTGGATCTTCTGTGATAACTACTCGGGATGTTGTAGACTCTGTACCTACCATAGCTGCCAGAAATATGCCTACAATCACTACGATCGATGCGGCAACTCCCATCCATAGATACCGCTGGCTGCTGCGTGGTGGCTGTACAGTATGTGTACTGGTCAGCTGTTGCTGCTGCTCATAATAGGCAAATAGATTTTTATAAGGCGCTAAATGTGGGGGCACATCTGCATTGGTAAAATAGGTGCGTAAAGCAGCTTCTTCGGCTACAGTGGTACTCCCCTCGAAATACGCTTCTAGTAATTTTTCTATCTTAGCTAACTCCATACATGTGTTTTTTTACTAATTCTTCTCGTATTGCTTTTCTGGCTCTGGATAAAGCGGCTCTAACCGCCGATTCGTTGATCTCTAGCATGGCCGCAATCTCTGCATTATCATACTGCTCTACATCTCTAAGCTGCACGATCACACGCTGTTTCTTGGGCAACTTATCGATTATTTTTTCGATCCAATCTACACTGTCCTTAGCCTCTAACTGCTGCTGTAGTGTGGGCACTTGGTCTGTATAATTGGTGTGTACTATTTTTAGGTTTTGGTTTTCTTTGGCCTTTAGCTTGTCATAACAATAATTTTTAGTCATGGTCATCGCGAATGCCTCTACATTCTTATACGTTCCAATTTGTTTTTTATTTCTCCATAATTTTAATAATACTTCTTGGGTAGCATCTTCTGCCTCTTCGGTACTCACCAATAATCGTTTGGCTAGTCGATACAGCTTATCTTTAAACCCATTGGTCAATGTTATAAATACACTTTCTTTCATCTGTGTATACTGTCTTTTTAGCCATCATATGCTACATGCCTGTATATTATACATGGCTTGTGCGTTGGTTTAGTTAGCAATGAATACGTTAATTATTGTTAGCTTTATATCTTTCAGACGACTATCTATACAATTTGTTACATTTTTTTTTAATACCTGCCCCAAAAAGCCTAAATCACCTACACAAAACTAACAGCATACTCCTAATAAACAACAAATTACATCGTATGCATCGCATATCCAACACTATGCTAGTGTGCTGAACATGTACTTAGAAAGCAGCCCAATTATTATAGGGTATGCATCTAATAGGCTATAAAATTGTATTTTTACCTTATACTATTACATATATTACGCGTTATAAAAAAAAGCTATACTTATGAGACTTATACTACCATCAGCTTTATTGCTTTGCTTAGCATTGCTACCCACTAGCTGTTTTACAGACAAAGATGATGACGTTGCTACAGCTACTAGTACTGATGTCAATGATTTTATCTGGCGAGGACTGAATACATTTTATTTATATAAAGAAGATGTCGATGATCTATCTAATAACCGTTTTACCTCGGATCAGCAATACACGAACTTCTTAAGAAACTTCTCGCAACCTCGTGATTTTTTTGATGCACTGCTCTCTAAAAGAAGTGTAAACATTGGAGATAAAACCTTTAATGTAGATGATTTTAGCTTCTTAGTAAGTGATTTTATCGCCTTAGAACAGGCTTTTGATGGTGTTACAAAATCTAATGGCATGGAATACAGCCTAGTTCGCGAAATAGAAGACTCTGATAAGGTAATCGGCTATGTACGCTATGTACTGCCTGGTACAGATGCAGCAACCAAAGGCATTAAACGTGGTGTTATTTTTAACACTGTTAATGGAGTGCGATTGACTACAGATCCTAGCACCTTCGCCCCCCTACGATCTTTAGATAACTACACCATAGGATTAGCTACCTATGATGGCGAAACCGTAAGCTCCACTGGAGAAAGTGTACAACTTACGAAGTCACAAAACACAGAAAATCCCGTTCATATCGCCAAAACACTAGATATTGATGGCAATCGTATTGGCTATTTAATGTATAATGGTTTTACTGCTAATTTCGATCCACAACTCAATGAGGCTTTTGGAAAGTTTAAATCCGATGGGGTGACTGATCTAGTGCTCGATCTACGATACAATGGGGGGGGTTCTGTAATGACTGCAATTGATCTATCAAGCATGATCACAGGACAGTTTAATGGACAAGTGTTCAGTACAGAAGAATGGAACAGCGATCTGCAAGAAAGATTTGGAGACACCAATCTATTCGATGATAAAATCAGAGATAATAGCGCTATCAATAGCTTAAATCTGAGCCGAGTTTTTATCCTAACTAGCGGGAGTTCTGCCTCTGCCAGTGAATTAGTGATTAATGGATTAGACCCCTATATAGAGGTGATTAAAATAGGAACAGCGACCCGAGGAAAGTTCCAAGCATCGATTACGCTGTATGATTCTAATAACTTTGGCCGTACCAATGCCAATACAGGACATAGCTATGCCATGCAGCCACTGGTACTGCGCTCTGCTAATGCGGATGGAGTTACTGATTATTTTGCGGGCTTTGCACCAGATATAGAACTCGCCGAAAAAGTATCTGATCTAGGTGTTTTGGGCGATCCAGCAGAACCATTGCTTAAAACGGCTATCGAACAGATTACTGGTGTAATTACTAAATCTGCTCGTACCACCTCTACACCACTAGAGGTCATAGGTGATAGTAAAATGCACCTACCTACCTACGAGCGTATGTATATAGATCAATAGGATCCCTTTCTCTTCACACAGTAACCAAAAAACACCTTATGCTTTTATACATAAGGTGTTTTTTTAATGATATATAGGGCGTTCCCCAAGGGTCGGGCGCTGCGCTCCAATTCCTCGCACTCCTCACGTCGTGCTGTGGGATTTCCACTGCGATCCCTAACGCAGCATCAGTACTAGCTACAGAAGTGGTTTACACTTTTTATAATTTACTATAAGCGCTATTAAAAATCCAAGGTAAACCCTGCACTGACATTTCTACCTCTAGTGCTAAACCCGAATACCTCTTGGTAGTCCGTATTCGTAATATTCTGTATCGCAGCAAATACCTGTAGGTTCTTAAGTGCCTGATGACTGATATGCGCATTTAACAATCCATAACTATCCAGTGCTACAGGAGTGGGTGCAAAGGTAACAGGGTCAAAACTTCGATCCTCGATCGTATCATTAAACTGATATTCAATCGATGCATAGGTAGCTTTGGATAGCTGATAACCTACAGAAGCATTAAACATATGCGCCGGAATTCGAATCGCATCCTCTAAGCGATCAATATTCGTATAGGTATAATTCGCTTTTAGATCGATCGCATCGATCAATTGCATAGCAAATGTAGCTTCTATCCCATTTACCTCTACATCATTGGCTGCATTCACACTGACGAAAGTAGATGGATCAAACGTAAGGAAATTCTCTGAACGACGGTCAAAATACACTACACTCAAGCGTGTGTTTTTTTGGCGTGTAACCTCTATCCCCGCTTCAAAGGTGCTACTTTCTTCTGGCTGCAAGTCACGATTCCCAAAAGTAGGTGCAAACAACTCAAACAACGTAGGGGTGGTATATGCCGTACTATAAGATACCAAGCCTTTTAGCGTGTAATTTTCTACATCATATACATACGAAGGATTCACTGAGTAGATAAAATGTGTACCATATACACTATGAATATTCAATCGTGCCCCTACATTTAGATTCAATCCTATATCAGAAGTATATACCACATTGGCATACGGATCGATGATATCAAAATCTGCTTCATGATCATTAATCGTTTGTGTAAATACACCATCGCGACTCCCTGCACTAAAACTATTAAAATCACTATACGTACCATTTGCCCCGACTACTGCATGTATTTTATTAGAAAACACATATTTAGTATAGGCATCAAAGGTGTACAAACGACTGTCATTCTTAGAGGCAAAGAAATCAGACTCGAATTTAGTATCGAATAAGGAGTAATTGTCTACAAAGGTAATACTCCCATTAGGGTATGTATATTCCCAAAAAGACCCAGCACGTAACTGCCTTCTATCGAATCCATTATTTCCATCAGCCCCCGAAGGATCTAGAGCTGTCGTATAGTCATCTAGATTTCCATGCAGCGCTACACGAAAGTTATTGCTAAATGCATACCCCAATTGAGCCGTTACATTATACCTGCTAAATGGGTCACTCGTAGCACCTGCTACCTCAGCTGCCGATAATCCATCGGTAAACTGGTGACTCAGGCTTGTGGCATAGCTCAGTTTTCCTAGCGTACCATGAATCCTAGCATGATGATGAAACTCTTCTATCGTATAGGCCTGATCTTCCTGAGATTGATTGGTACCCATGGCACTAGAAAACTGTGCGGTAATAGGCTTGTTACTAGCCTTCTTAGTCATGATATTAATCACAGCTGTTGTAGCTCCTGATCCATACAATGTACTAGCTGCTCCTTTGAGCACCTCTATCGATTCGATCTGATCTACGGATACTAACCGCAGGTCAAAATCTCCTCCTACAGAAGAGGGAACGACCAGTGTAACTCCATCGACGCGAATCACTACCCCATTATTTCTTCCTCCTCGAATGGTATAGCCCAGATTCTGTCCTGCACTACTATTACGACCATTGATCGTAATACCTGCGACTCTAGATAATACGGTAGCCACCGATTGCCCCTTGCTTTTTTCTAACTCTTCTGCTGTGATCTTAGCGATCACCTTACCGCTCTGTGCCCTCGTAAGCTCGAACTTAGAGTCAGATAGCACGACCTCCTCTAGTGTTTCTACGGTGTCGGTATCCGTTTGCGCTACCATAGATTGAGAGACAAACGCTAATAGCGCTGCTCCATAAAATACTCTTTTTTTCATCTTTTAAATGACTTAATTAGTGTAATTACCGGAAAAAAGTATGTAGTTTACCCATACCCAAACCTTTATCCCGAAAGTTTGACTTATACAAATTATGGCAGGTCTCCTGGCTTGCATCTGATCATACACCTTCCCGCTATACAGCAGTGGTCTTAGAAGAATGATCAGTACCTAGCAGTTATATACTACTATGGCCTAGCTTACAGTTGCGGGAACAGCTTAGGATTTTCTACTACTTATAAAACACTCTATGCATCTCCATGCAGTAGTATTCTACTAAGTATAGTTCTCTAGTACTAAAGACAGTAGAGCACCTAATTCCCTTTTAATCCTATACCTAAGCTTAGGTATAGGAACCAAAATTTTGCGCGAAATTATTACATTTAGTGTAAAAACAATACGAATTTTAAAATAAATTGAGAATACTACTATCTTTGTGTCTAAAAATCTATTTATATGTTGTACTACATCACTGGTGGTGAACGATCAGGCAAGAGCAACTATGCCCAGCAACTAGCACTTCAGCTTTCTGAAACTCCTATTTATTTAGCGACTTCGAGAGTATGGGATGCAGACCACCAACAGCGTATTGATAGACATATCCAAGAGAGAGACCATCGATGGACCTCTATAGAAGAAGAAAAAGAAATCGCTGCAAAAATTCCTAAAAACAGCGTAGTCGTCATTGATTGTGTCACGCTATGGCTGACCAATTTTTTTATGGATGCCCAAAATGATGTAACGGTGGCATTAGAACAAGCCATTGCAGAATTCAACAAACTACTTACGATAGATGCTACACTCATCATTATTTCTAATGAAATAGGAATGGGTGTACATGCTACGACCAAGATCGGAAGAAAATTCACCGAACTACAAGGCTGGATGAACCAGCATATCGCCAAACACGCACACAAAGCAATACTAATGGTATCTGGTATACCTGTAACCATCAAATAAATGAATTTTACAATCACCCCTTTAGACAAAACGTTAGAAAATGCCATCCAGCATTCGATCAATCTAAAAACCAAACCGATAGGCTCACTGGGTTATTTAGAAAAAACGGCATTGCAAATAGGACTTATTCAAAATACGAAAACCCCTTCACTAGAAAAACCTACCATCGTTGTTTTTGCAGGTGATCACGGCATCGCTATAAAAGGAGAAGTGAATCCTTTTCCACAAATTGTTACACAACAGATGGTTTTTAATTTCCTGAATGGAGGAGCTGCCATCAATGCCTTTAGCAATCAAAACGCAATCGACCTAAAAATTGTAGATGCAGGTGTCAATCATGATTTTGGACTCATTGATGGATTAATCGATGCTAAAATTGATTACGCAACCAAAAACTACGAAGACGAACCCGCCATGACTATGGAACAATGCCAGCTCGCTATCCAAAAAGGAGCTGAAATTGTAACTGCTACCCATAATGAAGGGTGTAATGTAATTGGGTTTGGCGAAATGGGAATCAGTAATTCCTCATCAGCAGCACTATTGATGAGCTATTTTACAGCTATTCCTATCGCAGAATGTGTAGGAGCAGGTACAGGATTGCAGATGGAAGCCATAAAACAAAAGAAACGTGTATTAGAACACGTATACAGCAGCCATACCATCACCTCTCCCTTAGAAGCGTTAGCGACCTTTGGAGGTTTTGAAATCGTGATGATTACAGGAGCTATCCTTAAGGCTGCAGAATTAAGAATGACTGTACTTGTAGACGGGTTTATTGTTACCGCAGCACTATTAGCCGCCAATGCACTAGAAGAAAATGTATTAGACTATTGTATCTGTGCGCATAATTCCGATGAACAAGGACACAAAAAAATGCTCAAGCACCTCGATAAAAAACCACTAATCGATCTAGGCATGCGCTTAGGAGAAGGTACAGGAGTAGCAGTAGCCTATCCCGTCATACAGAGCGCCGTTGCTTTTTTAAACAATATGGCTAGTTTTGAAGCTGCTGGAGTGACTGCGAGTTAAAGAGCATGAAAAAAGAAGTTCATATACTGCTTACCGCCTTGCAATTCTTTACCAGAATTCCATGTGCAAAATGGATAGACCATCATCCAGAATACCTAACTAAAAGTAGTAAATATTTCTCGCTAATCGGTATCCTAGTCGGTAGTATTAGCGCAGTAACCTATAGCATTGCTGCGCTGTTATTTACTACAGACATAGCACTATTACTCAGTATGGTGGCCTCGATATACACCACTGGCGCCTTTCATGAAGATGGATTCGCCGATGTCTGTGATGGATTTGGGGGTGGATGGACCAAAGAAAAAATCCTACTGATCATGAAAGACTCTCGATTGGGTACCTATGGAACAGTAGGCATTCTCCTAGTGTTAGCCCTTAAATTCACAGCCCTACGAGCTATCGATACCACAGTAATCCCTCTTACACTTATTGCAGGGCATAGTCTTAGCAGAGCCATCGCTACTACCCTAATCTATACACATCCGTACGTACGTGACACAGGAGACAGTAAATCAAAACCCGCTGCAAAAAGCATGACTACCACCATGCTACTCATATCTATGGGCATCGGCTGTATCCCCTTATTGTTCTTCAGAAGTCCATGGATATTCTGTACTCTGATCCCTATGTACCTCTCTAAGGTATTTTTAGGTGCTAAATTCAATCGATGGATTGGTGGACAAACAGGAGACTGTGCTGGTGCTGTACAACAAGTAAGTGAAGTCATCTTTTATCTAAGCATAAGTGCCCTATGGAAGTATATGTAGTCAGACATACCACACCAGCTATCGCCAAAGGTATCTGCTATGGACAAAGTGATATCGATGTCACCGACACCTTCGATACCGAAGTAGCCACCATCCATCAGCAAATTGCAGCACAAGGCCATACACAGCTCTACAGCAGCCCTTTACAGCGATGCCAAAAACTAGCAGCTACATGGCAGCTTCCCATACATACCGATCCTCGCCTACAAGAAGTTAACTTTGGAGATTGGGAACTCACAGCATGGGATGCGATTCCTCAGGAACAACTGACCCCTTGGATGAGCGATTTTGTACATACAGCTCCCCCCAAAGGCGAATCGTATATCGCACTCCAACAAAGAATAGTAGACTTCTACCACAGCCTATCCTTAGCCACAGCAGATACCATCATCATCGTTACCCATGCAGGCCCTATGAGAGCGCTACTCGCCCACCTACGTGGGATAGAACTCAAAGACTCTTTTGATATAAAAATAAGCTATGGGGCAGTGATCAAAATATAACATGATTTCTAAAATGCTCCTACCATATACTGCTTACTCCCCATATCCCTTCTACATAGATAACCACACACAAAACCACCCCATAAATCCCAAATAATCAATATTTTATACTATATTTACAAGTATAGAATAAAATAGTAGCACCATGCATCTTCACACTCTACAGCCACAAGAAAGTAACTCCTCCACACACCAAACGACTGCCAATACTACAACAGCTCGTATGGAGTTTGCGAATAACAGAGCAGATGCCCGAGGATATCAGCGTGTCAGTAGTATGGTAGCTACAAGCCCTAGAACACAAAAAGCAGCACACTGGCAGCACCAAGCCGATGCCTATACTGCTAATAGCTCGCCCATTCAACTCAAAAAAACAATCAAACCACCATTAGCTGATCTAGCACCCTTAGTTGGTAACGGTATCGAAGCATCCGTGGTAGGAGCTCTAACTGGTGAAGAGAAACGAGATGCTATCTGGACAAAATTAAATACAGAGTATGATGATTGCTATGCAAAAGGGAATGGCTATATGGATTTACTAGAAGCTGCTATTGTAGCATATAATGATGCTGCACGACGCGATACCATTCTACAGCAAATAGCAACCAAAAAAGCAAGAAGCACAGGAAGGTATACTGATAACTACGCCACCACAGTACACCCATTATCGCCTAGTCGCTATCGTGTAAACACCAAAGGGTATAATCCCGATGAAGAAGCGAGACCCGATGTAGGAACTGATGAATATGAAGGAGATTATAGCAATGAATTCGATCTCGCACACAGAACCATCAAAGCCGCATGGAATTTTGCAGAGTATGATACGGCTCGTAGTAGCGGAAAAGGGATTAATAATTCAGAAATCTTATACCGCCAATATAAAGATGCTGCCGAAGCACACTATCATGGACAAGATGACAAAGATGCTAGTGTAGCCGCAGCCATCAGAGGCGTTAGCAAAATCACTAGAAATACAATCATTAACGATACCACCCTTGCTACCATTTTTATGGCATACCCAAATGGAGTAAAACCCAGTGATCGGAATGAAACATGGAATGCAGATACGAATGATGGCAAAGCCTTATTAGGGACTCCTAATGCCAAAAGTACTCCGTTCCTGCTCATGGATCACCTCGATGATATGGAAAGAACCATCGATAACATCCAAGTAAAAGGCGGTGACAACTTAGAAATCAATCTTACAGATATTTAGAATTCATTTTTACGATAGCCTTCGATACGCTATCATAGAAACACTATATACATCGTTAGCATCGACTATATACCGATTTTTTGTACACTAACTTTTCATTATGTAAAGTCAGGAGTATTACCATGCAATCATCAATAAGGTCATTTGACTACAATAGCTTTGGTTTACATCGAAATCAAAACAATATAAACCATCGTACAGCACCAAAAAACTACGCAAAAACAAAAGTAAATCCTCAAAAAATATCGAAGTTTGGCATCTAATTAAGAATCCAATGCGACTCCATATCCTATTCACAGCTACAATACTATGCCTATGCGCCTGTCAATCTCCCCAAAAAAAACCTGCCGCTAGCACACTTCCTACTACGACTGCGCAAGCAATCGACACTGCACACACAATCGACTATGCCGTTGGTTTTAAGATCGAGCAGTACGAGCGGTATAAAATCATTACCGTAGCCACACCATGGACTACAGATCGCACCCCACTTACCTACCTGCTATATCCCAAAGGGAGTCACAAACCCACGATAGTTACTCCCCCTCGCACACGTTATATCCCAGTACCTATAGAACGGGTAATTGTTACCTCTACCACCGATATTCCCATGCTAGAATACCTAGGCATCGAGGATAAACTCGTAGGATTTCCTACTACAGATTATATCTCTTCTCCCAAAACACGCGCTCGGATTACTGCCAATCAAGTACAAGATATAGGCAACACCCAAGAACTCAATACAGAAATGGCCATTGCCCTACATCCAGATCTCATTATCGGTTTTACGAGTGATGGAAGTACCAAAGCCTATGATCCTATCGAGCAAGCGCATATTCCTGTAGTGATGAATGGTGCATGGCTCGAACAACACCCCCTCGGCAGAGCCGAATGGATTAAATTTATAGCCGCATTTTTTGATAAAGAACAAGAAGCTGCTCGCCAATTCGCTACCATCGAAAAAAACTATCTAGACGCCACTGCCATTGCCCAAAAAGCCACTTCCTACCCTACAGTGATTTCTGGAAATATGATTAAAGACATCTGGTATTTACCAGGAGGCGATAGCTACCTAGCCCATATCTTTAAAGACGCACACACCGAGTATATCTGGCACAAGACTCCCGATACAGGCAGTCTAGCCTTTAACTTCGAAACCGTACTCGAAAAAGCTCAAAACACCGACTTATGGATCGGTGCTGGCAACGCAGCATCACTCGCCGATTTAAAAAAAAACAATAATAAATACGTTTTATTTCAGCCATTTAAAAATAAAACCGTATATTCTTCTACACTAAAAGTAGGAGAAAAAGGAGGAATGGTATATTATGAATTAGGTGCGTTGAGACCCGATTTGATCCTAAAAGACTGTATACACATAGCCCACCCCGAATTAGTACCAGAATACGAACCTTATTTTTTTAAAAAGCTAGAGTAATTGTCCCCAAATACATCCTATACTACTACCTTTATCATACTGCATATACTGCTAGTGATATGTTTCTTTGCTAATATTAGCTTAGGCTCTGTATGGATTCCGCTAGAAGACACTTTTAGTGGATTATTAGGTGCCAGTATCACCAAAGAATCGTGGAGATACATTATACTCGAATATCGATTACCCAAGGCCATTACCGCCATTCTAGTAGGTAGTGGACTCGGTACTTCAGGACTTTTAATGCAGACATTATTTAGAAATCCGCTCGCTGGCCCATTTGTATTAGGGATCAGCTCAGGTGCCAGCCTAGGGGTAGCGATTTTAATCCTTAGCACCACACTGCTAGGAGCTACTGCTGCGATGATTGTCCCGCAATGGCAACTCGTCATTGCAGCCAGTATCGGATGTATCCTTATCCTATTACTTGTCATTCTAGTAGCCACACGCGTTAGAGATACTATGGCCATTCTCATCATCGGACTCATGTTCGGGAGCATCACCGCAGCTACCGTGAGTGTACTCTCGTACTTTGCCCCTTCCGAAAAACTACAACGTTATATCTTTTGGAGTTTTGGCAGTCTAGCCAATCTTTCTTGGATAGATCTACTCATTTTTACCGTACTAAGTTTAGTAGGTATGCTCTTAGCCATCATCGCTATCAAACCACTAAACGCCCTGTTACTAGGCGAAAATTATGCCCGTAGCTTAGGAGTACATGTGCAAAAAAATCGATTGCTTATCATCATCGCCACCGGTATCTTAGCCGGTACCACTACAGCCTTTGCAGGACCTATCGCCTTTATAGGATTAGCCATCCCGCACTTGGCCCGACAATTTTTTCACACCTCTGATCATAAGATATTACTCCCCGCTGTCATACTATTGGGCAGCATCACACTACTCATCTGCGATACCATTGCACAGCTGCCCACCACAGCCTACACACTTCCTATCAATGCCGTGACCTCATTACTAGGTGCTCCTGTAGTGATCTGGCTACTCATCAAAAAACGAAAAGTACTCTTTTAACCTCTAAACCTATGCTATATGCTATACCCAAAACAACATACTAATAGATAAAACCATACATATCGTGAATGCCCCTAATCAACATATCGTACTAAAAACCGAGGACCTATCTATCGGTTATCGCCAGCAACAAAAACTACAAGTAATTGCTACAGAAATCAACCTACAATTGTACCAAGGAGAACTAGTAGGACTCGTAGGTGCCAATGGTATTGGCAAATCTACCCTACTCAAAACCCTATCCAATGTACAACCCCCATTACACGGCACCGTACAGCTCGATACCAAGGCGATACAGAGCTACCTTCCTTCCGAACTAGCTACCCAGCTCAGTGTCGTACTCACCGATCGCATCGCCTCTAAGAACCTCACTGTATACGAACTGATTACCCTAGGCAGATACCCATACACCAATTGGATCGGAAAACTGACTCCAGAAGACACCGAAAAAATTGAATATGCAATTACGGTCACGCACACCGAATCACTTATCGACAAGCGCTGTTTTGAACTTAGTGACGGACAATTACAAAAAGTACTCATTGCCCGCTCTATAGCCCAAGATACCCCCGTGATTATACTAGATGAACCCACCACACACTTAGACATCTATCACAAAGCGTATATTCTAAAACTACTCAAAGAGCTAGCCACCACTACCCAAAAAACCATCATCTTTTCTACGCACGAAATTGATTTTGCCATACAACTCTGCGATAAGATGATCGTAATGAATGCCGAGGGCTATGAGTTCGGTAGACCCAAAGAACTGATACAATGCAGGGCCTTCTCCCAATTATTTCCAGAAGACCTCATTACCTTTGATATCGAAGCCCAACGTTATAAAGTACGGCACTCCTAAAAAAAACAATACGATCGGTTTAGTATAGTCCCAGATTATTTAGGGCGTTCCCCAAGGGTCGGGCTTTCCGCTGTATCTTTTTTGTTAGAAAAAAACAAAAAAGGATGCCGCTGCAATCCCTAACGCAAACCCACATACACTACTTGTAAAAAAAGATGCTCATTGTCGCTCAATTCCTACCTTTCGTCGAAGAAATCTACTTTTTATAGAAAAAACGTACAACTTATGTGTGCTAAACGTTATTCTTTTACGTGTAAATACAATACATTTGTTTCTAAAATTAATCCTATTTAATAATGAACAAACTTTTTAAACTTAAATCGGCAATTGTCGTATGTGCTATAGTAGTACTAGGCGCTAGTTGTAGCTCTGACGACAACACAGACTTAATGATTCCTGACAATCCTGATGGGCCTACCTCTGAATTTGATGCAGAATTAATCGTATCGCAATCAGGTGCGGGAGATAAAAGAAACGTAACTGTAAATGCATCAGACGTAACAGGTACAGACGTACTATCTAAAGTAATGTTTACCACTGATGATGCAAACATGAGAAGATTGTACATCACAGAAAACATAGCTGGTGCAGGAGAAGATCCTTTTGTATTCACTTCGCAAGAAGTAGACGAAAAACCAGACGGTTCTTTAGACCTAGTAGGTGATGACAAGAAAACTTTCGAATTCCAAATCAAGTTTCCTAAACGAACTACAGTAACCAACGGAACAGTAGTGTACAAACTATGGGCTACTACAGGAAGAGGAGATTTTAGAGACATCGCGAAGCGTAATGCTTTAGGAGACGATGTAGTAGGTACTATCACAGTAAATTACGGAAATGGAACAAATAGTGCTAATGGTATTAAAACCTTTACGAGTACAAAACTAGCTGCCCCAACTGGAGATGGACAAAGTATGACGTTCTTTTCTTTATTCACTGGAGAAGTTTCTAAAATAAAACCTTTTGATACAGCTGATGAAAACAAAGAATTAGTAGAAATCTGGGATTTTGGATACTATTACACTCCTGTAGGTAGTGAGTTTGCTACATTAGCTTCTGTACATGCTTATGAGCTTCCTGGTGTAGATATTTCTGCCATTTCAGGAATTGATAGAGAAGATTTTAATAAAATGTACTTTAAAAAATCTACAGCTATATCTGGAACTGACTATGATAGTATTACAAAAGAGCAATTAGGAGCTCTAAGTGTTAGTGCTAGTGATCCTGGAAAATTAAACGGTATTGCAGAAGGAGATATCATCGAATTTTTGGATCAATACGGAAACAAAGGTTTAATCAGAGTCGCTCAAATCTTTTTAGGTGCTAGCGGAAATGGATTCGATGCAGATGCATTTATCACATTAGACATCAAAGTACAAAACTAAATAACTATACAGTTATCGTTTATACATCCACTAAAAATGCTATCCAAATTGGATAGCATTTTTTTATTCCATAGCATGTCTGTAGAATAAGAAAAGTTTATGCCTCTTCTTAGCAATGATTTAAGTATTTTTGGCATTAAAAATACCATTGAAATCGCTACAAACCACCATCGCTACACTGATCCAATGGGGTACTGTCCCCAAACTACCAATTGAGCAAAAGGATCTCGAACTCAAAAAAGCATTGCTAAACCTCTACCAAGCCTATCTGGATCTCAATGGCAATGCCCCAGAAGATGATACCGACTATCCAGACCCCCCCGAAGTAGATTTCGAAAAAATTTCGAATACGCTACGCTCTAATTTTCCATCACTAGGTTTCTACCAAACTGTTTTAAACCCTTTTGATCTAGAAAAACCCGATAATGGATTAGGCGATGCCAATGATGACCTATCAGACATCATTCAGGATCTGATAGAAGTACAATGGCGATTCGAGAACACAAGCGCCCAAGATGCTATTTGGTACTTTGAGTTTATTATGCGCAATCACTCAGAATTGCACCTAGTCAATCTACTAAAGATCATTACAGAACTAAAAGAAAAAGAATAAGATATATACCACACTGCCTAGCAGTCTATACCTATTAATTGGGATACTTTAACCGTTTTCGATTTCCACATAAATCGGAGATTTAGGAATCAGATGTACTATTTTTTTGTTGTATAGCAACACTACGGAACTCAAAAATTGCAAAAAATTGGATGTAAAAAATCATCTTTATAGCCAATTGTAAAAAGTGTAAACCACTTTATTTTTATAAACGCTGGATGTATCTCTATAAAACCCTACCAAAAGATATTGGATTTCTATACCATCTCCTTCTATGGATCGTTGGTAAATCTTTATCTTTGGAAAAAGAAAAATTTTATGTCGGACTTCACATTGCTCATTATTGCTATTATCGCCATGGGCATCGGATTTATTATTGGTACCTACGTAGCCAGACTTAAAAATAAAACCTCACAAAGTGCACTGGATGAACGTGTACATCAATTGCATATACAATTAGAAAGCGCACAGAAAAATGCGGATCAGCAATTGGCATTTACTAAAAATGAGTATGACAGTTATAAAGTAGCCCAAGAAAAACAGTTTACAGAACTCCAAAAAGAGCGAGAAGCCATTCGTAGGGAAAAAGATTTCTTAAACACCGAACTGACACGGCGTAATGCTGAATACGAAAACTTACAGCTCAAAAACAAAGAGCAAAAAGAGGAAGTCGCACAATTACAAGATAAGTTTACCAAGGAGTTCGAAAACTTGGCCAACAAAATCCTAGATGAAAAGTCTAATAAGTTTACAGAACAGAACAAAGAGAACATCAAAAACATCCTGAATCCACTACAGGAAAAAATTAATATCTTCGAGAAAAAGGTAGAGCAAACACATAAAGAAAGTATCGACTACCACGCAGCATTACGCCAGCAAATCCTAGGACTAAGAGACCTGAATGAGCAGATGAGTAAAGAAGCGATCAACCTTACCAAAGCGCTCAAAGGAGATACTAAAACCCAAGGGAACTGGGGAGAACTCGTGCTAGAACGTGTACTAGAAAAATCGGGCTTAGAAAAAGACCGAGAGTATTTTGTACAGCAAAGCTTTACTACTGCCGATGGACAGCGTGTATTACCGGATGTCGTGATACACCTACCCGATCATAAAAAGATGATTATCGATTCTAAAGTAACTCTGATTGCCTATGAGCGCTGGGTCAATGAAGATGATGACACCCTAAAAGCAGTGCACCTAAAAGAACATATTACAGCACTCAAACGACACGTAGAACAGCTATCTAGTAAGAACTATCAGGATATCTATGATATGGAATCACCAGATTTTGTATTACTTTTTGTACCTATAGAACCTGCATTTGCGATCGCTATTAATGAAGATAATAAGTTATACAATCAAGCTTTTGAAAAAAACATCGTGATTGTTACCCCTGCTACGCTATTAGCTACACTGCGTACCATAGATACGATGTGGAATAATGAGAAACAACAGCGTAATGCTATAGAAATTGCACGACAGGCAGGTGCACTCTACGATAAATTCGAAGGATTGATGAAAGACCTCACAGGCGTGGGCAAGAAAATCGATGACGCTAAAAAAGATTATTCAGCTGCCATGAATAAATTAGTAGAAGGCCGTGGAAACCTGATCACCAGTGTAGAAAAACTAAAGAAAATGGGAGCAAAAGCTAAGAAAACATTGCCCGAAGCCATCATCAAACGTGCCAACCAGAATGCAAATCTATAAAACACCGATACAAACATACAGCGATCTGTAGAGGACATCTAATATGCTCATATATTCTTTTGCTATAGAGATGTAATGAGTATTGCGTATATTCGATACGATCGTTATAACAATACATACATGAAAAAAATATTCGGAATTATCATCATCTCCCTTTGTGTACTCTTTGCTACTTGGTATGCGACTGTGTATTACGCAAGCTATAGCGATGGTGTACGCAGTGGAGAATTGATCAAATTTAGTCGTAAGGGATTATTTTTTAAAACCTGGGAAGGAGAAATCAGCCAAGGAATTTCTGGTGCACAGATTTTTAGTTTCTCGGTAGAAGGAAAGAACTCCGAAATCATCGAACAATTAGAAAAATACCAAGGTAGGTATGTAAAGCTTACCTATAAAGAACGTTTTGCCACCATATCATGGCTTGGCGATACTAAATATTTTATAACCAAGGCAGTAGAAGAAGCTTCACCACACTTCAGTAAATAAGCTACTACCAGTAACCAAAAACACCCATGAAAAAGTACAAAAAATCAACCGACTCTAGAGTAGTCATCTCTGAATTGATGCTGCCCTCCCACTCTAATTTTAGTGGAAAAATCCACGGAGGTTATATCCTATCATTGATGGATCAGATCGCTTTTGCCTGTGCATCTAAGCACTCAGAAGCCTATTGTGTAACTGCGAGTGTCGATAAAGTTGATTTTAGAAAACCGATAGAAGTAGGAGAACTCGTAACGATGAAAGCCTCGGTCAATCATGTCGGCAGAACCTCGATGGTCGTAGGACTAAGAGTAGAAGCAGAAAATATACAAACAGGAAAAATAAAACACTGTAATTCTAGTTATTTTACTATGGTAGCCAAAGATCAAGATGGCAAAACTGTAGAAGTCCCTGGCTTGATCCTAGAAAACGAAACCGCTGTACGACGTTTTGTGCGAAGTATTATCCGAAAAGAAGATACCAAAGCTAGGCGTGATCGCTTTAAGGCATCTGAATTCGAAATGGACAAGTACCTAGAACTACTAAAAGAATACAATGTGCAAGTCAACTTATAAATAAACGGCCTTTCGCTGTTTATTTATAATGAACTCATCTTATATAAAAGAAAACATATGAAAACGATAAAATTTAGTGTCTATATTGGCATCCTACTCCTAGGGATGAGCTGTAGTAGTGATGATGATAATGACACCATGTCTCCAGATCCAACTACTCCTGTGGCTACAAATCCTATTCCAGACGTAACTACTTCCTATAATGCGCATGTAAAAACAATCATAGACACCCATTGTATCGAGTGCCATGCTGCTACTCCTACACAGGGAGCACCTATGCCGCTCATTACTTTTAGTCAGGTAGTCGCTGCGACAAAAGATCGCAATTTATTCGATAGAATGAATACCACCAATAGCCTGAAGGTAATGCCGCAATCTGGGAGACTGCCCGATGCTACCATTCTGGTGGTACAAGATTGGATAGCCGATGGACTTACAGAAGAATAACCAATAGTAAACGTATTTTCTGCGTTAGGGATCGCAGTGGAAATCCCACAGCCCGACGCAGGAGGTGCGAGGAATTGGAGCGCAGAGCCCGACCCTTGGGGAACGCCCAAAAAATAATAGTACATAAAGACTATATCGAGGATGTGACGCCTTTCCTAAAAAGGATGTCATAGCTGCTTCCATATCCTAATGCACTTTTAGAAACCTAGTAACCATACCACTCATGAAAAAAACCACACTATTTTCATTACTCTTAGGGATCATTGCCTATACACAGGCACAGCAAACCACCACAGTACCCTTAGACAAGTACAACACCTTATATCAATCCAGCAGTTCTACGAATAAAAGTAATGGTGCTGGCACCTACTTCTTTGTAGGACAGAACAAGAAATCAACCAATAACTTACGTAGAGCGTTGCTACATTTTGATCTCTCTAGCATCCCGAATGATGCGGTGATTACCGATGCTACCTTATCCTTATTTATGTCTAAATCCATCGTAGGTGCCAAAGAAGTACGTGTACACAGAGCGACCGCCGATTGGGGACAAGGTACCTCGGATGCCCCTGAAGAAGAAGGTGGCGGTGCGACGGCTACCGCGAATGATGCGAGTTGGAACTGTAATTTTAGTACCGATGGATCGAGCTGTATCACAGCATGGAACACCGTAGGTGGTGATTTTGCTACTACGGCTTCTGCGAGTACCATGGTGGCTGCTTCGGGTAGCTACAATTGGACAGCTACTGCCCTAATTACCGATATACAAGCATGGATAGATACTCCTGCTAGTAATTTTGGTTGGTTTTTGATAGGTGAGGAAGGCGATGGCACTAGCGCAAAACGATTTGATGCGACTACTGCCAATGCACCTACGCTGTCTATCACCTATACCTCTGCTACATTAGGAGTGATAGAGACCAGTTTTACAGAACAAATCCATGTAGCGCCTAATCCGACAGCTTATCAAACACGTATCTCGCTAGCGAATAGCTACCCTTTAGTAACTGCCACAGTAAAAAACCTAATAGGACAGCATATCCAAACAACTACATATACCAATACGAATGTCATAGATGTTGTCTTAGACGGAAGTGCAGGTGTATATCTTGTGTCGATAGAAGCAGATACAGGACAACAAGCACTACTAAAAATCGTAAAGCAATAATCTATCGTATACTAATTAAAAGAGGTAGATACGTGTTCTATGGCTAAAAGGAATATACAATTCATTGGTAGAAGTACTATTTTTTAATAGGTTTGTGATTGAAGTAGTACAAAAACCAAAACGATATATTTACTAGCCATATACAGAGATGAGCATACACTATAAGAAAGCAATCATTTTTACGCTACTGAGCATAGTATTCCTAATCGTTAGTTTCGATATTGGGATGTTTTGGGACAATGTACTGTTTGGAGCCAAAATGGGAAATGATTTATACCATAATGGCATCTTTAGATGGAGTGCTATTGCCCTAGAACACGATGCTGGACATCCACCACTATTAGCCACACTACTGGCGATGAGTTGGACTGTTTTTGGAAAATCCTTAGTCGTATCTCATTGGGTGATGTTTCCTTTTAGCATAGGGCTGCTTTGGCAACTGTACAATTTCGTGAGCTTTTTTATCAAAGATACTCCCCTACGCATCGCAGGATTTGTACTCGTACTCGCAGACCCAACACTCTTATCTCAATTCGTTTTAGTCGCCCCAGAAGCCATTCAATTATTTTTTCTGTTTATGGCACTAAACGGAATCCTGAGACACCAAACCTATCTAAAAATTATCGGACTCGCACTACTAGGTATTGCGAGCTATAGAGGGATGATGCTCTGTGCAGGTCTCTTCTTAGTAGATGCTGTCATACATCTCGGAATCCATAAAGTAGGAATTAGAAAATTCTTTGAGAAAAAGACCTTAAGTATCTACCTCATCGCAGCATTACCCGCTTGTAGCTACCTGACATGGAGACTGATTACTAAAGGGTGGATTATTTCGCACCCATCGCAACTGTGGGGCAGTGCATGGCATTTTACCTCTGTGCAAGACTTTTTGATGAATTTCTTGAGAAATATTGCTGTACTTGGATTCCAATTCACCGATTTTGGGAGAATGACACTGGTACTTTTTATACTATATACCTTATTTATAAAACGCAAAAGCATCGAATGGAAAAAATACACTCCAGTGATCGCTATTATTATTTTTTCTACAATCGTAATTTATGGGCTGAGCTTACTGATGAAAAATACCATGGGGCACCGGTATTATATCACCTCCTTCTTAGCCATAGGACTACTCGCTTTTATGCTCTCTAGATTATATCGATTAAAAAAAGGAATTTACGTAGTACTACTAGTGAGTCTGCTAGGTGGTAACTTTATTGTATACTCAGATGCCTTTGCACAGGGATGGGGCGCTTCATTAGCACATCTGCCGTATTGGGATTTGCGCAAGCAGGCAATCGAGTACATGGATACACAGGCTATTCCCATAGGAGAAACCAGTTCTTTTTTTCCAAATAGTACTACGATCGACGATATAGAATTAAACGGCGACATACGCGCTTTTGTACGGTTTACAGGTACAGAACCTTATGTTTTCTATTCTAATGTCTATAACCTCACTGATGAGGAATTAGCACTGTTACGACAAAATTATACCCTGCGGCAATCCTTTGCAAAATACCAAGTGCGTGTCGAAATCTTTGAACATAAAAATAGTATACATCATAAAAAGACGATTCCGCACTAGTATATATCTAAATATTCATCAATCATCAAAAAAACTTATTGCTATGCGTCCAATCCAAATAGCCTGTCTAGTAATTCCTCTATTCATTGCCTGCAAGCAACAATCAAAACAAGCTGAAACACCACCTACCAGTACTGTTGATTTACAACCTATAAAAGACAGTCTAACGACTGAATTACAATCGATTTATAACCAAAAACACACGGTAGGTTTTGGAATAGCTATGGTAGACCCAGAAAGCATTTTATACAACCAAGGCTTTGGTTTTAGGAATACTGCTACACAACAACCGTATACACCTACTACGGTACAACCCATTGCTTCGATTTCTAAGACTATTTTGGGAATCACAGTATTAAAAGCACAGGAAATAGGTGCACTACACCTCGATGATCCTATCCAGAAGTACTTACCCTTTGAGATCAGCAATCCCAATGCTCCCACACAACAGATCACTATACGACACCTCGCTACACACACCAGTACGATACAAGACACCGATGCATTCTGGGAAAACACCTATGTACTTCATAAAGAAACACACCCAAAAGGAGTCAGTGTATTTGGCTATATGAAACCCCCATCTACTAAAAAACCACTAGGTGATTTTTTAGCGCAATTACTCGCTAAAGAAGGAGCACTATACACCCCTAAAACATTTACCAAAGATAGTATAGGCAGTACATTTGAGTATTCTAATCTAGGAGCTGCGCTCTGTGGATATGTCATCGAAATAGCTACGAAAAGACCCTACCACGCTTTTACCAAAACGCATATTTTCGACCCTTTACAGATGCAGCAAACTACATGGTCACATACTGCCATAGATAGTACACAACGCTCTAAATTATATGGGAATTACGAAAGCGTGTTAGCCGATTATTCCTTACAGTCGTATCCAGATGGAGGACTACTGACCACTAGTAAAGACATGAGCTACTTACTCATGGAACTCATCAATGGCTATAATGGACAAGGAAAGCTACTGAACACAGAGAGTTACAAAGAATTATTTACACCACAACTAACCCCTGCACAACTAAAGGGAAAACGCAATGGCTCTTTAGGCCTGTTTACAGAATTATCAAACGGTTTTATGGGGGATACTTTTAAGACTATAGGGCATAGCGGGGGAGATCCTGGTATCGTAGCAGGCATGTATTTTAATCCTACTACAGGAATCGGTCGTATTCTATTATTTAATACCGATGCGGATTTCGATGAAGAGATCATTCCACAATTCAAAACCATATGGAAACTAGCAGATACCTACAGCTACAAATTACAGTAAATTATGGGTGGTAACTTTAGAAAGCTTTAACCAAAATGAGCTAATACCATTTACCATTTGAATTTACTGGTATCATAGACTACACATCTTAACCACCGTAAATCTATTGTAAAACTTATTGTTGAAAACTATTTTTAACTAGTGAAAAACCACAAAATTATTTCCCTAAAAAAAAACACATATACTACACCTTCACTTTATACAAAATTCCCTCATGCTTATACAAACAAACAGGTTGATCATACAATAGGAACATAAAATATTGCTACAAATTTTATATTTACACTAGCATATAAGACTTATAAAAAGTACCACATATATCAACTTTAGTTGTATAGTTGTTACTACGTATAAAGTCTTCTATGTATCTAAAATTTTAACTCTTAAAACCTTTTTATTATTATGAAAAATTTAATGTACAGTATCTTTACAATGGTAACAATAATAACATTGATTTCTTGTAATCAAGACCCTGTAGCCAATGAGATTGCAACCGATGAAATCGGTAATTTTGATGAATTACAAAAATCCTCTAGAGTAGTTGTAATTAAAGATAAAGCTAAGAATTTAACCTTTGAAGTTCCTATAAACGGAGAGACTGCAGAAAGAGCTTGTTCTGGTAAATGCGGAAAGAGAAAAGTCGTAATGATCAACAAAACTAGAAAAAAAGTATACGTTATAGTTTCAAAAGGAGTTGCAAACGCACCTACACTTACTAAAGTGATTGATGAAGTGATTATAGAACGAGGAAAGAAAGTAACCAAAAAATATACCGTAAATAATCGCGAGACTATTCGTTATAAAGTTTATGAACACTTTGACTAATTAACATACATTGAGTACAAAGCTTCTATAAGAGAAATTAATCTAATCACTATCCACGGCTTCTAGGCATAAATACCTAGAAGCCGTACTTTTTTATAATTGATCATACATACATCCTTATTCGTATTTGAAGTGGTTTAAACTTTTTTGCTAAAAGAGCTAAACAGCACATGATTCATAAAGCATCTTCTCTTTTTTCTATAAATTTATCTAAATCACAATAAAATCATCAAAAAAATAAGAATTTATCAACACGAAAACGTTGTAGTTACCTCTCGATAACTTAATATTAAATAATTCATAATAAATTAGCAGTCCTAACACATAACAATCATTTTTATAAACTAAAATTTACGAATTATGAAATCAACTGCTATTTTTACGAAACATCAATCCGTACCGCTAGGACGATATACGCTATTGGATGTATAACATATGACAGATTTTAGCGCATTACAATTACCAACTTTTTTAAAGCAATGAGTGATTAGAATACACCATACCTAAGTATACTACCATTTACCATTTGAATTTATTACACAAAAATTTTCTTTTGCCGTAAATCCAAACAATAACTGGTATAACCTCCTTTTTTCTAATCCAACCACACAACATTGCCCCCCTTATTGCAATAGAATACGCACTGCGTAACCACCACTATTCTTTGTAACCATATCAGAAAAAGGTACTTATCACTATTGAATAAGTGTACCACTATTCTTTAGTGCCTTGTCCCTATACATACAAACGTAATTTAAGTAACCGATTCATATCTATGTACTAGAAGTGAACACAAACACACACACATGAAAAGAAAAAACATCTCACAATTACTACTCTGCTTCGTATGCTGTTTCTCCTTATGGAGTATCCAAGCACAAGACGAAGACGTTCTATTCCAAGCATTTGATTGGAATGTACAAAATCAGCCCGCAGGACAAACATGGTATGATGTAGTCATGGCTAATAAGAATACTATAGATGATGCAGGCATAGACCTCATATGGATGCCACCACCAAGTAATTCGGCCGCTCCACAAGGATATTTACCCAGAGAGATCAATAATTTTAATAGCGAATACGGAACAGCAACCCAACTTAAAAGCCTGATCAGTCAATACCACGATCTAGGGATCAAAGTAATCAGTGATATTGTCATCAATCACCGCGTAGGAACCAATGATGCTGTTACTTTTACCAATCCTGCTTGGCCTACTTTCTATATCGTAGCCGATGATGAAGGGCGCAACTTTGTCAATGGTCCTGTAGAATTTAGTATCAACAGCGATTTTGTACCAGGTTTTGATCTCAAATCAGACGGTTCTAGTGGTGGATTTGCAGCAGCGAGAGACCTTGACCATAAAAATCCAGCTGTACGCGCAGCTATCATCGAATGGATGCGAACATTGCGAAATGAACTAGGGTTCGACGGATGGCGTTATGATTTTGTACATGGCTATGATCCTAAATACAATAAAGAATATAATGAAGCTACTAACCCTTATTTTTCGGTAGGAGAACTCCTAGAAAGTAGCAGAACACAAACCAATAACTTTATAAATCGTACCGAAGGTTCTTCTTCTGCCTTTGACTTTAATACCAAAGTAGCCTTGCAAAATGCCCTTAGAGACAATAATCTATCGTATCTAAGAGATTTCAATGGGCGCCCATCAGGAATGATTGGTATCAACCCCGCTAAATCCGTTACCTTCTTAGACAATCATGATACTGGAGCAGCACAGCAATGCTGTGGCTCTAATTTTGTATTCCCAGGAGGCGAAACCAACCTTAGAAAAGGATATGCCTATATCCTAACCCACCCTGGTAATCCTATGGTATTCTGGACACACTTTTTTGATGCAGGAACAGGGGTACGTAATGCCATCAAAGACCTGATTAGTGTTCGAAAAAGTGTACGTATACATGCAGGATCAAGTATCAATATCGCTGCTGCCAGAAATGACTTGTATGCAGCGTATATAGATGGTAGAGCAGGAACCATAGCGATGAAATTAGGAAGTGGAAACTGGTCACCAAACGGTAGTGGATGGGTGCTCAAAACAGCTGGAACTGACTATGCCGTTTGGACACAAGGAGGGAATGATGATACAGATCCAGGAGACGATACCGTAGAAACAGTACCTCCTTATACCGTGCATTTTTACAAACCTGCCAACTGGGACACAGCTATCAATGCTTATTTCTTTAATGCCAATACCAATCGTACACTTACAGGCACTAGTGGATGGCCAGGCCAGCGCATGACCAATATTGCAGGCACCAATTGGTATTCCTATACCATTACCCCACCCGCAGGAGTAGCAGCCGATGCCCTACGTATCATTTTTAATGATGGTAGCAGACAAACAGACAACCTATCGCGTAGTATCGATGGATGGTATAAAGACACTAATTGGTCTGCCAATTGCCCTAGCAATTGTAGTGATACCCCTGTAGATACTACCACAGAAGTTACTTTCTATTTCCAACAGCCCGCTAGAAGATGGGGTACTACTACCAATGTATATCTATATAACAAAGCACAAAACCGTACCCTATCAGGTACCAGAGGGTGGCCTGGAACTCCTATGACGGCAATCAATGGAAGTAACTGGTTTCAAAATACCTTTACACTACCTAGTGGTGTCAATGCATCAGATGTGGGTGTGGTATTTAATAACGGTAGTAGACAACAAACTGTAGACCTATCTAGAGGTACCGATGGATGGTTTCGTATTACAGGAACTAGCAATGGAAAACGTACAGGCATTTGGGCAACTAGTTGTCCAAACAATTGTCCATCACGTGCTGCTTTAGGCACTGGTAAGAGCGCTATATTTGCCGAACAAACTGTATCCAAAGCAGTGATCAGTCCTAATCCGATACAAGATCGAGCCACACTATCCATTACCACAGAAAAAAATGGAAGACTACAAGTCACCGTATCCAATATACTAGGACAGACCTCTACGGTATATGATCAAATGACAACCGCTGGAAAACAACAAATAGCTATCGATAGACAACTATTAAAACAACAAGGCATTTTCTTCTATACCGTACAATTAGACGGAGAAGCCCTAGATCAAATTAAAATCATCAGAGAATAAAGCGCAACAAATACCGAAATAATTACTTATACGACCTACTCACTGCTTCCTGCAGTAGTAGGTCGTATCATTTTAAATACTACCATATAGTGCAAATAAAAAGTATCCTAATACCATTGAACTTCAATCACTGCATTAGCAAAAAGAAGAAGTCTAGATGAGTTCTAAGTAAAAAATGATAGAAACCACGATCTAAACAAGTTGATTTTTATATCTTACGACATTACGATCAGCATCGTAGTCATACCACTAATCATTATTGATCACTAAGCATACTGATAGCCTATCATGAAACACAACAACACATACCTAATCTATATATGCTGCTTAATTTACCTACCAATAGCATGGGCACAAACCGCAGATACCACTACCAAACCAGTACAAGTTCCCATCACTGTACCCAAAGCAGAGATCGTACCCACCGTAGACGGCATCAATAACGATCCAATTTGGAAAACCGCCAAGTGGTACCCCATGGATCAACCTTGGGTAGGAGACTACCCCACTGTAGATGATTTTTTTGGGCGTTATAAACTAAGCTGGACGCCAGAGGCGCTCTATATACTCGTAGAGATTAAAGATGATATTCTGTATGATCAACACAGCGATCCACTCACCTCTTGGTGGAATGATGACTGTGTAGAAATCTTTATCGATGCCGATAATTCTGGAGGAGAACACCAGTATAACAATAACGCATTTGCCTACCATATCGCCTTAGATGGCAATGTCGTAGACCTCGACCCACAACGAAAACCCATTCTCTATAACCAGCACATCACCACCCGACGCACTACTACAGGCGATGTCTCTGTATGGGAATGCAAACTCACCGTATATGACCACACCTATAGCGAAGAAAAAGTGAATGAACCTATGATCTTACACCCGCAACAAAAAATCGGATTTGCCATTGCCTATAATGACAATGATACCAGCCCAGAACGCGAAAATTTTATGGGATCTATCTTCGTAGCTGGCGATAATAAAAATCAGGGATGGATCAATGCTAATATATTTGGAACCATTTTATTAGTAGAATAGCGAATAAAAAACGATATTTACTATGCAAAAAGAAGCAGTCTCTAACTTTAGTAACTGGATATAAGAACGATAACACTGTTCCAAACCCTGCACTATGTTTACACCGCTACTACTAAAACCCAATATCTGAAAACAAAACTACATATACTTCCCATCATCATTATTTCACAATTTTTCTGCACCTCCCTTTGGTTTGCGGGCAATGTGGTTATTGATGATTTTGCAGCTCAATTAGACGTAGAATTCAACATCTTAGGTTATCTACTATCGGCTGTACAATTAGGTTTTATTATAGGCACCCTCACCTTTGCTGTATTCACTGTCGTGGATCGTTTTTCGCCCTCCAAAGTATTTATGGTCTCAGCATTATTAGGAGCCCTCTGTAATTTATCCTTATTAATCCCCGAAAGTACCGTACTCAATATCCTTACAGCACGATTCGGTACAGGCTTCTTTCTAGCAGGCATCTATCCCGTAGGCATGAAAATCGCCTCTGATTATTATAAAAATGGACTTGGCAAAGCCCTAGGCTATCTTGTAGGAGCACTGGTATTAGGCACCGCATTGCCTCATTTGCTCAAACACATCTCGTGGAATAGCCAATACGCCACCGTTATTCAAGCCACCTCAGCCTTAGCCACCATAGGTGGGCTACTGGTTTTTTTATTCGTTCCCAATGGGCCGTATCGAAAACCTGTAGCCAAGCTACAGTTAGGTGTGATCACAGAGCTTTTTCACATTACTGCCTTTAGAAAAGCTACCCTTGGCTATTTTGGGCACATGTGGGAACTCTATGCATTCTGGGGATTCGTACCCGTGATATTACAAACCTATACCTCCGAACAACGCTTAGCACTTCCCCTATCCCTATGGGCATTTATCATCATAGGCATTGGATGCATTTCCTGTATTCTAGGAGGCTATACCTCGCTACAGATCGGAAGTCGCAAAGTAGCCCGCTACTCCCTGCTCATCTCCTGTATCTTATGTTGTAGCTCCCCCTTTTTATTTCAATTATCCAAAGATTTTTTTCTAGCCAGTATTTGCATATGGGGGATGTTTGTCATATCCGACTCCCCACAATTCTCTACCATGGTAGCGGCAGCAGCACCCGCAGAGCTTCGTGGTACCGCACTGACCATTACCAATTGTATCGGATATGCCATTACCATCGTTAGCATACAATTACTATCCTATCTAGCCACGCACATACCGCCTACTTACATATACATACCACTAGCCATAGGCCCCATCCTAGGACTATACCTATCACGAAAGCAATATTCCTAAACTACGTTGATGCTATTAATTAGGGCGTTCCCCAAGGGTCGGGCTATCCGTTCCAATTCCTCGCACCTCCTATCGTCGGGCTGTGGGATTTCCACTGCTATCCCTAACGCAGTAAGCCCCTTATCAATGGTATTTACTACATACAAATAGCCCTCTTATAAATTTGTTAAGGCATTCCCCACTATCGCACCTTTTGATTACATTCGAATCACAAATACGAAGGCTATGAAATCACTCCTATTCACTACACTACTCATACTATCCACACTACTCACGGCACAAACAGATCCTAAAATCTATGATATCATCCAAGCCGTTTCTGCGCAAAACATCCAAAAAGACGTACAGCAACTCGTGGATTTCGGTACACGACATACGCTCAGTGATACCACTGCTAGTGATAGAGGTATCGGAGCCGCTAGGCGATGGATCAAGCAGCGATTCGAGACTATCTCTAGCCAATGCAATCAATGCCTAGAAGTATTCTACCAGAAAAACCTAGTCAAAAAAGGTGCAAACAATCGTATTCCTAGAGATGTACTCGTAGTCAATGTAGTGGCCATTCAGCGTGGTACTAAATATCCCAATCGATTTATTATCATGAGTGGGGATATCGACTCACGGGTGACAGACCCTAATAATTATACAGACGATGCTCCAGGCGCCAATGATAATGCCAGTGGTATGGCAGGAACTATCGAAGCCGCCAATGTATTGTCTAAATACAGCTTCGAGAACAGTATTATCTACGTAGGGCTTTCTGGAGAAGAGCAAGGTCTATTCGGTGGCAAAGGACTTGCCGACTATGCCCTAGAACAGCAATGGGACATCATCGGCGTGTTCAATAATGACATGATCGGCAATATCAAAGGGGTAGACGGCGTGATCGATAATCGTAGTTTTCGGATTTTTTCAGAACCCACCAATCCCACAGATACCGAAACCCTCAAAAATCGTAGACGTTTCTACGGGGGCGAAGTCGATGGTATTTCTAGGCAATTAGCTCGCTATGTACATCGCACCGTAACCACCTATATGCCCGAAATGAACCCTATGCTTATATATCGACTCGACCGTTTTGGAAGAGGAGGACATCACAGACCCTTTAACGATGCAGGTTTTGCAGGCATACGCATCATGGAAACTCATGAAAACTATACGCAGCAGCACCAAGACATCCGTACCGAAAACGGAATCTACTATGGCGATGTCATCGAACATGTAGACTTTGCATATGCAGCCAAGCTTACCGCTGTTAATGCCATCAATCTCGCCAGTATCGCAGCTGCACCACCCGCACCGACCGACGTACAGATCGGAGGTATGGTAGCCCCTGCCGTACAATTAAAATGGAAAGCTAGTAACGATCCGCATATCAAAGGCTATAAAATCTATTGGAGAGACACCACCTCTCCCACTTGGGATCACAGCCGCTTTGTAGGCACAGTAGATCAGTATACCCTAGAAGGGGTCGTTATCGATAATTTCTTCTTTGGCATTGCAGCAGTTGCTACTGACGGATATGAGAGCCCCGTGGTATTCCCTAGCCAAGTATTTAAGGAGTAATGACAAACAACTCCTATTTAGTAATAGTTAGCGCCTCTTTTACATCCGTTAAAAGAGGCGCTTTTTTTAGCTAAAAAGCGCAACACAGCTCCCAATTAAAACACAAAAATTATAACTACCTTTACTTAAATTCGTTTACATACTTCTTAACCTAATACACTACTATGTACATACGTTTTAGCCTTCTTTTTACTATCCTTATTATCAGCATCACTAACGCACAAGACTCACATCCTACGCATAAGTTTACACATCAAGATAGCCTGAGAGGTACCATAACTCCCGAGCGCAGTTGGTGGGATCTTACTTATTATCACTTAGCCATCACGGTAGACCCTACTCAGCAATCCCTACAAGGTAGCAACACCATTCATTACCAAGTAATCGACACTGCCACCACCCTACAAATAGACCTACAAGCGCCTTTAAAGATCGATAAAGTACAGCAAAACGGACAAGCGCTTAGTGTACGTACTGATGGCAATGCACATTTTATAAAACTAGTAGCTCCACAAGACATCGGAAGCCACCAACAAATAACCGTATACTATAGTGGTCTCCCTAGAAAAGCCAAAAATGCCCCTTGGGATGGCGGTATCTCTTGGAAAAAAGATACCAATGGGCAACATTTCATCGCCTCTTCCTGTCAAGGGCTAGGCGCGAGTAGTTGGTGGCCCAATAAAGACCATATGTATGATGAAGTAGACAGTATGCTCGTCAGTGTAACCGTACCCAAAGGGCTAGTCAATGTATCTAATGGGCGTTTGCGCAGTACCACAGAACAATCTGATACAACTACCTATCATTGGTTTGTAAGCAATCCCATTAATAACTACGGAGTCAATATCAATATTGGAGACTACACCCATTTTAGCGAAGTCTATGCAGGTGAAAAAGGCCCTCTGGACATGCAATACTACGTACTTAAAGATCATCTAAAACGTGCCAAAAGACAATTTAAAGATGCCCAAAAAATGATGAAAGCCTTCGAACACTGGTTTGGCCCCTATCCCTTCTATGAAGACAGTTATAAACTCGTAGAAGTCCCCTATCTAGGTATGGAACACCAAAGTTCGGTTACCTATGGAAATCAGTATACCAATGGATATTTAGGAAGGGATCTGTCAGGTACAGGTTGGGGATTAAAATTCGATTTTATCATCATTCACGAATCTGGTCATGAATGGTTTGCGAATAACATAACCAATAGAGACATTGCAGACATGTGGATACACGAAAGCTTTACCGCTTATTCCGAAAATCTATTTTTAGACTATCACTACGGTACCGAAGCCGCTGCCGCCTATGTTATAGGCACTCGAAAAAACATCAAAAACGATACACCTATTATCGGACAGTATGAAGTAAATCACCAAGGATCAGGAGATATGTATTACAAAGGAGCCAATATGCTACACACCCTCCGCCAATGGGTAGATAATGATACCAAATGGAGAACACTCTTACGCGGGCTAAATTTTACTTTCTATCACCAGACCGTTACTACCCAACAGATCGAAAACTATATTGCTACTAAGACAGGACTGCCTCTTATCCCCTTCTTTACACAATACCTAAGAACGACCAACATCCCTACCTTAGAATACAAGCAAACGGATACCACGCTATCTTACCGATACACTCATATAGTAGATGGATTCGAGATGCCTATTCGGGTGCTGACCGATCAAAAACCCGTTTGGATACACCCCACGGATACGTGGCAATCGATAGAACTACAGTGTAAATCCATTACTATAGATCCCAATTTCTATATCCACGCCCAGCGTTTATAAGACATCAATAAGGATTTATATCTTATTAATCCAATTTTCATTATCATTCCGTAAGTAGTGAATCAATTGCTTGGTATGATTTACACAATCATCGCAGAAGAGCACCGCACTTTTATCGACCATAATCGAAATATCATATTCATTACAATATTTTTTGACCCCTACATCGATTTTGCGCTTTAGCGTATGTTTCATATTCCGCTGTTCCTGATGCATTTCTTGCATCGCATACGCTTGAAACATTTTTATTTTCTCCTCTATTCTTTGTAATTTATGAGCCAACTTACGTGTTCGCACTGGGCACATCGATGTTTTTCTAGCAGCGCTCTTACGCATCATAGCATCATATTCTCGGAGCATCAAATCTAGAGAATCATTAAGAGATTGTTTGAACACTGCTATTTCACTACGTGTATGGTTGTATACTGCGATACTTTGTACCACCTTATCATATTCTATATATGCCTGACGATCTTGTGCCTGTATCGCAAACTGCGTAAAAACAGTAATAAAGAGATATAAAACGTATTTCATAATGGGTCTATTTAGTAGTTGATGATAGGTCCAAACTGTGGTAAGAAAACGATTGCATACACAGCATGTGACACTTTATTTAACAAGAATGATGCCTTTTTAATAGTCTAATTCTAACAGATATGTTAAAACTACAAGCTACTAACTGTAGATACAATTACCAATGAGTGTAACAAGCAATCCTTTGAGGGAAATCCTATGACTAGTTGGTAAACTGTACATCACAAATAATACAGCAATCATTCATTTCTTTAAGCGCTAACTATTAGATACCTTTTGATTCTTTAGTGTATAATAACTGAATCATTATATGATCAAAAAAACATAGTAGTAAGCTACTATGTGTATCACAATTCAAAACTACTAAAAGAATCATTTCTAGAGTAGCATGTAAGATAAGTAGTTACCCTAATTCATGAATTAAGACCTCTAAAAAACATCATAAAATACTAAATAACAAATAGTTCTAGCCATTTTTCGTTTTTTTTTGATTTTCGGCTTTGTATAGATTTTTTACTACTGCGAAGCGGTACGAATCCACTACTAGAGGGGTGATGAAACTAAAAAAATCAAAAAACAAGGGTAACATTTTGTCCAACTATGACACTTATAATAAAGATTATATGCAATTAGTATGACTAAGGATACATTTTTTTCCAACGAACTAAAACTCGAAAATGAACATGTTCTTTTAAGACGGTTAAAAAGAAGTGATATTGATCATTTAGCCTCTATTAGTTTTTCGAAAGAACTGGGTGAGTTTGGTGCTAGAGTCCAGAACAGAATCGATTTGGTAGAATATGTTGATTACTGTCTTTCTGCAATCGATCAAAAGACCTTATATCCGTTGATGATTATAAAAAAAGAAGAACAACAGCCTGTAGGAATTACGATGTTCGGAAATATTGATTTTACTCATAAAAGACTTGAAATCGGATGGACTTGGATCGCTGAAAAATTTCAAGGAACAGGAATTAATGGAATGTGCAAAAAGTTGCTGCTAGATTATTGTTTTCATCAATTAGCACTGAGAAGAGTAGAATTCAAGATTGATGAAAAAAATATTAAATCTCAAAAAGCAATTGAAAAACTCGGAGCAGTAAAAGAAGGCTTGCTTAGAGATTATAACATTCAATCATACGGAGAAAGTAAAGGAACGTATGTATACAGTATATTAAGTGATGAATGGAAATAAACAGTTTACGTATGGGGATTTACAGTACTATTTTCTATAAAAAATGCTTTTAACAAAAAGTAATCTATCATCGGTAAGCCTTGTAAAATTCAGCTTGGGAGTAAAAGAACTGCACAAATCATTAGTACTGCCTATGATGAAAAATGATTTGCGTTAGGGATAGCAGCGGCATCCTTTTTTGTTTCCCTAAAGAAACAAAAAAGATATAGCGGATAGCCCGACCCCTGTGGTAACGCCCTAATTACTTACTTTGAAGACAGTTCTATTTCTTTTAGACTTTCCATACGATTGCGTTCTAAGAAGACATCTATGGTCTCGAAATGCTCTATGACTCGTTTGTTTTTAAATTCAAATACCTTATTCGACAGTCCTTGTAGAAAATCCCTATCATGTGATACGAGGATCAAGGTACCGTTAAAGGCGAGTAAGGCTTCTTTAAGCACATCTTTGGATCGAATGTCTAAGTGATTCGTCGGCTCATCTAGGATCAATACATTTACGGGTTCGAGAAGGAGTTTAACCATGGCTAATCGAGTGCGTTCACCTCCAGAGAGTACGCCTACTTTTTTATCTATAGCATCGCCTCCAAACATGAACTGCCCCAAGATATTTTTTAGCTGGGTACGCACATCACCTTTGGCTACTTGGTCCACAGTCTGAAAAATGGTAAGATCTGGGTCTAACAAAGCGGCTTGGTTCTGTGCAAAATACCCTACTTGGGCATTGTGTCCTAGATCGCACTGGCCTTGGAACTCGATCTCACTCATAATGGCTTTGATCATCGTAGATTTTCCTTCGCCATTTCTACCTACAAAGGCTACTTTCTCGCCGCGTGCAATGGACATATTGGCATCGTTAAACACCACATGATCTCCGTAAGACTTGGATAATCCTTTGGCTATAACGGGATAATCTCCAGAACGGGATGCGGGTGGGAAACGCAATTTTAACGCAGAGGTGTCTACCTCATCGATTTCGACTAGGGTTAGTTTTTCTAACATGCGCTCTCTAGAGTTCACCTGATTGGTTTTGGAATAGGTCCCTTTAAACCGTTCTATAAACTGCTTGGTATCGGCGATAAATTTTTGTTGTTCTTGATAGGCTTTGAGCTGGTGTGCCCTACGTTCTTCTCGTAATTGGAGGTAGTGCGTATAATTGGCTTTATAGTCATAGATACGCCCCATCGTAACTTCTATGGTGCGATTGGTAATGCTGTCTATAAAAGCCTTGTCGTGCGATATAACGATCACGGCTTTGGCTTTATGGAGCAAGAAGTCTTCTAGCCAGACCACAGAAGCGATATCGATATGATTGGTAGGCTCATCTAATAGGATGAGATCTGGTTTCTGTAGTAGTATTTTGGCGAGTTCGATACGCATACGCCATCCGCCACTAAACTCACTAGTAGGACGTGTAAAATCGGTACGATTAAACCCGAGTCCGAGGAGTGCTTTTTCTACTTCTGCATCGTAATTAATGGCTTCGATGGCATAGAATTTTTCGCCCAATTCGGTCACCTGCTCTATGATAGACATGTATTCCTTAGACTCGTAATCGGTACGGGTTTCGAGTTCCTTATTCAGGCGATCCATCTCTTGCTGCATATCCATAATATGATGAAATGCTTTGGAGGCTTCTTCGAATACTGTGCAATCGTCTTCGGTCAGTAAATGCTGTGGTAGGTAGGCAATCACGGTGTCTTTTGGACTGCTTACCTGACCGCGTGTGGCTTTTTGTACGCCCGCTATGATTTTCATCATAGTTGATTTTCCTGCACCGTTTTTGCCCATCAATGCGATTTTATCATTTTCATTAATCACAAAGGACACATTGTTAAACAGGGTTTCGCCACTAAATGCTACTGCTAATCCATCTACTGAAATCATAGGGTACTCTTTTTTTTGCTGCACAAAGCTAAAAAAAGGAAACCTAAAACAGTTCTTTTTTGATAGCTAAGATGGCTTGAACATGAAAATTTATGATCTTTCGCCTGCCTTCGGGAGTCATAAGAATGTTTTGAAACTCGTCGAAATTATCCATAAAAAAGTTTTCGGTGAGTACGGCGGGCATTTTGGTCTTGGATAAGACAAAAAAGCGTCTTTCTTTATCTAAATCTCCATCGCTAAAATCGGTGCGTAGGATACGATCGGGAAATTCTTTTTTATACATCTGTCCTAGAATGGTAGCCATACGATCGCTTTTGGTATTCCCAGGTGAGGTAAAGAATTCCGAACCCCTGCCCCCTCCTGCATTGCTATGAATACTTAGATAAAAACTCTGGGAAGCGGGATAGCGATTGGCACGTTTTACACGGGTTTCTAATCGGACATCTCTATACTCGGGAGCTATATTTACATAGGGAATTTCTAATACGGTCAGGGCCTCAATGATACCATTGACGATGGCGCGATTGAACTCGCCTTCGTAGATAATACCTTTATCCCCCCAATCCTTTCGTTTACCAGGGGTTTGATAAGTTCCGTTGATCAATCCTCCGTGACCATTATCTAATAAAACAATCATAGGCTATCGGGTGTTTAAAATTTGGTTTGTAAAAAACGTTTGGGATTGCGCTCGGCAATTAACCAGTATTCTTCGTCTGTGAGATATCCCCGTAGCTCGATCCCAAAACGACGTTCTCGGTAGTCTTTTTGCAACATATAAAAATCGGTACCAAAGAGCACTTTTTCTTTAATCGGATAGGTATTAGGCCTCCGAGAGTGGCTATTCACTAAATTTTTAAGCAATGGATACAAACGATCATCATACACAGTAAAGGAGATATCGCTATATACATTTTTATGATTTTCGATCAGGTCTCTGATTTGCGAATACCAATCTGCTGCATCTGCTAGATATTCAGGATCTAGTGATTTGCTCAGTCTTGGACTGTCTAAATACTTATCCCATTCTTCATTACCTCCAAAATGAGCGATATTGAGCTTTAAATCTGGAAAATCTTTTAATAATTCGCGGTACCAATGCGGGTGGTTCAGGTATTGCGCAAAATCATACTGCTTGCGGGCTTCCTTGCGATCAAAGGTTTTGATCTCCTTGGCTTTTTCGATCATATCATCAGTGATCTTGGTTCGAAAATGACTTTTATTCTTAGGAATGCAATGGGTAGTAATCGGAATTTGATGTTTTTCTGCATATTCCCATACAGGGTATAATCGAGGATCGGTTGGAAAAAATCCTAAAGCGGGATAGAGCTTAATACCTGCAAAATTGTGTACTTCGATATATTCTTTGACCAATTCTAAGATATTAGGACGCCTAGGGTCTACGCAGATAAAGGGCAAAAGATTATCCTTGTATTCGGGTTTACGTTTTAAAGCGGCAAGATCTTCTAGCTGTTGCATAAAATTATACTTAGCTTTTCCTGCGCCCATATAGTCAAAGTCTACCGAGAGCACCCCAAACTTAGCACTTCTGGGATAATATTCTCTGAGTTCATCATAAGCCTCTTCCTGAGATTCTTTTAATGCAGAATAGAAAAAAGCAGAATACCGATGCAAGGTTTTGCCTGCTAAGGCTTTTCCTAGCTTAGCAACCCATTTTTTTCGCGCCCATGTAGTGGGAAATAATTTGCTCATAAAATATTTAGGAATGTATTCCATCGTAAAGATATGAGTGTGAATATTATGAATCACATAGGACAATTTTTCTGGAGGTACTGACATTATAGTTTGTTTTTTATTGAAGTGATTTGAATCACTCCATTAGTAAAATAGTATATCTATACGAACTGTTAATAAGAGTATTTGGTTGCAAGTTTACTACTTTTGGAAATCCAGAATATTCTTTTTCCATTCCCTAAAAAAAGCTAGAAAGAGTCGCTCAAATACCAAAAAACAAAAGCGTACATCGTATGAATTAAGGTACCTATCGATAGTACTAGTGAAAAATACTAAAACACTACGAATCAACCGAATATTCCCTTATCTAAATACTGTATACTTTTGATGTTTTATAGCTAAACATGCTTTTATGCGTATATTCTAGATGTAATCACTATCAAAAATGAAACACGCTTCATTATCATAGTGTATTTTTTAAAGCAAATGTTACCCTTTTTTCTATTGTTTTTTTAACGCTTCATGATTTTTAGCAATTACTATTCATACGATACAGATAACTCTAATTCACAATCTGAGATAAACACAACAAGAACACATGCGCATAATGTTACCCTCCATCACTTACTAATAGTAAGTAATCGTTACAATTCACATGCGTACTATCCAGACACAAAACAGTTTAGTAGTATTCATCTACAAAACAACTCTTTTTTACAAGAAAAAAACCCCTAAAAAACCATATTATTTGTGTGGTTTTTTGCAACTTCGTAGGATTAACCAAAAAAAATTAACCATGTTTTTACAAAAACCAATGATGCTCATTGTGCTACTATTCTCTTTTCTATTTGTAGCCTGTGAACAAGAAACTTTAAACACGGAGACTGACGCCTACACCACAGCGCAGCTCCAAGAACTACTACCTGCTATGGGTATCCATCCAGAAGGAGCAGAATTTGCTACTGTAACCACCGCAGCAGGAACTGCTGTAGAGGTAGTTGCTGTCAATGGATTGTTAATTCCTGTAACGCAACTCGATCAGTATGCAACTACTAGCAAAGCTTCGCATGTAATAGAGCTAGTAGATGTAAGCACACCCCGTACCATACAAGTAGTCTCTAGAGGGCTTACAGATCGATTAGATGATGCGCTAGCTGCGGCATTGGCAGATTACAATGCCTTAGACTTACAACTGAGCTTTACCTTTAGTATCGGAACACAGCCAGGAGACATAGTAGTCTATCTAGGGCAGACGGTAGATCCTAAACAAGCAGGAGAAACCTTCTTGCCTTTTAATGGAAATCCTGGAGGAGGAATTACCATCAATAGACAAAAAATCACTCCGCTAAGCGAAAGCGAATGGAAAGCCGTATTCTTACAAGAAATCGGACACGCACTAGGCTTAACACATTCTGACTGGAGCACCAAAAGATCTTGTGGGGGCAATGTCGTATTTAGACCACGATCTAACCAAACGATTCAGATCCCAGGTACGGATGCTACTGGAGATTTTGTAGATTCTGTAATGAAAAGCTGCGGACATGATGTAAGCGAATTTACAGAACAAGACCGCATTGCATTACGTTATTTATACGGACAGGATGATACCAATGGTTGTATCCCTAATGCACAGCAATGTGACCAATCTAAACCATGGAGATATTTCTTCTGCGGACAATGCTATGAATCGCCAAAACAAGCGGTAGATAATGGATGTACAGAGGCTAGTGCTTGTGTAGAACTCTCTATCGAGTGTCAACCTAATGCACAGCAATGTGATCAGTCAAAACCGTGGAAGTATTTCTTCTGTGGACAGTGCTATGAATCTGCACAACAAGCAGTAGATAATGGATGTCAAGAAGCCAATGCGTGTACTTCCACTGCGGATGCTAGCTGCCAACCTAATACACAACAGTGTGATCAGTCTAAACCATGGAAGTATTTCTTCTGCGGACAGTGCTATGAATCTGCACAGCAAGCAGCCGATAATGGATGTACTGCTGCTACAGAATGCTTATAAATAGCTAGCAAAGCATACCATAGTCTTTCTCTATAGTATGCCTGTATACCACGACGGTGATCTTATGACTAAGATCACCGTCGCTTGTTTGTGTATAAAATGGTGTGTATGCTATGGGGTATGTCGGGGCATATTGATTTATTTTCCTAGGCTTGCTACAGCAGGGAATGGAATAGCGGTAGCTACAATTCTGGTATCGTTAAACAAACGCTCTAAGTATTTCCTAGTCACTACTTTGATCTTTCCTGTAATCATGTCTACTACTCTATTTTTGCTCTTTAAGGCAAGCATACCTGCTGTTGTTTTGTATTCAAAAACGCTATAATTCCCCACCTTTTGCACTTTCATAAACAAGGTACTAGCTTTTAACTTAGGGCGGTATTCATTGATATACACATTTTTCCCATCACAGAATCCATACACTCTTCCTATTTTTTGAGCTGTATATTTATGTGTATCTAAAGCATAGAAAATTGTTTGCGTTCCCTTTACGACACCACCTGTGTTTTTTTCTACAGAAGTAATATCATATCTTAACTCGATAGATGGGGCATTATTTCTAAATTCCTCAAACGTACGATAGATTCCTTTTTTTAGCGGAGTAGCTGTCTGTGCATATGTAGTAACTACGTTTGTTACGAAAATTCCAATGGCTAGTAATATCGTTAAAGGTTTCATGAGTAGTGGTTTTTTAGTTATTGTACACTACAAAGATGCCTCATAAAACACAGGAATAGTTACCAAAGTCGGTGAGTTGCAATTTAGTTTCGTTGAATTGCATTTTTGTTGCGATCAACGCATAAAAATGCTTTTCACTACGCTAAAACCATATTAAGCTCATCTTGACTTTCTCTTTTTCCTGAAAAATGACTGAAATTCACCTGTATTTCGTTATTGTTTTTATCCGTAGCGCTGCTATTAATTACCAAAAGTGCCTTATTCAGTCAAATTTCTTCTCATTTTTGGTCAAAAACAAAAAATTAAGATGCGTTCATTAAAAGCATACATACATACTCTCTATCAACACCCTAGCATAAAAAAAAACTAAACAGTACTATTGTAAAAGAATATTATCGAATCAATGAAAAATGTCCTCGTACTTCCTCGCCATCTATAGTAGCTCTAAACCAATACTCTGAAGAGGGCATTTGTCTACCGAGGTAATTTCCGTCCCATCCTAAACTACTAGGAGATAATTGTCTTAATAATTTCCCGTGTCTATTGAATATGTACACATTAGCGGTAGGGAAATTAGAAATTCCTTCTATTTGCCATAAGTCATGAATACGATCATTATTCGGGGTAAAAAATGCTGGAAATACAATATGAGTATGCTCTCTAGTAGCTACCCCACAATCATTTCTAACAGAGATCGTATACAACCCTCCAGGTACATTTTCAAACACATTACTATCCTGAAAATTCACTCCGTCTAATGAATACGTAAAATTACCAACCACTGTAGTACTCACGATAATATCATCTTCGCTAGTAACTACATTCTGAATCTCTGGTAGCATTGCAGCTACTACTGTAAATGTTTGGCTAGCACTACAGCTATCCGCATTTGTGATATCTACAGTATACGTACCTGCTGCATTGACTATAATCTGCGGCGTAGTCTCTCCTGTACTCCACAGATAGGTAGCATTCGGAAACGTAGCATCTAATGAGGTCGTACCTCCATCACATATATCTAATGTCTGGTCTTCTACATCAGGGGTTTCCAAAAGGTTAATAATAACCTCTGTACGTACTTCAGAAATACACCCTGTCGCTACATTCAGCGCCTCTGCATAAAAAGTTCCCAATGCGTTGGTCTGGTATGTCGTACTATTTGCTGCTAGTAGCGTTCCTCCTACCGCATCATCATACCAATCTACTGTAGTACCTGCTGGTACGGTAACTGAAAGGGTTACAGGATTGGTATCTGAGGGACATCTAGATTGATCTCCATCACTTACTGGTTCTGCAATGATGTTCGTAAAATCTAATTCATATACATCTGACAGCGTAATACACGAATCATTGGTCAGATTCGCAGGATCTTGCGCCACCTTTACACGATATGTAGTTGCTACACTTACAGGCTCTGTAGTGAGCACATCTGAGGTAGCTCCCACAATATCTATCCAACTCGTTCCTCCGTCATTACTCGACTGCCATTGGTAGACATGATTCATAAATATACTCGAATCTGGTGTAGCCATCAGTGTAATCGATAAAGGTGCATTACTCGGACACTCACTAGCACTGGTATTATTTTCGGCATCGGCAATCTCTACAGAATCTCCACAGGTTTTGAAGGTAATATCATCAATCGCTAAATCATTACCACAACCTCCAATTCCATTATTACTCATCACTAAAATCACTTCATCTTGTCCTGGTGAAGTAGTAAATACAATAGCATACTCTTCCCATACAGGAGCATTTGCGGCATTAATATCACCTGTATCTCCTTCTGCTAGTAAAGTTGCTCCTGTATTATCAAGTATTTCAAATTTTACATTAATAGGTAGTCCTGTACCACATCCTGACATAGCTGGATGTAAATTGACGAGCCAAGCAGAAAACTCATAGGTCGTATTTCCACACAAGCCCGTAACAGGCAATCTATAAAACTCATTGGCTGCAAAAGCAGCGTTCACTACCAAACTCCTCCCATTCACATCGTCTTCAGTATGATCGCTAGGGCCGTGCCAATCAAAAAAAGCTATGTTACTTGTGATCGTATAACTCCCATCAGGAAAATTATTACCATCCAGACCATCATCGTAATTATAATTTGTGATTCCAGCAGGTAAAGCAGGTCCATTTACAGTGCCTGTGCCAAAATCTTCTACAAAAATGGGATCACCAGAGTTTCCGTTACAAAAACTTAAACCCGTCTGAGCCTGTACATGTGTACTTATGGTGCATACGGCGATGAGTGAAAAAATAGTGTACTTAAAAAGTTTCATTGTGTCCTAGATAATCAATACCAATAGACTAAAAACGTGTATGTTTTCGAATTATTTTATGAGTCATAAAAATGTAGAATTTCCAAACAAATTGGTTTTAAAAAAACACTGATTTTCAGTCTAAATTTATCATAATTTAACAATACATCCCTTACAAAATTCACAAAACAGCAACACCTGCCTTACAAAACTAAAAAATCACTATTTCTGCAAGTACCTAAAATAATTATTTGTAATAGCTAGTACACATCGTTCTTTGATCAATTGGGCGTTCCCCAAGGGTCGGGCTATCCGCTATATCTTTTTTGGTTTTACAAAAAAACCAAAAAAGGATGCCGCTCCTATCCCTAACGCAAAAACACGTTTACGTATATTAAGGATCAATCAATATGACACCTATTCTTTCTACTAAAAGATATGGGTGTATAAAAAACATAGCAGTGAAGTGATTTAAACTTTTTCGATTTTATAGCAAATTATAAAAAGTATAAACCACTTCAATATGTCTAATATTCGAAACGTCTCTTTTTATTCAATTCTTCTTCGGCTTCTAGCTCTGCCTGAGGGATCACTTTTAAGAACGATGGATGTTGCTCAATAGCGTATTCTAGTTTACTAACGATGTCATCGATAGAATCGTTTTCGTAATCGATATCTAATGGCTTTTTAATCACCATCGACTGCAAAATACCACGTTTCTTAATACGAATTCCTTTTTTATCAAAGGATCTTCTAAACCCATCGATCACAATCGGAATTACGATTGGTTTATACTGTCTAATGATGTGTGCTGTTCCTTTTCGGATCGGTTTAAAAGGCTTGGTAGTTCCCTGTGGAAAAGTAATCACCCATCCATCTTCTAAGGCACGTCGGATATTGGTGATATCGCTCATTTTTACTTGGCGATTGATCTCTTTTCCTTTCGACCTCCATGTGCGTTCTACAGTGATTGCACCTGCATACGCTAATATTCTGGCTAATAATCCAGCGCGCATCGTTTCTTTAGCCGCTACATAATATAAATTGAGCTTCGGGTTCCATAAATAGCCTATGTTTTTGATAGAATCTGTTCTACCACTCAAACTTGCATTAAAAACATGAAACATGGCCACTACATCTGCAAAATATGTTTGATGATTCGACACAAACAATACATTTGTCTCGGGTAAATCTTTAAATACCTCACTACCCTCAATTTGTAACTCATTAAAACCTCTGTAGCGTCTATGCGTCATAGCGCCTAGAATTCTGATCAGCCAGGTTTTTACAATGAGTATATGACCAAAAGGATTTCTTTTTAACAATCCCATAAAATAAAACAAAATAAATTACGAATGCTGTGATAAATCAACACGTCTACACACTATTATCTCACATTCAAAATAAGAATAAGTGTAAGAATTTTAAGCCTTTGGCGTGTTAAAATCTTCCAAACATTAAAAATAAAACAGTGCCAAATATACAAAATCATACTACTAATGCGGATGCAAAAAGGTTTTTTAGTTCACTTAGCATCATAGCCGTAGCACCCCAAACCACATAACCTCCTAGTTCAAAGGCTGGTACCTCTATTTTCTGCGCATAAGATGTTTTCTTTTCTTTAGAAGTAATATTTGCGTCATCTAATAAAGCATCGATAGGAATTTCTATAATAGCAGCTACCTCTTCTTCTTGTAGTACAAAATCAGGGCGTTTTGTAGCATATCCTACAAATGGGTGCACCCAAAAATTAGAAGGAGGAATATACACCTTGGTCAATTCTTTTAATGAATGTACCGTTTCTATCGCCACACCTACCTCTTCATAGGTTTCGCGTAGGGCTGCTGCATGATATGTTGTATCTTCTGGTTCTACCTTCCCCCCAGGTAATGCCACTTGCCCAGAATGCACCCCTTCATACTGGGGTCTTAGGATTAACACCAGATGCATGGCATCTGCTACAGGATACAATAACATCATCACAGCCGCATGTCTAGGGTTGCGTGATTCGATATCAATCCCTGCCAATTCTTTTTTTCGAATCTCTGGTAGCATTATGCCATGTGCAGACACGCCAGGTACTGACATTTTCTTTATTTTTGGGATTAATTCTTTAAATGTATCAAATGTCATCTAGAAAATGGATTATAGGGTTTTGTATCTGCTGCTGTGCAAGCCTTGCGAATTGTGAAGATACACATTCTCCAAAAAAAAATACGCAAAAAAATCCCGCACCTACTACTAAAACGGCACAACAGCCTACTAACCAACCATTACAAAAAGAGGCAACCGCTGCTGTAAACAAAGAAGAAACATTTAAACTTACCAATGAAAATGTGCGAACATTTATGGCTGCTTATGGAAAAGAAAACACCGAAACTGTCGTAGCCATCGATACCAAATTCGGTAGTATCCATATCCAACTCTACACCGCTACTCCCATGCATCGTGCTAATTTCATTTATTTGGTTAAAGAAGGCTATTTCGATGAAACATTTTTCTATCGAGTCGCCAAAGGTTTTGTAATACAAGGTGGTAATAGCGATCGTACTCAAATGGCACAAAAACGTTTTGAGATTGGAGATTACACCTTACCACAAGAACCTGTAGCTGGCCTGAAACACCATCGAGGCGCTGTAGCATTGTCTAAACAATGGGTAAACAACCCCTCGAATCGCTCCACGCCTTATGAATTCTTTATCGTAGTCGCTAAAAACGGAGCAGCACACCTAGATGGTGAGCATACCATTTTTGGAAAAGTTATCAAAGGCATAAAAATCGTAGACAAAATTGCAAATGTACCCGTAGATGCCAGTGAGTGGCCTAAAGAAAATATTTTTATCAAAGCGCGTATAATCCGATAACAATGACGGCGTAAATTATTTAGAAAATTATCCTTGCATTTACAAACTTAGTTGTACATCACAACAATGACGTAAGTAGTTTATACTTTTTTTTCGATTTCAACAAAAAACTAAGACGTTATTATTCAATGTATTAATTTTTATGACATAGCTGCGCTATGGAACTCTAAAAATTCACATCATTTAAGGCGTTATGAATCTTGGGTGTAATACGTATAGTCTTTAAGCACTGTAGCCAAAAAATGAAGCGGTTTTTCTTCTGGTGTAACATCCATTAAGCCGCTTACTTTATCTGATAGCTGTACAATAATATGATGCTCTCTATTCCGCCTAGCATCTGTAAATATATTTTTGATTTTACGCATTTCAGCATCATCGAATACCGTTACCTGCGAGTAGGTAGGCACATAATCTTGTGGAATTTTAGCAAATAAAGCCTGCTGTAATCGTACACGTTGCTTCTCATCAATTACCGTAGTAGTTGCTGCTATATCGCCCAATCGCTGCCCAGAACCTCTGAATAAGATCGTCACCACAGCCACTCCACCAGAAGCCAGTGTAATATCGATCACTCTGAGCAACCAACGCACCAAATAATTAGATAATGCAGCACGAGACCCATCTAAGCGTACGACTCTAATTTTCAATAATGCTTTTCCTGGAGATTGACCGTCCCAAAAAGTTTCCCATAAGAGATGGTATAAAAAAGCAGGTAATCCTAAGACTAATTGATAGACCCACTGCTGTCCCGAAGTAACAGAAATACTTTCGATCAGCACAATAGCAATGATGGAATAAATAACGAGGATCAATAAATCGACTAAGAATGCTAAAATTCGATCACCAATACTCGCAGCATTTTGCTGTATACTCACATTTTGAGCTGTTTCTATTTGAAAATTATCCATTAATTCTGTTTCTTTGAAGCTTATAATTTTTGATTCATGCGCGAGGCAGCTTTTATAAAGCAAAATAAAGATAAATGGCTAAAATTTGAAAGTGTTCTAAGAACTAATGTACAAATCACTCCCGATGAATTGGCAGCTTTGTACATAGAGATTACAGATCACCTAAGTTACGCAAACACTTTTTACCCTAACAGCCAAACACTTACCTATCTTAATAGACTTGCTGCTACTGCTCATCAAAAAATTTATAAAACCCGAAAAGAGAAAAAGAACAAAATTTATGATTTTTGGGTACGTGAGTTCCCTTTATTATTCTACACCTACCAAAAAGAATTACTTATTACCTTTTTAATCGCAGTGCTATTTACAGCAGTTGGTGCTTACTCTTCTGCTACCGACGGTGCTTTTGTACGCTCTATACTGGGGGATGGATATGTAAATGCTACTTTAGAAAACATCGAAAAAGGCGATCCCATGGGCGTTTATAAAAAAATGGAAGAAACCGACATGTTTCTAGGCATTACCATTAATAATATACGAGTAGCTCTGTATTGCTTTGTGTTTGGGATTATAATCGGACTGGGTACTATTTTTATGCTCATGCAGAATTTTATCATGCTAGGCTCTTTTCAATACTTCTTTTATGATAAAGGATTGCTATGGGAAAGTGCCCGAACTATATGGATACATGGTACTATAGAAATTTCTGTGATCATCATAGCTGGATGTGCCGGATTGGTAGTTGGTAAATCCATCTTATTCCCTGAGACTTATACCCGATTCACTTCTTTTATACGAGGCATCAAAGACGGACTTAAAATCGTAATCAGCACCATACCTTTTTTTATCATCGCAGGATTCTTAGAAGGGTTCGTGACCAGACATACCGAAATGCCTGATTGGTTGGCAATATTGATCATTGCTACCTCATTGGCATCTATACTGTACTATTATGTATACTACCCTAGAAAATTGTTTAAAAAACATAAAAATAGCATAGCTAATGAACAATAATTACATTGAGTTTAAGAAAAAACGAGAATTAGGAGACATCATATCAGATACTTTTGCTTTTGTAAGACAAAGTTTAAAACCTATCTTGTCACTTACCATAAAAACAGCTGTGATACCTATTGTATTACTCATGATAGCACTGGCATTTATGACCTATGTGAGCATGGATATAACCAGTAAAATCGGCGTGGGGTCAAGTATAGACAACCTTGGTATTGATTTCGGAATTATTTTCATCGCGTTTGCACTACTTGTTTTAGGGCTCTTCCTATTTGCAGGAATCCTATCAGGTACTATATTACATTATATAAAATCATATATCGATAACCAAGGTACTGTAGATGAGGATACCGTAAAGAGCCTCGTTAAAAGAGATCTTGGAAAAATCATTGGACTCTCTATCGTATCAGGAATGATTTCGTTATTCGGATTCATGCTGTGTGTCATTCCAGGAATCTACCTTTATGTCCCGATGAGTTTAGTATTTGCTATTTTCGTATTTCGCAGCACCTCTATTTCAGATACGATTAGTGATAGCTTCGAATTGATTCGTGGCGAATGGTGGATTACTTTTGCTACCATATTTGTCATGGGATTGATCTCTAGTATGATCGGATATGTGTTTGCTATCCCTGCTTTTATCTATGGAATGGTCAGTGGATTGATCTCTGCAAATGAAGTATCTATGGGAAATGCTGCTGAAATAACCGACTGGACAGCCATTACCCTAAGCGTTATTAGCGATCTGATTCGTTATTTTATACTCTATTTACTTTCGGGTATCTCTAGTGCCTTTATCTATTTTAACCTAAATGAAAGAAAGCATCATACAGGTGCATTAGAACAAATAGAATCACTCGGTAAATCAGAATAAATTGAAAATTCTTTACTTCTTTATAGCGCTCTCTTGTTGTACAATTACGGCAAAAACTAAGGATACCTGCATCGTACTCCAATCATTGCCCCTACGCAATGATCTAATAAATACCGAAGAAAAAATAACCTTCGACCCAGAAACGATCCAGCAGTATAAAGAAGATGCTGATTTTGATTATGTGACAACCGAACCCTCAGACAATTGGTGGACAGAGTTCAAAACTTGGTTAGAACAGGTTATTATCGATTTTTTTAGTAAGTTGTTTGGTGATTTTGAATTGAGCGGTTTTTGGAGTTTCTTTTTCAAAGTGTTGTTATACATAGGCATTATCGCTCTGTTGATCCTGCTAGGCTTTTTATTTATGCGCATACATCCTAGAGAACGCAACAGGCAACAAACTCCCACAGCACAAGTACTACTCAGCGAAGACGAAGATATTATACAGAACCAAAATATTCAGGAACTCATCCAGCAAGCGTTGAAGAATCAAAACTACCGATTAGCGATTCGGTATTACTACTTATATGTACTCAAAGAACTGTCTGACAAAGAACATATTCATTGGGAGTCTCAAAAAACCAATACCGATTACATCGCAGAGCTAACGAATACACCACTACAACAACAATTTAGCAAAATTACCAAGCTCTATGATTTTATATGGTATGGTAGTTTCGAAGTAGACGAGCAAGCGTATCAGGCTGCGGCTATACAATTTCAATCATTAACCCAAAAGTTAACTTCCTAAGCCTTGCGAATCAACAAAACTCAAATCATCATCATCAGTATCATTGCTACAATAGGAGTCTTCGTCCTCTTAGAAGCTAATGAGCCTACGCCTGTTAATTGGTTTCCTAGTTATTCTAAAAAAGACAAAATACCTCTAGGAACATTTGCTACGTATGAATTGATTCAAAAAACATATCAGATACAAGATATTAATCAACCTCCATTCGAATTCCTAACAGACCGCGATTCCTTAAGTAGTAGTAGCACCTATACCTTTATCAATGAAAGTGTTCATTTTGATGATGCAGAACTAAAAAAAGTACTAACATGGGTGGCTAAAGGAAATAGGCTTTTTGTTTCTGCAAAAAATATAAGTCCCAACTTACTAGATACGCTAGCAATTGAAACCAATACCCTAATTGATCTTACTGAAATTACGACACAACCTGTAGTAGCAGTTGTAGACGAATACCTAAAAAACAACACTACGTATACTTACGATAGAGCTACAGAAATTCCTTATTTCCAAAAAACAGATTCGCTACCCACTACAGGATTAGGTATCGTAACTTTACAGCAAGACAGTGTACGGATCAAGTGTCCTCAATTGAATTTTGTACAGCAAACATTTGGAGAAGGATCAATCTTATTACATACGTTCCCAGAAGCATTCAGTAATTACTTTGTATTAAAAGACAACAACTACCAATACACAGAGAATTTACTACAATACATCCCTACAGAACAACCACTACTATGGGATAACTATTACAAAAATGGAAAAACATTTTATACTTCGTCTTTATACTTTTTACTGACCAACAAGTATTTAAAATGGGCGTATTATACCCTACTACTAGGAACAGTACTTTTTGTACTTTTTGAAGGAAAGCGAAAACAGCGTAGCATTCCTATCATCACTCCTCTAAAGAATCAAACCATCGCTTTTACTAGAACAATCAGTGGTATGTATCTAGAACAACAAGATCATACGTCGATAGCACAAAAACAATACACCCTCTTCTTAGCATACATACGAAATCAACTGAGAATCCCCACTGATAGCTTAGACAAAGAGACGATAAAAGCAATCGCTATTAGAAGTAATAATACAGTAGCTGACACTAAAAAAGTACTAACTTATGGCGAAAAACTGAACACAAAATATACAGTTACTCAAGACGAACTAACACAATTAGCACAACTAATCTCTAGATTTAAACATAAAGCATCGTAGTCAATCCAAGAAAGCGTATGCTAAACTTGGCTATTGCTACTAAAATAACAACATATACCCATGGAAAACGAAAATACTACTCCTACTAATACGCCAGAAGGCAGCATACCCACACCTGCATCACAAGAGCAATCTATTCATTTTGAAAATCGCATTGATCTTACAGAATTACAAGAAGCTGTGACGCAACTCAAAGCTGAACTTGCCAAAGTAATTATAGGGCAACAAGATTTTATAGAACTGCTTATTGTAGCCTTATTAGCCAATGGACATGTACTGATCGAAGGAGTACCTGGGATCGCGAAAACGGTAACCGCTAAATTGTTTGCTAGAACACTACAAACTGCTTTTAGCAGAATACAATTCACGCCAGATCTAATGCCTAGTGATGTATTAGGAACGTCTGTTTTTAATATGAAAAGCAGTGATTTTGAATTCAAAAAAGGACCTATTTTTTCAAATATGGTTCTGATCGATGAAATCAATCGTGCCCCAGCAAAAACCCAAGCAGCACTGTTCGAAGTTATGGAAGAAAAACAAGTGACAATAGATGGTATTCGCTATCCGATGGAAGCCCCGTTTATGGTACTTGCTACCCAAAACCCAGTAGAACAAGAGGGTACGTATGCACTCCCTGAGGCACAATTAGATCGATTCTTATTTAAAATCGAAGTAACCTACCCTTCCTTAGAAGAAGAAATTGATATTCTAAAAACACAGCATCAACATACTAGTGCAGCACTATCTGCGAGTGTACAATCAGTGCTAAGTCCTGAAAAACTACTCAGCTTTAAACAAAAGACGCAAGAGGTATTGGTAGAAGAAAAACTACTTACATATATTGCCGAGATTGTGACCAAAACCAGAACGCATCCGCATCTGTACTTAGGAGGGTCGCCTAGAGCCTCATTAGCTGTTATGAATGCTGCCAAGGCCTTTGCTGCTATTAATGGTAGAGATTTTGTAACCCCAGAAGATATTAAAAAAGCACTCTTCCCAGTACTCAGACACCGTATCATCTTATCGCCAGAACGCGAAATGGAAGGCATGACTGCTGAAAAGGTGATCGAAATGATTTTACAATCCGTAGAAATCCCTAGATAATTGTGAATCATTTTTTTAAATCTCTATATCTTGGCAAACGTCTTTTTTATGCCATCGCTATCATAGCAGTACTTTTTTTGCTATCGTATTGGTTTCACCCTCTATATCCTATCGTATGGTTATGCGCATGGGGAATTCTTATCATTTGTATATTCGATATCGCGTGGTTATATAATAGACAAAGAAGTGGGATTCTAGCACAAAGAAACCTACCCGAAAAATTTTCTAACAGCGACTTTAATGCCGTTCCTATTCGTATTGAAAACCGACACGCATTTGAAGTCTTCATAGAGATTATTGATGAGATTCCTATCCAATTCCAAAAAAGAGATTTTCTAAAAAAAATACGCATTCCCAAAAAATCAACCTTTGATTTTGAATACGCATTACGCCCCGTAAAGCGTGGTGAATACCAATTCGGAAGTTTGCATATTTATGTGATGACACGAATACAGTTCATTAAGCGTAGACATAGCTTCGACACGGCTGCAATGGTAAAGGTATACCCTTCTTTTATACAAATGAAAAAGTATGATTTCTTAGCCGTTGATCGTTCCTCTACACAATTCGGACTTAAAAAAATAAGACGTATCGGACACACCATGGAGTTCGAACAGATCAAAGAATATGTGATGGGAGATGATATTCGTACCATTAACTGGAAAGCAACAGCTAAAAAAGGTACACTAATGATCAATCAATTCCAAGATCAAAAATCACAACCAATCTATTCTATCATCGATGCTAGTAGAGTAATGAAAATGCCTTTTGAAGAAGTAAGCCTGCTAGATTATGCTATTAATAGCACCTTGGCTTTTTCTAATATTGCGCTAAAAAAACAGGATAAGGCAGGGATGATTAGTTTTTCTAATACAATTGATAAACATGTACCTGCTAGTGCAAAAAAGACATATATAAACACAATTTCAGAAGCCTTATACAATAGCACTACAGATTTTTTAGATGCTGACTATGGCACCTTATATGGATACATAAAGAAACAAATTACACAACGAAGTTTATGTATACTGTACACCAATTTTGAGCATATTTCATCCTTAAAAAGGCAGCTACCTTATTTGCAAGCCATTGCTAAAAAACACATGCTAGTCGTCATCTTTTTTGAAAATACAGCCTTAAAAGAGCTAGTAGCACAGCCCGCTACTTCATTACAAAATATTTATGAACAAACCATTGCTCAGCAATTTTCTTATGACAAAAAACTAATGGCCAAAGAATTACAAAAATATGGCATTCAAACCGTACTCACGACTCCACAAGAACTTACTGTAAATACGATCAATAAATACTTAGAAATCAAAGCTAGAGGACTACTCTAAACACAAGCTATCTATTTCTTAGCTACTAACACCGCATACAACAAGCTGAAAATCAATCCATAACACCCTTGTTTTACAACTATAAAACCATTTCATAGCGTACTGACTATGAAAATTTAATTCGTCTTATAAATCAAGTGTATCCTTGCATTTCTAGTAACTGATACTACATAACAATAGTGCTATTTAGGTCTCATATAATAATACAGACTAACCGCTGTACACAAAAAACATAAAACAAAAACTATTTTCATACTACCATTTCTGCTACATCATAGCACCATTATCATTGCGTTAGGGATAGTAATGAAAATCCCGCAGCACGACCTTAGGAGTGCGAGGAATTGTAATGGATAGCCCGACCCCTTAGGGTAACGCCCAAAATAACACCCCCATCATAAAAAGGCAAAAAACTACTTTTACACCTTACAACTACTTTTTTTTAGAAAAAACTCAATTGCTTTTTTTACATCAAAAACAAGCTAAAAATCACCTAAAAAACAGCTTAAATAGCTTTATTTTTCTATATATTTTCTTTACAAACTTGTTTTTTTATAAAAAACAAAATAAAAAACACCACACACAATAAAAAACAAATACTTGATTATCAAATTATTAAATATTAAAAAACTACTCAAAAAAAGCTTCTAAACATTTTTTAAATTGATAGAAGCAAAAAACACTTCTTGTTAAGCATATTTTATCGATACGCACACAATAAAATAGCTAAAATTGCAGCAAATCTATCCAAACTACAACCTTAGTTCATTTATACATGTAGTTTCATTCAAATTCCTTTTTTTACGGTAAAAACTTACTTTTTATATCAAAAAACCTTAAAAACCTTACACTAAAACCTTAAAAGTTTTCTTAAAAAAGAAGGTATTTATATAAAAAAAACCAAAAAACACTTCAAATGAGTAGCTCAAATGTAATTAAAAGGTGTTGTTCAAGTATTTCGAACTATTGGCAAACTCGAAAGCCGTAGTAACTTGCAAACCAAATCTTTTAATACCCAAACTAGAATAATTAAAACAAAATCATGCGTAAACAAAGTTTAATTACACTACTTACTGTACTACTAATGGGAGTACAGGCCATAGTAGCCCAGAAACTTCCTGGGAAATTCGCCCCAGTAGATGGTTCTACAATGGTACTTATAGGACAAGATTTAGGTTCTATAGAAGGATACACCAATTCTGGAAAGTTCCCCACTCCAGCAGGTGTTACCTTATATACTGACTTATTCGAATTGTATGGATTGAATGAGAGAGTATCTACTACAGCTGGTGATACAGGAATGCAACCTGCAATGGATCAATATCCAAATTCTGCACTAGCAATCGGATTATGGATGACAGAATCTGGAAAAAATGCTAAAGGAAACCAACACCCTAATGGTCTTACAGATTTAGTAAATGGTGCTTTTGATGCTCAATTAGATCAATTAGAAGCCTTCTTTAAAAGAAATGCACCAAGACCTATCTACCTAAGAATAGGATATGAATTTGATGGCCCTTGGAATAACTATGATCCTACTAAATATAAGAATGCTTATAAATATATAGTAGACTACATGCGCGCTAGAAATGTAGATAATGTAGCGTATGTATGGCAATCTGCTACATGGGGAGCTACTCAACCTAATATTATTGAAGATTACTATCCTGGTCCAGAATATGTGGATTATGTAGGTTTATCTTTCTTCTTCTTTGCAGAAGATTATAATGCTAATAATTTCGAATATATCTTAGAATTTTCTAGAGATGAAAAACTACCTGTTATGGTAGCAGAATTATCTGCTCAATATTATGATACAGAAGAAGGAAATTTCCATCCATTTAATACTTTAGACCAACCTGAATTTTTAGGAGGAGAAGGTATCTGGAATCGATTTTTTAGAGATCAGTTAATCCCATTCTTAGAAGAAAATGATGATATTATCAGAATCATATCGTACATCAACGCTGATTGGCAATCACAACCACACTGGGAGTGGCCAACTGCTGGTGCTGGATTCTGGGGAGATACAAGATTAGAAGTAGATCCTTTCCTTACCCAAAAATGGAATGAATATATTAATAATGGCAACTTCTTGCACGGAGGTCCTAACTTATTAAGTGATTTAGGAATCCAAAGTAATGGAAACCCAAATACACCAACTTGTAACGACGGTATCAAAAACGGTAATGAAACTGGTATCGATTGTGGTGGTAGCTGTGCACCATGTGCTGCAACACCGACATGTAATGACGGTATCAAAAACGGAAACGAAACTGGTATCGACTGTGGTGGAAGCTGTGCGCCTTGTAATAACGGCGGAAACGGTGGAGGAAACAGTACAGTAGAAAACGTTTCTTTATTGCCTCCTAACAATCAAATCTTATTAACCATCGGACAAGATTTAAAAACAGTAGCAGACTACGAAAATAGTGGCAAATTCCCTACTATGGGAGGAGTTACCCAATACGTAGCATTCTACAGCTTACAAGAACAAGATCCATTATACGGTGCACTAGGAGAAGCTCCTAATGGAACTCCTACGGATATAGATGTAAACTGGGGAGCTGGACCTCTAAGTGCTTATAAAGGTATTGTTGGATTCCCAGAATCATCACTGTCTATAGGAATGAGTTTAGCAGAAGGAAATGAATTTACTACTTGGTGTGCTGGATGTCTTGCAGGACTAGGTAATGGAGACTGGGATGAAAACATCAAGCGTTTTGCTAGATTCGCTAAAAATCATAGTAATACAGCAATCTACCTTCGATTAGGATTTGAATTCGACGGAAACTGGAATCGATATAAACCAGAAGAATTTAAAAGTGCATGGCAACGATTCGTAACTGTAATGCGACAAGAAGGGGTAACTAATGTAGCCTATGTATGGCAAGCAAGTTCATCTCCTGTAGATGATATACTAGACGGTAACTCAGAAGATATCAGAGCGTACTGGCCTGGTAAAGAATATGTGGATTGGTTAGGATTCTCTTGGTTTTTACAGCCTAACAGACAGTTTAAACACCAAGATGGTACTAGAAACGTACTAACTCAAAAACAATTAGCAGACGAAGTATTAGCCATTGCAAAAGAAGAAGATAGACCTGTAAAAATCTGTGAATCTTCTCCACAAGGTTTCGATATTAGTGAACTAACACAATGTAATATCGTAGGCTTATTAGACGGAGCTCCTAAAACTGGATGCCAGAATAAGTCTCCTGAACAACTATGGAATGAATGGTTCGTACCTTTCTTTAACTACATCTACGAACACCAAGATCAAATTAGAGGTGTAGACTACATCAATGTAAACTGGGATGAAGATACTGACAAATTTGGTGCTGGAAGTAATTATGCAGAAGGATACTGGGGTGATGCGCGTGTGCAAGCTAATGACTTTATTGCTAACAAATGGTTAGAAGAAATCAGTAAACCAATCTGGTTACATGGTAGCCCTACTCTTAATGAAACATTGATCAATGGTACTGGTAGTACTCCTAATACTCCAACCTGTACTGATGGTATTAAAAATGGTGATGAAACTGGTATCGATTGTGGTGGTAGTTGTGCACCTTGTACAGTAGCACCTACCTGTAATGATGGCATCAAAAATGGAGACGAAACTGGCATCGATTGTGGTGGTAGTTGCGAACCATGTATCGTAGCATCTACATGTACCGATGGTATCAAAAACGGAAACGAAACTGGTATCGACTGTGGTGGAAGCTGTGCACCATGTGATAATGGCGGAAACGGCGGAGGAAACGGTACAGTAGGAAATGTTGCTTTATTACCTCCAAACGGTCAAATTTTATTAACGATTGGACAAGATTTAAAAACGGTAGCAGACTACGAAAATAGTGGCAAATTCCCTACTATGGGAGGAGTTACTCAATATGTAGCCTTCTATAGCTTACAAGAACAAGATCCATTATACGGTGCATTAGGAGAAGCTCCTGATGGAACTCCTACGGATATAGATGTAAACTGGGGAGCTGGGCCACTTAGTGCTTATAAAGGTATTGTTGGATTCCCAGAATCATCACTATCTATAGGAATGAGTTTAGCAGAAGGAAATGAATTTACTACTTGGTGTGCTGGATGTCTTGCTGGACTAGGTAATGGAGACTGGGACGAAAACATCAAGCGTTTTGCTAGATTCGCTAAAAATCATAGTGATACAGCAATCTACCTACGATTAGGATTCGAATTCGACGGAAACTGGAATCGATATAAACCAGAAGAATTCAAAAGTGCGTGGCAACGATTCGTAACTGTAATGCGCCAAGAAGGGGTAACTAATGTAGCCTATGTATGGCAAGCAAGTTCATCTCCTGTAGATGATATACTAGACGGTAACTCAGAAGATATCAGAGCATACTGGCCTGGTAAAGAATATGTGGATTGGTTAGGATTCTCTTGGTTCTTACAGCCTAACAGACAGTTTAAACACCAGGATGGTACTAGAAACGTACTGACTCAAAAACAATTAGCAGACGAAGTATTAGCCATTGCAAAAGAAGAAGATAGACCTGTAAAAATCTGTGAATCTTCTCCACAAGGTTTCGATATTAGTGAACTAACACAATGTAATATCGTAGGCTTATTAGACGGAGATCCTAAAACTGGATGCCAGAATAAGTCTCCAGAACAACTATGGAATGAATGGTTCGTACCTTTCTTTAACTACATCTACGAACACCAAGATCAAATTAGAGGTGTTGATTACATCAATGTAAACTGGGATGAAGATACCGATAAATTCGGTGCTGGAAGTAATTATGCAGAAGGATACTGGGGAGATGCACGTGTACAAGCTAATGACTTTATAGCTAACAAATGGTTAGAAGAAATTAGCAAACCAATCTGGTTACACGGAGGTCCTACATTAAACCCATCATTATTAAGTGGTAATGTACTAAACCTAGAAGAAGTAGTAGCACAATCATTTGATATCTCTATATATCCAAACCCATCTAATGGATTGGTAACGATACAAGGTAAAGACATTACCTCTGTAGAAGTATATGATATTAGTGGTAGAACTATTAAGAACATTTACACACAAACTGACGCCAAAACTAGCGTTTCTTTAGATATGACATCTGTACAAAGTGGGGTATACTTAGTAACTGTAAGAGGCCTTAACAAACAGAATGTTACTAAAAGACTTATGATTGAATAAATTAGTTGTGCTATAACACACAACCAACTATACACAAACTCAACTAAGTTATTTTAGTTTATCGAAGGCTGCTCAATTCCATTTGAGCAGTCTTCTTTTTTTATACCATTACGCTTCTTTCTATTTTTTGGGCGTTACCCACAAGGGGTCGGGCTATCCATTGCAATTCCTCGCACTCCCTAAAGTCGTGCTGCGGGATTTCCATTACTATCCCTAACGCGGTACTATATCCCTAACACATAGCAGTATCAATAAAATAGATTTTTCTTATATTTACTATCAGTAATATCAATGCTTTTTTAACTTTGTAGCACTTAAATTAAATACCTATGACGATCACTCAATTGCGATATGTACTTGCTGTAGCAGAACACCAAAACTTTACCAAAGCTGCAGAGAAAACCTTTGTCACACAACCCACACTAAGTATGCAGATTCAGAAATTAGAAGATGAGTTAGACATCCTAATTTTTGACCGCAGTAAAAAACCTATTGAACTCACTGATGTAGGAAAAAAGCTAGTACAACAAGCCCGAAATATTGTGAATGAGAGTGAGCGTATACAAGATATCGTCGATCAGCAAAAAGGATATATCGGAGGTGAATTTAAGCTAGGCGTTATACCTACTGTAATGCCTACCATGTTGCCTATGTTTCTGACCAATTTTATCAACAAATATCCAAAGGTAAAACTCAAAATAGAAGAACTACATACCGAAGCCATTATAGAACGCTTACAAGACGGACACCTAGATGCTGCACTTGCTGCTACACCACTAGAAAATCCTGATATAAAAGAACGCGCACTCTACTATGAACCATTTGTTGGCTACATTCCTCCTAATCATCGCTTGCATAAAAAAAACAAGATCAATACTAATGATTTAGACATAGATGACATGCTTTTACTAGAAGATGGACATTGCTTTAAAGACGGTATCATTAACCTATGCAAGACACAAAAGAGTTATGATGAAGACCACTTTCAGTTAGAAAGCGGTAGTTTTGAAACCCTCATTAAACTAGCTAATGAAGGCTTAGGAATGACACTACTCCCCTATTTACACACCTTAGACATCAATGAAAAAGAAAAAATCAATTTACGCCACTTTCATGAACCCTCACCAGCAAGAGAAGTGAGCTTGATCTACAATAAAAGTGAATTAAAAATGCAGATTATCGATGCCTTACATGGTACTATTGCTGGCGTGATCAAAGGAGCGATTGCTTTTCAGAATGTTCAAATCATAAGTCCTCTACCCAAAGTAGCACCTACTTATTAAACATAAAAAAAGCGGCAATTAAGCCGCTTTTCTTTTTTCATTATTGCTTATCTAGATAAACTAGACATGATCGTAACTCTGGTTTATTTAGTGCTAGTGATTGAATCCAAAGTTTTAATTCTTCAATCTCATGCGGAAGTAATCTGTTTAGCGCTTTAATTACTTCTTTGGTAAAAAGATTTACATCAAAACTTACTTTTTTTAGTACTGTTTTGGTATAATCAAACATTGCTCTTGCCATACAGTAATGGGTGTTTAAATTGTTAGGTTTAAATCAAGTAATTAGTTGGACTTACTTAACAATATTCATATGTTCTTATAGCTAATATAAGAATTTAATAAAAGAAAAACATTTTTTAACCCTTATTTAACGGTGCTAGAAATCGTTATCTCCATCTAATAAATCGCCTAATCCTCCTAGGATACTGCCTTCTCCTCTACTACGTCCTCCTGCCCTAGGCGCTAGTGATAACACTCTATTAGCCAGTCGACTAAAGGGCAGTGACTGAATATACACAACTCCTGGACCTGTAAGCGTAGCAAAGAAAATTCCTTCTCCGCCAAAGATCGTATTCTTGATCCCTCCTACAAACTCGATATCATAATCTACCCGCTGCGAAAAACCGATAATACATCCAGTATCTACTTTTAGTTTCTCTCCTACTTGCAGTTCTTTTCGCATGGTAGTTCCTCCTGCATGTACAAATGACATACCATCTCCTTCCAACTTTTGCATAATAAAACCTTCTCCTCCAAAAAGCCCTCTTCCTAGTTTTCTAGAAAACTCAATACCTACAGATACCCCTTTGGCAGCACATAAAAATGCATCTTTCTGGCAGACAAACTTACCGCCGTATTGCGTAAGATCGATCGGAATGATTTTTCCTGGATAAGGAGATGCAAAACTGACCTTCTTTTTACCTACTACTTGATTATAAAAAGCGGTCATAAATAAGCTTTCTCCGGTAAGCAGTCGTTTTCCTGCACCAAAAATCTTACCCATGAGCCCTGTATCTTTCTGTGAGCCATCTCCAAAAATAGTATCCATCTTTATACCATCTTCCATCATCATAAAACTACCTGCTTCGGCAATAACCCCTTCTTGCGGATCTAACTCGATCTCTACATACTGCATTTCCTCTCCGTAGATCCTGTAATCAATTTCATGTGCTGTCATACGCTCTTAATTGTTTATTTGATTAATGAATGTTTCTACTATATCTGTATGAATAATGATGAAAATGTTACACCTGCTACCACAGCTTTTAGGTATTTTTAACCTTTACAGTCCATTCAAAATTAAAAGTAGCTACCTCCACACCAGCTTCATTAGTTCCCACAGACTGCATCCAAAACGTCTGTCCCTCTCCTGTAGCTATTGTATTTTTAATCGCTTCTTCAATCAATCCTCCATCCTTGCACACAAAAGAAATCCGACCTGTTGCCTTTTTAGTAAAAGTAGCGTTATTTCTAGCCACCAGCATCGAGATACGCTTTCCACTCTTAGCGATTTGTCCAATAACCATAGCGCCCGTACTCAGTTCAGCAGCCATGCCCTGTACTGCCCAAAACATAGAATTAAATGGATTCTGATTGATCCATCGATGTTTTACACCTACCGTACAGCTAGTAGCATCTATCGTTTTTACACGTACACCACATAACCATGCCGATGGTAATTTAAACATAGCGAATCGATTAAAGTTTCTTGGAGTCATTTTCATAAGTAAAGTGTTTGTATTGAAGTGGTTTTAACTTTTTTGATTTTAGCGAACATCGCATGATTTTGTAACCAAATAAAGTAATTTTTTTGTTGCATAGCAGCGCTACGGAACTCAAAAATTACAAAATTTGGGTGCAAAAGATCGTTTTTATAGCAAATTATAAAAAGTTTAAACCACTTCATTCTCTAAAATATTGAAAAACAATGGAGCAACAAAACACCCTACAAACATAAAGAAATGTTAATTTTTAGTACTATGTTTTGCATAATACCTTTTTTTAAACATATATTTGCATAAGAAACTATTATATACTTTTACAAAATGACACAAAATAATTATAAAAGCATTGCTACTTTTATGCACTTAGGTATATTTTCTAAGTACTTTATTCCATTTGGTAATTACATCATACCACTACTACTATGGACGACTAATAAAGATAAGTCTGATTTTATCGATAGGCATGGAAAAGAAGCTATCAATTTCCAGTTGAGTATTTTATTATATACACTGGTCTTAAGCCTCATTTCAGTTCCTTTCTTTCTGTTTTCCTTATTCGGAGAATTGTCATTAACAGAATTCATCAACTTTAATGACATACAACTAGACTTTTCAGACGGAGGAGGTGGCTTTGCTACGCTTATAGGAGCTTCATTTATAGGACTTATTGCACTTATTGGATTTTTCGTAGAAATCGTATGTATTATCCAAGCAGCCATCAGAGCCAATAAAGGAGAATCCTACCAGTATCCACTAACGATCCATTTTATCAAATAAGATCCTTAGTACATTCATCAATCCCCTAAAGTATATACGCAGTAACTAATTTCTAGCAATCATCAATCAATCATCAATCAAAAAATGGACAGTTTAACCTTAAAAAAACAATGTTATGAAGATCGAAAACACAAAAGCGCAAATGCGCAAAGGTGTTCTGGAATACTGCATCTTATCGATTCTAAAAGATAATGACGCTTACGTAGCCGAAATATTAGGAACGCTCAAGGATGCTAAAATGCTCGTAGTAGAAGGTACCATATACCCACTCCTGACTAGATTAAAGAATGGAGGGCTGCTCAGTTACCGCTGGGAAGAATCTACTTCTGGCCCCCCACGAAAATATTACGGACTTACTCCTACTGGACATGACTTCCTAAAAGAGTTAAATACTACTTGGGAAGAATTACAACACGCTGTAACCTTAGTTACGAAACCAAAAAAGTAATAAACCAATGAACAAGACAGTTACCATAAATTTAGCTAATATATTTTTTCATATAGATGAAGATGCCTTTCTAAAATTACAGCGGTATCTTCAAGCCATTAAACGTTCATTTACGGACTCTGAAGGTAGAGACGAAATTATTGCTGATATAGAAGCTCGGATCGCAGAAATTTTTAGCGAAACTATAAAGCATGAAAGACAAGTAATTGGACTCCAAGAAGTAGACAATGTAATCGCTGTAATGGGGCAACCCGAAGATTATCAAGTAGATGAAACCTTCTTCGAAGACGAAACCTCCGAACCACATACTACTACAGCTGCCAAACAGTTATTTAGAGATACAACTACTTCCTATGTAGGGGGCGTTAGTGCAGGCTTAGGACACTATTTAAGTATAGACCCTATTTGGCTTCGTATTTCATGGATTTTCCTAACATTATTTTCTGGTGGAGGCTTTGTACTGATTTATATTGCTTTTTGGATTTTTGTACCAGAAGCCATTTCTACAGCTGATTTTTTGGCCATGAAAGGAGAAGCGGTAAATATCAATAGTATAGAGCGTAAAATCAAAGAAGGGTTCAATGATGTCGCAGACAAAGTAAAGGATGTAAATTACCAAAAGTATACGAATACTATAAAAAATTCATCTACCACCTTCTTCGAAACACTTTCTAAACTATTTCATACTGTACTAAAATTGATCGGAAAACTCATAGGATTCTTATTAATGATTGCAGGAGGTGGGATGGTCATCGCACTATGTATTGCATTGATCGTAATTTCTATTTTCGGCATCACCGAAGCCGACATGATTACTAAATTTTACGCTGTTAGTCATCCTAATATCCCTATATGGGCAGTAGCTTTGATTGGCTTTTTTTTAATAGGCATTCCATTTTTCTTTTTATTCCTATTAGGGTTAAAAATTATTACCCCATCGCTAAAATCCATCGGTACACCTGCTAAACTAACACTATTAGCTATTTGGATAGCAGCAATTATTGCAGGTATCGTATTAGGCGTTCAACAATTTACAATGCAAGCCTATGATGCCGATGTAACCGAAAAAGCAGCAACTATAGCAGTCACACCTAGCGATACCCTACATCTAAAAATGGTCGGTAATACTAGATACATTAAATACCTAAGACAACGTAATGATTTCTCTATCAAACACGATGAAAATGGAAATAAAATTCTGGTATTAAAAGACATTAAACTCTTTATTAAGGAAAATAAAAAAGACACTATTGCAAAACTAATGATTCGTAAAACCGCAGAAGGAAATAGTTTTGATAATGCCAAAGAAAGGGCTGCAAACATCCAATATACATATGAAATTAATGGCAATACCCTGTATTTAGATGGATATGCACTCACCGATTACCAAAATAAATACCAAGATCAAGAAGTAGAAATTACCCTATTACTCCCTGAAGGTATTACGATTGTAGCAGATGAAAACACCTCTGGATACACTGGCTTCTGGGGATATGAAGATGTAATTTCTATCCATGACAAAGAAGGGAATCACATGCAACTCATAGACGGACACTTTAACTGCTTAGACTGTAAAGAAACTGATAACACCTCAGCATCTAAAGCATCCAACAAATCTAATGCTATAGAAGAATTGTTAAACATTGACATCAATGAAGATAATACCAAACTAAAAATAGACGAAAATGGTATCGAGATCAAAAATGATGAAATCGATATCAAAATAGACGAAAACGGTCTAAAGATCAAAACAGACAACTAATCTAATTCCATCATCAATCAAAAAATGAGCACTCTAATTAAAATCATCGTAACCAGCTGCCTAGCACTCCTATCAAGTTCTTGTGTCTTTGTCACTGACGGCATCAAAGGAGAAGGGCCTGTAACTAGAAAAGAACATACACCTGACACACGTTTTGAAGCCATCAAAGTAAGTAATGGGATACAAGTCATCATTTCTAAAAGCACCTCTTCTACTATTGTAGTCGAAGCCAATGAGAATTTACACCCACACATAATGATTCGTGTTACTGATGGTATATTACACATCAGTTCTGATAAAAACATCTACAAAGCCGATGAAAAAACAGTGTATGTTCCTTATGATTCATTACATACAATAACAGCTAGTAGTGGTGCCGCAGTTTCTGCGCAAGAAACCGTAGTAGCAAAAGATATAGGTATTAAAACAAGTAGTGGTGCATCCGTTACACTCAATGTCAAGTCAGAAAAACTAAAAAGTACAGCTAGTAGTGGCGCACAAATACAATTATCAGGAACTACGAACTACCATAAAGCAAAAGCTTCTAGTGGTGCACACCTAAACACTAAAAAACTGATTGGCCATACAGTAGAAGCACATGGCAGCAGTGGATCATATATGAGTGTATATGCTAGTTCTGCCTTTACTGGAAAAGCCACTAGCGGCGCAGATGTACTATACTATGGTACTCCTGAAAAGGTAACTACCGATGATAATTCAGGCGGAAACGTACGTAAGAAATAAGCATTTCTAAAGTGCATTCTTAGATACCATCGTTATACAATGATTAAGGGTTTTCCTTTGTACAACGATGGTATTTATACTAGCAAAAACCTCACACCCCACACATCTTATAGATAAAATACGTTTTTCATCTAAAAAACAGCACTTATTCTGTATCCTTCTCCCTCTCATTTGTCATATCCTCTTACTTTTGGGGTAGCTATAAAAGACTCGTAATATCTAAATGTAATATGAGTTTTATATTCAATATATAGCTAAAACAAATAACAAACGGAAAACTTATAGACAAGAAGAATATGCTAATGATACAAGGGAAAACCACCCTACTTAAACCTTAAAACATCAGAAAATAATAACCACGTTAAAAACCAGATACTGTTATTTTTTTATATAAGTATAGTACAGTACCTTAGTAAAAAGTGGTTTACACTTTTTTGATTTTAGCGAAGATAAAGATTGTTTTAATGACAAATTGTAAAAAGTTTACATTACTTCTATAACAAGAATAACCTATAAAACCACTAAACCCTTATTTTATGAAAAAAAAGATACTTTCTGTGTGTATGCTGTTAGTAATCGGCTATGCCCAAGCACAAAAAGAAAAAATCAAAGGTAACAAAATCGTAACTACAGAGCAGAAAACAATCAGTGGCTTTCACACCATCGATTTGTATGATAATTTTGAAGTCATACTCCATGAAGACACTGACAATCTCTTAAAAATCGAAGCAGACAGCAATTTGCATGAAGTAATTCAGGCCTCTGTGCAAGACAGTATCCTAACGATCAAATGTAGCAAAAGCGTAAAACGCCCTAAAGCATTGAACATCAAAATTTCGTATGCACAAGCACTTCGAAAAATTACAATTCATGACAAGGCACACTTAACATCAGTTGCTGCTATAAAATCATCATCAGTACGCGTAGAATCTAGTGATAATGCAGAAGTCAAATTAACTGTAGAGGCAGATAAGTTAACTAACATTACTAATGGAAAAGCATCCGTAGAGTTAAATGCTACAGCTAAAAATTCCTTTTATCAAGTAAATGAGAGTTCTAAACTCAAAGGTATCATTACTACAGATAGTTTAAAAATAGACCTTTACCAAAAAGGAAATGCGAAGCTAGAAGGTAAAACCGAGCTTTTACAACTCAGAGCAGATAGTGCTACTCATTTTTATGGGCAAAAATTGGCATCAGAAGACGCTACAGTCATAGCAGAAGGAAGTACAGACTGTTTTGTACAGAATAATAAAACTATTACTATCGATGCTAAAGATGATGCAGAGGTATATATCATTAGTGAAAATACGAATGTGACAGTAAATAACTTTGCAAACGAAGCGACCTTATATCGAAAGAAACTTTCGTACAGTCCTGGAATATTTTAAACAAAACCGCTACAACCTAACCAATCATACAACAAGAGGCTTATGTAAAAATTACATAAGCCTCTCTTATTATTTATAGTATACGTACTTAGGAAGCAGACACTTCTTCATTAGTCTCTACAGTAGCTAAGTAACGTTCTGCATCTAAAGCAGCCATACATCCTGTACCAGCAGCAGTCACTGCTTGTCTATATTCCTTATCCTGTACATCACCAGACGCAAACACCCCAGGGATATTAGTCTTAGTAGACTTACCTTCTGTGATGATGTATCCTGTATCATCCATATCGATTTGTCCTTTAAAGACATCCGTATTAGGCTTATGACCGATTGCTATAAACAATCCTGTAATAGCTATATCTTCTTTTGTTCCTGTTTGATTATTTACCATACGTAGTCCTTCTACCACTTGATCTCCTAATACCTCTTCGACTTCGGTATTGTATCGCACCGTTAGGTTAGCAGTACTATTTACACGATGTTGCATTGCTTTAGAAGCTCTCATATAATCCTTACGCACCAACATCGTTACACTCTTACATATATTTGCTAAATACGTAGCTTCTTCTGCCGCTGTATCTCCTGCTCCTACGATAGCTACATCTTGTCCTTTGTAGAAGAAACCATCACATACTGCACATGCAGAAACACCACCACCTCGCAATTTTTGCTCACTTGGTAGCCCTAAATACTTAGCCGTAGCACCCGTAGAAATAATAATCGACTCCGCTTCTATCTGCGTAGTATTATCTACAGTTACTGTATGAATTCCGCCTACTTCTTTACTAAATGTTACCGCTGTAACCATTCCGATACGTACTTCTGTACCGAATCGCTCTGCCTGTTGTTGCAATTGCACCATCATCGTAGGACCATCGATCCCTTCAGGATAGCCTGGGAAATTATCTACTTCTGTAGTAGTAGTCAGTTGCCCACCTGGTTCCATACCTGTATATACCACTGGTTTTAGATCTGCTCTTGCTGCATAAATTGCCGCAGTATATCCTGCTGGTCCCGATCCTATAATCAGGCATTTTATTCTCTCTATAGTATCTGACATATCTTATTGCTGTTTTACTGCCGTAAAAGTAACGATTTGATTAGAAAACTCTCGCTAAAGTTATTAAGAATTATTATCGCCAGATAGAGGTTCTTAATAGCTCATTAAAAGACTGCAAACTCCCTATAATTATTTCGCACATACATCAATTTTTTAAATTTTTTGATACAGAAATATTTTGATAACTAAGTGATGTAAATGCGTTTAATTTTAGTACCAAATAAAGGTTCATGATCAAACGCAATGATTTTTTTGCCGTAAAAAACAAAAGTTTACATCTCTTCACAGTATATTTGCGCCAAATTTTACAGCACTAAAGCTTTTGAGAATATTTTTTTCCATATTCATCTTTCTGGCGTTTGCCATTCGACCTGCTATAAAGCTTAGTACAGTACTGTATTACCAATTAAACATTGATAGCATTGTACAAAAATACTGTGTCAATAAATCAAGACCACAATTGCGGTGTAACGGAAAATGCTATTTAATGCAGCAAATGAAAAAAAACACTGTAACCACTACCGATAATACTACAACGATTCCAGTTACAGAAGCTTTTATCCCACTCTATTTTCAAGAATGCACCCTCAATACTATAGATCATACGCTATCATATATAGCCAATACCCATCTATATTACTATACCGAAACTCATTCTATAGAATTTCTAGATCGGATAGACCACCCTCCACAATACGTTAGTACCTCTAGTTCCATTGGATAGCATTCTTTATCCAATACTTTAAGTATTCTAATTAATAAAACCTATACCTCTATCGCCATTACTTGGCACAGATAGAAACGTATATGTTATAACGTATTCTAATGAAAAAATTCTTTGGAGCCATACTATATATGGCTATCACGCTCGCACACGCACAAGAAATAACTACTAAGTGGACAGGTAGCAGACCAGACGGTCATGCCCCCATTACAGTAATGGGAGATCATACCCACGGAAAAGGAGAATTCATGTTCAGTTATCGATACATGTATATGAACATGGAAGACCTTAATCAAGGTAGTAAAAATGCATTATTCTCAGACGCACTTCGCCCTAATAATGTATATATGGTAACCCCTACCCGTATGCCTATGTACATGCACATGCTAGGAGCAATGTATGCACCAACCGATAAAATAACCATACTAGTTATGGCCAATTATTTGGCACAAGAAATGGATCACTTAACCGCTATGGGAGGCACATTTCGTACAGCCTCCAATGGTTTTGGAGATCTAAAAGTAGGTGCATTATATAAGTTTTTTAATAAAAATAAGCAGCAACTCCATGCACAAGTAGGCGTATCCATTCCTACAGGTAGTATCGATACAAAAGATACAACCCCTGCTTCTGCCCCTAACGAAGTACTACTCCCTTATCCTATGCAGATAGGTAGCGGTACTGTAGATGGAATTCTAGCGCTTACCTACTTAAGACAATGGGATCACTTTTCGATAGGTACACAAGCTAGAAGTACACTTCGATTCGGCACCAATGACAATGAGTATCGATTAGGAAACAAATACAGTATCAATAATTGGATTGCACTACAAGCTGCGCATTGGGTGAGTTTTTCTGGACGTATCGAAGTAGGAGCCATAGAACGTATAGAAGGTATCAACCCTGCATTAAATCCTATGATGGTGATTACCGCAGACACAGCAAATAGCGGAATGACCTATGCCAATGCTGGTCTTGGGTTTAATATTTATGCTTTTGAAGGCCCTTTGCATAACCTACGACTAGGTTTTGAAGCAGCTATTCCATTATTCCAAAACATGAATGGTATCCAACTACGTAATAAAGAAACTATTACCGTAGGCTTACAGTACGCATTATAATAAACGAAGTGATCTACCCCTATTGAAGGACTGTCAATTAACAATGACCATCACTTTATCCAAACAAAAATACAAGATAGCATCAAGCCATCGTCTTGGTGCTATCCTATCACTAAATTTTAAAAAGTATCATTGCTACGATCAGTACGCAATTACATTTATTCCATATAGCATGAGACGACATTTAATCGTATTCACCTTACTAATACTAGGGCAAACTATACAAAGTTACGCCCAGCAAATCTTTTACGGAACTATTGTAGACACCTCTAATAATCCATTAATCGGTGCGACCATTATAGATAGTGCTAATCCTTCCAATGGTACAATGTCAGACACCGATGGAAGATTTTCCATTACCCTACAAAATACCAATCGTATCCGCATAGACTTTATAGGCTATAGCACCAAAGAAGTAGCCTTAAAAAATGAAACCACTACTATACGACTTACACAAGACCTACTCGCATTAGACGAAGTATTAGTGAGTTCTGCGAGTAGAGAATTACAAAAAAGATCTGAAGTACCCGGTTCGATCACTTCGATTAGTGCTAGTACTATAGAGAAAACCAAAGCCTTTGGTATTGATCAATTAGTCAATCAAGTACCCGGTGTATTTATGGCCACTTCTAGAGCAGCTAGTAACGAGCAGCACTTTATGGCAGTACGTTCCCCGATCTCTACCAAAGCGCTGTTTCTATACCTAGAAGATGGATTACAAATCAGACCTACCTCAGTATTTAACCACAATGCATTACTAGAGATGAATGACGTCTCTTATAATCGCATCGAAGTGCTGAAAGGCCCTGCATCCAGTATCTATGGTAGTGAGGCCATCGGAGGGAGTTTTAACTTCATTACCAAAAATCCTACCGAAGACCTAAGCGGAAGCATTGATTTCCAAACAAATAACATAGGACTCATACGCACCGCAGTAGAAGTATCTAATAAAACAAGTGACCAGTTTGGTTTCTATATCGGTACACAATACGTACAGCGAAACAACGGCCCTGTAGCACATAGCGATTACGAAAAATTTGCCCTTACCTTTAAAACAGTATACGACATCAGTCCTAAAACCAAATGGACCTCCGTGTTCGATATCGTAGACTATAGATCTGATATGTCTGGATCCATCAGCGAAAGAAATTTTAACGAAGGGGATTACCAAAGTGATCAAACATTTACAGAACGAGAAGCACTCGCATTTAGAGTACGTTCTACTATAGACCAATACTGGAATGATCAAAACAAAACATCATTTAACCTGATGGTGAGAGACAATAAAATGGATCAAAACCCATCCTATAGAATCCGACAATTTAGACAAGCAGGGCAACTAACAGGTAGCGGATCGGGAGAAGTAAATTCAAACCAGTTTAGAAGCTTTGTAGGATTGATACAACACAAACTAGATTTCGATCAAATCAATGCATCCCTGATCATAGGCGCTACAGCAGATTACTCTCCTCAGAAATACATCGCAGAAACTACAGATGTCATTGTAGATGCTGAGACAGGTCAGAATACAGACTTTACCATCAATAAAGGTGATTTTATTCTAAACTATAAAGCAAACATCTTTAACTATGCAGGATTCGCACAATACGAAATCGCTCCTATAGAAGCACTAAAAATTACTGCTGCTTTGCGATACGACGGGTTCGAATATGATTATGACAATCTCGTAGAAGACCTAGTAGGTGTAGAAGATGCCGTAGATACTTTTAATAACCTCACGCCTAAAATAGGAATAAACTACAACTTCTCTACCAAAACAGGAGTATACGCCAATTACTCACAGGGATTCACACCACCACAGGTATCTACACTCTACCGAAATCGAAATACAGTACAAGGCATCAAGCCTAGTAGATACCATAATTACGAGCTTGGAGGCTACTACAGCATCGCGAGCCGCCTAAAAGCAGACTTGGCAATGTACTTATTAGATGGCGCCAATACACTGATCACATTGCGTGATGATGATGATAACTTTTTTAATACCAATGCTGGTAGAACCCGCTCCTATGGTATCGAATACGGTATTACTTGGAATCCTATCAAAGCATTAACCATCGCACATAACGGGAGTGTTGCTAGACATACCTATGTAGATTTCTTCGACAGAGGTGTTGATCTCTCTGACACAGAAAGAGAAACCGCTCCTAATTTTTTAGGAACCTCTACCATTAGCTACCAAAAGACCTTTAAGAAAATCAGTGGTCGCGCTACCCTAGAACACGAATTTGTAGGAGGATACAATACCAGTTTCGAAAACCAAATCGAAAATGAAAATGGTACTTTCGAGACCGCTACCTATGGAGGACACAGTATTTTCAATGCCAAAGCTACCCTGAACTTTCAGAAACTTGAAATCTGGGGGCAAGTACTCAACATCTTTGATCAATTATATGCAGCAAGAGCCTCTTATAATAGATTCCGAAGACAAAACTCATTTACGATCGGTAATCCTAATACACTTCACGTAGGGATACGCTATACATTTTAATACTCATCAAAGCGATTGTCTATACATAGGCAATCGCTTTTTTATGATATGAATATGAAAAAAAACAAGAAACTCAATGCCTGGTGCTGGAAATGGCACTTTATTGCAGGACTCATCTCGCTCCCATTCGTAATCATGCTTTCCATCACAGGGATCATCTACCTTTTTAAAGCCGATTACGAAACACCGAAACAACAACACATCCGTGTAGTAACTCCAAACGGCACTCCCCTATCCATGCAACAACAATGGGAGATTGCACAAGCCCACAGCACTAAAAAATTAGATGCCGTGATCCTCCCCACTGACTCCACTCATGCTACAGAATTCGTAGCAGGTCGTTTTAGTCATAAGAACAGTATTTTTGTCAATCCCTACACAGGCACTATCACAGGAACCATTATCCCACAGCAATCCACCATGCACAGTGTACGTAAATTACACGGAGAATTATTGCTCGGAAAATTCGGTACTAAAATCATCGAATTAATAGCCAGTTGGATGGTTGTTTTAATCATTACAGGAATTTACATCTGGTGGCCAGCAAGAGGCTGGCAATTACAAGGCTTTTTTATCCCCAGAATACAACTCGGCAAACGTACTTTTTTTAGAGACCTCCACGCCATTGCAGGCTTTTGGATCTCAATAGCATTAGTAATGACCCTCGCAGGAGGATTTCCTTGGACCGATGTTGTAGGCGCTAATTTTAAATGGTTACAAAAAGTCACCAACACAGGATTTCCAAAAACATGGCATGCACACACATTCCAGTCTACCCCTATAGGAAAAACACTTACGCTAGATCAGATGATCGCTAAAATCGCCCCTATAAACATGGCTGGAGAAGTGCAATTAGCCTTTCCTAAAGGCTCTAAAGGTGTCTTCAGCCTTTCTAACACCGCGCCAGCACAATTAGATGCGCAACAAAAAAAGCACTACGATGCCTATAGTGGTAGTCTATTACACGCCAGCACATGGCAAGATGTAGGGATACTCATGCGTGGCAGAATGTGGTTTATGGCATTTCATCAAGGACAATTCGGTAGTTGGAACTGGATACTCATGCTATGTATCGCAATCATACTCGCCATCATGAGTATCGCCGCTATCCTATCCTATTTATTACGCAAACGGAGTAATACATGGGATGTCCCTAAAGTACCCGATTCTTTTAGTGTAGGTTATGGTATCATCATAGCACTAGGCATACTATCCATACTATTCCCATTATTTGGTCTTAGCTTAGTATTCATTATCATAAGCACCTATCTAAAAAATAGAACTAAGAACCCTATACCTGAATAATCCTACAGTAGTATGAGGGCGTTCCCCAAGGGTCGGGCTATCCGTTACAATTCCTCGCTCTCCTAAGGTCGAGCTGTGGGATTTTCACTGCTATCCCTAACGCAAAAAAACAGTAAAACATCAGCCATCGTAACTTTAAGCCCATAAACCCACTAGCAATCTGTATAAAAACAATATATTTAACTCATAATTCATAGCACACGACCAGTGATCATCATATTACAAATACAATCACAAAACGTGACACCACGTCGTTATATATGACCTTAAAAACAATACTATACACCATGAACAAACAACTAAAATCCTTTTTATATATACTATCTTGTTTCACATTCATCGCCTGCAATCAAGTTTCTAAAGAAGAGGCCGAATTCGATGCCGTGATGCAACAAATCATCGATGTACATGATGAGGTCATGCCCAAAATGGGAGAAATCAGTAGCCTGATCCAGCAACTCACTCCTAAGATAGACACCACTGCCATAGGACAATCACATCTGCAAGCGCAAACAGGGCTCAAGAAATCCTATGATTTCATGATGGATTGGATGTCAGATTTCAGTACTAAATTCCCGCATGGAGAACCCGTAACTACTGATAATCCCGAAGTATTCAAACAAAAAATGAAACTGCTTCTAGAAGAAAAAACCGAAGTAGATGCACTCAAAACACAGATCCATCAAAGCATCACTACTGCTAAACAAGTACTCGCTACACCACAGTAGGCTGTATCCAGTACTCCTATAAGCAAAAAAATTTTTACATTAGCAATTGCAACAAATCAGTAATGAGCCATTATCTCCTTCTACAATCCATTGATAAAATGAGTGTAGGCACGTTTAATGAGCTATAAAACATTAGAACAAACACATGAAAACAACCCTTCTATTTTTTGCCATATTACTTAGCGTGGGTACTCACGTACAGGCACAAAAGAAAAAAGATTTACTTACAGAAATCGAAAAACTAAGAAGTACACTTCAAAGTACTAAATCCGAATTAGCAGTAGCGCGTAAACAAGAGCGAATCAGTAAATCCGAGGTAGCCTCTATGGAAGTACAAGTAGCTGACCTAAAAGCGACCAATGATAAGCTGCTAAAGAATATGAGTAATTTTACTGAGCTTTCTAATAAAAAAGCCAACAACCTACAAATCTCACAAGAGATCATCAAAGAAAAAGACCGTCAGTTAAATACCATTAACGACGTCATTACTAAAAATGACTCTACGAATTTAGCTGTTTTTAGTGCCTTTAAAAACGCTTTGGGAGGTGATCAATTAAAGATTAGTAACGGAACGATCTATGTAACCATTGCCAATACCACATTATTTGGCGAAAATGACAAAAGCTATACCGTAGCCGCAGCTGCCACTCCTACATTACAAAAAATAGCAACCATTCTCACCGAAAATCCTACACTATCAGTAACCGTAGAAGGCAATAGCAATGCGCTAAAGCTCGACGGAAAAACGATGATCGATAATTGGGATTTAAGTGCTAAACAGGCTGCAGCTGTAGTACGATTTTTACATACCGAAGGAAAAGTAGCACCAAAGCGTTTTAAAGTCTTAGGTAGAAGTGAGTATGCTACAGAAGGCATTGAAACTGCTACCAGAATTGTGATAGACCCTACATTTGATCAGTTCTACAGCACAATCAAAGAAACAATGAAAAATGGTGCAAAGTAGACACTAGTATTTTTCGCTGAAATCAAAAAGTGTAAACCACTTCAAAGTATAAGGCATGTGCATCTTAGTGATACACATGCCTTTTTCAGTGAACTCATCTTGACTTTTTCTTTTCCCTAAAAAATGACTGAAATTCACCTGTATTTCGTTACTTTTCTTATCCGTAGCACTGCTATGAATTTCAAAAAGTGCCTTATCCAGTCAGATTTCTTCTCATATTCGGTCAAAAACAAAAAGTAAAGATGAGTTCTGTTAGTAAAACAGCAGTGTGGTTAATTCAAGCTATTTATAAAGAAAGGTGATAATCAAGTTTTATTTTTTTAACAAAGGCATAGCATCTTTACCTACTCCTGATTTTACAAGATACATCCCTTTAGAAAGTTTACTGATATCAGTAGTATTCCCTGTTCCCTTAATCACTTGTTTTCCATTCATATCTACAATCAATAACGGATCATCTTTAGCTGCTCCCTGTATAGTCAATTGATTACCTCCTGGATTAGGCAAAATCACTAGTGGCGCACTTTTTTGTTTCGTAAAAGTATCCGTCACAGCGCGTGTAGGATTGGTTTTCCCTACTGGGATTTCATAACCAATGGCTTCCAATACATCATATGTATCTGTAGTCTTTAAAAAATTATTGGTTTTAAACTCACTGATCCATTTTAAACGAATAAAATCATTTTCCTCTATACGAGTATCTCCCCAATATCCTGCATTGTATGGAGGTCCCCAGTTGGTTTGCACATCCCAATCTGCATTGATATACGATAGTCCTTGTATCTCATTATTAAAGTTTACAAACTGAAACAAAGGGGCAAACCATTCTTTATATATTTTTCTAGCACTTACTGTCTGACAATCCTGAGCAGCTTCTCCATCCCATACAGGCGACATATTACAGTTATCTAATTTATCGAACTGGTATCCCTGTGGTGTAGCCTCTCCTATCAGCATTGGTTTATTATGCTGTTCAGAGAAGGTCAGCATTTCTCTAGCTAATTGTAATTGAGTAGGAATTTTATCGAATGTGTTTAATGAAGGTACTGGCTGTTCGTTTACACCTAAAAACCATGAAATTCCTGTCCAGTCTACATAAGAATCACCAGGATACCAATTCTCGATGTTTTCTCTTTCTCCTTGTTCGATAATATCATCTACTGGTGATGCTGATCCCTGCCATACAAACTTTACATTATCCTGTTCTAAATTAAATCGCAACATATCTACGATTCTTCTGAATGCACCAATATAGTTATTCGTATTACTATAGCCTATATTCCAAGTACCGTCAAACTCATACCCTATACGAAGATAGAAAACCGTTTCTGGAAATTTATTAAATAACAAAGCCATTTTCTCTATAATATCATCGTGTTCTCCTCTCGCAATCTTCTCGAGTCCTTGCGGAGCAAATTGTGTCGTAATGTTTAATCCTACGTTTACTAATGGAGATCGACTTGCTGCTTTCCATAAGTTTAAGGGACCAGCTCCCCAATTCGTGTTATTTTCTACGAAATTCCCTTCATCATCCATTCCCATACCTCCAAAGAAAATACCTCCATCGGGAGTACCTATAAAAGGCACCTTTAAAATGTAAAATGCCAGATACGTTGTTTCTCCATGCCCAGGGTGGCATCCTTTGCAATTATTTCTATAATCCTCTACTGATTGTAAATCTTGCCCTACAAACAATAATTTTTGATGATTCTCTGGCGCTAATTGAGCTGTCATCGTACTCCCCAAAAGAAGTAGTACTAGCCTACAACTTAGTGTAATGATTTTTTTTTTCATAACATTAGTTTTTAATAAATTAAAATAATATGTGTGATGTTTTGATATTAAACCTGCTTACATGCGATCGCTAGGGCGAATACGATACCACATACATGATTAATACCTTAAATTATATACAGCATTTTAGTTACTACTAAAACTAAATAACTGATGTACAATTTTTTAAATTAAAAAAAGCCGTTTATCGTATAGCTTTTTCAAATCGGAAGGAAAGATATTTTTTTTAAAACAGTAATCAGCTAATAATTAACCAACGACCTCATAAACTGTATAAACAGCTTGTTTCATTGTATAAACGACATTCAAAAAACAATAACTTACTAAAAATCAGTAAGAAAAACCACACACACAAAACAACAATTTTCTATAAAAGCCTATTTTTCAAGCATATAAACACATTAGTAACATCATGAAGTTCTGAAACACAAAAAGCAGCTATACAAGTACAACTGCTTTTTGCAATGTTTAGGTTAAGTCTATTATCAAATTCGATAAATCGCATACTTTGGGGACGAAACGATTGTTGTTTGAATTTGAATCTGCAAATGAACCAAGATTAAAAGGGAAAAATCCCTTTTTTAACTATATTTAACTCTAATTATCAATTTTATCATAATCACGTGAAATCCTTTTCTTACTCTATACCGAGTATAGCGACATAATTAACAAAAAAACAAAGGGATATTTCCATTTATAAAACCATCCTATACACTTCTATACATAGATAAAAGACGACAATCACCAAAAACAAACAACCAACTCATTTGCAAGTTATTAAACCCTAATAATAACCTTTTAAAAGAAGTAATCATTGCACAAATAAAGCTTAAAAATGTTTTTAATCATTACATGTTACAAGCTAAAAAACTGTTCTTTAACCGCACAAATAAAGGGAAAAATCAACTTTTAACATTTATTTTTAACTTCATAATTACTTATACTATTAAATTTGTTGTACTCAAATAAGTATGTATCCCCTCGATATATTTAAGTTAAAGAAAAGATTACCAAACCTATGAAAATTAATGAAGAGTTGATCCTAGAATTAATCGAAAGTTCTTCTGAAAACGGATATCTAAAGATTATAGATCACAGAAATAATATTATTACCCTAAAGAAAGGAGTATTTTCATTTAATGACTTTCCGCAAATAAAATCAAAGAAAGCAATTCAAACTATATTTCTAGAAGCACTGCGACTTACACGCTTTGTAGAATTTGATAATGAAAAATATGTACGTAGTGGTTCTAGATGGGTAAAAAGATAACACTCAAAATACCTTCTACATACAAAACACACATGCTATTGTACCTCTCGTAAGGCTACCATCTCCTTTTATTAAATCTGGTGTAACTACAAAGAGATACTAAACATATACTTACACTCTTATACAGCTATTATAAGAGTGTTTTTTTATGAAAAATGATGTACCGTTAATCCCATTTTATGTAATAACACTTCGTCATGAGGCTTGAAAAACAGCAAAACCTGATGTTTTCTAAACTTCAGCACAGCATGGCTATGCTTCTGTTTAAAAATAGAACAGCGTATTAGCTTTTACAGCAGTTGCAAGCCGCAATAGATTGTATAGTCGTGGATAAAACCTAGCGTACTTTCTTTTTTTTGGATCACGTATAGTTGCGTTAGGGATAGAAGTGAAAATCCCACAGCCCGACCTTAGGAGGTGCGAGGAATTGTAACGGATAGCCCGACCCTTGGGGAACGCCCTAGATAATAAGTAAGTAACATGCTTAGGAGAATAAAAGGAAATGTCGGGTAGAGAGGATTCGAACCTCCGATCTCTGGTCCCCCAGACCAGCACTTTAACCGGACTAAGCTACTACCCGAATTACACTTAAGAAACTAAATATCAAATAATTGACAAAAATCAATTTTATTTGTTTTTAACATTAGCGGCGGCTAATTTATTTAATTTTTATCAATTATTTGTAATTTTCGACACATTTGTTTGCAAATTTTTAAACCTAGTAAGTGGTTCCTTTATAAAACGATATTCATTTTTTTGATGTCTTCAAAATTCGAATGTAAAAGGTCGCTTTTATAAGCAATTGAAAAAAATACACACCACTTCTATGCCTTTCGCTCTAAAATTTTAATCATTTTAAACGATTTTAATAAATGAAATAAACCTGGCAAAATTACTACTCCCCCTACTATTAATGATATTCCTAATACGTTAATCACTGACGGAGGTGCTATAGCCTCTAATAAGTTTATAGGAGCTGAAGTAGCTGTAATAATAATAGTAGGAAAATGAGACATTAATACTCCTAACAATATCAGAAATACTTGCAATCCTGCAAAAAAACGACTCCACACTTTATTTCCTTTTTTAATCGTAATCCAAAGTGGTATTAGTAACAAACCTGATACGCCCATGGCTGCTAATGCGTAGTTATTAGCCAGAAACCCTGTAACAAATAAATAATCCGCACTATACCCATAGATAAAAGTTACCAATCCTATAATGAATACAACGATCGTAGCAATAGCGGCTTTTCTGATATAAATTGGCGCTGTAGACTCATCTGACTCTCCTATGAGCAATACTGCGGATAAGAAAGCACACAATGCTGCAAAAAAGAAGCCTATGAGTATACTAAATGGATTACACCACGGCTGTACATAGGTGTCATAAAACCCCGTTGTGGCGATATCATCTGTAATCATTAATTGCCCACTTACGAGCCCTCCGAAAACCATCCCAAGAAATATGGGAGTGATCAGACTCGATATTGTAAACATCGTATCGTATACTCGCTGTGTGTTATCTATAATAGCATCATAATGCCTAAATACAAACGCTACTCCTCTTAAGGTGACACCTAATAACACAATAGTTAAAGGAATATGTAGATGGACTACTAAAATATTATAGTATACCGGAAATGCAATCCATAGGATAACAATCATAATAATAATCCAAATATGGTTTGCTTCCCATACAGGTCCCATCACTCTATAAAGTGTCTTTTTGGTAATCTGTTGATTTTCTCTAGAGGAGAATAACTCTACGATACCAGCTCCGTAGTCTGCTCCTCCTAACACGACATAGAGATATAATGAGAATATTAAAAAAAATAGAACGACAACTAACATGGGCTACTAATTTTGGGTGTTAAGGACTTTGATCTGACGAAGCATTAACCAAGTGACTGCTACGGATAATACGGTATACACTACGATATACATATAGAAACTGACTACAATTCCTGGCATTGGTGTAACGGCATCCTTGGTACGCATTACCTGATGAATGATCCACGGCTGCCTACCGACCTCTGTAACTATCCATCCTGCCTCTAGTGCGATGAATCCTAAAGGAGCAAGTAGTACAAAAAACAACCAATATTTTGCATTTCCTGACCATTTCTTCTTTTTTAAGGATATAAAATAAAGGATCCCGGCTAGCATTAATAGCCCTCCAATACCTACCATAACTTGAAATGCATAATGTACTACTGGCACATTGGGTCGTTCATCTTCTGGAAATTCATTCAATCCTTTGACTTCTGCATTAAAATCACCAAATGCTAAAAAGGAAAGCATCCCTGGCAGTGCTATTTTATGAGTAACTTGTTGCGTCGTTGCATCTACAATTCCCCCAATGTAGAGTGGTGCTCCTTTTTCTGTCTCGTAATGTGCTTCCATTGCTGCTAATTTTACTGGCTGACGCTTCGCTATATCCTTTGCAGAAATATCTCCACTTATAGGCTGTAAGATGGCAGCTATAGCTCCAAAGGTAATGGCTATTTTAAAAGCCTTTGTATGCAATGTTACTTTACGCTTCTTATAGACTTGATAGGCATGAATACCTGCTACGGCAAACCCTGTTGCCGTAAAAGCGGCTAATGTCATGTGTAATGCTTGTGTAAACCATGCTGGATTAAGCAAAGCTGCTACAGGATCTATGTTTGAGAACGTACCATCTACATAGTCGAATCCACTGGGAGCATTCATCCAGCCATTAGCAGCGACTACTAATATTCCAGAGGCAACCCCAGAGACTCCTATAATAATGCCTGTAAACCAATGGAATTTTTCGGGTAATTTATCCCAACCATACAAATAAAACCCCAATGCAATGGCCTCTACAAAAAATGCAGCTCCCTCTAAGGAAAACGGCATCCCTATAATGGGGCCTGCGTGTTTCATAAATTCTGGCCATAACAACCCTAATTCAAAGGATAAGGCTGTGCCTGAAACGGCTCCCGTAACAAAAAAAATAGCCACTCCTTTCTGCCATGATTTAGTGAGTTGCAAGTAAACTTCTTCTTTAGTTTTAAGCCATTTATAATGAGAAATGACCATAAAAAAAGGCATCACCATGCCGATACATGCAAATACAATGTGAAATATCAGTGTAAATGCCATTTGGAGTCTTGCTGCATCAAGGTTTTCCATAAAAAAAGATATATTATATATTGAAAAAAAGACGATTCCCCTCTATTATTTTTTTAGCTAATGGTACTTAGTCTTTTAGGTACTAAATATACCGTATCATAAATTACAAAGGCTATAATGCTACTAATCGTACAACGGTACTAAACAGTACTCAAAAATTACACTGTACACTCGGTATCATTTATGAAGTTTTAAGAGCTATGATGATACCTTAAAGCTACCCGCTAAAAAACAGTATAAAGATACGACACAAAGCTTGTTTGATGAAGAAAATAAAGGGCTTTTGTAAAAAAATAACAATACATTACTCCACCTCTTCTTTAATCGTATAAAATGAATTAGGCTTGAGATCAGTAAGTCGTTGTATCGTTCCTGAACCTGCCCATTCTATCATCACTTCTTTGATCTTAGTGCAGTTTCCTAGGCCTATTTCTGCTCTCAATGGATTGGCACCAAAACTACCTCCACTTTTTATGGTTCTGTATAGTTTTCGTTCTTTTCCTTCACACGCTAAAGTAAGTATTAGCTTACTTCCGATAGCACTTCGATTGGCTTGTACTCCTTGGAGTTGTAATGTAATCCAATTATGTGTATTATTATAGGGATTGATAAACAAACTATTAGCATACACATCTCCTTCATAAGCACCTCCCATGACTACATGAATATCCTGATCTCCATCATTATCTATATCGGCAAATGATACGGCGTGTCCTTTTTGTATATTTCCAAACCCTCCTGCTGTAGTCACCTCCTGAAACGTACTTCCTTGATCATTTCTAAACACTCTATTCGGTATTATAGAAGCAAAATCTACTTCGCCCGTACCTAGAAACACGTCTAGAAATCCATCATTATCTAAATCTCCATAATTAGCGCCCATAGCATACAAGATTTTGTTCATCCCTACACTCGCACTGACATCTGTAAAAGTACCATCTCCTTGATTCTGAAAAATACGCCCTGTTTCGGCCCGGTGCGGTACTCCTAAATATTCTGCCGCAATATCATGCGTAATAGGCCTACGAATACTACTCCTTTTATACCCAGCCATGAATATATCTATATGTCCATCATTATTATAATCCCAAAACCAAGTGGTAAAGCTAGAAAAAGGCGCTGCTAGCCCTACTGTCTTCCCTACCTCTTTAAAATGAGGTACTCCTGCCGCATCATTTCCTATATTCTGCAATAAGAGTGTTCGACTATTATGCCCCATAGTAGAGATCAAAATATCTTGTTTCCCATCATTATTATAATCTGCAGCATCTACTCCCTTTACATAAAATTGTTCTTTTTCAGTGCTTACAGCTGCATTAGCAGTCATAGCTACATTGACAAATTTTTCTCCTTGTTGATTTAAAAACAACTCACAAGCTCTCGGTTTGTTTACACCTGATTCATTGCCTATAAAAATATCTAAATAGCCATCATTATTAAAATCACTCCAAACTGCTGTCTGTGTGGGATTCATAGACAGTATTCCTGTGTCTAAAGTTACGTCTGTAAATGTGTGATCGCCATTATTACGCAATAAAGAATTCGGCTGTTTTCCTAAACTATCCATCCAAGCACCTCGCAATACCAATACATCCACATACCCATCATTATTGTAATCGCCTTGTACCATATTTAATCCTCCTCCAATACCATCTAAAGTCTTGGTATTTGTAGTTTCTTTAAAAGTACCATCTTGTTGGTTTATGAAATACCGAATCGGATGATTGGGAAACCAACTACTTGCCATAATATCTAAAAAACCATCATTATCGAAATCATCTACAATGCCTCCTCCAGAAAGTTGATTAATGGCAATACCACTATAATGTCCCATTTCTTTAAATGCTAAGAGAGGAAATGCAGCCTCAAATTGAGCGCTAGGAATGAGCCATTGAGGGGGGACAGCAGAAGGGTATTCTCCTAATGTCATGTAAGCAATATTTAACAACCATTGACTGGTTAAATCTCTAGAATTACTCTTTAACAACTTCGTATATATCTCAATCGCCTTTAAGGAGCCTTGTTTTTTCTGATGTACTCCTGCTGATTGTATAGGAATAATACAAGATTCTGCTGTATGATTTAGAATACAGTTTTCTTGTTCTCCTAGTCGTAAATATGCTAATCCCAATAAGGATTCTAACCTGTCTTCTTCTCCTGGCGCTAGACCTACCACAAATCTTGAACGATTACGCACAGTTATCAACTCCTCCAAATAACGAATGGCTATAGGTGTTGTACCTGCTGATAGATGTGCTACTGCTGCTTGGTATCGGTATTTATACTTGTCATGGGGTGTTGCTCGCTGCCACAAACTATCATAATGCTTAGCTTTTATAGTTGCTGCATATTCATTCTGTGGGATATAAAAATATCCCTTTGCTGCTTTGGCTAGTAACATTTTCATGGTTACTGGCGTTTTTGTATCCTTACAAGCAACACAAATACTTATATAGAGCCCTATAAAAAAGTAATTTCTGATATGTGTCATCTGATTTTTTTATTAGAGAAATAATGATACCAATTTAATTTAGTACAACAGCTAGCATTAAACTTTTTACAATCTGTCATAAAAATAATCTTTTACACTCCAATTTTGCATTCTTTGAGTTTTCAATCAATACTTGCCGTTGATCATAAAATCTTAAGTTTTTTGTTGAAATCAAGAAAGGGAGAACCTTCTCTAAAAATAAGAAAGCCCCGAAAATTCGGGGCTTGACTTTATCATTATTTTAATTACCTATTAGTAACCAGGTTTTTGATCATCTAAATCCAAAGATTGATTATTATTAATCTCACTTATTGGTAAAGGTAAAAAGTTATTTCTTGGTTGAAATACTTTTATCGGCTCAATTGCTAATTTCCCTTGTCTTCGCCATCTTCGAATATCTCTATTACGTACCTGCTCTTGATTCAATTCCACACGTCTTTCATGTACAATCGCTTCAAAAGCTTCTTGCTGGTTACTAAAAGGAAAAGCCGTTGTTGGGTAGGCTGGCATCTCTACTCTAGCACGTACCTGATTGATAAAAGGTAATGCTGCAGCTGGTCCACTCAATTCATTTTCTACTTCCGCCATCATTAATAGCACATCTGCATACCGTATCACTCTAAAATTGATAGAAGATACTTCTTGTTCACTATCTCTAAAATACGCTGTTGTATATTTTCTAGTTGCTGGCGTATTTTGTCCTCCAATAGTATCTTGAGCATTATTAAATAAATCTCCATTCTCGTAAAAAGAAGCTTTGAATCTAGGATCATTTTCCTCGAAATCAGCTACTAGACTATCCGATGGCTTTACATTACGCCATCCTATAGGACTATATTCTTGACCTCTAAAAGTAGTTTCTGTCAATCCAGTTCCAACTGCATCCCATTGCTTTTTTGGATCATTTTCTCCTGAAAACTGAACTTCAAAGACAGACTCCGAATTATTTTCACCTTCTATGGTAAAGTTATCACCATAATTTGCTACTAAGGAATATACACCAGAATTAATCACCTCTTCTAAGAAAGGTCTTGCTAGTACTACATCGCCTCTAAACATATGAACTTTAGCTACGAGTGCTTGCGCAGCTCCTTTTGTTACTCTTCCCAAATTACTGTTATCATAATTAATAGGAAGGTTATTAATTGCTATTTCTAAATCATTAAAAATCACATCATAAACGGCTTGTTCAGGAGACAAAGGCTCTCCTTGACTTCCTGAAGGATCAGGTACTTTTATTTGTAAAGGAATTTCTCCCCATAAACTTACCAAGTCAAACAACGCAAAAGCACGTAAAAATCTTGCTTCTCCTAAAAATCTTTCTTTTAATTCTTGTGAAAGTCCTTCTGCTGGAACATTAGGTACATTCTCTAATACTAGATTTGAACGTTGTACTACTCTGTACAATCCATTCCATAAGTCTTTGATCAAAGGATTAGAAGAATCAAAGGTGTGATCTAACACTTGTATTCTCTGGGCTTCTAAACCTCCTCCAATCTGATACTCATCAGATAATAAATCATGTACATAAAAGTATTCTCTTTTATACATCCCATTAGTTTGTAATGCCGCATAAATGGCATTAACTGCTGATTCTGCTTGCTCTCCAGTTTGATAAAAATTACTTGTTGGTATTGCATTAGGATTATCTAATGCTAACTCTTCTTCATCACAGGAATAAATACCTATGAATACTAAAGTTAAACTAATTATTACAATTTTTTTCATATGTTATTTTTTTTAATTAAAATCCAGCTTGTATACCGAATAAAATTGCTCTTGCTTGCGGATATTGTCCAAAATCTACACCTTGCGTTAAAGATGCTGCTGCTTGACCATTAAATTGGGGATCCGACGCAATCTCTGGGTCTAACCCTTCATAGTCTGTAAATGTCAATAAGTTTTGACCAGTCACATACATTCTTAGTTTATTAAGACCTATATGCTTTGCCATTCTATCTAATAAAGCTTGATCTAATGAATATCCTAATGTCAATGTTTTAAGACGTAAATACGACCCATCTTCTACGTATCTGTCTGAAATTCTAGTATTTCTATTTGGATCACCAGCAATAGCTCTTGGTTCTGTAGTATTTGTATTTGTTGGTGTCCATCTATCTAATACTCTAGTCCCTGTATTAAACAAACGATCACTACCATATAAATCAATTCCAGTAACATTTAAGATTTCATTTCCTTGCGTTCCTTGGAAAAATACGGTTAAATCAAAATTTTTGTAATTAGCACTTGCATTAAAACCATAAGTAAAATCTGGCAAGAAGTGCCCTATATTAGTTTTATCCTTATCATCGATGATACCGTCTTTTTCTATATCTACAAATCTAATATCCCCTGGTTGTGCGCCTGGCTGTTGAGAAAAATCATCCCCTTCCTGAAAAATTCCATCTACTTTCCATCCATAAAAATAAGCCAATGGTTCATCTGCTTCTGTACGTGTAACCACATCTGCTCTACCTGTTGGTTCTGGTCCAAAAATTACTGGATTCGATCCGCTTAAACGTGTCACTTCGTTATCTACAAAAGAAATATTTGCATTAATACTCCAAGAAAAATCATTGATTGTTTGATTAAAACCTAATTCAAATTCCAATCCTTTATTTTCCACATTACCTACATTAGCTCTTGGCCCTTCATCAAATCCTAATGAACCAGGAATTGGTATACGAAGTAACATATCTTTAGTTTCGTTAAAGAAATACTCTGCATTAAATGTCAATTGATTATTAAAGAAAGCTCCACTAATACCTAAATTAATCATTTCAGTAGTTTCCCATTTAATATTTTCATTGGCTAACTGAGTAACTCCACTTCCTTGGATAAGTTGAAGATTAGACCCCGTTCCTGAGCTATAGAAAAAATCACCATTGATTACAGATTGAAATTCGTAGTTATCAATATTATTATTTCCTACTTCCCCAATACTTGCTTTTAGTTTTAGATCGCTAACCCAATCTACATTTTTTAAGAATTGTTCTTGTCCTATTCTCCAACCTGCTGATAATCCAATAAAATCAGCCCATCTATTATTTGGTCCAAATTTTGAACTCCCATCTCGTCTGTAAGAAAACCCCACTAAATATTTTGCATCAAAATCATAATTTACTCGACCAAAATAAGAAATCAACGTTTCTTCTTGTCGTTGACTTTCCGTATTTCTATCTTTTGTATCTATCAATTCTTCCACATCATTAGTCAGTATATTTTGACCACTTCCTAATAAAGTACTTACTTCAAAATCTTGTCTTTCAACTCCTCCCACAAAATTCACAGAATGACTTCCAAATTTTCTATCATATAATAATTGAGCATTTACTAAAGGAGAAATGAAAGCAAATCTATTTTGTGAAATACTTGACCCTTCACCAGATGTATTATTAGATCCTACTGTATAACTTGGTATAAATTGCCTGTTGGTACCATATGAAATATCTACTCCTAATGAAGTTTTAAAAGATAAACCTTTAGCCAATTCTAATTCAGCATAAGCAGACCCTAAAAATTTTATGTTTTCGTCTTCATTTTTATGAACCAAAGCAAGTAAAACAGGATTCACAGCATCTTGCCCATCTGGTAAATCTGCTCCTGCAAAACCAGTTGGATTACTCGGGTCAAATACTGGAATATAAGGTGCACTTCTTAAAGCATGTAATATCTGCGTACGCCCTCCACTAGGGGTCTCATTTTGTCTATCTATTTTAGAAATGGTAATATTTTCACCTATTTTTAAACGCCCTAATTCAAATGTAGAATTCACTCTGGCAGAAATACGCTCAAAACCAGTACCTAATTGTGTACCTTCTTGTTCAAAATACTCTAATCCAAAATATACAGATGATTTTTCGGAACCTGCACTCACCGACAAATCTGTCTTGGTAATCAACGCATCTCTAAACAATGCTTCTTGCCAGTCTGTCTCAACTCCCTCAAATTCTCCTAAATCATTAAATCTAGGAGGTACTGGCGTACCAGCAGCACCCAATAAATCTCTACCGTATGCTAAATATTGTTCTGTGTTTAATAAATCATAGGTATTCCATACTTCTTGAAAACCTACATAAGTATTAAAATTAAAGTTTACCTTACCATTCTTACCACTTTTCGTTGTAATAATAACCACACCATTTGCCGCTCTAGAACCGTAAATTGCAGCAGATGAAGCATCTTTTAATACACTCATCGACTCAATATCATTAGGGTTTAAAGTTTCTAACGATCCTGCTGGTACTCCATCGATTACATATAATGGATCATTGGTATTTACGGTACCAACCCCTCTAATTCTTACAGATGGTGCTGATCCTGGCGCTCCAGAATTGGTAACAATCACCCCTGGAGTACGCCCTTGTAACGCTTGATCAACACTACTTACTGCTACTTGTGTGATTTCATCACTTTTTACTGTAGCTACAGAAGTAATCAGCTTTGCTGTACTGGTAGAACCATATCCTACTACTACAATTTCGTCTAGTGCTTCTGCCTCTGCTTTGAGCGTAATATTGATTCTTGTTTTATTTCCTACAGTCACTAACTGAGATGTCATTCCTAAATATGTATATAGCAACTGGTCAGTTTGCTTTACATCTTCTATAATATAATTCCCATCAAAATCTGTAGTGGTACCGTTATCTGTTCCCTGTACAAGTATTGTTACTCCAGGTAATGGTACTCCTAAGTCATCTAAGACGGTACCACTCACAGAATTCGTCTGTGAAAAACTGTTCTGCACAAACAGCGTCATAAGTAAAATAAAACCTAATTTTAATTTAATCATATTTATGGTTTTTAGTTAATTTTAGATACTCAACATTCTATCATTACATTACTATTTTACTTTTCACACTTGCACCTACTATAGTGTACTCTATCGTTTGATTTCATACAACTTATTCATTCTGTAAAACATCAATTTTAAATAATGTTTCTATTATTTTTGCAACAGTAATAAAAAAATACTGTCTTTCTAGCAAACAATTGTTAATACCTTTTGTAATCTTTTAAAAAGCTACTGGTACATTACAACAAAAGCAGCTCAAATGTATTACATAGCTTTTATAGTAATTTATAAAATTTGAAGCAATTGATAGTAATTTTGAAGCAAGCCTCAGCATATCAATGGTTAAACCTTAAAACTACTTACAAATGAGTACTATATCGACAACAAAAGAGCTAATATTTTGTGAATATACGACTCTTTTAGTAACCCTTAACTATTCGATTCAATAAAATTATTAATGGTATTTTCTACTAGCTTCATAACCCATTGTTTATGAAAAGTGTAATTTATTTCTTTAACAAATGTGCCTATATACAAATCTTCATGTAGGGATTTAAGATGTAAACTTTTTCAATCTGATATAAAAACGATCCCACACACTCAAACTTTTTAGTTTTTTGAATTGTCGAGCGATGCTGCATGACAAAAAAACACTCCATTTGATCACAAAATCTTTGTTTATAGCTGAAATCAAAAAAAGTACAAACCAATTCATTTACTAAAAACAGCATCCATAGTTAAAACACTATTGCAAAACAAAAACTACTTACTTGGTAACGCATAAAATATACATAGACACATGATATTCTAGCTTTCCATTGGTAAATAACAGATTATGGCTTAATTTGCTAAAAAATTACTATTTCTTATAACGGAAGTCTTAAGGATAGTTAAAAAGTGTTAAATAAAAGAATTGATGTAATGTTAAAGAAATTTCTTTGACTACATCTGTAAATTGAAAAACAAATAAAAGTAACCATCAAAATAAACTACCATGTCAAAAAAGAAAGTCATAAAATCAATACTTATTCTTGCTGGAATTGGAATCGTAATCGCTGGTGCAGTTGTATTGTATATGTTTAATCAACCGCATAGAGATGTACAATCTTTAGAAGCAGACTTTTCTTATAATGCCAGTGATATTGTAAGCGAATATTTAAAAGATGCCAATACAGCAAATGAAAAATATCTAGACGCGGAAGGAGAGTCCAAAATTCTTCAGATATCTGGTACAATTGCAGAAATTTCAAAAGATTTTAATGACCAAACAGTAATTTTACTAAAGACACCTACTGATAAAGCAGGCGTAAGTTGTACATTAACTAAAGAAACAGAAGCTTCTGCAGAAGGACTCGCTGTGGGAGATAAGACTACTATAAAAGGGGTTATTAGAGCAGGTGCTTCCTATGATGAAGATTTAGAGATGTATGAAAATGTAATTATCGAAAAAAGTAAAGTTGTAAAATAAACAATCACAAATCAAATTATAAACTATAAAAGTAAACACAAATGAAAAATTTAAAATTAGCAATAGCATCATTTATCGTTTTAAGCATTGTAGCATTCGCTCCAGTATTAACAGAGATCAAAAGTCAAAAAACACATATTAGCTTCTTTTCTACTACACCTGTTGAGGATATCACAGCGCACAATTATAAATCTGTAAGTAAATTAGATATAGCAACAGGAAAAGTTGTTTTTGTAGTACCTATGCAAAGCTTTGAATTCGAAAAAGCCCTGATGCAAAAACACTTTAACAGTGCTAAATTTTTAAATACCAAAGAAAACCCTAAAGCAAAATTAGTTGGTTCTATAAAAGATATTTCGGCTATTGATTTTAGCACAGATGGAAGCTATGAAGCTGTAGTAACTGGTCAACTAACAATCAACGGTGTTACTAAAGACATCGAAGAAAAAGCTAGCTTTACAGTTGCAGGAGGTAGTATCAAATTAGATTCTAAATTCGATGTTACATTAGCTGATTACGGAGTAGCCTTCGAAAAAGGAAAACCTGCAAAAAATATTGCAAAAACAGTAGCTATTACAGTAGAAGCTGAATATACTAAATAGTAAAAGCACTTACTTTGTATAATAATTTAATAAAATTATATATACAGATATAGACTAAATAATCAAAAACCAGAAAAGCGTTTCTAATTATAGAAACGCTTTTGTTTTGGGACAAATTACGTACTCTCTTTAGCTTTTAAGATTGGGGTCTTTTATGGCTAATGTCCTCACACTTAATCTAGCCCTCACAATATATACCAAATTAAAATTTTAAGACCATATCGTCATATAGATTAAAATGTTAACTCTAGTCTTTGTGCTTTTTACTGACATAAAGATAATGTGAAAATTGTGTTAAAACAAAATTTTAACCGTTAAAAAACACAAAAATATCGATGAATTACACAAATATCCTTATAAAACAATCTTAAACTCTAAAAAATAATCCTGTAAAGGTCCATACCATTATAAAAAAAAGTGACCTGCAATTACAGATCACTTTTTCTTCATTGGTAAGTACGCTCTTTGATTCTATAGATTTAGGGTCTTAAATACTCATATCTTTTCTTACAAAGAGGGTGCTTTAAAAGGTGTATTCCAAGTAATTGGCATTTAGTGTCCTCTTTGTGATTATTCTAAATGCCAATTCATTTTATACATATGCTATATAAATATACTTAAAGATATGTATACTGGTGCAACAAAAAAGAAGTACTTTTATTATTTTTTCGATAAAAGTCATTTTTTTTACGACAAAAAGCACAATTACTTTTTATATTCCTATTTCTCCTAATTCTACTCCTTCTGAGTATGCTACTTTAATATGATGTTTACTAAATGCTTTTTTAATTTCTTCATGAGCTGCAAAAGTAACTTCCCAAAAATCATCAGGTTTTACATAAGGTCGTACAGCTATAAGTACACTATGTGAATCAAAGTTTTCAATACCTATTTCTGTTACAGGAGTATCCAGAATCTTAGGAATACCTTGTAATGCTTGGCCAATCACTTTTTTTACTTTTGGAAAATCTTCGTTATAAGGCATCGTTACTGCAATTTCTAATCGCACAACACCTTTTTTGGAATAGTTAGCTACGACATCATCTGTAATTTTAGAATTAGGAATAATCAACACCTTGTCTCCAGGCGTCACAACTACTGTATTAAAAATACCTATTTCTTTTACTTTACCAAATGATTCTCCGACTTGTACCCAATCATCAATTTGATAGGGTTTTAAAAACATGATTAAAATACCTGAAGCGAAATTCCCTAAACTACCTTGTAATGACATTCCAATAGCAAAACTTACTGCTGCTAGAATAGCCACTAGACCAGATAAATCTGCTCCTAATATAGATACAATAATAAATAGTATTGCAATTTTAAGTACTACCGATAATATAGAGATTAAGAAAGGGCGCATTGTATCAGAAATATTCATACGCTTTAGCGCAGCATCTACCAATTTTAAAATTTTATTGATAATCTTAAAACCGATCCATAAAACGACAGCTGCTCCTAAAATTCTTGGTGCAAAAAATACTATTTTATCAATAGCAATTTCTAAGTAGTTGTATACTTTTTCCATGTATGTGCTTATTTAAAAGCCCTAAATTAGAAAAAATAATACAAAAAAAACGCTCAATATTAGCTTGAGCGTTTTTCAATCTTTCTCTTGTACTCTCTTTAGTTTCCCTAACTAATGTCCTCACACAAGAAGTAGATAACTTCACACGAGATGTGTAAATCAATTTTTATGCCATTTTAGTTCTCATACCCTATTATAGGATTATGCGCTATCAAATTAGATAGTACAATATGCGTTTTAGCTTCTCCATAGGTGATCAATCTGTCTATAAACTCCTGCAAATGCATTTGATCTTGCAATACGACCTCCATGATTATATTTTCATTACCTGTAATACGATAACAATTCAATACTTCTTTAAATTCTTTGACCTGAATCAAAAAAGGTTGTAACCTACCCATAAACGCTTTTAATGTAATCATGGCCTTTAATTGATAGTCCGTTTTCACGTACGACACCTTAGCCGTATACCCCTCAATAATTCCATAATCTTCCATTTTTTTAATGCGCTCTGCCACGGCAGGAGAACTCAAACCTACCTTCCTACCTAATTCGGCATTAGACAGTCTTGCATTCAGTTGTAATAACTCTAGAATCTTCCAATTTATTGCATCCATTATTTTCATAAGAAAAAAGCATTTATGACGTTATTTTTTAAGGCAAAATAACTTTTTTACCTTAAAATCAAAAATCATATTTCTTCAAATACAATTATTTTTGAAGTACTGATGGAATTTAAACCAAAAAATAAAAGACTTCATAAAAAGGCATTAGAAATATTGATCTTATCTAGACGTATTTCTAAGTACTTGATTCATGATCTAAATCACTTGGATAGTAATGGATCTGAAAACCCTTTTATTTATTTTACTGGTGATATTATCAAGCAATCCGACTCCTTAGTACCAGAAATTATCAAAGCTGAAAACCAGCATTTTTTAGATGATCGCATTAGACATGCACACTCGCTAAAAAGACTCACTAATAGATTGTATAAGAATTGTGAACGCTTAGAGCGATCTGGAAGTAACGGAAAAGATTTCTTAATCTTATTACGCTTCGAGCTCAAAAAATTCAAAAAATTGCAACAGCATTGGATACTAAGCCTTTAATTATAAGGTCTTATTACATATTCGTGGATAAAGGCTTTCTATAAAACGTACTTTTCGCTATAATTACGGGTACTATTATGGTCATTTCGTTGAGTTTTTATCTAAGATTCTCACTGGCGAAAAAGATATCGATCTTATATAACAATGATAAACAACACTATACCTACTGTGTTCTCTTTTTAAATGCTTTTCCCCAAAAATTCACACAAAATTCTTCGGGATGCTCCTTTGCATAAGTCTCTATGATATGCATGGTAGCATCATGCAAACTTAAATAGGTGGCATCGAATACAGAAAGTCCTCCTTTCTCCACTACTTTCTTATACGACTCAGGCACAACCATTTGATCCATGATTGCTGTATTATTATTACAGAAATAATCTTTTACCTGTCTCAAAAAATTAGCCATCGATACATCTCCTACAAATTCCAGTCCCTTAGCAATCACATCTATATATTTTTCATAACCATTCATAAAAAACTGCATAAAACCACCATGAGTCACTTGCTCATCTAGATACCACCAATAATAGATTGATTTTTGACCATATGATAGATTTTTCCCTAAAGCGACTTCATTTTCTTGCTTACCTATATATACTGATAATGGTTTTAAAATATACCGCCCAAAATCCATCCCTTGGAGCGTATAAAATCGTTTTTCATTCAATTTTGGTCTATAGTGCTGCTCTTTTATAAATACCCAATAAAGATCTTCTAACGGTGCTTTTTGCGCAAAAGGGGTTTTTAATAATGTCTCTATTTCTTCTGGAGTTTCCTTTACCTTTAAATACCCTCCATCTATTAATGAAATGTTTGTATAGGGTTCTAAATCGATTTTTATAAAATGTGAAGGTTTAAAAATCCGATCTCGCAGCGTAATTTTTTGATTAACCGGATGTACTCTTTTATAAGCATCTATATGATATACATCTACATAAATTCGTTCATCCAATTCCTTATTGCGCCTAAATGTTTTAGGGCGTAAAAAACCGCCTAAATCATATTCGATACATATAGAAGTAAGTGCTATGACACCTTGATTTTTCATGTGTTTATTACTGTTACTTTACAAGCTACATACCATTAGCTCATTACCCATATTGTATATATCAAAAATTACTTTCAGCACATTTTTATTATCAAGTATCTTCATCAATTATCTAGAACAGCTAGCATATGTACTATTTCATAGCCGCCCAAAAGGTTTTACCCCCTTTTAGCTTGTTCTTTTTCAATGAACTACTTATAACTAGTATCCTATATAACATTTGATTATACACTACAAAAGCATGGATAAGATAGTATTATTTTTCTTCTCTTTAGAGTGAAGCATGCTAAACTTTTTTCTTGGCTCTAAAGCATTTTCTTTTAATTACATCACCAACATACCGATTCAGATATTGAAGTGATTTACACTTTTGTAGTTTGCTATGAAAACAAACTTTTGCCCCCAAATTTTGCAATTTTTGAGTTTTCGAGCACTGTTATACAACAAAAAAATTACTCCATTTGGTCACAACATCTTACGATGTTCGCTAAAATTAAAAAAGTGTAAACCACTTCATTACATATTCCTACGATACTGACCACCTACCTCAAAAAGTGCATTAGTGATCTGTCCTAATGAGCATTTTTTACATACTTCCATCAATAGTTCAAAAATGTTTTGATGCTGGATTGCTTTTTGTTGCAATTCTTTTAGTAGGTCAGTACTTTCTGCTGCATACCCTTTGTGCAATTCAGCAAGCATATGTATTTGATACTGTTTTTCGGTCTCAGTAGCTCTTATGACCTCTCCTGGGGTAACCGTAGGAGAACCTTTTGAACTCAAAAATGTATTAACGCCTATGATCGGAAATGCTCCTGTGTGCTTTAATGTTTCATAATATAAGCTTTCTTCTTGTATCTTGCTACGCTGATACATTGTTTCCATAGCACCTAGAACACCTCCTCTTTCTGTAATTCGGTCAAATTCTGTGAGTACTGCTTCTTCTACTAGTACTGTTAATTCTTCTATAATAAATGATCCTTGAATTGGATTTTCATTGGTAGCTAATCCTAATTCTTTATTTATAATCAATTGTATGGCCATGGCTCTACGCACAGACTCTTCTGTAGGTGTCGTAATCGCTTCGTCATACGCATTGGTATGCAATGAATTACAATTATCATAGATAGCATACAATGCTTGTAAGGTCGTTCTGATATCATTAAAATCGATTTCCTGTGCATGCAAAGAACGCCCTGAAGTTTGAATATGATACTTCAACATTTGTGCTCTAGGATTGGCTCCGTATTTATGCTTCATGGCTTTGGCCCATATTTTTCGGGCTACTCGCCCAATCACTGCATACTCTGGATCAATTCCATTAGAGAAAAAGAAGGATAAATTAGGCCCGAACTTATTAATATCCATCCCTCTGCTTAGGTAATACTCGACATACGTAAATCCATTGGCTAAGGTAAGTGCCAATTGTGTTATTGGATTGGCACCTGCTTCTGCAATATGATACCCAGAAATTGAAACCGAGTAAAAATTACGTACTTGCTGTGCTATAAAATATTCCTGTACATCTCCCATAAGGCGCAATGCAAATTCTGTAGAAAATATACAGGTATTCTGTGCTTGATCTTCTTTTAAAATATCCGCTTGCACGGTTCCCCGTACGGTAGCCAGTGTTGTCTGTTTAATTTCTTCATAAACAGCTGCTGGTAATACCTGATCTCCTGTTACCCCTAGCAGGAATAATCCTAATCCGTCATTCCCTTCTGGCAATTCTCCTTGATATCTAGGCCTCTCTATTCCTTTTGCTGCATAAATTGCATCAATTTTTTGAGTCACTTCTGCTTCTAGATGGTGTTCTTTGATGTATTTTTCGCAGTTTTGATCTATTGCTGCATTCATAAAAAAACCGAGAAGCATAGGAGCTGGCCCATTAATGGTCATACTCACCGAGGTCATAGGATGTGTTAGATCAAAACCTGAGTATAATTTTTTAGCATCGTCTAAGCAGCATATAGAAACACCTGCATTTCCTATTTTTCCATAAATATCAGGTCTACGATCTGGGTCATTACCATACAATGTTACCGAATCAAATGCTGTTGATAAACGCTTTGCTGGCATTCCTAAACTCACATAATGAAAACGCCTATTGGTTCTTTCTGGCCCACCCTCTCCTGCAAACATTCTAGTAGGATCTTCTCCTGTACGCTTAAACGGGTATAAACCTGCTGTAAATGGAAAAACACCGGGTACATTTTCTTGTAAACACCATCCTAGGATATCACCCCATGCTTGGTATTTAGGCAAGGCTACTTTAGGTATTTGGCTATGAGATAGGGATGTGGTATGTGTCGCTATTTTAATTTCCTTGTCCCTAACCTTAAAGACATATTCCGGATCTTTATATTTTCGTACTTGAGCTGTCCACCCTATAATAGTCTCCCAATGATGCGGGTCTAAATTGAGTTTTACACGCTCAAACTCTGCTAGCAGTAAGTCTACAAACACCTTATTCTCTTCTGTACTGATTGTAGATAAAGCTGCTTCATCAATTCCGTTTTTGGACAATTGTAATGATGATTGTTCAGTAACACTACATAGTGTCTTATATATACCGTATAATTTTTGGGCTACTTCTACTTGGGCAACTGCGGTGGCATCATACGCTCTATTATTTTCAGCTATTTCTGATAAATAGCGCGTTCTACTCGGAGGAATCACATATTTTTTTTCAGACATCTCTGGCGTCATCACAAAACTAGAGGATAGTTCTGTAGCAGTTTTAGTGACTAGGGTATCCATGATCTTCTTATATAAGGTATTCATCCCAGGATCATTAAATTGAGAGGCAATCGTACCGAATACAGGCAATTCATCCAGCGGAGTATCCCAGAGTTGATGATTACGCATGTATTGTTTTTTTACATCGCGAATCGCATCTAACGCTCCTCTTTTATCGAATTTATTGATCGCTACTAGATCTGCAAAATCTAGCATGTCTATCTTTTCTAATTGTGTTGCTGCTCCAAATTCTGGTGTCATTACATACAATGAAACATCACTATGCTCTAGAATCTCTGTATCGGACTGCCCTATTCCAGACGTTTCTAAGATGATAAGATCATAGGCTGCCGCTTTCAGCACTTCGATAGCTTCTGCTACATATTTAGACAATGCCAAATTAGATTGCCTGGTAGCTAATGAACGCATATATACTCTAGGAGAATGAATCGCATTCATACGTATTCTATCTCCTAGTAGGGCTCCTCCTGTTTTTCGTTTAGAAGGGTCTACAGAAATAAGACCTATCGTTTTGGTAGGAAAATCAAGTAAGAACCTGCGTACTAATTCATCGACCAATGAAGATTTTCCTGCACCACCTGTTCCTGTAATTCCTAGTACTGGTGTGGTGACTGTAGCATTATGTGCATGAATTTGCTGTAATGCGTCTTTTGCTATTGCTGGAAAGTTCTCTGCAGCAGAGATGACTCTAGCAATAGCTCCTATATTTTTAGCGGCTAATTGTTGTACCTCTCCATTGAGTGTATCACCAATTGGAAAATCAGATTGTGCTACCAAATCATTAATCATTCCTTGTAATCCCATCGCTCTTCCATCATCTGGCGAATAGATACGAGTAATCCCATATGCCATCAAATCATTGATTTCTTCTGGTAGGATCACACCGCCACCGCCGCCAAAGATCTTTATATGAGATGCGCCTTTCTCTTGTAGCAGATCATACATATACTTAAAATACTCATTATGCCCTCCTTGATAAGAAGTCATAGCGATTGCATTAGCATCTTCTTGTATCGCACAATTCACTACTTCTTCTACACTGCGATCATGCCCTAAATGGATTACTTCTACGCCTGTGGTTTGTATGATGCGACGCATGATATTGATCGCTGCATCGTGTCCATCAAACAATGAAGCTGCGGTAACTATTCTTACTTTATGCTTGGGGCTATAAGGCGTTATTTTTTCCATTTATCCTAAAAAAAACTATTTTATGAAACAAATACTGATGAAAATTTACAAAAATAAGACACAAATTAATAATTATGCAATTATAACTTAAACAGCATATTTAATAATCTGTAGCTCAAATGTACCACTAATCTACTTGTTTTCTATTCTTTCCTTCTAAAATAAAAAACGATTATGAAGTATTAAGAACCTTATCATTTTATAGATGAATCGATTAGCTTTAACTTACTGTATACTTCTCTACTCATATACGGATGTCTATACTATTGCGTTAGGGATAGGAATGGAAATCCCACAGCACCGAGGTTAGGAGGTGCGAGGAATTGTAGTGGATAGCCCGACCCTTGGGTAACGCCCAAACTAAAATCAACGATCAGAAAACAAAGGCTCATTTTATCAAAACTTTAAATGATCCATTATTGAACTTATCTTAACTTTTACTTTTCCCTAAAAAATAACTAATCCTTCGTTTTATTACGTATTTATTAGATATTTTTGACTTATACTAGCTAGATGTAATCTATGCTTCATTTTTTTGGGCTAACCACTCAAAACTTAATATTCTTATACGACACATGAAAAAGACAACTTTGTTAATCAACTGCCCTGATCAAAAGGGAATCATAGCTACAGTCACTAATTTTATTGTAAACAAAAAAGGAAATACGGTATATATAGAACAGCACGTAGATCGAGAACTTGGAGAGTTTTTTATGCGATTAGAATGTGAGTTTGACGAGGATGAAGAGAAACTGGCTTTGTTTAAGGAATCTTTTCATAAAGAAGTAGCGACACATTACGACATGAGTTGGGAGCTATACAACGCAGAAAAGAAACCTAAAATGGCACTTTTCGTCTCTAAATACGAACATTGCCTTTATGATATATTGGCTAGACACGCTACGGGTGAGTTGGCCGTAAAAATTCCAATCATCATCAGCAATCATGCCGATTTAAAACCGATAGCAGATAGCTTTTCTATTCCGTTTGCACATATCCCAGTTACGAAAGCTACCAAAGAAGCTGCTGAAGCTGCACAAATCGACTTATTAAAGAAACACAAAATAGATTTTATCGTACTAGCGCGATATATGCAAATTCTTTCGGCTGATTTCGTAGCGAAATATCCGAATAAAATTATCAATATACACCATTCATTCTTACCTGCCTTTCCTGGTGCTAAACCTTATCATTCGGCTTATAAGCGCGGTGTAAAAATCATTGGTGCTACGAGTCATTATGTAACTTCTGATCTAGATGAAGGTCCTATTATAGAACAAGAAATCACTAAAGTATCTCATATACATAATGTACAAGACTTTATCCTAAAGGGTAGAGATCTCGAAAAAATTGTACTATCTAGAGCGATTAAACATCATATAGAAAGAAAAGTACTGGTATATAATAACAAAACAGTGATTTTTGCATAAGTAAATAGGGTCGTTCTTACCCCTTTACCCTTACTTAATAAACCAATACCCTAATACTAGGGCAGCTTATTACTATCATATGATCATGATTCTATATAGATTATTAGGCTGCATCCTTCTAAAAAAGTAACTTTGATTTATGCGTATCAGATGATACACTTTGGTAAGTATCTATATGCAACTATTAAATAAATGATTTACACCTATGAAAAAACTCGTAGCCTTATGTAGCATCATGCTGTTTTTCAGCTGTGCAGAACTACAACAAGTAATCGACAACCTACCGCAAACAGGAGGAGCTATCGGACTTAGTAATACCGATATCGCTAATGGATTACGCCAGGCATTGGACAAAGGAATTGACAAACAGGTTACTAAATTGACCCAAAAAGATGGTTTTTTTAGAAACGAACTAGTAAAAATTGTGCTACCTAGCGAATTACAGAAAGTAGACAAAACACTACGCGATATAGGATTAGGGAGCCTAGCTGATGAGGGACTTAAAGTACTAAATCGTGCGGCAGAGGATGCTGTAAAAGAAGCAACTCCTATTTTTGTCAATGCCGTAAAACAAATTTCTTTTGCTGATGCAAAAAACATTTTATTAGGTAACAAAGATGCAGCTACTCAATACCTAAAAAAGAGTACAAGTGTAGCGCTGTATGACAAGTTTAACCCTGTGATTAAAAATTCACTTGCTAAGGTAGGCGCTGATAAAGTATGGTCTAATATCATCAAAAAATATAATGCCATCCCTCTAACTAATAATGTAAACCCTAACCTCACGGATTACGTAACAGGAGAAGCACTTAATGGTGTGTATAAAATGATCGCCGTAGAAGAATCAGAAATACGAACTAAATTAGGGGCCAGAACCACTGATTTATTGAAAAAAGTGTTTGCATTACAAGACAAAAAATAAGCAATAGACACGCTACATTATAGCTAGTGTGTGTACACACTTCATGTATAACATCAAAAAAGCTTCTGATTACAGAAGCTTTTTTGGTGCAATAGCGTCCTAAACGTTTCAAAAAGAGAAAGGGAAATTTGTTCCTCAAAGTTACCTTTGTGGTGCAACACAAAAA
>CANMMM010000012.1 GCA_947498935.1 uncultured Aquimarina sp. | reverse complement strand
CACTACACCGAATCAAATCTTCTCGCTTTTGACTCATGCAAGCCTCTACATAAGTATACTGACTATTAGGTAAAATGGCAACAAAGACTTCTACAGCGATAACTTCCCCTGTAGTCTTATCTACAATCTGAAGCTTTTTACCCGCATAATCAATAAACATCTCTTTACCAGCCTGATGTTCTAGCTTCATAGAACCCTTTTCTATCTTATATTTTCTTCGATAATGCTCTAAGAATTGAGTATATCCATAAGGATGATCTGATTGATCCACATACTGCTGATAATGATGTAAGAAAGTAAATCCAGGATGATGACGGCTTTTTCTGATAAGTTCTAAATAGCGCATCAATTCATCATATCTAGGATTCTTGATCGTAGTACGAGAAGGAAACAGTGACTCCAATTGGGCAATATCAAAGGATAGCAGCTCTTTAAAAGTATATTCACTAGCTTTAAATAAACGAATATAATTATTTACTGTATTGCGAGAGATACCTAGTGTGTGGGCGATATCTCGATTACTAGAATTGTCTAAATGTAAAGTGATAATTTGTTTTAAGTCCATTGGATCAAGAGTGTTTGCCATATCGCTTTTTTGGGCGACAAGGTATTACTTGATCTCTCTAAGTGGCACAATTCAAAACGTAATGATGGCACAAATCGAAACGAAATTTAATCGAATCAAATTTACAGTGGCACAAATCAAAACGTAAAAAGTGGCACAGTTTGAACCGAAATAACTGGCACTATAAATCCGAAATCAGTGGCACAAATCAAAACGAATTAACCATTCATATATGTATTCTATAAAGGAACCGATAAAGGTCTTGAATTCGTTCAAATTGACGGTAAATATGTTAAACCATATTTTTTAAAAGATATTAGTCCTACATTTAGAATAACACCAGCGAATCAAATGCAAGTAAATGGTTCGGCTGAACCTGAATATCGCACAAGAGAAGAATTCCTTAAATTACTTCTAACAAAAAAGATTGAATCTAATGAGAGAAAGCTAAAGAAAGCTACAGAGGAATTAGAAAACTTAAAAGGAGGCTTGTTTAAAAAGACTAAATCAATGGAAATAAAGCTTTCAGATTTGTTGACAGAGAATAAAAATCAAGAGGATTCTATTAAAAACCTAAAATAGACTTTTTAATTATCTCTATTTCATCATTTGTAATTCCAAACCACTTATAAACGACCGAATCAATTTGACTCTTTATTTCTTCATTATTCTCTAAATCGGAATAAATAGAATCAACCAATTTAGCTATTTTAGCTTGGGTATTAATGTCAGTAGGAATTGGGGTTGTATATAAATCAGAAACTTTAATTTGAGGTTGTTTGCCTTTTGAAAAACGAATTATTTTGCGTTGTTGAGCATAAAATGTGATAAGTTCAGAGTTAAAAAGACCACATAAAAATTTCAAAAACTGTATAGTAGAATCTGTGTTATTTCTCAAAGAAAATACATAAAGACTATTGTTTGCAGAACTTGGCTTTTCATCAAAGGATGCAATGATTTCTTTTGCGGATTGTCTTATGTAAACTTTAGGATTATCATAAATAACAGTTTCCCCCAATCCTAACCTCTTTTTATTTTTTATTCCTTTGGCAGTTAGTTCAGCTTTTAATTCATCATTTATGTTGTCTTGCAATACTTTATCATAATGGAAAAACTTCGAGTTTTCCATTTTAGCATACTTATCTTTTAAACCTTTAGAACCTTGATAGTATGGATATATGCTAACATCTTTCTTGGGCTTTTGTTCATCAAAAACAAATCTATCTTCCATATTCAAAAGCATTACACAAGTGCGTAAATTCTTTTTCGGATAGAGTTCTTTGAGCGTAGGACATTTTTTAATAGTTATCTTTTGTACAATTTCAGCACTTTTTGAACAAGAATTAAATCTATACTTGTATTGGTCACTTGGATTATTCCAAATTTTTTGATTTACTTCTATAAAAATACCATCCTCTGCATTAATAATCTTAACAAAATTATCTTCTACTTTAGTTTTTTGAACAGTTAAAATTATTTGACCACTGGCAACTTCAAAATCTTTAATATTATATTTTATGGACAGTATTTTAGTATTATCGAGCAAGTATTTTCTTGTATGCTCATAAGCGGTTTCAAAAAATGCTAAATCGATAATAAAACTTAATTTCCCATTCTCTTTTAAGAAATCAATTGAATGTTCAATAAATAGCATAACATAATTGATTTTTCCATTTTTAAGTGAATCAGGAAACTGTAAATACCTGTTTAAGTAATAAACTCTTTGACTCTCATCTTTTTTTCTGTCCCTTCTTCCATATAAAGAAACGTAAGGAGGATTCCCTATTACATAGTCAATGTTGTGCAAAAATTTTGCGAGAGGTACATCTAAAGTAGTATCAAATAACGAGTTTTTATGTTTAGGTTTAATTCTTTTTGTGAAATCGTATACAAAAGCATTGTAACTACCAACATAGGCTTCATTAAATCTTATTTCATAATATTCTTTTATATTCTGCTTTGTTTTTTCAACCATTTTCTCATCAACATCTACGAAACAAATGTTTGATTCTACAAAATTTTGAAATTGAGAAGGATTATCCTTTCCTTTAAAAATCCTTTCTAGTAATCGAATTACAAAAACACCATTACCACAAGATGGTTCAAGGAATTTCTTATGCAAGATTTCTTTATCATTAAAATCAACAACATCTAAAATCTCATCAACAGTTAGAATATTATTCGTCAAGAAAACACCGAAATCCTTTCTATAAGAAACTTTTAGAGTTTTTTCGTGAATACTTTGTCTATCGACAACTGATGATGATTGATTATTAAACATATATTTCGCTAATTATAGTATGCAAATCTAATGTTAAAAATTGAATTAAACAAGCGACTGAATAAAATGCTTAACGATTTTCAAGCACAGTAGAATCCTCGTTCCTGAGGTTGCAAAGAGCTTGAAAGTCAACGCTGAATAGAAAACGGAATGAAAAAAAGCCAGTGGGTAATAACTACGTGTTCGTATGGCTCGTAGCGCCAAATATAAACATGGTGTTGACGAATCCCAGTGTTTAAGACAATGACTTTTGTGGATCTGCTATGGGTTTTGCGTTGGGTTATTATTTAGGAGATTTTTCACCTTTGAGAGGTGATCGACTAGTTTGTTAGAGAATTACTAGATGGCAAGTGTGTATTTAGATAACCTTGGGTCTATTCGCTTCATGTTTTGAGCTGTTTTTTTGCTAAAAACTATATTTTAGGCATAGGTATCCCAGAACACTTTGGGTATCATTTTTTGAAATGGGGTATTTTTTGGAACGTTCCAAACGTTCTTGCCAATGCTTTGGTGGTCTGCGACTATCAAATACCCCCCTCGTTTTTAACAACCCTACTTTACAACAAGGACAAGAATAGGTACTTCATAAAAAAGTACCTATTTAAAGTACCCATTTGTGGGTATTTGCAAGTTTTTAGGTACTTCAAAAAAGTTATGATCTTGATAATCAGTGTGGTTTGGTGTAGCCCAAAACGGCTCATAACCCGAAGGTCACAGGTTCGAGTCCTTTTCCCGCTACTTTTGAAAAAATAAAATATTGAAATTCAATATTTTATTTTTTTTGTTTTTGCTAGTTTTTCTCTCAACTTACCCGAAGGTCACAAATTTTTTGATGCAATCTTGTTTTTATATTAAGTGTTTGTTATTTAGTGTATGTATATAATTTTAGTTAATGTGCTTAATATAGGTGGGGGTGTTTTAAGTTTTATCACGCTTTTTTTATTATCAATTTGTATTTAGTTTAGTGAAAATTTATAGTATATCATAATCATCATTGCGTATCCCGAATTTTCTGCGTTAGGGATAGTAGAGGAAATCCCACAGTGCGACCTTAGGAGCGCGAGGAATTGTAACGGATAGCCCGACCCTTGTGGTAACGCCCTACTACCACATTAAAATAAACATATCTATAGACCACAGTTACAAGGGGGAAAAAGCAGCTTATAATTTCTACGTCCTTTTTTATCCATAATACGTCATAGCAATCTTTTATTTGATGCTAAATTTGCAAAGCTTATTTAGATTAAATAAAAATAAAATGCTAGTAGACACACCTTCTCCATCGATGACAGCTCAAGAAACAGCATTGTTTTTTGATACTGCTTCTAAATATACGTATGAAACCTATACAAAGAAAGCTATAGGGTATATCACTGAATTTTTAAATACCGAAAAATTTTATAGCGGCGTATTGCCCGAGAGCTTACGATCTAAAGTATCGCTACTCCAAGCGAATCCATCGCAGCAATTGTCTATTGATGAGACCTTGGAAGAGATTCAGGAATTGTATTTAGAGCATACGATTGCTTTTCATCATCCTACGTATGTAGCTCATTTAAATTGTCCAGTGCTTATTCCTGCGATTGTAGGGGATTTGATAGCTTCTTCTGTAAATACGGCTGTAGAGACCTGGGATCAGAGTACGTCTGCTACCTTGATAGAACAGGAAATGATTCGATGGACTTGTGAGCAAATGGGACTGCCTGCTACCGCAGATGGGGTATTCACTAGTGGGGGAACGCAGTCTAATTTTATGGCGTTGTTATTAGCGAGGGATCATTATGCATATGTGCATTATGGACTGAACTTAAAGGAGCATGGATGGAGTGATGAGGTGAGTAAGTTTCGATTTTTTTGTTCGGAGAAAGCGCATTTTAGTATCAAAAAGAATGCAGCTTTACTAGGGATGGGGTATGATGCGGTGATTCCTGTGGCAACTGATCATCAGATGAAAATGAAACCTGATGCGCTGGTGCAGGCTATCGAAAAAGAGAAACAAGCGGGAATGATTCCGATCGCTATTATCGGTACGGCGGGTACTACTGATTTTGGGAGTTTTGATCCCTTGGATACTATTGCTACGATTGCTAAAGAATATAAGATTTGGTTTCATGTCGATGGGGCGTATGGTGGAGGTTATATCCTAACGGATACGCATCAAGAGCAGCTACAAGGAATAGAAAAAGCGGATTCGGTAACGATCGATTTTCATAAGACAATGTTTCAGCCTGTGTGTTCTAGTGCTTTTTTGGTGCGGGATACGGCTAATTTTAAATATGTGTCGCATTATGCAGATTACTTAAATCCTTTGGAACATAGAGATGAGGAGTGTCCGAATTTGATCGAAAAATCGATACAAACGACCCGTAGGTTTGATGCGTTGAAGCTTTGGTTTACACTAAAGATGGTAGGTGCAAAAACGATTGGGTCTTTTTTAGAAAAGGTACATTATTTAGCTGTGGAGCTGTATCATAGTATGAAAGATGATCCCTGTTTTGAGGTCATTCATCAACCAGAATTAAGTACGTTGGTCTTTCGATACATAGCATCTGGAATTACCCATGATCCTATTTTAGATACGATCAATTTACATATTAAAAATACACTATTCAAAACAGGGCAGGCTTCTATCGCATGTACCAAAGTGGATCAGAAACTATATCTAAAGTTTACACTACTGAACCCCAAAAGTACACTTACTGATCTAAGGGCGATTGTACAAATGATTAAGAATACTGGAAAAAATTATAAAACAAGTAATTAAGGGATGGAAACGAATAGAAATGATCAGGTATTGGATTTTATAGCTGTTGGTGTAGGGCCTATGAACCTAGGACTGGCATGCTTGACAGCTCCGATAGAGACACTAAATGGATTGTTCTTGGATCAAAAAGATGCGTTTAATTGGCATCCAGGAATGTTATTGCAGGACACAACGCTACAGATTCCATTTATGGCAGATTTGGTAACGCTAGCGGATCCTACGAGTCCTTTTAGTTTCTTGAATTATATAAAACAGCAAGGGCGTATTTACTCTTTTTATATCAGAGAGAACTTTTTGTTGCTACGCAATGAGTACAATCAATATTGCCAGTGGGCTATCTCGCAATTACCTTCTGTACAGTTCAAGACTAAGGTGATGACTGTACACTATGATGCTGCCAATGCGTATTATACGGTGGTTACGAAACATACAAAAACGGATGTGGAACATACGTATAAGGCTAAGAAATTGGTATTAGGCACAGGTACTCAGCCTTATATACCGGCTAGTTGTAATGCTTTGAGAGACAAAGCGATTCATTCGTCGGCATATGTGTCTAATAAGGAACGACTACAAACTAAAAAATCAATCACGATTGTAGGTAGTGGGCAGAGTGCTGCAGAGATTTTTTATGATTTATTACAGGATATAGATACGAAGGGGTATCAATTGCATTGGATTACTCGTTCTTCTCGGTTTTTTCCGTTGGAGTATGCGAAGCTGACATTAGAAATGACATCGCCTGAGTATGTGGATTATTTTTATAGTCTGCCACCTGCCAAGAGAGATCACTTGATTCAGCAGCAGAAGCAGTTGTACAAGGGGATCAATCAAGAGTTGATTGCTGCTATCTATGATATGATATATACTAAAAAAGTAACGAATGATGTTTCGATTGACCTTCGTACCAATTCGGAAGTAGTAGCGGCTAGTGTGGATACTTCGCTAGATACTTATTACTTAGAGGTACACCAGCATGAGCAGGATCGATATTATCAGCACCAAACGGATGCGGTGGTACTTGCTACTGGGTATGCATATCAGCCACCTGCTTTTATAGACGGGATCAGCGATTGTATTCGCTGGGATGAGAAGGGGCGATATGATGTACAGCGTAATTATACAATCGATCATAAGGGAACGTCCATTTTTGTGCAAAATGCAGAATTACATACGCATGGATTTGTTACGCCTGATCTGGGGATGGCATCCTATCGTAATTCTTACATTATTCAAGAGATGACAGGTAAGGCTTATTATCCGATCGAAAAGAGGATTGCATTTCAGCAGTTTGAGGTTACAGAAGAAGAGGCAATTCATAAAGATGCGGTAGTATGAAAAAGCTATTGATTTCTATGACCTTGGTGGCGGTGGTGAGTGACTACCTGCTACATCCGTTTTATCCTCAGTTTTTTGAACTTCGTTTCGGAGTGAAGGATCCTGCATCTGTGGGGTATTACTTTGCAGCGATTTGCGGTATTGTGATGCTTGCTTTTCCATTTTGGGCATACGTTTCTAAAAAAATAGCAGAGTTACATATTTTAGTGTTTACACAATGTATTGCAGGGATATTGGCACTGTATTGTTATTGGACGACTTCTTATATCAACTTTTGGATGCTATCACTATTCATGGTTGTGTTTAAGGCAAGTTACCTGCTCGTGTATCCTTATATTCTAAAAATCTGTGCTAAAGAAGAGCATCCTACCATCATCGGTACATTATCTGTAATTGTGCATTTAGGTGGAATTCTAGGAGCTGTTATAGGAGGACTGACGGTAGATTTTATAGACCCAAGTACTATTTTTCTGATTATGGCAGCAGGCGATTTTATACAAATGGGGATGAGTTGGTATCTGGTACGAAGTCCTAAATACAGTACAGTACCGATAGTTCCAGCAATAGCGAATGTAGGTAGAACAGGACTTATACCCAAAGGGAGAATTCTAAAAATCGGATTGATCACTTTTGTACTATACGGCAGTGACTTTTTGATTCGTCCTTTTTTTGCTAGCTATTGGGAAAGCATCTCTATATACGATGCTAAGCTGATCGCTGGTACTATCTATGCGATTCCTGGTTTTGTAGCTTTATTGGCGTTGTGGTATAACACAAAATGGGCAAAAACGGATCGGACTCCTTCGAGTGTAGGGATGATTTTATTGCTTACGATTATTGGGATTGCATTACAAGGCATCCCAGAAGCTATCATCATCATTATAGGTAGAGTACTATATGGCTGGGCGGTTTTCCAAGCAGTGGTAAAATTTGATGTCTTTCTTTTTGAAGAGAGTACTCCTGCATCGTATTCGTTGGATTATAGCAAGGTTCATTTTTTTCAGAATCTAGGGGTGTTACTAGCTTCTTTTTCGGTCGGTATGCTCGTAGAATATGGAGGTTTCCAGATTCCATTTGTAGTATCGTTTATAGGAGTACTGATTACACTAGCGATGTATTATTGGTTGTATAGGGTAGCAGAGAAAAACACCACCAAGAAATTAGTGAATACATAACCAACATAAGAAGGGAAGTAGCCATGAAAAAACGAGTATATATTTTAAAAAGTTGTAATGCAGTATAGTAAGTCATTTAATGAATTAGGTACCTTATCGATACGTCCGTTTCGATTGGAAGAAGATAGTGCCATCTTGCATCAATGGGTGCAAATGGAATATGCTGTGTTTTGGGGCATGCAATCGTATTCTCTAGCACAGGTAGCCGAGGAGTACAAGCAATTGATGACTCCTGATCATTACGATGTGTTTGTAGGTGTTTTTGAGGGTGAAGTGGTCTTTGTACTAGAAAAATACGTTCCATTAGAAGATCCAATCGCATCGCTATATCCTGTACAGCAAAATGATTGTGGAATACATATCATCGTAGCACCTCCGAGTGTACGGATTCCTAATTTTACGTGGTATGTGTTTAGTACCATTATGGATTTTGTATTCCAAGACCCAAAAGTGGCTAGAATTCTTGTAGAACCCGATATACGGAATAAAAAAATGTTTGCCTTGTGCCAACGGATCGGTTTTCAGTTAGATAAAATAATCACGTTTCCGCATAAAACAGCACAAGTAGCGTATCTCACCAGAGTGAACTATGTACGTACTAGTTATCCATCAATGATTAATAAAAGAAGTGCCATGAATACTTTAGACAATACTGTTTCTCCTCAGCAATCCATTGCTCATCTACAACCCGAAGTATGGGCAAAGGTAAATACCTTATTTATTAAAAAAGCCATCTGTGAATTTGCACATGAATTATTACTAAAACCTGAAATTATACATGCCTTAGAAAATGGTTGGTGCACCTATAGTTTGATTACAGATACGGATGCTATCAGTTATCAATTTATAGCAAAACCGATGCAATTAAATCATTTGTGGATTAAGGAGGGGTCAATTACCAAATTCGAAAATGGAGAAACGGTAGCATTAGACGGGGTACTTTTTATCAAAGAGTGCAGACAACAATTAGGGATCGCTGCGACACATCTACCCGTATATTTAGAAGAAATTATCAGTACACTATACGGTAGTGCGTTTAAATTTCTAAAGGGCAATCCCACTGCTACAGCATTGGTGCATGCAGATTTCCAAACCATAGAGCAAACCATGACAGAAGGACATCCGGGGTTTGTGGCTAATAATGGCAGAATTGGTTTTGATAGTAGCGATTATAGGGCATATGCTCCAGAGGCAGGAAATACATTTTCCATTTTATGGTTAGCAGGCCATAAAAGTAAAACAGTGTATGCAGCTACCGAAGCATTGGCATATGAAACTTTATTAGCACAAGAATTAGATGCAGTTACGATTGCTTCATTTACTACTGTTATAGAAGATAGAGGGTTTAATGCAGAGGATTACTATTTTATACCGATGCATCCATGGCAGTGGTTTAATAAATTAGCAGCTATTTTTTCGCCAGAAATAGCCAAAGGCAACTTAATCTGTTTGGGGTATGGTCCTGATCAATATGTAGCTCAGCAATCGATACGTACACTATTCAATAGTTCGAATCCTCAAAAAATGTATACCAAAACAGCCTTGTCGATCCTAAATATGGGATTCATGAGAGGCTTGCCATTGTATTACTTAGGCACAGCGCCTAAGATGGCAGTATGGCTAGCAGAGGTTTTATATGCAGATCCTTATATCCAGAAAACAGGTTTCAAGATGCTGGGAGAGGTAGCTTCGGTAAGTTATGTCAATCCTTATTTCGAAGAATTCGGAGTGCATAACGATTATAACAAGATGTTGGCTTCGCTATGGCGCGAAAGCCCATATACTTATCTCAAAGAGGGGCAGCAATTAATGACGATGGCAGCCTTTCTGCATATCGATCATCATGGAGAAGCCTTATTACCAGCAATTATCAAGCAATCTGGTCTGGATACAGCCGCATGGCTACAGCAGTATTTGCAAGCTTATTTGAGTCCGTTATTGCATTGTTTCTATCATTTTGATTTGGTATTTATGCCTCATGGAGAAAACATCATCATGGTATTAGAAAATCATGTGCCCGTGCATGTTTTTCTCAAAGATATTACAGAAGAGGCTTGTATTCTAAACCCAGATGTAGTACTACCAGAGGAGCTAAAACGAATGTATGCGCCAGTGCCAGAAGATGTAAAGCTGTTATCGATATTTACCGACATTTTTGATGGTTTCTTTCGCTATATGGCACATATACTCGAAGCCCATGCAGATGTGCCTGAAGCTACATTTTGGCAGTGTGTTGCGAATACTATTATCGAGTATCAAGACTTGTACCCAGAAAAAGAAGCCAAATTTAAGCAGTACGATCTTTTTGCAGCAGCCTTTAAATTATCGTGCTTAAATCGATTGCAATTGGCCAATCATAAGCAGATGATAGACTTAGATGATCCCGTAGCATTATTGCAATTTGCAGGGATCTTAGAAAATCCAATTGCAGCGTACAGCCCATCCACCTCAGCGGTTGTTTCTTAATACCATATCCTTATTAACCACTAAGACATGAAAACACTTTTTTCTAAGCGTATCGCTAATTTCGGAACTATTGAACTTCGCTCATTGGCGTTGGAAAGGGATATTGATATAATCTATGATTGGGTAAAAAGACCTTACGCTACCTACTGGGGTATGGTAGGGGATACACGTGATACTGTATACGAGACGTATAAAAAATTAATAGCATTACCATATCATGAGGTTTATATAGGATATTATCAGGGGATGCCTGCATTTTTAATGGAAAAATACAAAGCTTCGGAAGATCGTATTACCTCTTATTATACAGTGGCGGAGGGTGACTACGGGATGCATATTCTAGTAGCGCCTCCTAAGCAAAAGATACATGGGTTTACATGGCATGTATTTACGACAGTATTGGATTTTTTCTTTTCGCAACCTTCTGTAGAACGTATCGTAGTAGAGCCAGATATCAATAATAAAAAAATCCACCGACTGAATAAAAAAGCAGGTTTTTTATATCAAAAAGAAATTGAATTACCAGAGAAAACAGCAGCATTGGCTTTTTGTACACTTCCTCAATATTTAAAAGCGTTACAAACCTTGCCAATACTGTATCCACCAACTAAACATGAACAAGCAGACCATACTCGCCTACCTCAGATAACTGCTATAGCACATCTGACACCAGAAACGTGGAGTATTGTTAATCAGCAATTGGTAAGCAAAGCCATCAGTGAATTTGCTCATGAGCTATTACTTACTCCAATAGCACTAACCACCACTCAGTCCTATGGCAGTTATCTTCTAAAAGTAGGCAATTCTGAAATTACCTATGAGTTTTCGGCTCAGCGAAAAGCGTTAGACCATTGGCATATTTTTACACATACCATTCAAAAATTTGATAACGGACATCCACAGCCGATCAATGCACTACAATTTATTACAGAGTTTGCAACACAGCTTAAGATTCCGCAACATTTATTAGCGACCTACTTAGAAGAAATAACGAGTACACTCTGTAGTGCTGCTTATAAGTATATGCACTGTACCGATACAGCACAGACATTAGTGAATAGTGATTTTCAGACCATAGAACATGCGATGACAGAGGGACACCCTTGTTTTGTAGCGAATAATGGAAGAATCGGTTTTGATATCCATGATTACCACCAATATGCACCAGAGGCACATCGTCCTTTTAAGATCTATTGGCTCGCAGGACATAAACGAAATACCACCTACACCGCTATACAGCAGTATGAGTATCGAACAATGATGCATACTGAAATCGGAGTAGCGATGATTGCTCAATTCAATACCTACTTAGAATCCTTAGGGTTGGATATAGAATCCTATGTATTTATTCCTGTACATCCATGGCAATGGATAAATAAGATTGTACATGTTTTTGCAGCAGATATCGCCAATCAAGAGCTTGTTTTTCTAGGTGAGAGTACTGATTTTTATTCGGCTCAGCAATCCATACGTACACTCTATAATATCAGTCAGCCAGAGAAGATGTATACCAAGACCGCTTTATCGATTCTGAATATGGGATTCATGAGAGGGTTATCTCCGTATTATATGCAAAGCACTCCATATATCACCTCGTGGATCACCAGATTGCTAGAAAGTGATGCTTTTTTGCAGCAAAATGGATTTACGATGCTAGGAGAAGTCGCTACGGTAGGGTATGAAAATAGAAATTACGAAATATTAGGCACTACCAATCCACATAATAAAATGCTGTCTGCATTGTGGCGAGAAAGTCCGCATTCAAAGATTACAGAAGGCCAACAATTAATGACGATGGCGGCATTTTTGCATATCGATCGAGAAGGGTATTCCTTATTAGCTGCGATGATCAAAGAAGCTGCCTGTGATACGAATATTTGGGTAGAACGCTATTTAGAAGCCTATCTAACTCCCTTGCTGCATTGTTTTTATACCTATGAAATGGTGTTTATGCCACATGGCGAAAATATCATTATGGTACTAGACGCACATATCCCTATAAAAATTCTAATGAAGGATATTACTGAAGAAGTTATTCTTTTTGAAAATCCGCAAGACATGCCGGAAAAAGTGAAACGCCTATATACCAAAACGTCTGATAAAATGAAGGTATTGGCACTATTTACTGATGTGTTCGACTCCTTTTTTCGGTTTATGTCTGCGATACTCGATACACATGTGGGGTATTCAGAAAACCAGTTTTGGGGGGCAGTGGCAGCCTGTATTTACAGCTACCAAGAAGCACATCCAGCACTGCAAGCGGCGTATGAAAAGTACGATCTATTTGTTTCGGAATTCGATCGTTGCTGCCTGAATCGATTACAATTAAGTAATACAAAACAGATGCTAGATTTAGCAGCGCCTATAGATAGTCTTATCCTAGAAGGTACTTTGCAAAATCCTCTAGCAGCATTCAAAAAATCAAAAAACAACAACGAAAAAGAAACACAATACGCACCTTCAATATGAAGTGATTTACACTTGTTTTGATTGCAGCGAAACACCAAGATTGTGTGATCAAATACAGTGATTTTTTAGTTGCATAGCAGCGCTCGAAAATTCAAAAATTACAAAAGATCGTTTTTATAGCAAATTGAAAAAAGTGTAACCCACTTCTATAACCATCAAATAGTATACACATGGAAGCAACTACAAAAAACAATAGAATACGAGCAATAGACCTAGCAAGAGGCATCAGTGTACTGATGGTCATTATTGTACATACCTTATGGATATACGGAGATATCCGTACGCAATCAGAAACCTGGTTGGGTACCGCCATTCATTTTATAGGAAAGGGAACTCCTATGTTCCTTATCGCTATGGGCGTCTCTTTTACGCTTTCTAGGAACCAAAGTATCATGCTATCTATAAAGAGAGCGGGCTATATCTTTGCCATGGGATATGGCATGAATTTTTTAAAATTTATCGTACCCATTCTAGTGGGCACAATGCCAGATAGTTTTATTGAGGCGTATGGATGGAAAGCCCCTGCAACACTACAGAATATGATATATATGTTGGGAACTGGTGATATTCTACAATTAGCAGGGGTTTCTTTACTATTTATGGGGGTGATTCAGAAAATAGCCGTCAATAAATACATCCCACTGGGTATCGCGCTATTTATAGCCATGATTACTAAAGAGGTACATGGATTCAGACTAGGCATTACAGGGGTCGACTATGTGTTAGATTTGCTATGGGGAGCAAAATGGAATGTATATTTTGCAGTGTTTCCATGGTTTTCTTTTATTCTGATCGGTATGTTTTTTGGAAAATGGTATCAAGAGCAGGAACGACAACTCCCTTTTATCTTTAAAAAAATGGGGATTGCAGGAGTGCTATTAATGTGCATCGGAGGAGGAGCATGTTATTACAATTTCGAGTATCATTTCGGAGATTATTTTCATTTAGGTCCTGGGGGTACGCTCTATCTTGCAGGATTTAATTTAGTATTATTATGGTTAGCCTATATGGTGGTGAGTCGTGTAAAGGAGAATCCTGTATTTAGATTTCTATACTATTGTAGTAAGCGAGTCACTACCCTATATGTCATCCAATGGGTATTGATCTGCTGGGGTATGGGCGTATTGGGATATCAGCAGTTTAGTAGTATAGGAGTACTTCTTTTAATTCCGTTTTATATGCTACTCACATTAGCCGTACAAAAATGGGCGATTGACCCTTTACTTTCTAGAAAGAAAATACCTACCCAACAATCAGAAAACAGCATAGTGGTTTCTAAATCGTAGCTATCATGAGACAGTTTGAATGTATTACAGTACAGTATTTCGAGAAAGAAGAGTTATTATTTTGGAAAATAAAAGATACAGGAATGCCTAACTTTTGTTTAAAAGGGTTACAAGAGTTTAAAGAATTCTGTAGTTGGGTACGTACTTATTTTTCACACCCAGATAGACCCTTAAAATTCATTGTATCTGGATCAGAGCATGCAGGGATCTATAATATGGGAGGAGATTTAGCATATTTTGTAGAGAGTATTAAAAATCAGAATGTAGCGCAGCTCAGTACCTACGCCTATGCCTGTATAGAAGCTATATACAATATGTATACAGCATTCGGGCTACCTGTGATTACCATCGCTTTGGTAGAGGGCAATGCATACGGAGGAGGTTTTGAATGTGCATTAGCACACGATTTTATCATCGCAGCAAAAGATACACAATTTTGTTTGCCCGAAAATAAATTCAACCTATTTCCAGGGATGGGCGCGCATAGTTTATTGATGCGTAAAGTAGAAGCGACAATAGCCGATAAAATTGTGCGAAGTAAAGAAATTTACAAAGCACCTTATTTAGAAGAGTTAGGGCTAATAGCTACGACAGCCCATCGAGGAAAAACAATGCGTGCGCTCTATCAGTTTACAAACAACCTAAAGGATCGTTTTAATTTTGAGTACCATCATATTCAATGCAAAAAAAAGATACATCCTCTTACGAAAGAAGAATTGATAGATATCACAGAACTATGGGTGGGCGCCTGTATGAAAGTCACATCATTTGACCTGCGAAGAATGCAAATCATAGTAGCTGCACAAAACAGAAGAAATAAAGCAGTAGTGTAGGGCGTTCCCCAAGGGTCGGGCTATCCGCTGTATCTTTTGGCAGCACTAAGGTGCTACCAAAAGGATGCCGCTCCTATCCCTAACGCATGTATAAGGTATGCTAATAAAAAGACAACTACAATTGCACCTTTTGTACTCTAAATTGTCTAGGAGTGATGCCTTCTATTTTCTTAAAGGCAGCCGTAAAATGGGTAGCATTTTTATATCCCACAGATTCAGAGATTTCATAGACAGGTTTTTTGCTATGTAGTAATAGTTTTTTGGCCTTATCCATGCGTAATTCTGTAGCGTACTCAAAAATAGTTTGACCAAATAAAACTTTGAACTCTTTTTTGAGTACAAAATCATTAACCCCCACTTTTCTAGCGATCTGATGTATGGAGTATTGTGTAGAGAGTTCCGAAGCAATCATATGTTGTACTTGGTATAATTTTTTGATCAAATGATCAGCAGCTGTAGTGGATGTATGCGTATCTGCATTCATTTCTAATTTGAGTCCCATAAGTGCCAGCACTTTAGATTCTAAAAATAAACGTTTTAATAAACCTGTACGTTTATCCGTCAATACTTCGGATAGAATATCTTGAGTAGTAGCACATAAGGGGTGTAAGAAATTTTTTTGAGTATCAATCAGTGAATGTTGTTCCAATATAGCATACTCTTTATCAATTTTATGCCGTTGTATAAAACTCATGTCCATTCGTATTTTAATCTCTTTGAGTTGTTTCCTTTTGCGATACTGTATCTTGCCTTTAATATCATTTAGAAACAGGAGGTAAGATTCCTGATCTTCATATACAATATCCTTGCTGATACCATCGATTGCTACAATCTGTTCCCCCTCAATCAAAAAAGACATTTCTAATACCTCTGTATGCAATGCACCTTCGATAACTAAATTATCAGTTAATAACATATCTAGTATAAGAATAGACACCCCTTCGAATCGATGTACCCAAAAAAAACCCTGACCATACTCCTTAGAAACATTGTATTTTTTAGAAAACATACCGCACTGTTCATGGGAGCTTACCAGCTCAGCAATAGCATACAAAGAGTCTATATACTTTTGATCAGACACCCTATGATTATTGGACGCTTTTTTGCGTCTTATTTTATCCATAATACGTCATTTTTCTCTTTAGATGCATTGTAATTTTGTTTCTAAATTTATTTAGATCAAATATAAATAAGAATATAGGTCTAACTAAATAATTAAGAAAAAATTGTCAGTGATCGTTAGTAATTTAAGATTTGTTCAAGGAGTGTTTGCGCTCCTGTGTTGTGTTTTGTGTTCTTATGGGCAACAGCAATTAAAAGGGAAGGTAGTAGACGATGCTACCAGCCCTATCTATGGAGCAACTGTTCGAGTATTACGCGCCAATAGTACTGGAACTACTACCTCTGTAGATGGATCATTTATGGTGCAGTTGCCTATAGGGACGCATAAGATACAAGTGAGTTATATAGGATTTACAACGCATATCGCTGAGGTTAAAATTTCAGAAACACCACCGCCAGTACTTCAGATCACACTATCGCCATCTGTAGAGGAATTACAAGGCGTAACTATACGTAGCAAAACAGAAGCAGAACGTGTACAAGAACAGGCTTTTGAGATCGATGTTATTGATACGCGAGGGATCAAAAATGTAAGTGTAGATGTCAATTCATTACTGAATACCGTCCCTGGTGTAGTAGTTAGAGAAAATGGAGGATTAGGAGCAGATTTTACATTTTCGTTAAATGGTTTTTCTGGTCATCAAGTAAAGTTTTTTATAGACGGTATTCCACAAGATAATTTAGGAACATCGCTTTCATTTAATAATTTTCCTGCCACTCTTATTGAACGCGCAGAAGTGTATAAAGGAGTCGTGCCGATATATCTCGGTGCAGACGCATTAGGAGGTGCTATCAACCTGTTGACTCATCAAAAAAAAGAAACATTTTTAGACCTGTCTCTTGATACGGGCTCTTTTAATACACAGCGTGCTACCTTGAATGGACGTTATTATACCCCCAAAGGAGTGATGCTGGGCATTACTTCTTTTTTTAATCACTCAGATAATGATTACAAAATTTACGGAAATGAATTTGGCAAAGAAGGGTTCGCTATTCGAGATGCACTAGGAAATGAAACAGGAGAACGAAAAGCGTATGTAAAAAGATTCCATGATCAATACACCTCTGGGATGGTATCTCTAAAGGCAGGCGTAGTGGATAAGTCGTATGCAGACCGATTAATGATCAATGCTGTTTGGGCAGCTAATACCAATGCAATACAGCATGGTACCTCTCCTCAGATTCCTTTTGGAGCTGTAGAGCGAAAAGAAGAAGCAAAACGCTTGAGTATCCAATATGCTAAAGATTCGATCTTTGGGACTGCGCTCCAGACCAAGGTATATGCCGAGTACGCAGAAGTGGAGTCTAAAATTATAGATACAGCCTCTACCGTATATGCTTGGTTTGGAAATACAACGCCACGACTCAATATAGGCTTAGGAGAAAGTGGAGGTTCTAAAACCTTATTCCAATTTAATGACCAAAGAGCAATCATTACGACTTCCCTTCTGTATAAATTACATACGAATCAGCAGCTAGCACTCAATTACACAAAAAATTATCTAGAACGCCAAGGAGAAGATCCTATCAGTGTGATTCCGATAGCCTTTGAAGATCCAAGAACGATCGATAAAAATATTCTAGGATTATCCTATACGCTAAAAACTATGGAGAATACATTAGCGACTACCGTTTTTGGCAAAGGATTTTTTATCAATATGAATAGTGTATTAGAAGATGAGTTCGAAAATGATCCTTCGATGCGATTTGAAGACATTCGAAAATCGTACCAAAAAATGGGATTTGGAGCGGCAGTATCTTACAAAATCACATCGCAATTACAGCTAAAAACCTCATTCGAAAATACATTTAGAGTACCAGAAGGATTCGAGTTTTTTGGCGATGGACTGAACCTCTTACCTAATCCCAATTTAGAACCCGAAGAAAGTACAAATATCAATGTTGGATTTTTATGGCGGTATGCATCGGATGCGATACGACTCGTAGTAGATATGCATGGTTTTCGTAGAGCAGTGACCAATCGCTTGTTTTTACTATCCCGTGGGATTAAGGGACAGTATATAAACCTAAATAATGTCACAACCCTTGGGATGGACAGTGCAGTGCAGCTTACCGCTTTTGAACGAGCCTATCTAAAGGTAAGTGGTACCTACCAATATATTAGTAATACAGCTACCAATGAGCGATTAGCCAATCAGCCTTACTTGTTTGGGAATCTAGAATTAGGGTATCATTTTGAGGGAATTACCAAGCTAGAAGATCGATTAGAGTGCAGTTGGCAAACCTCATTTACAGAAGAATTTCCGTTTCAATCATTTACTGCGGCCGCGGAGGATCAGCGTTTTATCGTACCAAGTCAATTATCACATACCGTACAGCTAGGGTATCATCTACTGCGCAATCGGTACCATATATCATTACAAGTTAGAAATCTAACAAATGCACGTTTGTTCGATAATTTAAACATTCAGAAGCCAGGACGAGCTTTCTTTTTAAAGCTCAGATATTACTTAAACAATTCATAATCATTAAAATTTTTACCCATGAATATATTTATTTCTTATTCAAAAAAAGTGAGCATATTCATCATGCTCAGCGCAGTCTTATTTGCCTGCGAAGATTCCGATGACACAGTAGAGGTCGATCCTACGCCTACACCAGATGCAACAGAAAAATCATCTTATGTGTTGAGTTTTCAGTCGATAGCAGCAGATAATTCTACGCTTGATTTTATCCTAGATGTACCTACACTAGATGCTTTGGAATCTGGCGTATTATCTGTAGAGGGAAAAGGGATTCCTCAGCTAGGATGGCGTTTTGCAGCACAAGCAGCCAATACGGTATTTACGTTTGGTTTTTCTGATGATAATAAGGCAGTAGCCTATCAATTAGATGATGAAGGAGCTGTTAAAGAGTCTACTAATTTTATTATGAATAATAATTTAGATAAATCGATCGCGGTAGCAGGAGATGATAAATTGATTGTAGTCGATTTAATTCGTACCGCTTCGGCGCCTACAGATCAAAATCCAGTGCCGTCTGTACCCGAATTGATTTTTACCATTGTAGATGGTAAGACAGGAAAGTCAGAAAGCCAAGCGACCAATGCGATTGATAACCGATTGGACTTTCAGAATGATCCAGAAAACCCAGTGAATCTTACGACTTCTTACTTGCCATGGGTAACAGGAATGGAAGTGAGAGGCAATAAATTGTTTGTAGCATATCATAAACTATCAGTAGATGGCTCTTTTCGTATGGTAGATGCAGACAAAGCGTATGTAGCAGTTCTAAATTACCCAGCATTCACCTTAGATACGTTAATCGAGGATACGCGAGCAAATTCTATTGGAGTAAATAGCCAAACAGGCTTACACCAGACAGAAGAGGGGACTATCTATGCTTTTTCTGCGGCTAGTTCTAATGCGATGGGGATTTTTGGAGAAGCTTCTCACCCTTCCAGTATTATCAGAATTCCAGCAGGGAGTAACACTTTTGATACGGAGTATTTCTTTGATGTAGAAAACGCCCCTAATGGAGGTAAAATCTTTTGGATGGATTATATAGGGAATAACAAAGCAATTGCTAGAATTCTGATCAAAGCGAATGAACCACAGCTTCCAGATTGGTCTGTGTTTAGTGAGCAAGGAGGCTTTTTTAAACTAGTAGTACTGGATTTAGAAAACAAACAAGTTACAGATGTTACTGGCATACCACCACATGCCAATAGGTATAGTGCTAATACGTATGTAGAGAATGGAAAAGCCTATATCAGTGCGCGTGTAGGAGCGCCTACAGCAGCGGGATCTGTGTCGGCTGCTGGTACAACTAATATATATATTGTAGACCCAGAAACTGCTACAGCTACCAAAGGTGCTACGATCGATGGTGCGGCGGTAAAAGGGATTTTTAAAATAAAAAAATAAAATGAGCAGTATTTGTTTACAATTGGCTATAGGATAGTACCATGCTGTATGAGTTGCAGTGGGTACTACTTATAGTCGCTATATAGTGTTATTTTTTGGAAACCATATATGCTTTTGTTTGCGACATAAGTGTATATGGTTCTCCTTGTATATAGAAAGATGCGTTAGGGATAGGAGCGGCATCCTTTTGGTAGCACCTTAGTGCTGCCAAAAGATACAGCGGATAGCCCGACCCTTGGGGAACGCCCAAATTATAAAACGAATCATAGTGATGAAAAAAAAGAACAATAGAAGGAAAATCATTCTTCAGTTACACAAAATACTAGGATTACTAACAGGATTGGTGCTTTTTGTAGTATCGATCACTGGGTGTTTATGGGTTTTTAAAGAGGAGGTCACCTCTTTTTATGACGATTATAAATATGTCATTCCACAGCAGCATGATCGGATTACGGCATCTCGGGTAAAGCAAATTGCAGAACGTGTGATTCCTAATAAGACGATTCATGGTGTGATATATGGAGCAGCGAATGAGGCGATAGAAGTGGTGTTTTATGAAGCGACTCCACACGTTTTTTATCAAAGTGTTTTTCTAAATCCGTATTCAGGAGATTTTATTAAGCGGGTGGATCATCAAACGGGTTTTTTCGGATTTGTACTAGCAGGACACCTACGATTATGGCTTCCAGAAGCTGTAGGATCTAGAATAGTGGCGTATTCGGTACTATTATTTCTGGTGATTCTAATCAGCGGCTTGTTTTTATGGTGGCCAAAATCTACAAAAAATTGGAAACAACGCTTGCGATTTCTATGGAATGCAAAGACGCGATGGAAGCGCAAGAATTTTGATTTGCATACGATCATAGGGTTTTATGTATCTTCTTTTGGATTGATATTTGCATTTACAGGATGTGTGATGGCATTTAATTGGTTTTATTTTATCGCTTATAAAGCCACAGGGGGTGATAAAGATCCAAGATTTGTGATTCCAGAAAGTACCATGGTAGTGGCTACAGCGATGCATCCCGACACACCTGCATACGATCAGTTACTACCGATGTTATATAAAAAACACAGAGAGGCTACTAGTTTTGAGTTGCACTATCCCACTAACGATACTACGGCTATATTGGTAGAGGTGAGTCATACTAAGGGGTTGTATTATAATATGGATTATTTGTTTTTTGATCAGCAGACATTGCAGGAAATCGAAACGCCAAGTATCTATGGGAAATATAAGGAAGCCACCTTTGCAGATAAAGTAATCCGTATGAATTATGATATTCATATTGGGGCGATTGGCGGTATAGTAGGCAAAATAATTGCTTTTTTGGCAAGCCTTATATGTGCATCACTACCCGTTACAGGGATAGCGCTATGGTATGGAAAGAAATATAAAAGCAAAAAATCAAAACCACCTACAATCAGGTATCCTAAGCATGCTACTACATAGGCTACCAAAACCACTTCAGTATCTATGATGTAAATGAAAACATAACCTTTACTAGAAAAGAGACTCTACTTTAGTACTGCTTATATGAAAGACAGAACGACCTAGATTGATTCAAATCTTACCATTCTACAAGTATATTGGCGAGCTCTGGGAGCCACTCGAAGACGACTAAAAGTAGAGTGGATTAAAGACAGTCACTCCAAAATAATGCACGAGAAGTTTCATATAAAGATAGAAGTGGAGGTTAGTTAAATAAATCGCCTTAACATTTGTTCATTATATTTTATATAATGATTTAACAATATAATAAGAATTTTTCCCTAAATAAGTTTTAAGTTTGGGTGAGGATATATGATAATCTGTCTTTGTATGAATGATTTATAATTCAAAATTGCTGTTGCTTCAAATGGTTTAGTAATTAATTTTTGAATTAACAATTTAGATTGGATATCCTACACTAATAGACCTAACTACTTTTACATAGTCTTAAGTAGATTCTTTCAAAACGTACTGTATGTATTTTTTGAAAATGCATACATATTTTACTGAATTTTCTAAAAATAGATGTTTTGTGAGTCTAAGCGGCGAAGCCCTATCAATTTCTCATTACAATTCTAAATCTCATAGTATTAGCATAATTCTATGAAAATATTTCATGTCCCCAGCATCATTAATTCGTGTCAAAAGATCTTAAATTAGGTTGGTATTTGTTTTATAGTTATATCACATATCAATAAAATAGTACCCCTGATGCAATATATAAGGATTTGATTAAGAGTGTTTTTTAGGGGAATGTATAATGGTGTTCGAAACTATTATTTTTTGTATTAGGGGAAAAAATTAATCAAAAATAGAATTAAATATCTTAAAATAAAGCTTGATGATCCTAAAGAAAGTAACTTCAACATTAGAAAATATTTCTCCTAAACTTACAGCAAAATTGGCATATCATTTTATGTCTAATCCAAGGTTTAAAAAACCAAGAGCCTTTGAAAAGGATATTATACAAAAAGCAACACAAAGTACCATTAAATACGAGCAATATGATATTGCAGTTTACAAATGGGGAGATGGAAATCGTAAAGTGTTGCTAGTTCACGGATGGGAAGGTAGAGCTTCTAACTTTGGTGCTATTATTCCATTGTTTTTGGATAAAGGATATCAGGTGATTAGTTTTGATCTACCCAGCCATGGAAATAGTACAAAAAAGGCAGCAAATACTTTTGAATGTACAGGTTTAGTGAAGCTATTTTTAGAGGAAGCGTCTTACGACTTTATTATCACGCATTCAATGGGAAGTGTTTTGACGATTATGGCAATGGATAGTTTTAGTAAGTATTCAGGAAATCAAATGATTATGTTTACGACACCTCATAGATTTGAAGAGTTTTTAGACTTAGCTTTAGAGAATTACGGATTAACAGAAAAAACGAAGCATTCACTTGTGGAATTATTAAGGCCAAAATCAAAATATGAACCTTTGGAGCTTTGTGCCACCGATTTAGTGCAGAAAATCGACATGAAAAAAGCTTTTATCATACACGATAAAATGGATAAAGTGATTCCAATAGAAAATTCTATAAAGGTATCTAGTGCATTTAAGAATTCGGAATTTATTGAAATTGAGGGTACAGGACATTTTAGGATGCTTTGGTCCACAAAAGTTTTAGATATTCTAAAAGAAAAAGTCTTAGTAAATTAATGTCACTGTTACTCTTTATTAATGATCTATATGATCGCATCGTAAGCTAATACTAAGAATTGGTTTATATTTTTTACAATTTGCTATAATAACGCCCCTTTCCCCCCAAAAAAACTGTACTTTTTGAGTTCCATATCACAGCTATGCAACAAGAAAATACTGCATTTGATCATAAAATTTTACGATGTTCACTGAAATCGAAAAAGTGTACATTACTTCAATGTATTAGTCTGTGCAAGGTTTTCCACAAGCTAAAAAATACATAGTATCTCTCTCTCTCTCTCTCTTAATATTCACAAAATCCAATTGATACAATAGTATTAATTACTACCATATACTGAAGGTATAACTTCAATTCAATTTTTCAGAATACTTCAAAATTTAAAAAGATTTTTCGCTCATTTAAAAACCTGTTTTTATTTAGATTTTAATACTTGTAGATATAGAATTCATCTTGTTTTGTTGCCGTAGGGCGTTCCCCTATCGGGTCGGGCTTTCCGTTACAATTCCTCGCTACTCCTATCGTCGTAGCTGTGGGATTTCCACTGCAATCCCTAACGCAAATCAACACCTTGCTATAATGACAAAGTAGTATTAAATGTTTGGAACTTATAATTTTAAAAAGTGTAAACCACTTCGAAATGAATTTTTAAGTCCTTTTATACTACGTACGAAAAAATCTTCAGCATAATTAGTTGGTATTAATCACAATACACCAATCATTAACATATAAGTTTTTCAAGAATTTCATTCGAATATATCATGGGAAATAATCAAAAAACGAAGCGTGTCAATCGGAAGATGACGACTAAAAGTAAACGAAAATATTCATTAAATATACCCCAATTACTTTCTGGTGGGCTTTCAGAAAACTGGCTATTAAAAGAATTGGGAGATATTCATTGGTCTATGATTTCTGAGAGTTTAGAGACGAAGACAAATGAAATTATCGATAGTAATGGAGAACGTTTATATGCCAGTTTTGTAAGGCTTCAATGGAGTTCCAATGAGAGTTTGTTCTCCTTTAAAGAGAATGATGACATTTTGATTGAAGGTGAAATATCTTTATACGGTAACAAAATGTTTTTTAGCGATGACACCATTGTTTCTGGCTCTAAAGAAATATCTGCATCGTTAATGTCTGTTTTTTCTTCGAGAAAATCGGGTAACAATCAAAAATTATCAAAGGGCAAACCCTTAAATTCAGACCAAGCAAAGCTTAGAAAGCATAAGGAGTTGCCAGATTTTGCAAAGGGATTTTTTGATGCAAAGACGTATTTGTTTTCTACACCAGAAGAAAAAAATCAGGAGCTAGATACGGTTTCATTTTATCAAACAAAATTTCCTATTGAAAGCACACCTATATTTTCAAAGCGTTATATCATTGACCCTTATGATGATATAAACGGAGTTGGACTGCTGTACTTTGCATCCTATTCTAAGATTAATGATAAATGCGAACGTTTTTATTTCCAAGAAAACGCTTCAAAAAATCAAGATTTGAAAAACTGGGCAGAATCAAGTTATTGTATTGCCAGAGACATTCATTACTATGGGAATGCGAATGCCAATGAAGAATTAGTATACGCATTAGAAGACTGTAAATATCTGGATCAAGATAAAATACAATTGAGTTCTTCACTTCGTCGTACTAAGGATGGACAATTAATTGCAAAAATATATACAGTCAAACAAATAGTTCGTCCTGTAGAATTGGATTTAGAGGCAAAGCAACAGCATAGTGTCGGAGAGGAGCAAGCTTTTTTACAAACAAATCCTGCGCTACAATCTCAAATAAAAATCGATCCAAAACGAACATTGACTCCAAACACAAGCCTAGTAGTATCCGATGCTACAGGAAAGCAATTCGAATATACTCGCCAAGAACTAACTACCATTATACATGATTTTTTAAACAACATGTTTCCTAGCTTACAGATAGCTACCACTACAGATCTTAGGCAAGTAGGTATAGAATCTATTACACTAACCGAGCTTTCGGAATACCTGAATATCACCTATCATTTATCGAGTAATCCCAGTAAGTTTTTTGGTCTCTACACTATAGATGCCATCACGTCTCATCTTCTAGGAGATCAGTTAGCGGAGGAGGATCATATATCGAAACAACAATCTGAGACTGTTTCAGAAGCAAAAGACTCCGATGCTATAGCTATCGTAGGAATGTCTTTTAGAGTACCCGGAGCCACTACTAAAGAAGCATTATGGAAACTTCTTTATGATAATGAGTCTGCGATCACTAGGACTCCAGAAGAACGCTTGAATTGGTCGATATGGAAAGGTATCAATCCAAAGCATGAAAGTGTTTACTATGGAGGTCATATCACTGATATTGATAAGTTCGATGCAGACTTTTTTGGCATTTCACCTCAGGAAGCTACATTGATGGATCCTCAGCAGCGTATTGTTTTAGAATCGGTATACGCTGCTTTAGAAGATGCTGCAATCTCTACAGATGCTATTACAGGCAGTAATACAGGTGTTTTTATAGGAGTTTCTGGTACTGATTACAGTGCATTGAGGAAGGGAGTTGATAAAGCATCTATAGTAGCGTATGATAGCATAGGCGCATCACATTCTATTTTGGCAAACCGAGTTTCATATGCTTTAGATATCCATGGGCCTAGTAAAGCTATAGACACTGCTTGTTCCTCATCATTAGTCGCATTACATGAAGCGGTAAAATCGATACAAGATACATCGTGTAACATGGCTATTGTAGGGGGCGTGAATACGATTCTCAATCCCGAAGTGACCTTATCATATAATCAGGCAGGTATGTTAAGTGAGGATGGGAATTGCAAAACCTTCGATGAACGTGCCAATGGATATGTACGGAGTGAAGGTGTAGGTATGATTGTATTAAAAAAACTAAGTGATGCGAAGCGCGATGGAGATCCTATTTATGGAACGATCAAAGGAAGTTCGGTAAATCATGGCGGCAAAGCCAATACTTTAACGACACCAAATGCAAAGGCTCAAAAAGAACTCTTATTAGCAGCCTATCGATCCTCTGGGATACAAAATCCAGAAGCAGTAAGTTATATTGAGGCGCATGGTACAGGAACTCCACTTGGAGATCCTATAGAAATAGAAGGGATCAAATCTGCATTTGCGACACTATACCACAATCAGGGGCTAGAAATCCCTACTAAAAAACATTGTGGCATAGGTAGTATTAAAACAAATATAGGACACCTAGAAGCAGCAGCAGGAGTGATGGGACTTATCAAAGTGCTATTGAGTATGAAACACAAAACACTGCCTGGGAATCCACATCTAGAGACACAAAATAAATATATAGAAGTAGCAGAAACCCCATTTTATCTAGTAAAAGAAACGGCTGATTGGGAAATAGCAGCAAATCATACAAGAATTGCAGGAGTTAGTTCTTTTGGTTTTGGAGGGGCAAATGCGCACGTCATCGTAGAAGCGTATACCCAAGAAAAAATCAAAAAATATAAAAGCGATGATCCAGCGATTATTGTAATATCAGCACATACCAAAGCGCAATTAGACCAGCGAGTAGCTCAGTTGATCGAATACCTTACAGCACAAACATCAATTGATCTTTATGATCTGGCATATACATTACAGATAGGCAGATCCCATATGAAAGAACGCCTAGCATTTCGCACGAAAACAAGTACTCAACTAAAAAAAGACTTGCTTAATTATCAAAAAGGGAAGCTTAAAAAAGCATCGACTACCAATCATCAGGAAGGCGATTTAGATAAAAAAATCAAAGGTCAAGATCTAGATAAATTATTAAAACAGAGGGAAGCAGATGCTTTGATCCAATTATGGGTGCAAGGCGTAGCGATAGATTGGAGTTTGTTATACACTGCTGATAACAAGCCTCAGAAAATCAACTTGCCTTCGTACCCCTTTGTTAGAAAACGCTATTGGATAGAAGATACAGCAATCGCCGCTACTGCTCAAACTCCAAAAGATAGAAGTACTGAGCACTTGTCTGTTGATGCCTTTATCAGAAAACAGATTAGTGGGTTTGTACATCTAGAAGCGTCCGATTTAAACAAAGATGAATTTATTTCGGATTACGGCATTGATTCTATTCAGATGAATCAATTAGCAAATGCTATCAATACCACCTTTGATCTAGAGATAAGACCTATGGAATTACAGTCCTATCTAACGATTGCTGAAATCGAAACATTCATTACCGAAGAACTCGATCATAAAGTAGGGAATGATAATCAAGTTCAGAAAGAGGATCAGCAAGAGAAAAGAAATACTCCTGTAGAAGAGAAAAAAGACATAGCGATCATAGGCATAGATATAGAAATAGCCAAAGCTGATACTATCGAAAAACTAAGTACACTATTCGAATCCGAAGCATATCAGGTAAGAACTTTTCCAGAAGAACGATGGGAACAATTACCACTACATTATAGAGAGGGGTTATCTCCTACAAGTTTTAAAGGAAATTTTTTGGACAGCATGCTGCGTTTCGATCACAAGTTATTTAAGATTTCGATCAGAGAAGCCATGCTTATGGATCCACAGCATAAACTACTGTTACAAAGTGTTTGGAAATCTATAGAAAATGCAGGGTATACAAGAGGGGAGTTTTCTAAAAAGCGAACAGCCGTTTTTGTAGCAATCAATGGGGTGGATTATGCAGATATTGTAAAGTATGATAGTAAGGTAGATGAGTTTAGTGGTAGAGGGGTAAAAAGATATATAAGTGCCAATCGGATTTCTAACTTTTTTGATCTATCTGGAGTTAGCGAAACGATAGATACCGCCTGTTCTAGCTTTTTTGTAGGAGTAAAGAAAGCTGTAGATGCCATACGAAGGGGAGAATGTGATCAAGCCATTATTGCAGGTGTACAGGCCAATTTACTTCCTTTTACATTTCAGGAGCAATTAGCTCAGGGAATTCTGACTACTAAAGAGCGCACATTGCCTTTTGATGCAATGGCAGACGGATATGTGAGATCAGAAGGTGTATGTAGTATGATCATCAAAGAAAAATCATTGGCAGCACTGGATCAAGATCAAGTCTATGCATATATCAAAGGAGCAGGCGTAGCACATGGAGGTCGCTCCCTTAATATCACTTCTCCTAACGTGCCGTCTCATAAAAAAGCATTTATGAATGCGCTAGATGATGCAGCAGTAGACATCAATGCCATTGCAGCTATAGAAACACATGGTACAGGCATGCCTTATGGAGATGAGAGTGAATTACAAGCATTCCAAGAAGTTTTTGCAGAGAGAAAAAGAAGCACTGCTACGAAATGTATTATTGGAGGTGCTAAAAGTGCGATAGGCCATTTAGAAGCTGCTTCTGGGGGAGCTGCAATTTTAAAATCGATTCTAACGCTTCGACACCATAAAATGCATGGAATTAAGGGAATGGGAGAGGTGCATCCTAACTGTAATCTAGCACCGTTCTCCATCAGTTCTGAAGATCAAAAGCTATCTGAAACAGAAGTGCATAAAAGTACGATAGGATTACACTCTTATGGAATAGGAGGAGTTTCTGCTTTCTTGATTTTAGAAGCAGCTAATGAAGAGAAAGCATTACAGGTACAAGAAGAAGTTAAAAACATTTTTGTGCTGTCTGGTCAATCCGCATATGTACTGCGCGTATATGCAGAAGATATCCTAGCGTATTTACAAACCAATTCAGAACAAGCATGGTTTAATTACGATCATTTTTTAGCCAGTTATCAGCTTCACAGAGAAGTCATGAACACTAGATTGGCGATACCTGCAGACAATGTAAAGGAGTTGATCACTGCTTTGCAAAATTTTACAGACACAGTACCCAGCACTAACATATATGGTAGTAAGTCATTACAGCTACCCGCTGTTACCACACAAGTAGATGACAGTGATATGCAGGCAGTACAATGGGTAGCTACAGGCGAAGTAGACTGGGGGATTACTTCACTTCAGAGGTATGGATATCCGACCTATCCGATGGATAAGAGGAGATCATTTTGGATATCCCAGCAACCAAAAGAACAGCGACCTGTAATGACTACCCCCACAACCGAATCAGTGTACACAAGTGAATACTTAATGTTAGATATATAAATTATGAAAGAAAAACAATTACAGCAAATCATAGCAGAATCTATGTATGCCGGAAGCCTGTTGGCGGATAAAAATTACGGAGGTGATATCAATAGCGATGCACACAAACCCTTTGTAGTATCCATGCTAAAACTAAGAGAATTAGTGCAAGAGTTTATTACGCAGAATAATATGGAAGAGATTGATGTAGATGCCATTTTTCCATTGCATAATGAAATAGAAACCTTATTAAAATAGTAATGATATGAAACAAGAAGAAATCAAAGAATACTTAGCAGCTCAGATATGTGAGGCTATGTATATGGAAAGGGAAGAATTAGAAGAAGATACTTTGTTTTCTGATTTTGGGCTAGAATCTACCACTTTAGTAAAGATTTTGACTAAAATTCATGAAAACTATAATTGCGAACTAAAAGTGGATGAATTACTAAATCATCAAACACTCAATGAAGCTGCTGCTTTTATTTACCAAAAATTAACTCTTAAAGCTGTTTAATTATGACCAATAGATTTTATGAATCAGTAGATATCCCAAAAGAATTTTCTAAGGCGTATGACCGACTTTTTTATCTAAGAAACTTTTTTCAAGATCCAGAACTATTTCAGGAAGAGATGAAAGATTTAGAAAAGGAATTAGCTGCATCATTACCCATTTTAGAAGAACCAGAACAAGAAATAGAGACCTATGAGGCGGGTGAATTATCTCAGGGAGATCTCATGAAATTATACAAAGAAGACATTCGTCCGATCGTAATCCGTGGCTATGGGAAAACGCATGATTCTGTAAAGTTATGGACGCCAGATTTTTTCAAAGAAAATTATGGCGACTATAAAATATTTTTTACCTCTACAGAAAAGATTGTGAATGATTTAGGAACGAATCTAGCTGATTTTGTAGATCAAATTATTTCAGGAAGTAAGAATCGAGCGTATATCGAAAACATGTCTGATATATTTAATCACTATCCAGAACTTCATGATCATTTAGGAGTAGAAAAGGTAGAAAATTATTTAGATGGTTATGCAAATTACCACCGTATCGCCCAGTTGTTTTTCGGAGGTTTAGGCACAGGAGCTGTATATCACTGTGCTAATGAGTTGAATTGCTTTTTTAATATATACGGACGTAAAAAATGGAGTTTTGTACACCCTAAATATTCTGTAGCGATGGGCACAACGCTGATGAATAAAGGCTATTTTGTAGGCTCTTTTGTGAAACATCGTTCGCCCAAAGGATTTATAGAAGCCAATACTCCCTTATACAATCGGATTCCTAAGTTGTCTATTATTTTAGAGCCAGGAGATGTGTTATTTAATCCACCATGGTGGTGGCATGCGATCGATAACCAAGCTTCTGCGACGATCGCTGTGGCAACTCGATGGGAAATACAAAATGAATACATCCGCCAAAACCCTTGTTATGATTTAGTACAATCTATGCGCACAGAGCGATTGAGTAGCTATGGTAATGATGTAGAAAGTAATGAGGTTGTGATTTCGGATAAGAAATTACGAAAAAACTATGTAAGCTACGAGAAAATGGGATGGAAAGGAAAGTAATATAGTAAGCCCGTCTTTAGTTTAGTCTTCCCTTATTATTTTTAGGGCGTTACCCAAGGGTCGGGCTTTCCGTTACAATTCCTCGCACCTCCTATCGTCGGGCTGTGGGATTTCCACTGCAATCCCTAACGCAAATCAATAACACTCGTTAAGATCACAAAGTAGCATTAGGCGATATTCACCTTTTACAGAAAAGAAAAAGTCAAGATAAGTTCTTTGTTATAAAACGATCTTTTGCACCCAGACTTTGCAATTTTTTAATTCCGTAGTGCTGCTATACAACAAAAAAATACGGCATTTGGTCACAACATCTTGCGATGTTCGTTGAAATCAAAAAAAGTGTAAACCACTTCAGTAATCAAAACACACATATCATATTATGAAAACAATTATGTTCCCAGGTCAAGGGTCTCAATATAGGGGAATGGGTAAAGATTTATTTCCATTATATAAGCAAAAAGTACAACAAGCCTCTGCTATTCTTGGCTACGATTTAGAAGAATTATGTCTTAAAGACCCTAGAAAAGAATTGGGTAAAACTCAATTTACGCAGCCCGCTTTATATGTTGTGAATGCCTTGACATATGATAAGCGGCTACAGGATGCTTCTCCTGATTATCTCATAGGTCATAGCTTAGGAGAGTACAATGCGCTACTAGCAGCAGGTGCTTTTGATTTTGAAACAGGGCTTAGATTAGTTCAGAAAAGAGGAGCGTTAATGGCATCGGCATCTGGAGGAGGAATGGCAGCAGTACTGGGAATGGATGTAGAGTCGTTACAAAACAAATTAGAGACGGGAGGATACGACGAAATAGATATAGCGAATTTTAATACCCCCACACAAATTGTTATTTCAGGGCCTCAGGATGCGATACAGAAAGTAGTTACTGATTTTGATAATGATGGCATAAAGATTATTCCACTATTCGTAACAGCTCCTTTTCATTCTAGATACATGAAATCAGCTGCAGAAGAGTTTGCTGTTTTTTTAAAACAATTTAAGTTTCAGCCATTACAAACACCAGTGATTTCTAATGTAACTGGTTTTCCTTATAACAGTGATACGATTACAGATTTATTGAGTAAGCAAATAGCGAGTCCTGTTCGTTGGATAGACTCAATTAGATTTTTAATGGGCAAAGGTGTCGATACTTATGAAGAGATAGGAAGTTCCATTCTCACTAAAATGGTCAAAGAGATACAGGAGAAGTGTGACCCAATTACAGCAGATCAAGAAGTAGTATTACAAAATGCTAGAATGGCTACATCGGAGAAGCATCGTACAGCTTCTATCGACAAGAAGGAGAATACTAGTAATACTAGTGAAACATCACAGATGAGCTTAGGCAGTGCTAGTTTTCGCAAATCATATGGATTAAAATACGCATACATCACGGGCGCTATGTATAGAGGGATCGCTTCTAAGGAGCTTGTAGTTCGTATGGGAAAGGCTAAAATGATGGGATTTCTTGGCACTGGGGGAATGTCATTAGAAGAAATAGAAACCAATATTACTTATATACAAAGTGAATTGGTGAATGGAGAAGCTTATGGGATGAATCTACTTCATAACCTAGAGCATCCAAATTTCGAGATGCAAACGATCGCATTGTATCTAAAGTATAAGATAAAAACGATAGAAGCCTCTGCGTTTATGCAGATGACACCATCATTGGTGTATTATCGATTAAAGGGGCTAAGAAAAGAGAGTAATGGAATGATCGTTTGCGATCATAAGATCATCGCTAAAATATCTAGACCCGAAGTGGCTGAAGGGTTTATGCGACCTGCTCCAGAAAGAATTGTACAAAAGCTGCTAGATGACAATCTAATTACTCAAGAAGAGGCATTAATGGCTAAGGAAGTTCCTATGAGTCATGCTATTTGTGTAGAGGCAGATTCGGGAGGACATACCGATGGAGGTGTGGCTTTGGTATTATTGCCATCGATCCAAAGTCTAAGAACTACGATAGAAACAGAATTTGCGTACACGAAATCCATTAGCATTGGATTGGCAGGAGGTATCGGTACTCCTCAGGCTGTGGCTTGTGCCTTTATTATGGGTGCAGACTTTGTCGTTACAGGATCGATCAATCAATGTACGGTCGAATCGGGAATTAGTGACTTGGTAAAAGACATGCTACAAGAAATTAATGTTCAGGATACAGAGTATGCGCCCGCAGGCGATATGTTCGAAATCGGAGCAAAGGTACAAGTGCTTAAGAAAGGGGTCTTGTTTCCAGCAAGAGCCAATAAATTATATACGCTCTACAATCAATATACCTCTCTTGATGAGATTCCAGCCAAGACAATAGCGCAATTAGAAAAATCATATTTTAAGAAAAGTATCCATGCGATATGGGAAGAGACGAAGGAGTACTTACGTAACAAAGGCGAAGAAGCTGTCATCAAAGAAGCGGAATCAAATGGCAAGAAAAAAATGGCATTGGTATTCCGATGGTATTTTGGATACTCTAGTAGGGTATCATTTACGGGAACGGCAAGCGAAAAAGTAAATTTCCAGGTACACACAGGACCCGCATTAGGGGCTTTTAATCAATGGGTAAAAGGAACGGATCTGGAGAGTTGGAAAAATCGTCATTCAGATCATATAGGCATTAAAATGATGGAAGAGGCTGCTCAAATTATAGAAAAGAACGCTTCGCAGATGTATGCAACCCCATCAGAGGCTTTAATTTAACAATAAATTTTAGTGCGATTCGTGCCTGCAAGCGATATAATTGTATACATTTAAGAAACTTCAATAATTGTATCGCATAAATCAGAAAAAAAATGAACTTTAAGTATGTACTAGGCGCTATTATGGTAGTACCTTTATTACCAGTATTGTATTTTCAAGGAAAGCGTATAAGAAAAAAAATTCCACGACTTCCAGAAGCCAGTCAACTTACAGGTACAAGTACTAAAAACACTACTAAAACGCTTCGATTAATAACCGTAGGCGATAGTAGCATGGCTGGTGTGGGAGTAGCGACACATGAAGAGGGTTTTGTAGGGACTTTAGCGAATGAATTGGCCTCAAAATTGAATGCAAATGTAACTTGGAAAGTATATGCCAAAAGTGGTTATACGGCTGCAAAAGTTAAGGATGAATTAATTCCGAATATAGACGAAGAAATATTAGATCTCATTGTGATTGGTGTAGGAGGGAATGATGCTTTTAAACTAACGAGTCTTAGCGATTGGACGAGCAATATCAAGGAATTAATCTCTGATATAAGAGTACGGTATAAAGAGCAGCCTATCGTCTTTGTAAATATGCCTCCAATACAAGAAATACCTTCTTTTACTTCCTTGATAAAATTTATCATGGGTAATCTGATGGATATATTTAGTGATGAACTCAAAACATTGGTAAAGAGAGAGCAAGGAGTGTATTACTATTCTCGTAAGATTACGTATCAGGATTATATACAGCGATTTGATTTAGATGCTGCTCCAAGTGAATTTTTTAGTGATGGGTTTCATGCCTCTAAGTTAGCCTATCAGATTTGGGGTAAGGATGTTTCCAATTTTTTGACAGGAAATAAAGAGGTGCACACGAAACTACTGTCTGAATAGCACTCTCTTTGATATATATACTTCATATTTCGTGTATTCCACTGCTTTAATCAGATAACGGTGGTTATGCGTTAGGGATAGCAGCGGCATCCTTTTGGTAGTGCCTTAGCACTGCCAAAAGATACAGCGGATAGCCCGACCCTTGTGGTAACGCCCAAAAAATCAAATAGGGCTAAGTTCGTAATTATTCAATTATATAATGAAGTGATTTACACTTGTTTTGATTTCAGCGAAAAACCAAGATTTTGTGATCAAATACAGCAATTTTTTAGTTGCATAGCAGCGCTACGGAACTTAAAAATTGCAAAATTTGAGTGCAAAAGATCGTTTTTATAGCAAATTGAAAAAAGTTTAAACCACTTCTATCATAATGTTGTGTATCCTCTACAGGATAACTACTCCGAGGTGAACCTCATTAGTACATGTTAAACAATGTACTCCTTTAGAATACGCTCCGCGGTCTTTTACATGGAGCAACTGATTACTATAATTTATTAATAAATAATGCCTTGTGATTTCTGACGAAAAATCACAGCATGACTATATGGTACAACAGAGGGTTGTATTAGGAAAGAGAAAAATAATCAAAAAATAAATTGTTTTATAGCTATGGATTGTTCGATTATAGGAATGTCAATACGGGTAGAAGGATGTGATTCTACGCATGAGTTTTGGAAAACGTTATTAGAAGAAGGTTCTTTTATAAAGCAAATGAGTAAAGAGCGCTGGGATTTATTATGCGCTAGTACAGAAAAAAAATGGGGTAATAGAGAGGATGTTTTAGGAATGTACTTAGAGGACATTACTAGTTTTGATGCTACTTTGTTTAAATTATCGGGTGGGGTTGCCCGATTTACAGATCCTCGTCAAAGACTTCTTTTAGAGTCTTGTTGGGGCGCTATCGAGGATGCAGGTCTAAAATTGTCATATCTAAAAGGGAAAAAAGTAGGCGTATTTGTTGCCTATGATGGGTTTGATTTTGCGTCTTATTATCGCAAGGTGTCAGATGCGGATCTTTCGTATCAAGATTTTGTAATTCCGGGAAATGTAACTTCATTTTTAGCCAATAGAATTTCGTATTTATTAGATTTAAAAGGGCCTTCTATGGCTATAAATAGCACGTGTTCTAGTATATATGTAGCGTTGCATCATGCCAAAATATCGCTAGAAAAAGGAGAGTGCGATTATGCAATTGTAGGAGGGATTTCGCTGTTTTTAGAGCCTTGGAAAAAAGGGGAGGTAACACCCACTGCATTTGAGTCTACCAATAATGACATTAATAGTTTTTCGAATGAGGCGTTAGGATACCGTTCTTCCGAAGGTTGTGGTGCGCTGTTACTACACAGGGGGAATCTGGAGGATACGCAAAAATATACTAGTTATGGAGTGATTAAAGGGAGTGGTTATAACTCAGGAGGGAAAACGGATTCTTTTGCGCAACCTAGCCAAGACCAACAGGCTGCTCTTTTTAGAGAAGTATTGACTACGGCACAGGTACAACCATCAGAGATAAATTATATAGAGGCACACGGAATCTCATCATTAGTTGGGGATGCAGTAGAAGCAAATGCGATTATAGATGTGTTTAAAACAAATGAAAACCCCTGTTATGTGAGTACTATAAAACCCAATTTGGGGCATGCACATGCGGCTTCTGGATTGTATTCTTTGATGAAAGCAATTTTAGCGATGAAGTATCAATATATTCCATCAATTAAAGGACTCAAAGGAAAATCACTGAATGCGAATATTACAGAGGATCATCACGGAGTTACTTTTTTAACAGAGGGGGTTTCATGGGAGCATTCCGAACCGAAAAAGGTGTTACTCAATAGTTACGGTTTTAGTAATGTAAATGCCGCAATATTACTTTCGGAGCCCACTCATAAGCCATCGGAGTATCAAGACTATCGCTTAGGGGATAAAGCAATAATTTGTCTATCTGCTAATACCAAAGATCAGGTGCGTACACAAATAAAACAGTTACACCGTTTTCTAGAAGAGCAAACAATCGTAGTGGCTGAAGAAGGGATAGAGAAATTAGATTGCCATCAGATAGCCTACACGCTTCAGGTAGGACGCGAGTCAATGCCATACCGATGGGCTACTCTTGTGGAGTCAATAGATGAATTGGTAGAGAACTTGCGTATTGCTTTGGAACAAGTAGAGAACCTAGAAGTAGCTTCAAGTGCTACTATGTTTTGGGGTAATATTCATGAAAATAAAGAAAAAGTAGCGGCATTAAAGAACGATGCAAAACAGCTGGATGCCGCACTAGTGACAGCGTTTAAAAAACTAGATTATAAACAGTTGATCGAGTACTGGGTGACTGGTGTTGATATCAAATGGGAGTATTGCTATGCTCAAAAAAACCTACAAAGAATACACTTGCCGATCTATCCATTTGCTAAAAAATCATATTGGGTGCCCCAAAAAGATAGTACTGTAGCGGTAGCACCTGTAGCCATGAAACTACATCCTTTATTGCATGCAAATACTTCGGATTTAACACAGCAAAAGTTTACTACTTTATTTACAGGTGAAGAAGACTTTCTTGTAGATCATGTGGTAGGAGGGACAAAAATTTTTCCAGGCGCTGCCTATCTAGAACTGATACGAGCTGCGGCTGATAGAAGTCTACCGAATGCAATTACTCAAATAAAAGATGTGATATGGCTAACGCCGAAGTGGGCAAAGGGCACTCCTAAAGAAATGCATATTAGACTATTGCCACGCGAGGATGAAACTCAGTACGAGGTGTATACGCTGAATACTACTTCGAAAATACTGCACAGTCAAGGGAATGTAACGACTAAAAAAATTACTCCTAAAATTAAAAAATATGATGTAGAGGCGCTAAAAAAGAGAATGCCTCATGAAATTACGGGTAGTGATTGGTATGGTAAAATGGCAGATTTGGATCTGGTATTGGGGAAGTGTTATACAGGAGTAGATAGGTGCTATTATAACGAGGATGAGGTGATGACTCGAATCAATTTCCCTAAAGAAGCAGCGTATGTGTTATCTGTAGGGATCATGGATAGTGCATTGCAAACTTGTGTAGGGTGGTTGCTAGCGAAAGAAAATTATATAGCACTCCCTTTTGGGGTTAAAGAAGTAAACATCTATAAAGAAATCCCAGATGGCACATTGTGGGGGTATGCTCAAAAAAGTAAAAACAACAAAGAGCATTCGCAGATCACCAATTATGATATAGACTTACTGGATAATGAAGGTGAAGTGATTATCAGTTTTAGAGAATTTGTGATTCGGTCGTTTAATGGTGTAGAAGTCAATCAACAGCGAGAAAAGAATAAAGTTACTTTAAAAAATAAGCGTGTAGCGTATCAAAATACTGAAACTGTATACATACAGTACATAAAGAAGATCCTTTCTAAAGAATTAAGTGTCTCAGAAGACGAATTAGAGTTGCACGCTCCTTTCGAGAGTTATGGTATCGATTCTATATTGATCAATCGATTGACCAATCGGCTAGAAGCGTCTTTTGGCAGGTTATCCAGAACACTGTTTTTTGAATACCAAACACTGGGCGAGTTGATCGACTATTTTATTGAAGCACACGAAGAACGATTAAAAGAACTTGTTGGACAGGGAGAAACAGTTTCATACGAAGAGGAGCAGTTAAAGAGTGATGATAACACGATCCTAGCTACAACAGGAAAACGTTTTGTAGCGCTAGAAGATAACAGGACTTCAGATGGTATCCAGTCTTCAAATTTAGATATTGCAATCATTGGTTTGAGTGGTAGATATCCGGGGGCACAAAATATGAATGAATTTTGGGAGAATCTAAAAGAAGGAAAAGATTGTATCACAGAAATACCTAAAGACCGTTGGGACATCAATGATTTTTATCATGCAGCGAGAGGAACGGCAGGTAAGAGCTATAGTAAATGGGGTGGCTTTATTGAAGATGTAGATAAGTTCGATCCTTTATTCTTTAATATCGCTCCAAAGGAAGCAAAGTTAATGGATCCTCAAGAACGTCTTTTTTTACAGACAGTATGGGAGGCTATTGAAGATGCAAACTATACTAGAGATCAATTAAAAAGTAAGAATGAGAATAATGTAGGCGTCTATGTAGGAGCCATGTTTCAGGATTATTCCTTATTAGGAGTGGAACAAAGCAAGCATGGAGCGCCTGTATCTGATGGTATTGCTGCTAATATAGCGAATCGGGTTTCTTATTTCTTTAATTTTAATGGGCCCAGTCTTACGTTGGATACGATGTGTTCTTCTTCTTTGACAGCTATCCATATGGCATGCCAAGGGCTTCAGACGGGTGATGCTCAAATAGCGATTGCAGGTGGGGTTAATGTTAGTGTGCATCCAAATAAATATCTGATGTTATGCCAAAAACAGTTTCTGTCTAGTAGAGGGAAATGCGAAAGTTTTGGAAGTGAAGGAAACGGCTATGTACCGGGAGAAGGAGTAGGAGCTGTATTATTAAAACCTCTTGCAAAGGCGAAGTCAGATGGAGACCGTATTTATGGGGTTATTAAGGGATCTAGTCTCAATCATGGTGGTAAAACTAATGGTTATACGGTACCTAATCCAAATGCACAAGCAGCTGTGATCAAAGAAACGATTCGCAAGGCAGGTGTGAGCGCAGAAAACTTTAGTTATATAGAAGCCCACGGAACAGGTACAAGTCTGGGCGATCCTATAGAAATCACAGGTCTTACCAAAGCTTTCCAATCAGAAAAGAAACAATACTGCCATATAGGTTCTGTAAAATCTAATATTGGTCATTGCGAATCTGCTGCGGGTATTTCTGGAGTAACTAAGATATTACTCCAGATGAAACATAAACAATTGGTACCCTCGCTACATTCTAAAACACGAAACCCTAATATTGATTTTGATACGACTCCCTTTAAGGTACAACAAGAGTTAATGAGTTGGGATAGTAAAGATCATCTGCCAAGGTTAGCAGGCATTAGTAGTTTTGGAGCAGGGGGTAGTAATGCGCATCTTATCATAGAGGAATACCAAACCGAAGCTACAGCTCCTTATGTTAGTGAGAAACCAGCCCTTCTAATTATATCTGCAAAAAATAAAGCTCGATTACAGGAACAGGTTCAAAATCTTACAAATTATGTAGCAATCCATACAGATGTAAACCTTCATGAACTAGCATACACGACTCAAATGGGTAGGGAGGCTATGGAAGAACGATTAGCCTTTGTGATCAAAGATAGTGATGACTTACTGATTCAATTAAATAATTATTTGGCAGGCAATAGAGAGAACATATTTACTGGCAATAGCAAGAAAGAAAAAAATAATGTTGCGCTTCATGGAGATGAAAGAAGCAAGTACATAGAATTAGCGATCCAAAATAGAGAATTATCAGCATTAGCTCAATTGTGGATACGTGGTGTGTCAATAGATTGGAACTTATTATATAAAGAGGGAAATATCCCTAAAAAAATTAGTTTACCAACATATTCATTTGCAAAAGGCAGTTATTGGTATAATAACATTCCTTCAAATAATCCTCTGAAAAACAATAATAAAATGAAGAAATTAAATACAATTCCAATTTGGGAAACTGAACAAATGAAAAAGGTTCGTGACATCGTTGTGGATACAAACTTGATTAAGGTCACTTTTTTAGAGGAAAAAACGATTGCAATTGTAAGGATAGAATCCAAGTCTTCAAAAAACATGTTTACGCCTAAGTTGATAGATCACTTACAGAAAACATTTTTAGATCTAAAACATCTTGAGGAATTAAAAGTAGTCATAGTCACAGGATATGATAATATATTCTGTTTAGGGGGGTCTCATGAAGCATTAAGTGATATAGCATCAAAGAAAACACGTTTTACAGATCATCCATTTTTATATAGAGGCTTTTTAGAGTTTGATGTTCCAGTGATCACTGCGATACAAGGACACGCTTTTGGAGGGGGATTATTATTTGGGTTGTATGGTGACATTGTTTTAATGTCGGAAACATCCATCTACACTGCCAATTTTATGAAATATGGCTTTACACCAGGTATGGGAGCAACTTTTATCTTAGGTAATAAACTAGGTAAACCGCTTGCGACAGAAATGATGTTCACAGCCAAACAGTTAACAGGCGAAGAAATAAAAAGTCGTGGAACATCTGTAATTGTTACCAAAGATGTTTTGGGAGAAGCGATTAAGATTGCAAAAGACTTAAGTGCAAAACCAAAAAAATCACTTCAAGTATTAAAAGCTAATATTTCTGAGGAAGTACTTCTCGAACTGCATGATCATATTTCTAAAGAAGAAAAAATGCATGAGTTGACATTCCATACAGAAGAAGTACAAACTAGAATTTCTAAAAGTTTTAATAACCAACCCTCACAAAAGAAAGAACCTGAAAACGAAGGGGGTACTAAAATAAAACTCTCTACAGTTGATCCAGAAGTGTCGGTAAACAATTCAATCGATGTGGCTACTACTGCTAATTCGACGCATAAAATTGTATTGGAAAGTTTAGATAAGGCCGAAGTTCCCACTGATAGTGTAACGGAAGAGGTACGTATACCTACAGAGCATACTAATCAAAGAACGCCTATGAATATTGAGGCAAAGCTAAAAGAGCAGTTAGCACAGTTATTACATTTGCCTTCAGATCAAATAGATGAGGAGGATGCTTTTATAGATTTAGGTTTAGATTCTATAAGCGGGGTAGAACTCGTAAATGCGATCAATACCTTTTTTGATACTAGTTTAGAAGCCATTATTTTATACGATTATCATACCATCGCCAAGCTATCAGTACTGATCGCAGAAACCTCCGATTGGATGCCTGCGTCTTCAGATAGCATAGCGTATACGGATGCTTCAGTCACCGAGACTCCATCAGTAGCAACTAAAGCAACCAAGATTACTTTAGATCGTACTACTGCATATGTGCCTGATACGAAATTAGAAGCAACAAGTACTGTAGTACATCAGTCTTCTCAGGCTAAAAATATCGGTATTACCACAAAGCTAAAAGAACAGTTAGAACAACTATTGCATTTGCCTTCGGATCAAATAGATGAGGAGGATGCTTTTATAGATTTAGGTTTAGATTCTATAAGCGGGGTAGAACTTGTAAATGCGATCAATACCTTTTTTGGTACTAGTTTAGAAGCCATTATTTTATACGATTATCATACCATCGCTAAGTTATCAGTACTGATTGCAGAAACCTCCGATTGGATGCCTGCGCCTTCGGATAGCATAGCGCATACGGATGCTTCAGTCACCAAGACTCCATCGGTAGCAACCAAGATTACTTTAGATCGTGCTACTACATATGTACCTGATACGAAATTAGAAGCAACAAGTACTGTAGTACATCAGTCTTCTCAGGCTAAAAATATCGGTATTACCACAAAGCTAAAAGAACAGTTAGAACAACTATTGCATTTGCCTTCGGATCAAATAGATGAGGAGGATGCTTTTATAGATTTAGGTTTAGATTCTATAAGTGGAGTAGAACTTGTAAATGCGATTAATACCTTTTTTGGTACTAGTTTAGAAGCCATTGTTTTATACGATTATCATACCATTGCTAAGCTATCAGTACTGATCGCAGAAACCTCTGATTGGATGCCTGTGTCTTCGGATAGCATAGCGCATACGAATACTTCCGTATCCGAGACATCATCGGTAGCAACCAAAGCAACTAAGATTACTTTAGATCGTACTACGCCATATGTACCTGATACGAAATTAGAAGCAGCAAGTAGTGCAGTATATCAGTCACCTCAGCAGCTTGTAAGTTCCCAAAATGGAGCGATGAAATCACTACCTATCATCGAGGAGCAAATCCCTAAAGTTTCTGAATTAAAAGAAGGTTTATACAATCCAGCGTTGGATTCACAACAGATAGAAAAAGATGCTACAACCTCATCAGATATAGCGATTATAGGAATGAGCGGTAGATTTCCAGAAGCAGCAAATACTGCTGAGTTTTGGGAGAATTTAAAAAATGGAAAAGCGAGTATTACAGAAGTTCCAGAGCGGAAATGGGCAATCGATCAATTTTTTAGTGAGGATAAAGAACTCGAAGGAAAAAGTTATTCTAAATGGTTAGGAAGCTTGGATGATGAAGACAAATTTGATCCTTTGTTTTTTAATATCTCTCCCATAGAAGCCGAACGAATGGATCCACAGCAAAGAGTATTCCTAGAGGAATGTTGGAAAGCTATGGAAGATGCTAATTATACCAACACTGAATTGTCTGAACAAAAATGTGGTGTCTTTGTAGGAGCGGGACAGGGCGATTATGGTTCGAATTTACCACCTGAAGGAATGGATAGTAATACGTTTACAGGGAGTTCTTTGTCGATTATGGCAGGTCGTATTTCTTACCATCTTAATTTAGATGGTCCTGCAATTGCTATTGATACAGCTTGCTCTAGTAGTTTAGTTGCGATCCATCAAGCCTGTCAGAGTATCAAAGCAGGAGAATGTGCTGTAGCGCTAGCAGGAGGGGTATATGTAATGACTTCTGAACAGATGCATATCGTGACGAGTAAGTCTGGAATGTTAAGCGAAGATGGAAAGTGCCATACCTTTGATAATGATGCAAATGGTTTTGTGCCGGGAGAAGCCGTTGGGGTATTACTGCTAAAATCGTTAGAACAAGCAGTACTTGATAACGATAGCATTTATGGAGTAATTAAAGGAAGTGCCATAAATCAAGACGGAAAAACGAATGGCATTACAGCGCCAAGTGTAGCGTCCCAAACTCGTTTAGAGAAAGAAGTATACGAAAAATCCAAAGTAGACCCATCCACGATCACATATGTAGAGTCTCATGGTACGGGTACTAAATTAGGCGATCCAATTGAAATAAAAGCATTGAAAAGTTCTTTTGGGGCATTTACCCAAAAAGAAAATTATTGTGGAATCGGTAGTGTAAAGAGTAACGTTGGTCACACGCTAACAGCCGCAGGTGTTGTAAGTGTAATCAAGGTATTGCTCGCATTAAAACATAAGCAAATACCGCCTACTCTTAATTATAATAAGCTGAACGAGCATATACGTTTAGAAGGCAGTCCTTTTTATATAAATACTACATTAAAATACTGGGAGACTCATGATAATGAATTAAGAAAAGCAGCCGTTAGTAGTTTCGGGTTTAGCGGTACAAATGCTCATTTAGTGGTAGAAGAATATCCACAAAAAGTTATGGGTACGAGTGCTACAGCAACTCCTTCGATTATTTTATTGTCTGCAAAAAACCAAGATCGATTACACGCGTACATAAAAAAATACATAGCATTTCTTGATGCGAATACAGAAGTTAATGTATCGGATATAGCATATACATTACAGCTTGGAAGAGACCATTTTGAAGAACGTTTGGCCTTAGTCGTACATAATGCACAGGAGTTAAAAATGCAATTAGAGAATGTCCTACATGGAGATTTAACTAACGTATACACAGGAAATACAAAGAGGGATAAGAATAATGTTGAGGTTTCGAGACAGAAAGTAGCAGCGGATTTAAAATCAGCGATTAGCAATAATACCATAGAAGTATTTGCTCAATTATGGGTACAAGGAGTACCAATTGACTGGAATGTGTTGTATGGGGCAGGCAACCTTCCGCATAAAATTAGTGTGCCAGGATATCCATTTGCGAAAGAAAGATATTGGTTGGAAGCACATTCCGAGTCAGAAACCCCCCAGAAAGGGAAGCTTCATGAAATGATCCATGAAAATATATCCACATTATACGAGCAGGTTTTTAAAGTAGATTTTTCAGGAAATGAATTTTTGTTTAAAGATCATCAATTACAAGCTACAGGAATACTACCAGGTGCTGCTTATATTGAAATGGGCTATGCGTCTGCAAGTTTTTCTGGAATACATGATATCAATGTCATAGAAGATGTTCAATGGCTATCTCCTATCTCTAGTTTAGGCGAACCTCAAGAAATTAGGATTAAATTAGAATGGTTAGACTCAAAGGTACAATACCAAGTGTACCAAGGTCAAGACCAAGATCTCATACAGCATAGTGCAGGGTATTTGTCAAAAGATACATTAGCCAAAGGAGAGCTGTTAGATATCCAAAAGATCAAAAACGAAAGCATTGCATCCATGGATGGAGAGATGTTTTGTGTAGAGATTAAAAATAAATCAGGGATCAAATTGGGTACTGCCTTCCAAACAGTAAAACATGTATGGAAGCGGCAGGATGATATTCTAGCAGCAATAGTGGTAGATGATAGTACCTCTTATGGGCATATGACTCGATACCTAGATGCAGTGATTCAATCAATGGCTGTTATGGGGCAGTTCGAAAATAAAATGTTGCCTCATAAAATAGACCGATTAGAGCTCCATCAGCAGCTAGAGGGAAATGCGTATTGCTATATGAGTTCTTTTGTGATCATAAATGATCAAATTAAAGTGAATGCAATTCTCGTTAATGAAATGGGGGAGACATTGTGCAAGTTTGAAGGACTCACTTTTAAGAGTATCGAAATCAAGTTGACCAAATCCACAGCGAATACGTTGTTATACCTAGAGGATGAATGGGAAGACAAGGAACTAATAACCAAAGATATTGATGTAGCTACTCATGCTTATACGCTGATTTATTTAAAAGAAAATGGTGGGTACCCAATCACAGTGCCAGAGGGGTTTGATTTTTATGAATTAGAAATAACTGCGACTACTCATGAGGCGTTACTATACGACATCGTATCCATCGTAAAAGCTAAATTAGAAGCTACAGACAAAGCTCAAGAAATCTTATTGTTGTCGGATACAGCATCGTATCATAGTGTAAGCTTTTTATCAGGATTTGTAAAAACAGCAAGATTAGAAAGGAATAATTTAAAAATTAGGCTTGTTTCTTTAGCTATTGATCAAGGATTAGACATTCAAAAAATAGTCAAAGCAGAGGCAAACAATACGGATCATATAGTTAGATATGCTCATGGAGTAAGACAGGTCAAACAATTAAGAAATACATCACTTTCTACTACGGGAAAATTTGAGATTCACAAAGGAGCGTTATGGGTAATCACAGGAGGTTCTGGAAAATTAGGTAAGCTATACAGTGATTACTTAGTAGCAAAGGGAGCACAAGTTTTACTAGTAGGTAGGCGTGCATCTATAGAAAGAACCCTAAACTCGAATGTCGATTATATTTCTTGCAACTTATCCACAGCAAGTTTAGAAAAACTCAAATTACACATTAGTAGCAAAGGAGTCAAACTGCAAGGAGTGATTCATGCAGCAGGAGTATTAGCGGATAGTTGGCTAGCAAATAAAACAAAAAGCGAGATTGAGCAGGTGTTTGAACCTAAACTTGCCGTTTTAGAATTATTCAATTTGTTCCAGTCTTTACAAGGGCAATTTTTTCTAGGGTTTTCTTCAATAGCCTCAGTTATTGGCAATGTTGGGCAGGTAGGTTATGCATCTGCTAATGCATGGATGGATGCATTTATCAATGAAAAAGCACAACAATTAGATCTAGATACCTCTGGGTCTAAATATATAAGTATTAATTGGCCTTATTGGTCTGAAGGGGGGATGCAAATAGATAGTTTGAAAGTAGAGGAGATGTCGAATGAATTTGGAGTACATGCATTGACCAATACTATCGGTATTCAGGCTTTTGAAGAAATAATGAATAGTTCAAAAAATGGATCGATAGCAGTATTGTATGGCAATGAGCAAAAAATAACGAATACTCTCTTACAGACTCAAAAAGAAAGTGAGGTTCATACAGAAGAGCATTTGGAGCCTACAGAACAAATAGATATTCATCAAGGGGTGTTAACAGAAAATATAGCTATCTATCTAAAAGAAAAGGTGAATCAAGTACTCAAGATACCTCTTCATAAAATAGAGATGGATAAAATGCTGGATGAATATGGATTTAACTCTATTTCCATGACTAATTTTGTCAATTTGATCAATAAGGAAGTAGGCGTTAAATTATCACCTACCCTAATTTTCGAGCATAGGACACTAGATTCACTATTGACATATTTAATAGAAGATTTTTCGATACCGTTTGCAAAAAAATTGAATCTCTCGATGACTCAAACAGAAGCAGTAGAGGCGGTTACTACTCAGAGTGAGCAATCGGATACAATGAAAAGGTCTTTTGTACAACCCAGTAAATTCCAAAGTCATAAAAAGTCGAATGATTCGGCATCAAAAGATATGGCTATTATAGGAATGAGTGGTGTATTTCCTAAGTCTAATACTATTGAGGAATTTTGGGATAATTTATGTAATCAAAAAGACATGATCTCAGAAATTCCAGAAGATCATTTCGATTATAAACCTTGGTTTTCAGAAGATCAGAGTAAAGAAGATCGTCTTTATTGTAAATGGGGAGGATTCATAGATGATATTGATAAGTTTGATGCTGCTTTTTTTAACATCAGTCCTAATGAAGCTAAATTGATGGATCCTCAAATGAGAATCTTGCTTCAGAGTATATATAATACTTGTGAAGATGCAGGATTGATAAATACCATCAAAGGAACGAATACAGGGGTATATATAGGGCATGCAAATAGTGAGTATTTTACTAATTTTATAGAAACTCATAAACCTATTACGCCTCATGATTTAACAGGTAATTATTTATCGAATATACCGAACAGAGTTTCTTTCTTTTTTAACTTATCAGGCCCTAGTATAACAATATCCACGGCATGTTCTTCTTCATTGGCAGCAGTACAAAATGCTTTTGACGATATTAGTTTAGGTAAATGTGATCAAGCATTTGTTGGAGGAGTTAATTTAATACTGAACTCATCACACTATCGCCATTTTTGTTCTATGGGAGCCTTATCGCCTACGGGGCGCTGTCATACCTTTGATCAAAAAGCAGATGGATATGTTCCTGCAGAAGCGATTGCTTCAATACTGATCAAACCACTGGATAAGGCGATTAAAGACGGAGATCACATACATGCAGTCATTAAAGGAGGTGCAGTAAGTCATGGAGGAAGAACCCCTTCGATTACTGCTCCAAGTGTTGACGGAGAAGTAACGACTCTAGAAAGAGCTTGGGAAAGTGCTGGAATAGCACCAGAGAGTCTAGATTATGTAGAAGCACATGGTACTGGAACTAAGTTGGGAGATCCTGTAGAAATTAATGCCCTGAAAAAAGCGTTTAAAAAGCATACAATAGATAAAAATACTAAAAATGCTTGCTACGTAGGTTCGGCAAAAGCACACCTAGGACATACAGAAGGTTCAGCAGGTATTGTAGGTTTGATCAAAGCTGTTCTTACGCTCAAGCATAAAAAAATCCCTGCAATGCCAGGTTTTGAGAAGTTGAATCCTTATATCAATTTAGAAGGTTCTCCTCTTAAAATAAACACAGAACCGATAGCATTAAATCAAGAGCGTTCTCATCCATTGAGGGCTGGGATTAGTAGTTTTGGTTTTGGAGGGGCTTACGCGCACGTAGTTGTAGAGGAATATAAACAATCAACAAAAAAACGATATACGAGTAACCATCCAATTGCGATAGTACTTTCGGCTAAAAATGAGGAAAGCCTCCAAAAACAAATAGTAAATCTGAATACTTTTGTTCGTAAGAATAAGGAAGTTAGTGTGCACGATATAGCCTATACGCTTCAGCTTGGTAGAGAGCAGATGGATGTTCGCCTAGCTTTTGTGGTCAATGATCGTGCAGAATTCATACATACACTAGAGGCATTACTACAAGGGCAATCAAAAGGGGTGGTAACAAATTATGGCGATCAGAAACATGATGATTACACATATGATATCAATGATAAAGAGGCTATACAAGCTATACTAAAGAAGAAACAGATGGATGTTTTAACCAAGTTATGGGTTAGCGGAGCATCGATTGATTGGGAGTTGTTATATGATACAGAAAATCGTCCTACCATCATTAGTTTGCCTACATATCCTTTTATAAAAGAAAGCTATTGGGTAGCTGAGACCAAGCAGCCAAAGGGGAATACGCAAAAGAGTTATTTATACCCTTTACTACATCAAAATAATTCTACGCTTAATGACCAGTGTTTTATCAGTGAATTTAATGGAGAGGAATCGTTTTTAGAAGATCATAAGCTCAAGGGAGTCCCTGTGCTTCCTGGAGTTGCATATTTAGAAATGGCAGTAAGAGCGGGAGAAACTTCATCAGAAAAAAAGGTCACACAATTACGCAATGTAACTTGGTCTACCCCAATATTTGTAGATCATGATCCAAAGCAAGTACAGATCAGTATTTTTAGCGAAAAAGACGATGTATGTTATGAAGTATACTGTGTTACGAACCATATAACTGAACAACAACAAAAAGAAGAAGTCATTAACTCGCAAGGTACATTGGGATTTGCAGTACTCAAACAGCCTTTACCCAAGAATATTGATGTGATTAAAAACCGTCTTTTTGATCAAAAAAGCGGTGATGAATGTTATAAGCTTTTGGCAGAATTGGGGCTCACATTAGGAACTAGTTTTCAATCTGTAGAAACGTTGTATTATAATAATGAAGAGGCGTTAAGCAAAATTACGTATACTGCTGATCAAGAATATATTTTACAACCAGGATTATTAGACAGCATTTTTCAGACTTGTATAGGATTTATCTTTAATAAGAAAGAAAGCTTAGGAATTCCTTTTAATGTTAAAAGCATAAATATTTATGATGATTTATCAGAAACATTCTGGTGTCATGTAATAAGAAAAGTAGATAAAAACACTGGAAAAACGATTCATTATGACATGGATCTGCTATCAGAAAAAGGAGAAATACTCATTAGTTTCGTCGAATTTGTGCTACTACCAGTAGACGGTTTTAAACGATCTTTAAAGACGGAGATGCATGCTGATGCATATGAAAAACAAGAAGCAGAACTAATACCTTCTAGTTCAGAAATAAGTGTCGTAAGTGAAGATAACTTAGTTTCCAAAGTACAAGTTGTGATTAAACAATTGGCTTCTGAAATTTTAGGCTTGGATATACGTCGATTTGTACACGACAAAGAATTTGGAGATTTTGGTTTTGACTCAGTAATGATGACCAAGTTTGCAAATCAATTGAATACGTACTACAGTATCGATTTATTGCCCACCACTTTCTTTAATTATGGTACTATCAATGAATTGTCTGCTCATATTGTAGAAGAATATGTAGATCAAGTAAAAAGTGTACATAAGGAAAAGGATGGTGTAAACAAGCAAGCCCCTATTGTTAATCACGAAAACAAAATTGAAGAAACGACAAAATTTTCGAGAAGAAAAAAGCGATTCGTAAAGCAGTCTGAAGATGTTGTTTCGGGTCAAACAATACCATCTACAGCTCCTATTGCAATTATAGGTATGAGTGGTTCGTTTCCTGGGGCATCTGATTTAGGAGAGTTTTGGAAGCATATTAGAGATTCTGAAGATCTTATCACAGAAGTACCGAAGGATCGATGGGACTGGAAGCAGTACTATGGAGATCCCAAAAAAGAAAAAGGAAAAACGAAAGCTAAATGGGGAGGTTTTATAAAGGATATAGACAAGTTTGATCCATTATATTTTAATATTTCACCTAGAGAAGCAGAGTTAATGGATCCTCAACAGCGGATTACGCTCGAAGCGGTGTATCAGGCCTTAGAAGACGGTGGTATATCCTTAGATACTATAAAGGGTAGTAATACAGGAATATTTATAGGGGTATCAGGGAGTGATTATTCGATACTCATTAATAAACATACGGACCATTATAATCAAGCACAGTTTTCTACAGGTAGTGCACACTCTGTATTGGTGAATCGAATATCGTATTTGTTAGACCTGCACGGCCCTAGTGAACCTATTGATACCGCCTGTTCTAGTTCATTAATAGCGATCCATCGTGCGGTAGAAAATATAAGACTGGGTCATTCTGATATGGCAATTGCAGGGGGAGTAAATGCATTGTTAAGTCCAGAAGTTACGCTGTCTTTTAGTCAAGCGGGTATGCTGAGTGAGGATGGAAGGTGTAAGACATTTGATCAAAGCGCTAATGGATATGTAAGAGGAGAAGGAGTAGGTGTTATTATTCTAAAATCACTAGATAAAGCAGAAGCTGATGGAGACCATATCTATGGAGTGATTAGAGGTACTGCAGAAAATCATGGAGGCAAAGCAAATACACTGACTTCTCCTAATCCTAAAGCACAAAAAGACGTATTGCTTCAGGCATATCGCTCTGCTGATATTGATCCTAGAGACGTAAGCTATATAGAAGCTCACGGAACGGGTACTCCCTTAGGAGATCCGATAGAAATAGAAGGGTTAAAGCTTGCTTTTAAAGAACTGTATAAAGAACAGAATCTTACAATTCCAGAAACTCCTCATTGTAGTGTTGGAAGTGTAAAGACCAATATAGGACATTTAGAATCTGCGGCAGGAATTGCAGGGGTGATAAAAGTGTTATTATCCTTGCAGCATAAGATGCTTCCCGGGAATGTACATTTAAAAACACCTAATGAGTATTTAAAATTAAATAACAGTCCTTTTTATCTACAAGAAGAGACCAAAGCATGGGAAACCACCACAAACAAATCTCGTATAGCAGGTATTAGTAGTTTTGGGTTTGGTGGTGCAAATGCACATATCGTAGTAGAGGAATATGTGCCACCACATACAGAAGCGTACACGAGTGATGCGGGGACTATTATAGTGTTATCTGCTAAAAATAAAGATCGTTTAGTAGCCAGAGCCAATGATTTACAAGAATATGTAGCTGCGCATCCAGATGCTAATATGTATGCTATTGGGTATACACTTCAATTAGGAAGAGAAGCTATGGATGAACGATTAGCTTTTGTAGCTAAGGATCTAGAGGAAGTAGCTACTCATTTGACTAGTTATTTAGAACAGGGTACGGCTACTGTTTTTGAAGGGAATATACGCAAAGAACAACAGACGTTTATACTCGAAGGCAATGCAGGAAAGGCGTATATAGAAACAGCCATTCGTGAAAAGGAATTATCTTCATTAGCTCAGCTATGGGTACAAGGGGGGGCAATAGATTGGAGTTTGCTATATGGAGAGCATAAGCTTCAGAAACTAAGTTTACCTACCTATCCTTTTGCGCGTGATCGATATTGGATACCTTCTGTAGATGAGAAAAAGTCATCTCTTGGAGTACAGAAACAATTACATCCATTAGTACATGAGAATAATTCGAGTTTAAGAGAGCAACGTTTTGTAAGTGAGTATACAGGCGATGAGTTATTTTTATCAGATCATAAGGTAAAGGGTGAAAAGATCTTACCAGGAGTTGCCTATTTAGAATTGGCAAGAGCTGCGGGGTCACTCTCTTTAGAAGCTCCTATTACTAGTTTGAAAGATATTGTATGGTTGCAACCTATTCGGGTGAATGGCCATCCAGAGAAAATAGAAATTAGTCTTTTTGATGAAGATTCTTCTGTTATAAATTATGATGTTTATAGTACCTCAGAAACCTCAGAGGTTATCCATAGCCAAGGCAAGTTATCTACAGAGACATTGGTCAGTCCGTCCGCAATTGATATAGATAGTATAAAGCGTAGTTTACCCAATACAAAAAATGGACTGGAATGTTATAAACTGTTCAAGGGGTTAGGATTGGATTATGGAGATAGTTTCCAGGGAATAGATCAGTTGTATTATAGCGATTCAGCATCATTGAGTAAGATTAGACTATCTAGCGATGCGGATTATATTTTATCCCCAGGGCTATTAGATAGTGCTTTACAGACATGTATAGGTTTAAGTTTTTCAGCATCAGAAGGACTCTTCTTAAGTCTACCCTTTAGTGTCAAAGAAGTTTTTATCTACGGTTCCGTTCAGGATACGGTTTGGTGTTATGTAAGAAGAAGCTCATCCCATACATCTGGAGGTAAGTTTAGTAGTTATGATATTGATATGCTTTCGGATTCAGGAGCTGTTTTGTTAAGTTTCAAAGGATTTGTGACACTTCCATTGCCTAAGAGCGAAAAAAAGAAAGCTGATGATAATGTAGTTTCGCCAATAGTTCCCAAAGAATTAGACCTTCATTTGTACAAGCACAGTTGGATAGAGACAGCTATTTCTAATGATAGCGAATCGTCAGGTTTTTCAGCATCGTCTCCATTGATTCTGCTAGCAGGAGGTAGCGTAGAGTTATCGGATTTGCTAACAGATACTTTAGAAGCGGAAGTTGTATCGGTATTGGAAGATACCCCCTCAGATTATTATCATAAAATAGTAGAACACGTTCGTTCTCTATTAAAAGGAAAAGAAGCAAGAAGCCTTTTTGTTTTGTATAATAATTCAGAAGCTATTGATTATAGTTTTATTAGCGGACTGCTTAAAACAGCCGCACAAGAAGGAGGTAAATTTCGAGGAAAAACAATAGGAGTTCCTAGTTTGTCGGTTAGAGATTTAGATAGTTTAGCAGCTATTATTGAGGCTGAAGTTTTAGACGTAGCTAAAGAAGTCCGTTATATAAATAAGACAAGAGAAGTACTTGCCATCGATAGACTAGCTACAGATGTACCTCCGAAAGCAGGATATACGATAAAAGAAGGCGGTGTATATTTAATTACTGGTGGCTGTGGGGGACTAGGGCATATATTTGCGCAGCACATATCACAAACCAAAGGTACTCAACTGATAGTAACGGGTAGGCGTACCGAAAGTGCATTAGAACCTTCTGTTTTATCAAGTCTTAATGCACGCTATTATAGTTGTGATGTAACAGATCAATCCTCTGTAGAGGCTTTGATAAAAAGTTGTATCGATACCTACGGGAAGTTAGACGGCATTATTCATAGCGCAGGTGTAGTTCGAGATAGCTTTATATTTAACAAGACCAGAGAAGAATCTACATCAGTACTAAACCCTAAGATAAATGGGGCTAAATTTTTAGATCAGGCTACCAAAGAGCTGCCCTTAGATTTTATGATCTACTTCAGTAGTATCTCGGGAGTTTTAGGCAATATAGGTCAGTCTGATTATGCGAGTGCCAATGCTTGGTTAGATAGGTACGCTGTGTATAGAAATAATTTGTGTACAGAAGGAAAACGCAGTGGGATTACCATCAGTATTGATTGGCCATTATGGAAAGACGGCGGTATGCAAATAGCCAAGGAGAATGAGCAGTATATGCAAGAAAAATTAGGATTGTATGCATTGCCTACTGATCAAGGGATTCGTGTTTTAGACACATTCTTACAAAAAGGGATTACTGGAGGAATTGTAGTATATGGTAAGAGAGAAAAGTTAGAACGTACTCTTGAGTTAGATACCAAAAAATCATCAGTACCCTCCAAATCATCTACAGTAGTAATACCTTCAGTATCCTCAGGATCTTTGGGAGATTTAGAGAATCGTTTACGAGAAGTTGTCGGAGAATTATTAAAAATAGGTATAGAAGATATCGAACTAGATGTTGATTTTTCAGAATATGGGGTAGACTCTATTATGATGATGAATATGATGACAATTATAGAAGATTCTTTTGGAGTTACCTTAGAACCTACTGCGATTGTCAACTATCCTAACATTTCACTATTAGCTGCCTATTTAGCAGAAGAAACCGATATTACTTCTTTGGCAGCTACGCCTAAGATACCTACTAATGTTGATGATACCTTGTTTAAAGATAGGAGTACCGACGCACCAGTATTAGTACCAAAGGCAAAGGATAGGGAACGAAAGAAACACCGCAATAAGGAAAGAAAAAGCAAAAGAGTTGCACAAGAAGGAAAGATAGCTATTATCGGGATGAGCTGTCACCTGCCAGGTTCTGATAATTTAGAAGAATACTGGGATAATTTAAAGAGTGGTAAAGACCTGATCAGTGACGTTCCAGAAGACCGTTGGAATTCTTTGGATTTTTATGCAGCAGAAGGCGGATTGAATAAAGCATATACGCGCAAAGGTGGTTTTATCAAAAACCCAGGAATGTTTGATGCAGCTTATTTTAAGATTAGTGATCAAGATGCTATAAGTATGGATCCCCAACAACGGATTGCTTTAGAGATGAGTCGCTCATTATTAGCCCATGCGGGGTATCAAAAAGAAGAACTTTATAATAGCAATACAGGCGTTTATATAGGAGCTAAGGATAATAATTATGTAAAGAACAATTATCATTTACTTCCAGAAGGAGCGCATCAGCATGTAATCGTAAACAATATTAGCAATATGATTGCTGCTCGAATTTCTGATTTTTACAACCTGAAAGGTACGAGTCACGTTATTGACACAGCATGTTCTAGTTCCTTAGTAGCGATTCATCAGGGATGTGATGCTATTTTGGAAGGAAAAACGGATATGGCGATTGCAGGAGGTGTTTCGATCATGGTAGATGCTTTTAGTCATATAGGTTTTAGTCAAGCAGGAGTATTGAGTAGAGATGGTAAGAGTTATGTGTTTGATGAACGCGCCCAAGGTTTTGTGATGGGCGAAGGAGGAGGATTAGTACTCTTAAAATCATATGCTCAGGCAAAATTAGACGGCGATCATATCTATGGGGTAATTAGTGGATCTTCGGTTAATAATGATGGTAAGACGATGGGGCTTACGGTACCTAATAAAGAAGGGCAGAAAGAAGTGATAGCACAAGCACTTTCAAAAAATACTATTGATCCAAGAACAATTACATATTATGAAGCTCATGGTACAGGTACGTTATTAGGCGATCCTATAGAGGTACGAGCTGCTACGGAAGTGTATCAGAGATTATCTACAGACAGTACTGCTAAGCAATATTGTGCAATAGGTTCTGTAAAAAGTAATTTGGGACATACCATCACATCTGCAGGGGTAAGTGGTTTGATCAAAATATTACTTCAGTTACAGCATCAGACGCTTGTTCCTACATTGCATTGTGAGCGCCCTCATCCGAGGTTTAAATTTGAAGAAAGTCCTTTTTACCCGAATACAGTAGCAAAACCTTGGCAGGTTGAGGAATCTAGCAAACGAAAAGCAGCAATTAGTAGTTTTGGTTTTGGAGGCACCAATTGCCATATGATTATAGAAGAAGAGGAAAATGGAGTACACACTAGGAAACCCTTACCTGTAGATAGAATGTCTAACAATTACTATTGGTTAGGATATGCAATTCGTAAAAGTGATGTACAACAAGAAGCTCCTCTTACAGAACATACTATTGGGGGTAGCGCTTCTAAAGAAGTAGCAAAAGATACAGGATTTGTAGTATCACTATTACAGAAACAATTATCAGAGCTTTTACATATTGATGCAGATGAGATTGCTACTGATGAAAACTTTATGGATATGGGCATTGATTCTGTTCAGCTAATATCTTTAGTGAAAAAATTAGAATCCATCATTGATGAAGAATTGTATCCTACCTTGTTTTTTGAATATCAGAATATAGAAGCGTTGAGTGCTTTTTTAATGGAGGAATATCCTGATAAATTCGGGACAACAGTGACATCTTTAGCCGGTACCATTGATGATGTGTTAACTGTAAAGGATACAATAGATGTAGCAGAAAAAAATGATACGAAAGAGGTTCTTTTACAGTTGCCTAAAAGTAGTCCTCTAAACTTTAAGGCATCAGCAGCAAATTCTAACAATACAGAGGATAAGGATCCTATCGCAATTATTGGAATTCACGGGGTGTTTCCAGATGCCAGTACTAAGGAAGAGCTATGGGATCATATCTACACTCAAAAAGATTTAATTAAAGAAATACCGAAAGATCATTTTGATTATTCTCCATGGTATGATACAGACCCCAATGCAGAGAATATGATGTATTGCAAATGGGGGAGTTTTATAGATAATGTAGATAAGTTTGATGCTAGCTTTTTTAATATTTCTCCGACAGAAGCAGCAATGATGGATCCGCAGTTGCGATACATGTTACAAGTTTTATATGGTACTGCTGAAGATGCAGGTGCAATTCAGAACATCAAAGGAACAAATACGGGATTATATGTAGGGGTTTGTTTTCATGATTATATACAGAATATGATGGAACAAGGCCATAAAGTAGATCCTCACGAAGGAACGGGGAATGCTGCGACTATGCTAGCCAATAGACCATCGTTTTATTTTAATTTGTCGGGACCAAGTATGACCATAGATACTGCATGTTCTAGTAGTTTAGTCGCATTGCATACAGCCGTTAAAGCGATAGAAAATGGTGATTGTGACCAAGCTTTTGTAGCAGGTGCAAACTTGCTCTTGGCTTCTCATCATTATCGATATTTTTGTAGTATTGGAGCACTTTCGAAGACAGGAAGATCGCATACTTTTGATCAAAAGGCAGATGGTTATGTTCCAGGAGAAAGTGTTGCAGCAATTTTATTGAAACCGTTGAGTAAAGCAGAAGCAGATGGCGATAAAATCTATGGAATCATTAAAGGAGGTGCTGTAAGTCATGGAGGATATACCCCATCTATCACCGCACCAAGTGTAGATGGAGAGATGAATGTACTCGTAAAGGCTTGGAAAGATGCAGCTATAAACCCTTATACGCTAGGGTATATAGAAGCTCACGGAACAGGAACAAAACTAGGAGATCCAATAGAGGTAAATGCTTTGAAAAAAGCGTTCAATACATATGATGTTCAACATAAAGAAGATGCATCTATAGCCATAGGATCAGCAAAAGCACATATAGGACACACAGAAGGAGCAGCAGGTATTGTAGGTATTATTAAGGCAATATTGTCGATAAATAATAAGGTGATTCCCGCGATGCCTAAGTTTGAAACAATGAATAAGTATATTCAATTAGAAGCTTCTCCCTTTTACATTAATTCAGTATCAGAAAAATGGGAAACAAAAGATAATGCTCCTCGTAGAGCAGGAGTTAGTAGTTTTGGTTTTGGAGGTGCTTATGCGCATATAGTAGTAGAGGAATATATGCCAACGGATAAAGAAGCGTATACAAGTGATACAGCTACCATTATTGTAGTATCAGCTAAAAATAAAGATCGTTTAGCAGCTAAGGCGCAGGATTTAATAAGGTATATCGAAGCCAATCCAGCTACCAGTATTTATGATATAGGGTACACGCTTCAGTTAGGTAGAGAATCAATGGACGAACGTCTTGCTTTTATAGCGAATGATCTAACAGCATTATCCATCACATTATCTAATTACCTAAAAGGGGATACGCAGCATGTATATACAGGTAATACAAAAGAGAATAAAAAGGTATTGTCTAAGGATACAGCAGCAGTGTCTCGTGTCAAGGCTGCTATTCGAGATAATGAATTAGCTACAGTAGCCCAATTATGGGTAGAAGGCGTATCGATCGATTGGAATTTATTATACGGATCGAATACACCGAAAAAGGTTAGCTTACCGACCTATCCCTTTGCTAAGAACAGGTATTGGATTCCAGAAGCAGAAGTAACAGATCAAATCTTAGGATCACAACCACAATTACACCCCTTACTACATAGTAATGAATCGGATTTAAGCGGTCAGAAATACGAAAGTATTTATAGTGGAAAAGAATCCTTTCTCGCTGATCATCGCGTGAATGGGAAGAAGATATTACCAGGGGTTGCTTATTTAGAACTAGCACGCGAAGCAGGATCATTAAGCACGCGTAATTCAGTATATCAATTAAAAGATATTACTTGGTTGTCTCCTATACATGTGAATGGCAGTCCGCAAAAAGTACATACTAGGATTTATCCTGTAGACGAAGGTATCGGTTATGACATATATACGCATAAGGATACAGAAAAACAGTTACATAGTCAGGGGAGGTTACTAACAGGAATACCGTCTTCTCCTTCTGATTACGATTTAGAAGCTTTGCAACAGCAGTTTTCTGAATCTAAATCAAAAGACTATTGTTATACAATGTTTAAAGAGTTAGGGCTGGAGTATGGCCCCAGTTTTCAGGGAATAGAAAAACTATGGTATAGTGAATCTCAAGTCCTTTCTAAGGTGAGCTTACCTATGGATGCCTCCTATGTTTTGTCACCGGGTATATTAGACAGTGCTTTACAAACGTGCATAGGGTTAACTATTGGAGCGAATTCTCTAGATGTATCTTTGCCTTTTAGCGTTCAGGAAGTGACTATTTATAAAGCGCTTACCAGTACAGTATGGTGTTATGTTAGAAAGCGTGCAGAGGATACGAATAATGATACCTTTTTTACTTTTGATATTGATGTCTTAGATGATGCTGGAGCGGTTTTATTGACTTTTAGAGATTTTGTAGCCTTTCCATTAAAGCAGCTCACTCCTACAGATAAAGATGCTGAGGTAGTAGCGCCTGAAGCTAAGGAAGAAGCTAGTTGTTACAAGCCAGTTTGGTCAGTATCACCTGTAGTATCGTCAAAACAGCATACAGACAAACAATTGATATTGTTAGCAGGCAGTACAGCAGATGTAGCTGATAAGATGGCAAAGGAACTACAGGTCGAAGTGATTGCATTACAAAACACATCAGCGTTAGGATTTTTTCAAGAAGTCTTAGAGAAAGTGCAGGAATCCATGAAGTTAAAAATCAATATTGATATTAGCCTAGTATATGCTAATGAAAGCTATCATCATTTTAGTTTTATAAGTGGTTTGTTAAAAAGTACTGTCCTAGAGAACTCTAAGATAAAGGCTAAAACAATAGGGGTCGATGGTGTAGCGATTGATGATGTTCCAGCGCTGATCACAATCTTACATTCAGAAAAGGGAAGTGATGCTTCAGAAGTTCGGTATGTGAAGGAGGAACGAAGTATTAAAAGTCTTGAGCCGATAGCACTTCCATCAGTAGTTAATGATACGACCAGTATTAAAGAAGGAGGTGTTTATTTGATTACTGGTGGTTTTGGGGGCTTAGGTCAGATTTTTGCCACCCATATAGATCAGACAAAAGGAACTAAGATCATTCTTACAGGTCGTAGTGAATTGAATCAAGATAAGAAAGCGTTTTTATCTAGCTTATCAGAAGCTAGTTACCAGATTTGTGATGTAGGTAGTAAAGAAGATGTTAGTACATTGATTGCAGAGGTACATGCTAGATATGGGCAGTTAGATGGTATTATTCATAGTGCTGGGACGCTTAATGATAGTTTACTCATTAACAAAACCTCCGAAGAAACAATGACTGTGTTGTCTTCTAAGCTATTAGGAGCTAGACACCTTGATGAGGCTGTTGGCGATGCACCTCTAGATTTTATGGTATTCTTTTCTTCTATTTCGGGAGTTTTAGGAAATATTGGTCAATCCGATTATGCAGCAGCGAATGCCTATTTAGATAGCTACTCATTATATCGAGAAGAACAGCGATTAGCAGGACACCGATCTGGGCGTACCTTGAGTATTAATTGGCCTTTATGGGAAAATGGCGGTATGCGCGTGCATACTGATACAGAGGAGTATCTAAAAAATCAATTTGGGATGTTTCCTTTACCTAATTTAGAAGGAGTACAAGTCTTTGAGCAATTAGTAAGAGAGACAGAAAATCAAGTTGCCGTATTTTTTGGGTTAAAAGACAAGATAGACAAAATGCTGTTGCCTAGTGCTACAGTTGCTACAGCTACAGAGGCTACGGAGGATGCTTCAATTTTACAGACACGGGTGATGTCTCGAATCCAGCAAATGGTTTCTGATTTATTGAAATTGCCATTAGAAGATATTTCGTTAGAAGAAGATTTAAGAGACTATGGATTAGACTCGATATTACTCATGCGTTTTGGCAATACATTAAATGCACAGTACGAGCTGAGCTTATTACCTACGGTATTCCTTAATTACCCAACTATAGAGTCATTGGCATCCTACTTATTAGATGGATACTCTGAGTCGATTTTGAAACATGAGGGAGGCAATACGTTGAGTAATGATACAGAAGCTTTACAGAAGGTTGTTGCGTCTACAGATGGTATTTCTTCAGAAGAAGAGGTAGCAGTGGTAGATGCTCCTAATGCTATAAGCACTATTTTAAAAGACCATCCAGAAGTCGTTGTATTCAATGATACGATTGATGTTGCTACATCAGATGCCATCACAATTATTCTACCAGGTATGCCAGGTATTGTTGATGGGTATTATGAGTTAGCCTCTCATTTTTCAGCACATAGTCAGGTATATGGGATTCATATGCAGGGAGTATTAGCAGATACACCTGTACTATCTTCTATAGAAGCTATGGCTACATATATTTTAGATATTCTGAATAAAGTAGCTGTTGCTGCTCCCATTCGTTTGGTAGCACATAGTTATGGTGCTTTGGTGGTGTATGAGATGCTCAAGCAAATAGCAAGTTTAGAGAACTCCATCGAAATTGATTCGGTTATTTTTATAGATAGTTATTCGAATACGCTGAAGTTAAAAGTACAAGAACGAGTAGGTATTTTCATTCGCTCTTTTCTGCCTGATACAGCATTGGATATCGAAAAAATAGTAAGAAAAATAGTCTCTAAACCATTAGCGAAACGCAAAGTTGCGGTGTATGAGTTTTTGAAATCAGAAGGAATTGAAATAGGAGAAGACATCTTTAACAGACTGTGGTTAGTGTATGATACTTCTATGCGAATCAAGTACACGCTGTCAGATACGTTGGCTACTTCTATTACCCTGATACGCGCCAAAGGTTCATTTTTAGAAGGTACGGCATCCGATATGGGATGGGGCAAATACTTTAAAGAAGTGAAGGTGATTGACTCTTCTGCAGATCACTTTTCGGTGTTTAAGGAACCTTATTGTTCAGAATGGTTTCCAAAAATCAACAAATAAAATAGACATAGAAGAGGTGTACACTTTTTACAATGTGCTGTAAAAACGATCTTTTGTACTCAGGCTTTACAGTTTTTGAGTTCCATAGCGCTGCTATGCAACAAAAAGATGCCTGTATTTGATGACAGAATCTTCGATTTTACTGCTACCGAAAAGTGTAAACCACTTCGTAATAAATCAATTATATATGAAAAATAATATTGTAAATCTTATTAGAGAAAACTTGTTAGAAATTATTCCAGAGTTAACAGAAGAAACGGTATCTAATGATACTACTTTGGTTGACTTAGGTGCTAACTCTTTAGATAGAGGAGAATTAATAACACTAACATTAGAAAAACTAGACTTAGACATTTCAAGAATTGAATTTGTTGGAGCTCAAAATATAAATGAGTTAGCAGATTTAATCACTGAAAAATTAGAGGCATGAGCATCGTAGAAAATAATCCAGTGGTCACAGGGATGGGCGTGGTCTCACCTATTGGTATTGGTTTACATTCTTACTCAAATGCGTTAAAAAATGGAGACACTAATTTTTCATCAATTTCTTTTGAAAAAGGAACTTCCATTTTTGAATACCCAATAGCACGTATAGAGGATTTTGATTTAGGGGAGCAGCTTATAAAAATCAATCTAGACACAGCATTTATTCAAAAAGTAAAAAGACACAGAAATATTTCTAGGAGTACTACCTATGGCGTGTATAGTGCATTAGAAGCTTGGAAGGATGCTGAACTAGAGATAAAAGATGAATTACCTAAAATAGCGATTGTATCAAGTGGTAGTAATACTCAGCAATCTCATATCCTTGAAACATGGGATAAGTATGCGGAGAAATTACAATTTTTAAATCCTAATTATGGGCTTAATTTTTTTGATTCAGACATCGTAGGGGTAGTATCAGAATTGTTAGGTGTTAAGGGAGAGGGGTATACAATGGGGGCAGCCAGTGCCAGTGGTAACTTGGCGATTATTCAGGCGAGTAGATTACTCAAAAGTAATGAATATGATATAGTACTGGTGCTGGCTCCATTGATGGATCTTTCTGTGTACGAATATCAGGGGTTTACGACACTGGGTGCTATGGCTAGCATAGACAAAAATATCGATCCAAATGAAATGTATAAACCATTTGATGTGGCACATAATGGCTTTGTCTATGGACAATCTGCGGGATGCTTGATTTTAGAATCAAAAGATCATGCAGAGAAAAGGGGAAAGAAAGGGTATGGTACTATTGCAGGCTATGGGATCAATCTGGATGCCAATAGAAAACCAAACCCATCTAAAGAAGGCGAACAACGAGCCATGCAAGCTGCAATGACTAATGCAGGAGTCAATAGCGATCAGATAACATATGTAAACACTCATGGCACAGGTTCTAAAATAGGAGATCAAACAGAGGTAGCAGCATTACTTTCTGTAGGATTACAAGGCGTAAAGGCCAATAGTACGAAGTCACTGATTGGACATGGGCTATCCGCAGCAGGTATTGTAGAAACGATCACCAGTTTTATTCAAATGAAAGAAGGATTCCTCCATAAAAGTAACAATCTAACGCAGGCAATAAGCGATGAAATTCATTGGATACAAGGGGATTCGGAGTTAGCTCATGTTACTGCTACCATGAACAATAGTTTTGGTTTTGGAGGGGTAAATACCTCTTTAATTCTAACCAATAATGTATAATAAAAATAATTCTAAAAAATGATAAAAGTAGGAATTGAGGCTATGAACATTTATTGTGGCTCAGCTGCAATTAATGTTGATGAATTGGCAAAACATAGAAACTTAGATAGTGATCGGTTTCAAAACCTTTTGATGAAACAAAAAACGGTTCCGATGCTATATGAAGACCCTGTTTCGAATGCAGTAAATGCTGCAAAACCCATCATCGATTCACTGACAGATGCTGAAAAAGAAAGTATCGATATGGTCATTACGTGTTCGGAATCAGGCATTGATTTTGGAAAATCGATGAGTACTTATATTCACGATTACCTAAAACTGAGTAGAAACTGTAGATTATTTGAGCTTAAAAGTGCTTGTTATTCTGGTACAGCAGGATTTCATATGGCGATTAATTTTGTATTGTCTCAAGTCGCACCGGGCAAAAAAGTGTTGGTAATTGCCACAGATATTTCGCGTATGGGCGCTGTAGAGGATTCTTTAGAAATGTCGTTTGCCGAACCTTCTTCTGGTTCTGGAGCAGTGGCAATGCTTATTAGCGAGAATCCGATCGTATTCCAGATCGATAAAGGAGCGAATGGATATTATGGGTATGAAGTAATGGATACCTGTCGTCCTGTTCCAGATCTAGAAGCAGGAGACGCCGATTTATCATTACTCTCATATTTAGATTGCTGCGAAAATGCTTTTAAAGAATACCAAAAAAGAGTTGAAGGAGCAGATTATCAAGATACATTTCAATATTTAGTGTTTCATACTCCTTTTGGAGGCATGGTACGAGGGGCTCATAGAACCAACATGCGTAAATTTAAAAAAGTAGCACCTGCTATTATTGAAGAAGACTTTCAGCGGCGGGTAGTGCCATCGCTAGAGTATTGCCAACGAGTGGGGAATGTGATGGGAGCAACAACTCATTTGGCATTGGCGAGTGCCATAGACAATGGTTCTTTTGATCAGCCAAAACGACTTGGAGTTTTTGCGTATGGATCCGGGTGTTCTTCTGAGTTTTTTAGCGGATTGGTCACTAAACAAGGACAAGAAAAACTAAGACAGTTTAACATGTTAGGCCATTTAGATGATCGAATAGTGATGGATATGGAAGCCTATGAATCTACGTTCGAAGCTAATAATCAGATAAAGTTTGGTACTAAGAATCTGAAGATCGATACTAGTTTGCAACCTGATGCATTTAGACATGTAGAAGGAAAAAATAAGCTCATACTGTCGGAGATAAAAAATTTCCATAGAGTGTATGAATGGGTCTAACATCAGATGCATGGAAGGATATAGTACATTGCTAGTAGCAGAGCGGGGAGCAGTTGTTTCTGTGACGATCAATAGACCCAAAGCCAAGAATAGTATTAATAATGTATTGATCAAAGAACTATTAAGCGCATTTACCCAAGCCGAGAAAAATACCAATATCAAAGTAGTTATACTAGAAGGGAATGAACAGCATTTTTGTACAGGGATGGATTTTAATGCCTTATCTAAAGAAGGAGTGAGTTCGATTGTCGGAAATGATTCCAATGATTATTACAAGCTACTTGCACTTATGGCATCTTGCTCTAAACTAGTCATCGCTAAAGTAGATGGAAAAGCAAATGCGGGGGGTATCGGTTTGATCGCTGCAAGTGATATTGTGATAGCTCGCGATGATGCTACTTTTTCGCTGTCTGAAGTACTTTTTGGCCTATTACCAGCTTGTGTAATGCCTTTTTTAATACGTAGGGTAGGTTTTCAAAAAGCAAAATGGATGACACTTACGACACAAAATATTTCTTGTCAGCGCGCTTATCAGATAGGATTGGTAGATGAGCAAGGGGCTAATACAGATGACTTACTAAGAAGAAACCTGATTAGACTTACTAGATTAGATACGCAGACGATCATGGATTTAAAAGCGTATATGTCTAAACTATGGATCATACATGATGAGACCCAAAAGTTGGCGGTCGATAAAATCACGACATTGCTACACTCAGAACGAGTACAATGCAACATAACTAATTTTGTAGAACATAATAAATTTCCTTGGCAGTAGTCATCATCGCTTTTCTCTTTAGAAGCATACTCTGATTTTTCTTCATTAGTAAATGTAGTTTAGAGATAAATTCACATCCCCAAAAAATCATTGTGTTTTAGTGTCTCTCTACCATCGTTTAGTGCTATTGTATGTTTCTAGAGACAGCTTTTGGAAATGCGTTAGGGATTGCAGCGAAAATCCCACAGCCCGACGATAGGAGGAGCGAGGAATTGTAGGGGAAAGCCCGACCCTTGTGGTAACGCCCAGAGTACTAACAAAAGTGTATAACAGAGTACGAAAGCGGTGTAATGAATTGAACCTTTAAATAGGTGTCTACTTCTCCTAATATATATCTATTTGAATACGGTATAACATAGGGAAAAGAAAAAGTCAAGATGAGTTCTATATTTAAAAAAATAAGAATATGAATTTGAAAGAAGTTAAAAATTTGATTTTATCAATTACTAGTTCTGAAGCGAGTGAGGTTAAAGTAAACTTTGAAGATGTTAAAATAGTTGTTAAATCTAGTTTAGATCATAAAGTAAAACAAACTACAGCACCATCACTCCTTACAAAGCCATTATTAGTACAGACAAATGCGGTACCAGCAGTGCCACCAATCAAAACAGTACTACAAGCAGAGAAAACGACCATACCGAATACAATTATTACCTCTCCTCTTATAGGTACATTTTTTTTGCCATTATTAGATAAGTCTACTTGTATGCAAGTGGGGAGCAAAATAAATAAAGGAGATGTACTTTGTGTCATAGAGTCGTTAAAACTGGTCAATGAGTTAAAAAGCGAAGTGTCTGGAGAGATCACAAAGATATCGCTGAAAGATGGATCTCCAGTAGAATTTGGGCAGCCTTTGTTTGAAATCAATAGCAATTTGTCGTAGGATGAGCGCACACACTTTAGTATTTCTTTTTTCTGGACAGGGCAGTCATTACAGGGGGATGGGACAAAAATTGTATGAAAACAATCGTGTTTTTAGGAGCAGTATAGAACAGAGCGAAATGATTATTCAGCACTATTTGAATAGGTCATTGATTCAAGAATTATATGGTACTTCAGACCCAAAGTTTGATGATTTATTACTGACGCATCCCAGTATTATAGCAGTAGAAATTGCACTGTATGAAGCGCTAAAAGCAATGGGGATTTCCCCAGACTATGTATCGGGGAGTAGTTTAGGTGAATTTTCGGCAGGAGTCGCCTGCGGAGTATGGGATTTAAAAACAGCATTAGAGGTATCGATCGAGCAGGCAAAAGCTATTATTAGAAACTGTGATCAAGGAGGAATGCTAGCCGTAATTGATCAGGAAAAAAAACTCACTTCAGAAAGTTATTTAAAACATGATCTTTTTTTAGCGATGGATAATTTCGAAGGGCATTTTACACTGTCTGGTTCTATTGATGGGGTGCAAGCCTTTGCACTAGAATTAGAAGCATTAGGAGTTGGGTATGCACACCTTTCGGTACAATTTCCGTTTCATTCTCCATTAATTCATAGGGGATTACATGATTTTAGATATTATATGTCTACGGTCTCTTTGCACCCTCCTCATTCAGGTTTTATCTCTAGTATAGCAAACAAAGAGCTTGATGTGCTACCTTGGAATTATTTTGAGGATGCTGTTAGTGGGTATTCCGATTATTCAAAAACGGTACAGTATCTAGAAACTAAGGGGAATTGTTTGTATGTAGATCTTGGTCCTTCTGGTACCAGTTCAACTTTTGTGAGACACAACCTAGCCCCAACATCTAGCTCTATAGCGATGCAGATCATGACCCCTTTTAAGAGAGAAAGCAAGCAGATAGATACGTTAAAAGAACTATTAGGAATAGAAGAAGTGGTTTAAACTTTTTTCAATTTGCTATAAAAACGATCTTTTGCCCCCAAATTTTGTAATTTTTAAGTTCCGTAGTGCTACTATGCAACTAAAAAATTACTGCATTTGGTCACAAAATCTTGGTTTTTCGCTGAAATCAAAAAAGTTTAAATCACTTCATAAATTAAGAAATTGTAAATGAGTTATAAAGGGCAAATTTTACTAAAAAGAAAAACGAATCATTATATAGCTGGATTTTGTGTACTACACAAGGAGTTAGCTGAGCTAGAACAAGAAGTTGATATATTACACCCAGAAGAGTATACCTATTACCGATCATTGCGATTTGATAGAAGAAAGGAAAGTTACCTATTGGGGCGTATCGCAGCAAAAAAAGCAATCTCTCAATTACTGGATAAAAAGTCGCTCATTACATCCATATCGATTCAATTCGGAGTGTTTCAATTTCCTGTAGTTAAATATGTACAACACCAGAATATACAAGTTAGTATCAGCCATTGTGATCACTACGGGATTGCGCTCGCTTTTCCAGAGGAACATCCATTAGGGATAGATATAGAGAAAATAAATGAAGACAAATTACAGACACTAAAAAGTAGTATATGTGCTCATGAATTGGATAAAATTACAGCCAATTCTTTGTCTGAGCTGATCGGAAGTACGCTTATCTGGACGATTAAAGAGAGTTTATCGAAGGTACTGAAGACAGGATTAACGGTAGATTTTAAGATCCTAGAAATCGAATCCTTACAAGAAGTAGGAACAGCATATGAGAGCACTTTTGTTTATTTTCCGCAATACAAAGCTGTTTCTAAAAAAGTAGGTAATTATATATGTTCCGTGGTACTACCCAAGAATACTACAAGCAGTTTAGAAGCCATTTGGAATGCTTTGGCAGCTACACTAGATAAAGAAAAAGTCAAGATGAGTTCCATATAATAGCCTTTAGTAAAAAATGAAAATTAAAATGTTTACAGTAGCCAATTCTTTTTTAAAGAATCAATGCTATTTAGTATATAAAGATGGAGTCGGAATTTTAATAGACCCAGCATGGGATTATGACCTAATCAATGACTTTTTGAGCAATCATCAGATTAGTGTTATAGCTGTATTACTAACACATGCGCATGTAGATCATACCAATTTGGCAGAAGCATTTGCCATCAATAAAAACATCCCCGTTTTTATGTCTGGAGAAGAGATTGATACCTATGGTTTTACATGTTTTAATATGCAGCGGGTACAACATTTAGCTACAATACGATTAATGGGTTTTACGATCACTCCGATACTCACACCAGGGCATACAGTAGGAAGTACCTGTTACTTGATTAATAATAATATATTTACAGGGGATACAGTCTTTATAGAAGGCGTAGGTATTTGTAACACGAGCGGTGCGCATCAATTATATGATTCCGTTCAATTTCTAAAAGATTATATATCAGATACTACCGTATTCTGGCCCGGACATTCCTTTGGAGAAACACCGGGTAAAGATCTAAGCTACTTAATGAAGCACAATATTTATTTTCAATTCGAAAATGAACAGCATTTCGTAGACTTTAGGACTCGAAAAAATCAGTCTAATCATTTTGCTTTCAAGTAAATGTAAGTGTATTCTCCATTAATACTACTTTGTTGTTTTAGGGCGTTACCACAAGGGTCGGGCTTTCCGCTACAATTCCTCGCTCCTCCTATTGTCGGGCTGTGGGATTTCCACTGCAATCCCTAACGCAAATAAATACTACGCGAGCTAAAATGACAAAGTCAAGATACGTTCAATAGCAACCTATAAATAACTTTAAAACACCTAGAAAAACGAACTGATCATAACATACAGCAACTAGAAGAGCTAGTACTAATGTATGAAGGAAAAAGCATCACGTAGGGATTCGGATGCTTATGTATATTTAATTCTAATTGTATAATATCATGAAAACATCAGAAGAAATTTTCGGACTAATAATCAATAATATTCATCAAATTATTCCATTTACAGATACCAATAGTATTTATCGTTCCTCTAAATTATCGCCACTAGGTCTAGACTCTATAGGCAGGGCAGAACTGATCGAAATGATTTTAGAAGACTTAGGAATCAATCTTCCTAGGCACGAGTTTCATGCGGCTAATAACTTGGGAGAATTAGCAGACTGTTTTGCTGCTAAATTAGTGGCGTTAGGGAAATAGTATAATTGTAGGCAAGCATGCCTAAAAAGCTATTGTTATTCCTTATCTAAACTTTCATTTTCTAGTGCTATCTTTTGTATGCTGTCCAATAAATGGTGAACATATTGAGAAGCTGATAAATTGACTAGATCTTTCATAACGCAATAGGTGCCTAAATAATGAATCTCTTTTAAAGAGTGAAAATACTCCTGAGCTTCTTTATGCTTTAATAAATCTATTAATTCTTTTTGTGCTGAGGTTAATTCAATATATTTCATTTCAAACTTGTCATATATGGCATTAATTGGTGCAAATATAAATCTTTTATTGACTTGTCAAATATGACAAGTATGGAAAAGTCAAAAATTTTAAAAATTATAGGCAGTAATGTCCAAAGAATTAGGAAAGAAAAAGGGCTAACTCAAGTCGATTTAGTAGGTAAGATTGAAGCTCAAATTGATACAACCAATATTTCAAGAATCGAACAAGGAAGAACCAATGCTACTATTCATACATTATATAGAATAAGTCATGCATTAGAAGTTCCTTTATCCGAGATTTGCAACTTAAATAATTAAGCATTGATTAGTTTGTAGGTAAAAAAACGATTAGATAAATGGTTTATAGGTGGTTATAAATATTATGCATTGAAAAAAATAAAAAATAGCTTTAAGATATTATGTTTGTTTTTACTAATTACAACACTTTTTGCATGTCAAAACTCTGACAAACAAACTACTCAAACAATCGAAAAAGATTTTGGACTTTTAGGAAAAGAAAATGATAGCATAAGCGTAGAATTAAGGCTTGATCAATTTAAGGACTACGACGAACTAATTTATCGAACTGAAGATGTCGTTTGCAATGATAGTCTGCCTAAAATTACTTTAAAAAATGAGAATAAAATTAAACGAATTTATTTCAGAAATCCTTGTTGGGAAGGATTAGGTTGTTTATTAATTAAACAAAAAAACGTTATTGAAATTCATAACGATACGATTCATAAATCTTACAAAAGGTATTTTACTTTAGATAGTTTATACTCAGTTCTTAAAAGAGATATTGAGAACAACGGAAAAAAACCTAGTTTATGTGAGCATCCCGAAAAGTTATTGATTTATATATCCTATGATAAGGATGGAACAAAAAAATTAATCAATACTTTACATAGACTCATCAATGCTTATGAAAAAGTGACGCGTCGAACCGATTTGAAAATATGGCTTCATAAAAAAATTAAAGTTCCGCCTCCACCTTCAATACATTAAAATGCTGATAAAGTATAACAATCAATAAAAAAGGTTCAAATGAGTTTTAAAACTCATTTGAACCTTTTTTATAAAATTAAGATATATGCGAATATGATTTACAGAGAAACTTTCTCGTACAAACTGGTGATTTCATTAAAAATATTCGTCAGTTCATCACATCTTTTATACATGTCTTTATAATCGAGTGTGTTATTGGTTAATTGCTTTCTATTCTTCTTAAAGAATTCCCACTTCGTAATAGCATATCCTACCTTTTCATCGATAGCAGGTGTATTAAATTCAGACATAGTAAACATATTGATGGCGCCATCCAATTCATTGAAGGTAAAATTTAGAGTGCTCGTAGTACTACTGTTCTTTAATAAGCTCTCATTCGCAAAGTAGTACAGGGCAAGTCGTTGTGCCAGCATACGTTGTCTACCACAGATATTAATTATTTTAAGTAATTCTGTTCTTTCAGCAGTATTAGCATCATCCAATTCGTATTCATCAGAAGCAGTGTTCTTTTTTACGATTTTAGATTCTTTGATGATCGACTGTACTACATTATTAGAAGCCTTTAGCAAGTCAGTATTTAAATCCAAGATTTTTTTAGCGTTTTCATAGGTAGGTGTACCATCTATGGCTTTTTTAAAGTCTTTCCATACCAGTTTTACAGAACCGATTTTATTTTTCGTTTCTTTAAACGTAGTGTTCTCTAGTAAAATATCATTTTTCTTCTCATAAATTACTTTACTAGTCATCAGGTGCGTTTTAGCACTCGCTTCTTCTGGATGTCTCAAAAGGTATAAGTAAGCTTTCGACATTTTTTGAGTAAGCATACGTTGTTTTCCAGATACATTGATAGCCTTTTTGTACGTAAAAGCACCATACTTGTCATTCATTTGGGCATTAGCAATTACACAGCTAAAAAACAGCAGGGTAGTTATGCAATAGATTGTAAATCTTTTAGTAAGTTTCATGTTGTCGTAATTATAGAAATTTAAAAGCTAAGGAGTTACGAGAAGTAAACTCCCAATATTTTTTCATAAAAATACGTTAATTTCATGGTTTTATTGGTTAAAATGCTTGTTTTAACATAGTTAGTCTTTTTTTTTGTGGTATATGTAAGAATAAAGCTCCTTTTTTAGCGATCTAATGAAAACAGTCTCAGGAAATGAATATTTAAAAAAAGTAGAATAGCGGATCAAAAAAAAATATTAATTTTTTCGCTTACGAATACGGCTCAATGTTTCGGGAGACATCCCCAGCATAGAAGCAATATAATGTAGAGAAACCTGATTAAACAATTCTTTGTTATGTTCAAAAAGCGCATTATAGCGTTCCTCGGCATTTTGTGAGAGGTGACTAAAAACTCTATCTTCTAGCATAGTAAAGCACTTAGCCATAAATTGTTTTTCCATAGTAGGCCAATTCGGTACAATACTGCTCAGTTGTTGGTAATCCTCTAATCGTATCGTATACAATTCGCAGTCACAAAGCGCCTGAATATTCCATCGTGCAGGTTGCTGAAAATAAAAACTATATACATCTGTCAGGAAATACCCCTTGCTAGCAATCCATTGCGTAATCTCCTTATCATTGGAGGCATACCCAAAAACCCTAAAATAGCCGTTTTTTACAAAACTTAATTTTTTGCAATAATGCCCCGATTTATTAAAATAGTCTCCTTTAGAAACCGTAGTAGCATCAAATAAAGACGCAATGGCGTCTAAATTTTCATTCGTAATCCCAAAATAAGAAGTAATATAAGTTTGTAATTCAGTCACCGTAATTAATTTAATACCCCAGAGCTTAATTGAGGCAAGTAGCTATTCTATTTGTAAGGTAAAGATACTCTTTTTATGCTATCTACGATTGCTGCAATTCCGTACATACAAGTACAAAAAAGCATACTATCAATTTTATTGATAGTGCTATGTTAATTATTGTTTAATGTGTTTTGAAAAAGATTAAACAATATCGTAACTTTGAGAACAAGGAATTAAAATAAATACAGGCACCTCTTTATAAAAGAGGTTAAAACCCAATATGTAGCACTGATATGGTATACTATTTGCAGTCAGTATTTTAGATAACCCCTTTTTTAAACTACACTACATGAAATCAACAGCACAAACACTACTGCGCCAAAACGGTTATAATCTTCAGGATTTTTCAATAGACGAAATAGGAGATGATCACATCAGTACAGGCATAGAAACCCCCATGAAACCAACAGCCTTTGAGCGCACCGATGCAGAGAAAAAAGAACGTATTGCTTCGCTGTTTGCAGAGATCATGGATGTAATGGGATTAGACCTTACCGATGATTCCCTTCGTGGTACTCCAGATCGAGTGGCCAAGATGTATATCGATGAGATTTTTTCAGGGCTCAACCCAGCCAATAAGCCCAAAGTAGCATTGTTCGATAATAAATATCAATACCAGCAGATGTTGGTAGAAAAAGACATTACGTTTTATTCTAACTGCGAGCACCACTTTGTACCGATTATTGGTAAGGCGCACGTAGCCTACATTTCTTCAGGAAAAGTGATCGGATTGTCTAAACTCAATAGAATTGTACAATATTTTGCCAAGCGTCCACAAGTACAAGAGCGTTTGACCAATCAGATCGCTAGAGAGCTGACCCAAATTTTAGACACAGAAGATGTAGCAGTGATCATTGACGCAAAGCACCTTTGTGTATCCTCTAGAGGAATTAAGGACGACACCTCAGCCACCGTCACCTGCTATTACGGAGGTGCTTTTAATACCCCAGAAAAAATCGCAGAATTACAAAATTATATCAATAAATAGATCATAGAACAGCACCCTTACTATGATAGGTATTAGTGTATGTAGTATGTGGGCGTTACCCAAGGGTCGGGCTATCCGTTCCAATTCCTCGCACCTCCTATCGTCGGGCTGTGGGATTTCCTCTACTATCCCTAACGCAAAGAAAAGGTAGTTATAGATTAAAAATAGTACTATGAAACTGATACACAAAGCCAAAACAGTCGCTACATCCCAGAAAGAAGCATCATCAGCACCCCATAGTGTATACGATATTCCACTGACCAGTTTAGAAGGAACTCCTATTGATTTAGGAGCATACAAAGGGAAGATGCTATTATTTGTAAACGTAGCCTCTAAATGCGGATTCACCAAACAGTATAAAGAATTACAAACACTCAGCGAGCAGTACAAAGATGAGCTAGTAGTCATCGGAGTTCCTTGCAATCAATTCGGTCATCAAGAACCAGGGGATGCAGACAGCATTCGTAATTTTTGTAGCCTAACTTATGAGGTAACTTTTCCGATCACAGAAAAAGCTCATGTCAAAGGATCACAACAGCATCCACTATACCGATGGCTTACCCAAAAGGCATATAATGGAAAGAAAAATTCCAGCGTACGCTGGAATTTCCAGAAATACCTAGTAGACAACAACGGACAGTTGATCGATTATTACTATTCGATGACCAGTCCGTTAAGTAACAAAATCAAAAAAAATATACAGTAAATCCATCTTCGCTTTTTTGAGATTCATAACAGCGCTACGCAAAAGAAGTATAAGATGGGTTCATAAAAAAAGAAAAAGTATGTTCGGATTATTCAAGAAAAAAGACAAAACAGCCATTCTGCAAAAGAAATACGAAAAAACCATGAGCCAATGGCACGAACTCTCCAGTATCAATCGAGCAGCAAGTGATAAAAAATATGCCGAAGCCGAGGCCATTCTTAGAGAAATAGAACTCCTCAAAAAACAATAAATACATATTCTATACTGATGCTATGCCAGATCGTCCCCCCTTATTAGTATTTAATGACCAAGGCATTTATTGCCAAGCAGCAGATGTGTATTTAGATCCGTGGCGTCCAGTAGACAAAGCCATTATTACCCACGGCCATGCAGATCACAGCAGATGGGGGCATAAACAATACATTACCCATCATACCAATGTACCGATTATCCAACACCGATTAGGAGCGATCAATGTCAGCGGAAAAGCATACGGAGAAACCTTCGTGATCAATAACGTTCGGTTTTCATTGCATCCCGCAGGACATATCATAGGTAGCGCACAAGTACGAGTAGAACATCGGGGCGAAGTATGGGTATTTACAGGAGATTATAAAACAGAAGACGATGGGATCGCCACCCCATTCACACCCATACAATGTCATACCTTTATTACAGAAAGCACCTTTGGCTTACCCGCCTTTAGGTGGCGACCGCAATCAGAAGTATTTGATGCCATCAATGCATGGTGGTATGCCAATCAGCAAGAAGGAAAAACATCCATTCTCTTTGGGTATTCTTTAGGAAAAGCGCAGCGTATCCTCAAGTATTTAGATACAGACATCGGACAGATTTATACCCACGGAGCAATCGAAAATATGACCGAAGTCATTCGTCCCATGGTCGCCTTACCACCCACCACGCGTATTACCAGAGAGACCACCAAAGAAGCCCTACAAGGAAATATCGTATTAGCACCACCAAGTGCCCATGGCGGCACATGGATTCGAAAAATGGTACCCTATGTCACAGCCGCCGCTAGCGGATGGATGACCTTTAGAGGTGCACGCCGCCGTCGCGCTATAGACAAGGGATTTGTCGTATCCGATCATTGCGATTGGTCTGGACTCCTAGAAGCCATCGAAGCCACAGGCGCCCAAAAAATAATCAGTACTCACGGATATACCGATATTTTTTCGCGTTACCTCCGAGAACAAGGCTATGATGCCCGTACCGAAAAAACGCAATACGAAGCTGAACCCCCTGCTACGGAAACAGAGACCGCTTCCGAAACCACAACAACATGAAACAATTTGCGCAACTCATACAAACACTGGATAGTACCAATAAGACCAATGCCAAGATTGCAGCATTAGCAGCTTATTTCCAGACGGCCACCCCAGAAGACAAAGTATGGACCATCGCCATTCTATCGCACCGTAGACCTTCCAGACCCGTACAAACCAAACAATTGAGAGCATGGGCAGCCGCAATTGCACAGATACCATTGTGGTTATTCGAAGAATCATATCATATCGTAGGCGATTTAGCAGAAACCATCGCATTGGTATTACCACCTCCTACAACGCAGACCACCAAAACACTTACTTATTTTCTTAATGAATTCATCGCCCTTAAACCAGCCGATGACACCACCAAAAAAGAATACGTAACCGACAATTGGCAAGCGCTAGATTATTACGAACGTTTTGTATTTACCAAACTCATTACAGGAGGCTTTAGAATAGGCGTCAGTCAGAAACTCATGACCCGTGCCTTGGCACAAGCCACCACTATTGATGAAGATATCCTAGCCTACAAACTCATGGGGAATTGGGATCCTGCTACGATTTCATTTCAGGAATTGGTCGTAGAAGAAAAAGCCTCTGATTTCTTATCCAAGCCCTATCCATTCTACCTAGCCTATGCCGTAGAAGGAGCTGTTGCCGCCTTAGGAGAAGTAACAGCATGGAGCATAGAGCATAAATGGGATGGAATACGTGCACAAATCATTATACGTGATCAACAAGTCTTTGTATGGAGCAGAGGAGAAGAACTGGTGACGGCGCAGTACCCAGAATTCTATCATTTCGCCACCCAAGTACCCGACGGTACCGTGCTAGATGGTGAGATATTGCCCTTTGCAGAAGGAAGTATAGGCAGTTTTAATGACCTACAAAAACGCATCGGTCGTAAAAAAGTTTCCAAGGCATTGCTTCAGAAAACACCTGTTATCCTCAAGGCATATGACCTTTTAGAATGGCAGGGACAGGACATCAGAAATCAGCCCTATCATCAGCGGAGAACAAAATTAGAAGCAATACACGCTCAGTATACATCGCAGCTGGAGCGTCCGACAGAAAGCACGTTGCATCTATCCACAGCCTATCATTTCGATAGTTGGGAAGCCGTAGCTGCAGAGCGCGACAAAGCCCGTGAAATGAAAAGCGAAGGATTGATGCTCAAAAACAAAGAGGCGACCTATAAGATCGGTCGTAAAAAAGGAGATTGGTGGAAGTGGAAAGTAGCGCCTCTGACCATCGATGCAGTACTGACCTATGCGATGCGAGGACATGGACGGCGTTCCAATCTCTTTACAGACTATACCTTTGCCCTATGGGATGCCGATGGCAACTTGGTCACCTTTGCCAAAGCCTATTCAGGACTAACCGATGCAGAGTTTAAACAAGTAGACGCATGGATCAAAAAAAATACAGTAGAGCGTTTCGGCCCTGTGCGTAGTGTGACCCCTACCTTGGTATTCGAAATTGCCTTTGAAGGCATCGCGCTATCCAAACGCCATAAAAGCGGTGTCGCCACGCGTTTTCCTCGGATACTCCGATGGCGAAAAGACAAGCAGATCGCAGCAGCCAATACCCTAGAAGACCTTAAAGCCATGATTCCTAATTAATTTGTATGAATAGAGCAGCACTTTTTTCGATAGCCCATCAATGGTTTGAAACGCAATCTTGGAAACCCTTTCCCTTTCAGAAACAGACATGGACTGCTTTTTTACAGGGCAAGCACGGCTTGCTTAATGCTCCTACGGGTAGTGGAAAAACCTATGCCTTGTGGGTTCCGATTGTGTTGGACTACATCCAAAAAAATCCAGACTACGCCACCCGACATAAAAAAGGATTAAAAGCCATATGGATAACGCCCTTACGCGCCCTATCAGTAGAGATCAAACAAGCCGCAGAACGGTTTGTAGCAGAGATAGACGTACCACTTACCGTAGGGATTCGCACAGGAGATACCTCCCAGAAAGAACGTGCAGCACAGAAAAGGAAAATGCCAGATCTATTGATCACCACTCCCGAGAGTCTGCAATTACTTTTAGCTTCTAAAGGATATGATACCGTTTTTAAAGATGTCAGTGCCATCGTTATAGACGAGTGGCACGAATTGGTAGGCAGCAAACGAGGCGTACAGATAGAATTGGCGTTATCCCGACTAAAGACCCTTGCTCCAGCCATGCGCATATGGGGCATTTCTGCTACGATTGGTAATCTAGCACAAGCCAGAGACGTATTGCTTGGAGTCGCTCCTGAAACCAGTGCCAATGCAGTATTTATCAAAGCACACTTACAGAAAAAAATCAAGGTACGCTCCATTATTCCCGATCAGATGGAAACATTTCCATGGCGCGGACATTTAGGACTCCATCTACTACCACAGGTGATTCCTATTATACAGCAGAGTACAACTACCTTGTTATTTACCAATACTCGGGCGCAGTGCGAAATATGGTTTCAGAAGTTATTAGAACACCACCCCGATTTTGCAGGCAGTATAGCGATGCATCATGGTAGTATTAATAAAGAAACACGGCTATGGGTAGAGCAAGCCATTCGCGAGGGATCACTCACCGCAGTCGTATGTACCTCTAGTCTGGATCTAGGGGTAGATTTTGCACCCGTAGAAACCATCATACAGATCGGAGGCCCAAAGGGAGTAGCGCGTTTTTTGCAGCGCGCAGGCCGTAGTGGCCATCAGCCAGGAAAGGAAAGTGTGATTTATTTTCTACCCACGCATGCCATCGAATTGGTAGAAGCAGCCGCATTGCAGAAGGCCGTCAAAACCCAAACCATCGAAGATCGTATTCCGTATCTAAATAGTTATGATGTATTGGTGCAATACCTGACTACGCTAGCCGTCAGTAATGGTTTTTATCCAGAAAAAATCTATGCAGAGGTCAAAGGCACCTATTGTTTTCAAACCATTACCCCAGAGCAATTTCAGTGGATACTTAACTTCCTTACGCTAGGCAGTCAGAGTTTACAACAGTATGACGAGTATAAAAAGGTAGTCATTCAGGAAGATGGGCGTTATACAGTAGAGAGCAGAGCCGTGGCCATGCGCCATCGCTTACAGATCGGTACCATCGTTAGTGATGCCGTACTGACGGTAAAATACCTAAAAGGAGGGTTTCTAGGATCTATAGAAGAGTGGTTTGTATCTAAGCTTAAGCCCGGAGATGTATTCACCTTTGCAGGGCGTAATCTAGAGCTGTTTCGTATTAAAAATATGCAGGTATTGGTCAAGAAATCCCATCAGAAAAAAGCCAAAGTACCCAGTTGGATGGGCGGTAGGATGAGTTTTTCTTCAGAGATGAGTGCCCTGCTTAGAGAAGAATTGTATGCAGTAGCCGCTGGTAGTACTAAGGTATCTAAAGAACTCAAAGCACTGACACACATCTTCCAGCGTCAGCAACGAGAAAGTGTCGTGCCCAGTCCACAGGAATTTCTGATAGAGACCTTTAAAACCCGCGAGGGATATCATGCCATCTTCTATCCCTTCGAAGGGCGGTTTGTACACGAAGCTTTAGGAAGTTTACTAGCGTATAGGATTAGTTTGTTACTGCCTATTACTTTTTCGATTGCCTTTAATGATTATGGATTCGAGTTGTTATCCGATCAGCAGATCGATATGCAGCAAGTATTGGATAATGATTTACTAACCACACAAGACCTAAAAAGCGATCTACAAAAAAGCTTAAACGCTACCGAAATGGCGCGGCGTAAGTTTAGAGACATCGCTGTCATTGCGGGCTTGGTATTTACCGGTTATCCTAATAAGATGCTAAAGAGCAAGCACCTGCAATCCAGTTCGCAATTACTATTCGATGTATTTAAGGACTATGAGCCTGATAACCTATTGTATCAGCAAGCCTTTGTAGAAACCTTCGAACATCAATTAGAAGAAGGCCGATTGCAATTAGCGATGGAGCGTATCGCAACACAGACAATTGTATGGAAAGCCTGCAAGAAACCCACTCCGTTTTCATTTCCGATCATTACAGACCGATTACGCGAAAAACTATCCTCAGAAAAACTAGCCGATCGTATCAAAAGAATGACAGCACAGCTAGAAAAAGCGTAATTTTACATCGTGAATACGGCTATACAAACACAAGAACTTCGCATACATGCTCAAGATTTTATACTGCACCCATCAGGAGCAGTGTATTGGCCTGCGCAAAAAATGCTACTGATTGCTGATGTACATTTGGGCAAGATTACCCATTTTAGAAAACACGGCAGTGCAGTACCTGAAACCGCAATACTCGAAAATTTTGAGCGATTGGATGCCGTAGTACAATATTTTGCACCTGCCGAAATCTGTTTTTTAGGCGATTTGTTTCATAGCCATCTCAATACAGAGTGGGAGCTTTTTGCTACTTGGGTAGCGCAGACGCAGCTACCGATTGTATTGGTAGCAGGCAATCACGATATTATCCACCCACAGCGATACGAAAAGCTAGGCATTGTAGTCGTAGCAGAAAAGCAATGTGGCTCTTTTTTGCTCGCCCATCACCCAATAGCAGAACGCACAGCCTTATTTAGGATTTGCGGACATATACACCCAGGCATACGACTCAGTGGTTTGGGCAAACAACAGTTGCGTGTGCCCTGTTTCTACAAACAAGTACACCAATTGATACTACCTGCCTTCGGTACTTTTACAGGAAAACACCTAATCACTCCCCAAGACACGGATCAAGTATATGCCGTTACCTCAGAAGAAGTGATTCCGATACGATACAGCTAATGATCCGCTGCTAGTTCGTTTTTTGTTGCGTAGCCTTTTTATATGCCTCTCTCGGATTATTATAGGCGTCTTTCTACTGTATAGTACCACCCAGTACAGTTCGTAACGCTTGTTTTGTAAGTTGATGTGTTGTAAAGTTTTTTAGAGTACACATAAGATGAATCGCTTATAAATAATGGGTAAGCGATCCGATTTTCGGATGCTTTTATATGAAGTGGTTTAAACTTTTTTCAATTTGCTATAAAAACGATCTTTTGCACCCAAATTTTGTGATTTTTGAGTTCCGTAGCGCTGCTATGCAACAAAAAAATCACTTCATTTGGTCACAAAATCTTCGATTTTCGCTTAAATCAAAACAAGTGTAAACCACTTCTATTAGTATAATCAGAATGAGTTTTGTTACATGGGGGTGTAGTGGTTGTATATGTATTCGTACATTTGGAATCAAGCGTGAAGCGACTTATCATTAAAGGTGAAACCATTTCATAACCTACGAACGTCAAAAAAAAGGATGGATACATTACTAAAAGAAATAGCCAATTGTAGTGTTTGTAAAGAGCATTTAGCGCTGGGACCGAGGCCCATTGTAGCAGCACATCCAAAGAGCAAGATCGTTATTATCGGGCAAGCCCCAGGCACTGTAGTGCATAAAACGGGAGTGCCATGGGATGATAAAAGTGGCGAGAATCTACGGAATTGGATGGGCATTGATAAAACAGCGTTTTATGATGCTCAAAAAATAGCCATCCTGCCGATGGGATTTTGTTATCCCGGAAAAGGAAAGTCAGGAGATCTACCACCGAGGAAGGAGTGTGCTCCATTATGGCATGATGTCGTATTGGAACAGTTAAAGGAAGTAGCATTGGTGTTGCTGATAGGGAAGTATGCGCAGGATTACTACTTACAGGATACCGCAAAAAGAACACTCACTGAAACCGTAAAAAATTATGAGATGTATTTGCCAAAGTATTTTGTACTACCACATCCATCTCCGAGAAATAACATTTGGCAGGCAAAAAACGAATGGTTTCCTCGCTTGGTATTGCCAGTACTGAGAAAAGAAATTACTAGGGTGTTAGGATAGGGGATAGACTACACGTACTTTTTGATATACCTACTTACACTATTGGTATTGATACGAATGCGATTTTTTTAAGTAATTTTTATCATATGCTGCTATTAGAGTAGCGGAACAAAACCTATAAATTTGTGTATTCCTTAGTATACGTGTTATTACTGGACGAAGCGTACATGAATTTTAGGAATAACTCCCATAAAAATAAACATATGAAATCATACGGAAATGCCATCATTTTTGGAATCGCCATTGTAGCAGCCGCTATTTTTTTAGGTAGGGCTTATACCAATCGAACGAAAACAGACGGAGAAATCAGAGTCACTGGTTTAGGGAAGACAGATTTTACTTCGGATTTAATTGTATGGGAAGGACGATTTGGTGCCCAAAACTGGGACTTAAAACAGGCATATCTGACCTTAGAGAACAACAAAAAAACAATTACTGAGTATTTAGTTAATAAGGGTATTGCAGAGGATCAGCTGATCTATAGTGCTGTAAAAACCAATCAAAAGAGTAAGCGTATCTATTCTGATAAAGGTGATTATATCGGAGAAGAGTTTGCAGGGTATGAGCTTACGCAATCCGTACAGATAGAATCCAAAGAAGTCGCGGCTATCGAAAAAGTATCTAGAGAAATCACAGAACTGCTCAACCAAGGCGTACAGTTGTATTCAGAATCTCCGAGGTATTATTATACCAAATTAGCAGACCTAAAAATAGAAATGATCTCAGCCGCTACCAAAGATGCCAGACTACGTGCCGAAAAAATAGCCGCATATTCAGGCGGAGAACTAGGTGAATTGGTATCTGCTAAAATGGGTATTTTCCAGATCACAGGGCAGAACTCTAAAGAAGACTACTCATGGGGAGGTACTTTTAATACCAGTGCTAGAGAAAAAACGGCTTCCATCACCATGAAATTGGTGTATAAGACAGAGTAAGGTCTTGTAACTCATAAAAATGAATGTGTATATAGATATAACTGCCTCATCCGTAGCCGTCCGCGTTAGGGATAGGAGCGGCATCCTTTTTTGTTTTCCTTTAAAAAAACAAAAAAGATATAGCGGATAGCCCGACCCTTGGGGAACGCCCAAATACATACCCTTATAACAGAGTCGATAGCATTAGTTTTTACGCGATCTATAGGTAATCCTTCGATTGGTGATTACTGAGCTAACACGAATCGATAAGGTAGCAGGATTAGAGGTTTCTGTACAGCCCGCTACAGCATTGGTATGTACGGCTCTATACAGATTGCCATTTTTATTGATTTCAGGAGCGACCACAGTCAGTGTCGGCGTCGTTGTACCTGTGTATTCAGTGCCATCTGTGATATTGGTATAACTGCCCCCTCCATCTGTACTTACCTGCCATTGGTAGCTATCCGTATCGACAGCTGTCGTATAAAACACGGCATCAACAGGAGTAAACACGGTTTGGTTTGTAGGTTGTGTGGTAATCACAGGGGCGGGAGCTACCGAAATCGTAAAATCTACCATATGTCCAAAGCCAATATTGGCACAGGGGTCTGTCGTAGGTGTATTAAAAGCGATGTGCGCGCGTCCATTATAGGTTGTCAGTGCTGACACTGTGGGAAATGTGACAGAAAGATCTACATTACACCCTACGGGGTTTATATAGGTACACGAATCCGTGAATTGTGTTTCTAAGCTACCATTACAGTCAAAATCAAAAAACAAACTAATATGCTCTACATCGCCAGTAAAGGCTAGGAATTGGGTACCCGGCTGTACTGCAAGGTTTATGATACGTGTCTCTCCACTACAGAATACAGCACCATTTATAGCACTAGGATCAATCTGCTCATATCGATTATCAAACGTGCCTGGCGCACAGGGTGCAGGTCCTGGGCATTGTGCATATAGCTGTACACTGATCACTAAGCATGCGATGATATAAGATGTGTTTCTGGGAACTGATGTCGTGGGTACTGAGATCGTATTACTTGATGTGAGTAATAATGACTTGTGCATCATAAAGTTAAGAAAAATAGTGCAAATCACATAACTTCTTATCGATAAAATGCAGATGGTAATACAAATAGCATCGATACTATGAGCTTAAATAGCAGTCAGAAAAGTAGCTGTGTTAAAAGCTATATAAGGAATAGTTATTTTGTTTAATCTTTTTGTATATTTGATAAACAAAAAAATGATCACTCTGTAACACGATGGTGTAAATAGGGGATGACGAATTCTTTTGAGCACACCTATAGCCAAGCATAGCAATGCTGCTAGCTATTAGCAACGACAACAATACACAATGAAAAAAGCACATCTACCTACTAAAACCTGTGTGGTCTGCAACCGACCCTTTACATGGCGTAAAAAATGGGAAAAAGTATGGGATGAGGTACGGTATTGTAGCGAGCGGTGCAGAAGAAATAAAAATAAGAAACAGTAAGCGTACAGCGCATATCACTATGCAATGCAGTAGGTACAAACAAGTATACATGACTTGAATACAAAAAAACAATACACGAATGGCTACAACAGGACTAGTTTGGTTTAGAAATGATCTTCGGGTAGAGGACAACACCTCATTGCACACAGCCATGCAGGCGCATACGGCAGTTCATGCGGTATATTGTTTTGATCCTACACAGTTTGCCGTAGGTGCTTTTGGATTTCGGAAAACCGAAAAATACAGAGCACAATTTCTGATCGAAACCGTGACCGCCCTTCGGGAAGCACTGGCCAAGCTACACATCAGCCTGTCGGTATTTTATGAGTCGCCCGCCACAGCACTGCCGCGCTACATTGCCGAGCAGGGCATCACAGCGGTATACCTACAAGAAGAGTGGACCACCGAGGAGTGCCAAACCCTAACAGCGGTACAACAGGCGACAGCGCACCTACCGCTGTCATGGAACACGACCTATGATCAGTTTTTATACCACCCTGATGAAGTACCTTTTGCCACCGCAGAAATTCCACGGGTATTTACACAGTTTAGAAAAGCATGCGAAAAAAAAGCAAGCGTGCGCCCAGCACGTACCGTAGCTCCTGCTACGCAGCAGATAAGCGAACCGATCGGTAGCATTCCTACGCTAGAAACCTTGGGGTATACACCCTTTGAGCAGCCTAGCCACACCGCATTTCCATTTGCAGGCGGTGCAGCCGCAGCTTGGCAGCGCGTACAGCAGTATTTCTGGGATACCCAAAAGCTATCGTATTATAAAAAAACAAGAAACGGATTACTCGGTGTCGATTACAGTTCCAAGCTATCCCCGTGGTTGGCCAATGGCAGTATCTCGCCTAGAAGCATCTACCATGCCGTACGCGACTATGAGCAGGAAATAGGCAGCAATCAATCTACCTATTGGCTCATCTTCGAACTCATATGGCGTGATTTCTTTAAATACGTATCCCTACAGCATGGGCATCGCTTGTTTACCCTGTCGGGCATCTTACAGAAGTCCTATGATTGGGCTACCGATGGCACTGCGATCCAGCGGTGGATCGATGGGCAGACCGATGCACCTTTTGTCAATGCCAATATGATCGAATTACAGCAAACGGGCTGGATGAGCAACCGCGGACGCCAGAATGTAGCTTCCTATTTTGCCAAAGAACTACAGCTCGATTGGCGTATCGGAGCGGCGTATTTCGAGGCCATGCTCATCGATTATGATGTACATAGCAATTATGGCAATTGGCAGTATGTCTCTGGAGTAGGCAATGACCCTAGAGACCGAAAATTTAATGTAGCCCTGCAAGCGCAGCGCTACGACCCAAAACAGCAGTATCAAAAACGCTGGTTACAAACCTCTTTATTCTAAATATATATGGTATTACGACTCATTCTTGGCGATCAATTAAACTACAAGCACTCTTGGTATACAGATACCGACACCACCGAGGTGTGCTATTTTATAGCAGAAATGCGCCAAGAAACCGACTATACCCGACACCATATCCAGAAGGTAGTGGGCTTCTTTCTAGGCATGCGTCATTTTGCAGATTGGCTACGAGACCAGCAGTGCGATGTCACCTATTACACCCTAGACGATCCTAGAAATACCCAAGACTTGGTGCAGAACCTACAGCAGCTCATCACTACCCAACAGATCACTCGCTTCGAGTACCAATTACCCGATGAGTATCGATTGGATGAGCAGTTGCGTACTTTTTGCGATAGTCTATCCATCCCTACGGAAGCCGTCACTACCGAGCATTTTATGACCAGTAGAACGGATCTAGCCCAGTTTTTTAAAGGCAAGAAACAGTATACCATGGAATTCTTTTACCGCTACATGCGCAAGCGCTACGGAATTCTGATGCAGAATGAAAAAACACCCGAAGGGGGCAAATGGAATTTTGACCATAACAACCGAAAGAAATGGACCGGCAGCCCCGCCATTCCTAGCGAAAAAAACATCCCCAAGGATGTGACCGATATCGTGGCACTACTAGCACAAGAAGGCGTAGCCACCATCGGGACTATAGATGCCAAGGCCTATCACTGGCCTGTGACCAGAGCAGAAGCCATCGAAGTGCTTGCCTATTTCTGTGAGCACCTATTGGTGCATTTTGGCGATTACCAAGACGCCATGCATCCCGAGCAGCACTACCTATTTCACAGTCGATTGTCCTTTGCGATGAATAGCAAGCTACTCGGTCCTTCCGAAATCATCCATACCGTTATCAAATACTGGAGAGCCCATGAAAGCGAAATAGCCATCTCGCAGGTAGAAGGCTTTGTCCGCCAGATACTCGGATGGCGCGAATATATGCGTGGGATGTACTGGATGCAGATGCCCGATTACCAATCGGTGAATTACTTGCAGAATACCAATCCGCTTCCCGAATTTTATTGGACAGGCGCTACCAAAATGCGGTGCATGCAGCATGCCATCCAGCAGAGCCTAGACCATGCCTATGCCCACCACATCCAACGACTGATGATTACAGGTAATTATGCATTACTCACCATGACCGATCCCGATCAAGTAGACCAATGGTATCTAGGCATCTATATCGATGCCATACAATGGGTAGAAATCACCAATACACGCGGGATGAGCCAGTTTGCCGATGGCGGTCTGGTAGCCACCAAACCCTATGTATCTAGTGGGAGTTATATCCATAAGATGAGTGGCTATTGCAAGGGCTGTCATTATAAAGTCACTAAAAAAACAGAACCCGATGCCTGTCCGTTTAACGCGCTATACTGGAACTTCCTAGACGAAAAAAAAGCCTATTTACAGGGCAATCAGCGTATGAAAATGATGTACAACCTACTGCATAAGATGGATCCCCAGCAATTGGCAGTATTAAAACAGCGTGCCCATGATATCATCCAGCATCCCCATGCCTATTAATAAAAAACAGCCCATCAATATCGTTTGGTTTAAGCGCGATCTTCGATTGCAGGACAATGAAGCGCTACAGCATGCCATCGCCGCAGGGCTACCCATATTGTTGCTCTATGTATTCGAGCACTCACTCCTACAAGACCGTCACTATAGCGAGCGGCATTGGAATTTTATCAAGCAATCCTTGGTAGACATCAATGCCCAATTAGCTCCCTATAATACGCAGGTACTCACCGTATCCTCCGAGGTCTTAAAAACACTCGGCACCTTACAGCAATTTTGGAAAATACACACCGTCTTTTCGCATCAAGAAACAGGCATTAGAATCACCTATGAGCGCGATAAAAATTTTAAAGCCTTTTGCAAAAACAACCTCATCCAATGGGTAGAGAGTGGCAATAATGGTATCCAGAGAGGCCTACAAAACAGAGCGACGTGGCGAGAAGATTGCGAGCGCTACATGGCAGCCCCGCTGGCACACTGTCCATTGGAAGCAGCCCGTTTTATCCCGCTAGACACCCTGGCACAGGTAGCCGAGGTATTTCAGGTGATGGATTTAGCGACGCCCGAGACTCCGAACTTCCAGAAAGGCGGTAGTACGATGGCGATGAAGTACCTACGCTCGTTCTTACACCAAGGGCGCTACCAGCAGTACAGTTACCATATCTCCAAACCCTCCTTGGCGCGTAAGGGGTGCAGCCGGCTGTCGCCCTACATCGCATGGGGCAATATTTCCATTCGGCAGGTATGGCAGTACGCCATGGAATTCCGAAAAACTGCCAAAAACAAACGGCAGATCGATGCCTTTGCCTCTCGACTGCATTGGCAAGTGCATTTTGTACAAAAATTCGAAATGGAAGACACCATGGAGTTCGAGAGTATCAATAAAGGATACCACCGACTCAAAAAAAAGATCTCCGAGCGCTATCAGATCGCTTGGCAAGAAGGGCAAACAGGCTATCCACTGATCGATGCCTGCATGCGATGCCTTCGCGAAACAGGCTATATCAATTTTAGGATGCGTGCCATGGTCGTATCCTTCTTTACCCACAATCTATGGCAACCATGGCAGGCCGCCAGTGCCTATCTTTCGAGTATGTTCCTCGATTTCGAACCCGGAATTCACTTTCCGCAATTGCAAATGCAAGCAGGCGAAACTGGCATCAATATGCTGCGGATCTATAACCCTATAAAAAACAGTATCGAGCACGATCCCGAAGGCGAATTCATCAAAAAATGGGTGCCAGAACTCCGCAATGTTCCCACCGCCTTTATACACGAACCCTATAAGATGACGCCCCTAGATCAGAAATTCAATACCATCGAGCTAGGCAAAGACTACCCCCTGCCCATTGTAGACATGCAGACCACACGCCAAAAAGCCAGCGATACCCTATGGAGCATGAAAGACGACGCCTTGGTAAAAAAAGAAAGCTACCGCATCCTGCACAAACACACCCTGCCCTCTAGAAAAATGGAATAAGGGCGTTACCACAAGGGGCGGGCTATCCGTTCCAATTCCTCGCCCCTCCTAAGGTCGGGGCTGTGGGATTTCCTCTGCTATCCCTAACGCGAGATGACGTGTAGGGAGTAGCATAAGGGGTGTCCAAAAAAGCAATTCCTAGTTAATAGATACACATTATAGTATAACGTAGCATCACCTAAAATAAGGGAAACAAGTACGACTAAAAAGTGCTTTCCACCATATTGCGATTCATATTGATTTTAAGAAGATGAAGGGTTGTTTTTGATAAAAAAAATGTTAAATTTATACAAATCTTGATTTTATACAAGTAAATCAAAATCACTTCTTAAAACCCTAACTATCAGTATGAAAACGTCATTTTTCACACCTTTTTCCTTCCTTTTTTTGCTAACGAATTGTCACACGCCCCAAAAAAATAGGGTTTTATAGGGTAACATTTCCCTTGCTTATGACATTAATATATAGAGTACTTGGTATTTTTTATAAAAAGTAGCGTCAAGTACACTAGTAATCCTCTAACAAAACAAATACACAAAAGATGAATGATCTCTTCTTTTTTACGGATTATAATGCGATCGAAAATCCACAAAGCGAAAAACAAGCCTTTGGTCCTGCGCTCGATAAAGAAAATCAATATTTAATAGAGAATAGATTTTCATTAAAAACAGATGCCCCTTCAATAGCCGTTTTAGATGGAATACCGTTCGTACAGCAAACACAAGATGAAAACATAGTAAATATCATACTATTACCCATTAGTAATCCATCATTTAATTTCCCTACGATTAAATTCTTTGTGTATAGAGGTATTCAAAAAAGCTCCTTATTTGACGATGCTTTAATTATACAAGAGCCCGATGATACCTGGAAATCTGATAATATATTAAAAACAATATACGATTTGCAGAGTCAAATAAATGCAGACACAGGAAACAGTGACCAAAAGCCTACAGCAGCAAGTGTAGGGTATCACTATTCATTAGAAGCAGAAGAGCAATTTTTATCAGATGATTTTTATTTAGAAAAAGCAATTTTTAGAAAAGATGGTGTTCAGCTACCTTTGGTCAAAGCCGGAACACAATTAGGAAAGTTTGTTGGAGGAGGTACAGAAGCAGGCGTTCAAATAGTACAAGACCGACTAGGGTATGAACCCAATCTCGGATTTGCACGAGCATTGCAGAGCATAGTAGAAGTAGCTCCATTAGTAGATGATACAAAAGAAAACCTTTTTAAGCATTGGCATCAAAAAGAAGCGATACTTACCTATGTAGATTTTGCAGCTTTCTATGGATGTGCAGCAGCACATAAGCAAAAAATAAAAGTATATACAACAGGGACTAATACATCAGAAAAAAAGGATGCTAAAGAAATAGTAGAGCTGTTTTATAATAAACAAGTTGTATATCTAGATATCAGAAATGACCAAAATTATTCCTTTGATTATTACGATAATTTTGGGAAAAAGATTAAAGTGATGTATACCCAAGATGATGAAGAAATAGCTGAAGAAATTAACTATTATGATGATTGGCCGATTATTAGATTAAATCAAAAAAAAGTATTAGAATCGAATACATCTAGTTTTGAAATACAACTGCCCCTAAAAGGGATTTCGGGACTTAATTATCGTTTTTTTCTCAAATCTTTTACGCACGAGTTTTTAGTAAAACAAGCTACCTATACAACCTTAACTGAAATTAATAGTTTAAGAGAATTTGATAACTTTCAGATACGATTCGGGGATAGAATCAAGCTCAATAGTTGGAAGGTAAATGAAGATACATTTGGGGCAAATTATTTTGTTTTTAAATATGCTGTAAAATCAAACAATTTTGGTCCAGAACCTTCGATGAGTAAGTTTTTATTGGACGGAACTTTCTCCTTGGATATTAAAGATCTTTTGGGAGATGAAAAACTGGATGATGGAGATTTTAGAGTATACACTTATAGTGCGATTAATGCCCCTATTATGTTTAAAAATGATATCTCAGGAGATGAAACTAATGAAGTTTATACGCAAAACATCGGAATTGCTGTAGAGAAAGATGCTGTAACTTTTTTTTCATTTGCAGATGAAATAGGACACAGTACGAATCAAACTATAAACTTCCCTTTGAGTTTGATCAAAAAAGGAAGATACCAAAATTCCGTTTTTTTAGATGAGTTTGATTACAATCCAGAAAATAAAAGTGTAGGTTTTCTAGAAATGCTACCATTTAGAGTACCTAACGGAAACTTAAAACTGATTAAAATCAAAGAAAATATAACCTTTTGGAATCAATTTAATATTAAAACTTCTGAAGATAGAGAATTCTTGTACTATGCGAATGCAAGACCATTTAATGAAAACCAATTTAGAATCGACCCCAATCGGTTTGATGCTATTACGATCAGCAAGCAAGAATATGAAACCCTAGTAAGTATTCAAGAAAAAATTAGAAAAGGGGTTGATGGCTATGAAGAGAATGGGTTTAGGTTTTACTTAGATATACATACTTTTAGATCCGAAAACCCTAATGCCGATGGATATGTGCTTAGTAGTAATTATTTAGGTTTAAAAGGGATTGCTATATCTTCATCTCCAGAATCCATAGGGCCAATATATTATGATTTATTAAAAGAAAATACAGAGGACTTTAGCTTAACCGGTCTCATCACAAAAAACTAATTGAAAGTATGGCAATTTACATTTCTAAAAAAGCATTGGATAAAGTTCCTGATTTAAACCCTGAAGAAAAATATCTTTTAGCACAACCTCGTAAGCTAAAATCTACAATTTTTAATACTTCTAGTTTTTACCTTAACCTTTCAGGGCATACAAATGGAGCTTATTTCTTAAATGAGGGAACTGTAGGTACAGAAGTTACGATTCTAAAAATAGCACTTCGGTCATTAAACAAAGCGTTGAATATCAATGATCCTGTGATAGAACAGATAGATTTTACAACGGGTTTAGATCGGGAAAAATTCGATAGTAAAGTCACAAAAACGCTCGAACGTATTCAAGAAGAAAATGACTTAGAAGTCACAGGATACCTGAATCAAGAAACGTTATTTTTTTTAGATGATGAATTGTCAAAAATTAATGTCAAAAATAAAAACGATGGTACCGTTTATAATCAAGATGGGCACATTAATAATGCCAGTAAACATACTGTGTATGAAAACGAAAATGGAATCATCACCTTTGATACAGCCAATGGGAATAACGGAACAACCAAAGCAAAAAGCCTTTATGGAGAACAATTTGATGAAATCAATGATTATTTCATTGCGAATTTAGAAAACCCAGACGACTACAATCCAGAAACCGATTCCTTTGTAAAATTTATAAGAAAAGAGAATGTATTGGTATTTGAAGTGCCTCCTAAACCAGAGCCGAATGCAAAACTACATAAAATAAAAAAAGGAGAAACACTAGCCGAAATTATACGAACGTATTATTACGAAGATGAATATAAGGTTTTTACCTCAGAGCTTCTTTTCCCTGATAGAGAGATGAAACCAGATACGCGTCTTAGGTTTATGGTCAACCTGCTTTACTATTTTAATTCACCAGATCGGGAATATAATGGAATGAATAGACAAGGATTTGCGCGATATGATTTTGACCATTTAGATGATGTAAATATTTTTAATAATGATAGTTATGAGTTGAATTATAAGGTGTTTGTAGAAAAACTAGCAAAAATTAACCCTTCTTATGGATGGAATTTTGACGATCAAATGAATCCTCCTATAACCCTTAATGAAGGAGAATATATATGGTTACCCTCTAGAACCTTTGCAGAATCTACATTCTATCATCTAAATTTTAGACCAAAGGTAGGAGAAATGTACCAAGAAAAAGAAGATGATAATGGACTTTCCTTCTTGGATTGGTCTTTTGATATTGAAGATTTCAAAAGAGATGTGTATAATACATTGATAGCATTAGACGACTATGTGGAAGAAACAGTGAATGATGTTGTAAGAGTCTATGAAGAAGCTTTTAAGTTTTTTACCGATGGATTTAAGTGGGTTATAGAAGCGATGGAGGACTACTGGCCTCGTGGGGGTGGCGGAAGTATTTTTTCGAGTGCGGGTATAACACTGCCTGTATATGGGGTTCCCTTAGCGGCAGATGTAAGTAAAGATAATTATATGTGGCGTTCATTTACACGGGCTGATGAACTTACTTTTAATACATTTACCAATAATACGGCAGCGGCAGGGTTAGATGTAGGAATAGAAGCAGGTATCACTGCTACTGTGGGACTAGGAAAAGGAAAAAGAAATAAAGCAAAATTCGGTATAGGTGGCGGTGCAGGTGCGGATTTAAAAATTTCTGTAGAAGGTTTATTTGAGCATATATACCCTGTAACCAAAAACAATACGGCACTTATAAGTATGATGATTTCATACTTAGATAAACTAGGAGCAGCTGGAGCCATTGTAGCAAAAACTACTGACGTACTTAAATATATCAGAGTCATTAATCTAGACCCAGCAGAATACTTAGTAAAAACAAGAATCACTACTGCGATTAAGGGAAATGCTTGGGGACAAAGTTATATCGGATATGTAGGAGAAGAAGATGGACAATGGGCGGTAGAGAAAGAAACAGAAATAGGAAAAACCAACTTCAATTGGTTTAGCCTAGATAACATCTGGTGGCTAATCAAAAGATTAGGGCTCAATACGAATAGAGAACTTGGGATAGGTTTAGGGTTTGATGTAGAATATAATGCTACCTATGATCATATGCCTATGTTGTATAATTTTGACGGTAGAATACCTGATACGGTCGAGATCAAAACTTCTTTCTTTGTAGAGGCTAATGCAAATCTGTCTTCTGGGACAACGAGTTTATTTAATAATTTTAATATGATTGCCCCGCTTTTAGGCATCAGAAAAGTAGATTATGCCAGATTGTTTTTTAATGGATTCAATTTTCAAAAAGGGGTGGCCATACAATTAGGCATTAGTTACAAAAGAAAAGAAAAAGGATACTTACATCGATTTAATAATAATTATTTTCCTGTAAAAGATGTACTTATCTCAAATGATTATGAAGAAATACAAAAATCAATAAGTGCCAAAATATTTACAGGCGATGTCGATCTAAAAGGGACTAATGCATCAGAAATAGAGTTTATGATCAATCTCGATGAGTTGTTGCTGCTTATCGAGGCAGAATCATTACCAGATACGATAGCATCATTACTAAAGCTTTTTGATCAGGTAAAATACAGAAAACGTAGTAAAAATGTAGAATATAATAGACGTAATGATAGGAATAAGACACTTACTGGCGAGATGAATAAACGTGTTCAGAAACGTTTTAAAAAGGACAAAGCCAATGTAGTGACAGAAGATGTACCGAATGCTACAACTACGAGTGCTACTAAGTTTTTAAAAGAAGGATTAAAAGCCTCTTTTTTTACAGATGTAGAGATACTGTTTAAGTTTGAAACCTTTATTCATGTTATTTCTTTTGCCTTTAAATATATTCGATTAGTGGGGTCTAGAGCAAATTTTAACGGAAACATGCGCGAATTTGATGCCTTGATGGCAGCCTATGATCAAAAAGTAGGTAGCTTGATAGACCAAGTGGTGGCGCTGGCAGCACAGGGAGTGACAGAGACACAATGCGATATCGAAGATTTGTTTAACCAAATGGCGGTAGAACTAGATCAATTTATAGAAGAACGAGATATTACCGATCAATTAATTTCCATACCCGAAATATTGCCCAAGTTTATAGAAGCGCTTGATATTGACGGGATGTTGGCGCAAACTTCAGAATTAATGAAAATTAATTATGATTCTATTGTAGATAACTATCTGAAAAAGGCATATGGAAATATACGAACTATCCTATTGCATCTGGCAGAAGCCTTTGAACTAAGCTTGTCTATAGGAGCAGAAATCAATGCAAATACAGCGTTTGAGATCAAACTAGGCGTTATAGAAAAAATACGATTGGCATTTGCAGGGGGGATTGGTATTTATTTTCAGATTGATGTTTTTGACAAAGGCAAACCTACAGCCATCCTAGACCCTGATGATGAGTATGTAGAAGATTTTATCAAACTGATTCGATATACAGGAGGGGTACTGGCAGACGCAACTTCATTAGTATTGTTGCCTTATCCAGTAAGTAGTTACTACGCTATCAAGAATTTGATGTTAAATCAACGACTTAAAAATCCAGGAAAATAATAGAAAAATTTACCTATTGAATGATGAGAAACAGACACTATTTTATACTACTCATAGGTGTTATTAGTACAGCTGTGTTGGCAGCTGCGTGTAATGGGCAATCCGTATCCAAAAAACCAGTGAAAAGCGACTGGAAATTATATGGGCTAAAAGGAAAAGTAAAACGTCTTAAGGAAGAATACAGACCAGCGCAGTATGATGCCATTGAGGATACAATTTATATGTCCTTAGCAACATTAGATCCAGATCCAGGTACGGGGCGTGCCTTTACGATGAAGTTTAATAACAAAGGGTTTAAGACTAAGTATAGTTATGAGGACATTAAACCCATGCAAGAACATTATATCTATGCAAATGATACGCTTTTAATCGAATATCGTAAATATAGTTCTATTTATGTAGATGTAGGTCCAGCAATGTCACGTCCAGATACATTACGAGTATTAACACAGCGATATAACCAGCAAGGCAATGTGGTCTATCTAGCGTATTACGATCCAAATGATTTAATTATGACCAAGCCCAATGATGTATATACCTTTGAGTATGACCAACATGGTAATTGCGAGGATATTCACGCAAAATTTATCTTTTATAAAAATGATAGGGAAACCGTAGAGGTCATCGATGAGGTAGATTTTGGGTTCAAAAACACCTATAATGATCATAACCTACTACTATCACAGCAATTTACCGCAGGGGATGGTAGTATTTTAGAATATGATGCCAATGGAGAAATCGCAGACAGTAATGAAGGTAAGTATTTAGAGGGTAAAGGCCCTGATAACACAGATTATCTAGCAGGAGACAAACAAGTGTTTGAATATGATAGTCGCGGTAATAAAACCAAAGTCACCCAAATTTCTGCTAGAAAATTACAATCGCATAATACCTATACCTATCATAACAACAATGAGCTTGCCACAGCAAAGTATTATGACATCAATGGACGTCTATTTGCCGAAGAAAAATATAATGAATTGGGGCAAAGAGTGTATTTAAAACTGAGTTCTGGGGTATATACCTATACCTATATAGAACCAGATGAATACGGTAATTGGATTCGCTGCGAGATACGAAAAACAGGAGGAGGCTATACACAAGATAGAGTATACTTCTATATAAAAAGAGAAATAGAATACTACGATTAATAAGCTGCAAAAATATGTCTGAACATCAATTATACCCAGTATTAAGCGACCTGCTACCACTACATAAAATTCCATCGGAATTAGAATTGGTCAAAGAAGCATTAACAAGTATTCTAGATAAAGTATATTTTAAGGATCTTGTATTAAGTAAGGCCTATAATGGAGAAGCAGGATACTATACGTTATCGCTAATTTCGCTAAAACCATTAGGGGTTAATATTCCGTTTGCTAATGAATTAAAGTTAGTGATCAACCCATCAGCAGATGGAACAATTACAGAGGTGCCTCTTTCATTTGATTACCAATGGGAAGTGCTAAAGTATTTTAATACCTTTTCTTTTGATAGTTTTGATAATTCGATTGCATCTATTGTTAGAATGCTGTTAGAAATAGCAGGAATATCTAAAGAGGATTTATTCAATCAAATTTTAGCAACGTTTTTTGAAGAAGGATTGGCGCTTACGGCTTTTCTAACTCAATTAAATCAAGAAAAAGGAACAAATATTACAGCAGAAGAAACTGCTGGATTTTCTCAAATTACCTCTGTTTTATACCAAATTGAGCGCTCAGATATAGATTTTGTGGACTATGTAATCAAACAATATATAGAAGGTGATAGTTTTGAAAAAGGTTTTGAACGTGTAAAATTACTTTTTCAAAATTGGTATGGAGAACTAACATCCAGCAAAATTACTGAGATCTTAAAAATCAAATTTCGTGTATCTATTCCGAATCTTAGCCTAGGGTTACTCTTCCCCAGAAAATGGCTAATTCCAGTTGATGCGAATTTACAACCTTTACCCGAACCCGAAAAAGCAGCATTGTCTTTTGCTGTAGGCGCAATGGAATATAGTACGCAAAGTGGTTTTTCTTTTGTCAAAGAAAACAGCTTAGCACTAACCAGATCCCAAATCGGTAAAACAGGCTTGATTGTAGAATTTAATGGGCTTAAGTTAGATTTAAGTAAAGACAGTAATATCCCAGAAGCTACAGCCAATGGCAGAGGAAATGATTTCCAAGGCGTATACGCACAATATGCAGCCGTTACATTGCCACAAAAATGGTTTGATAATGAAGACAATCACCCAGGTACTACAGCGCGATTAGCAGGGTACGACCTGTTAATAGGTAACGGAGGCATTTCAGGGACCATCGCCTTAGAAGCCATTCAGGCAGCTACAGGTACAATTACCGATTATTACAGCGATTGTTTTTCGTTTGTATATCCGATCAGTGTTACAGCAGAGGGAGTCAAAACGTCGATCAACGACTATAGTGAGCTATTGGTGTATATGAATGCACATCAGCGCTATACCTTTAATTTTCCCCTGTCACTAACCGAAATAGGAAAAGAAACACGAGAGTTTAAGGATCAGGCTTCTTATGCAGCCTTTGTAAGAGGCTGTACGACTGCAGGAGCGCCACCGAGAATTATCAAAAACTTTGGAAAAAAAGATGGTTTTTCGATTTGGTTTACCCGCTTTGACATCTTGTTTCAGCAAGGGAAAATCATAGAATCCAGTATTGTAGGAGGGCTCAAAGTCCCTCGATTAAAAGATGGGAATGGCGATCGAGCAGAAATCGAGATTGTAGGACACCTAGACGATGAAGGCGATTTCTTAGTCACAGCTTCAGAGAAAGACGGCTTTCAGCCGATCAATATCCCAGGGGTACTCAAGATTTTTATACAATCCATTTCGGTGGGGAGCGAAGACCAAAACTTTTTCTTAGGTACACAGTGTGCGCTAGAGTTTACCAATCCTATCATGAAAAAATTGTTTTGTGATAGCCCGACTCGTATCCTATTACCGAACATGCGGATTTATGCAGACGGCAGTTTTGAAATCGTAGGCGGTGCCATTCCGATACCGACCAACTTTAGCCTCTGCCTAGGCCCTGTAACGATCGCCATCTCGGGCGTGAATTTTGGATCCCACGAGCGCGAATACGGCGGACAATTACGCAAATATAATTACTGGGGCTTCGACGGTGCGATTGATGTAGATCCACTGGGTGTCGAAGTACGTGGAGACGGAGTAAAATACTACTACACCGTAGACGATGGCGATGGCAAGCCCCATGATTCGTACATCCATATCAAAACGGTATCCGTAGACCTCATCATCCCTGGGACTGCCAAACCCGAAACGGCAACTGCGATTATCAATGGGTATTTATCGATTCCAGAGCCAGGGGTGTCTAAAGAATACGGTGGTGGTGTATCTCTAAAAATGCCCAAAGCCCGTATGGCAGGTAGTGCAGAGATGCGATTGATACCAAAGCACCCTGCATTTATTGTCGATGCAGAGGTCAGCATTCCTACTCCGATTCCGATCGGTAGTACAGGGCTTGTGATCTCAGGATTCAGAGGCTTGGTTGGATACCGCTATGTGGCGGAAAAAGAAGCGGTAGGACTTGTTACGGGTAAGGTAGAAGATACTTGGTATAAATATTATGTGTATCCTAGGAGAGGGATCAATATTCAAAAATTCAGTAGTCCAGAGCAGACAAAAAGACATAAAAAGCCTTTTTCTATCGGAGCAGGGGCTACCATTGATACGGCAGAAGGAGGAACCATCTTGTCTACGAGGGTTATGCTCGTATTATCGCTCCCAAGTATGTTCATGATCGATGGGCGTGCCAGTGTATTAGGAAAACGACAGGGATTGGATAGCCGTAGAGAGCCTCCTTTCTTTGTCATGTTAACATATGGAGATAACTCCATCGAAGCAGGCATGGGAGCCGATTTTAGGATCCCTGAACGCAATGGAAAGATTGCCAAACTTTCGGTCAATATAGAAGCGGCTTTCTTTTTTAACCACCCATCAGCGTGGTATATCAATATCGGTAGGAAAGAAAGTCCTGTAGAGGCCAAAATACTTGACCTCGTTACTGCACAGGCATACCTGCAATTATCTGCGCAGGGAATAGAAGCTGGCGCTAGAGCAGAGTTTAATTTCAATAAAAAGTTTGGTCCCGTACGTGTCAAAGCATGGTTGTACCTAGAAATAGGAGGTAAAATCAGTTTTGAACGCCCTCAAATCGGAGGCTATATAGATGCAGGAGGAGGCGCAGAAGTCAAATTCTTTGGAATTGGTGCAAGTATCAGTTTTGAAGCCATCCTAGCAGCAGAAGCCGTAAGACCGTATAAAATATATGCCAAATTCAAGGTGTGTGGTAGAGTCAAAATTGGATTTATCAGAATCAAAAAATGCGTAGAAGTAAAACTCAAATGGGAGAAATCCAGACGTATTGATACCTCACCAATACCTCCACTATTGCCAGAGCGTGCAGAAGAATTGATCAAAGCAGTGCACATGCTTACAGGAGAGGCGTTTGAATTACAAAAAATAGCAAAAACAACCAAAGGGAATAGCCGTACGTTTAAACCGATAACCATTCCTATGGATAGTTATATCGATGTAAAGTTTACCAAGGCGGTCAAACCCAATGAAGTACGAGCACAATTAGGAGGGCTTAACAACGCGCCAAGAGGATATACAGATAAAATTCCTCCTATAAAAACGATCAAAGGAGGGAAGTCCGTACGACAAGTCACGCATACCTATGCAATAGAGTCGCTGAATGTAGATATATGGGATGGCAGCCGCTGGAAAACATACCACCCTTACGAAGCCATTACTACAGATATGGATTCAGGGATAGATCCTACTACTCTAAAAATAGGACATTGGCAAAAAACAGGGAAGGTATATGACAAGTTTCGTCTGCTTACCCATAATCCATTTTCCTTTACAGAACAAGGAGAAAAAGGATGGTTTATACCTGAGCAATTAGGAATCACCGCGTCTTCGATCTTTTGCGAAACCACACGTAGAAAAATGAAATGCGCTGATTGGAAAAACCGTTCGCTACGCACGCGTTTTGCAGTCGGTACCGCAGATCCGGATTTTTATTACGCACAAAAAGGAGTATTTTTTAGAATCGACGGACTTCCTTACCTCGGAACCGATGCAGAGGTCAAAGGAGAGTTTGCCAAGATATCCAAAGAAGACAATCCTCATGGATATACACGATCGTTAGAAATTCATAATAGTAATACCCTCTTATTGAAGTTTCCAAATTCGATCAATGTAGTGCGTATGAAGCTATCATCTACCGCACAGGGAGTACATATTAAATGCTATACAGATACCTACGACGAAACAACGGGAGAAATTATCTACACCGTAATTCCAGAAAAAGAACTGTATCGTACAGCCGCTCAATTACACGATGCCATTACGATAGAGAGTCCTACTATAGGCATTAGCAAAATCGAAATCGATCCACAGATGTCCAATAAAGACGAGATCAATCGACTACGAGAGGAGATCGAAGCTTTGTATGAGGAAACCTACGATGAAAATATACAAAACGGAGAAACTATTATCCATGCAGGGGTGCCAGATAACGACAATGAGTACGATCGTTTGCTCTCTGAACTAGAAGAAGCCAAGAGTGTCGGATGTAGTCTCAGTATCCCTGGGCGAAAAGGGATCGGAGTCATGAAAATTGAGGACAGCTTTGCCGTAGGGGTTAATACCTTTGGGCATGGACTTACAGTCAATAAAAATGGGAAATCGATACCACTATCAGTACAGCAACCATTGGCAGAAGAATTGCCAATCCATAATTATACCTATAAGCACAATCAGCCAGCGAGGCTTTCACAAGGGTACCATAACATAACAGTCAATGCAAATGACTGGATACTTACAGGCTTTGCATACGGAGGTGATCATGCAGGCAATGGTGGAGGTCGAGAAGGGATGTGTACCAAGTTAGATATGCAAGGGACAGTACAGTGGTCGAAATACTATTATTTACCACAAAATACATTTCAGTGGATTGCCAGTGTAGATGGAGGCAAAGGCACTTCTATTTTGGTAGGGCATAGTTATTCGAGAAACAGCATATCGATCGCTAGAATAGACGCCAATGGCGATATCGTTTGGCAAAAAGCATTAGGGTATTATTTATATACCAATGAACAACAACATGAGATCAATATCATTAAGAAGGATGACAACCATTTTGTCATTACCTCCAAAGTTAGGACACATAGCATCCTACTCACACATATCGATGGAAAAGGAAACATAATTAAAAGCAAAATTCTAGGAGGTAACGGAGAACTACAGATCATACGCTCCTATACTCGAATGGATGCATCGACCATCGGAATAGCGATATGGAGAAAAAGAACCAACGAGGAAGCATTTAAAAGTACTATTTTTCAAGTAGATCTCAATACCCTTGATACCGACAACATATTCGAGTTTGAAGACGCAGACTTTAAAATCAATGACATAGCCTATGTAGCTGATAAACGATGGAATGTAGTAGGCTATCGCGATACGAGTGAGGAGATACTATTTATCAAGGATTTTGATACGGCCAAAGCCAAGACCTATGAAGCCATAGCGATCCAAAGGGACAGTGTAAAAAGAGTGAAATCGGTAAAGATAGTCGAGAATAATCCAAATTTAATTACGACAAGTTTCCAGATCATTCACCTAAAAGAAACCACACAAGAAGAGCTTACGTATACCACTGGTCTAGGAGATATTGGTACATTGACATTTAACCCAGCCAAAGGCGTGTATTTCTACACAAAAAAAGATGGAACAGTAATGGGGCAATTGCCAGAAGGGTTGGAGTATTGTAAATTCAATAAAACAACGGCCACACATGTTTACCAGCGTATCACGACCAGACGCGAACGTATAGGAGCGCAAGCGCATCAGCTTGTTGCATTACTAGGGGTACAGCTACAAAATGCATCCCTCAACTTACAAAAAGGAGCCGTGAGTTGTCCACAACCACCGCCGCCACCGCCACCGCCGCCGATCAAAAAAGGGAAATGTTTTACCTTACTACATGAAGTGTGTTGGCTCACCGAAGAGGATTATGATTTTAATATCAATATTCCATCTGCAGCAGCCATCCAAGAAGATTTTGAAGCAGATGTAGCGGCTATCACCAAAGCAGTAACCCCGATTTGGCGTCCGAATAGCAAGTACAGATTACACTTTACGCTATCAGATACCGTGGCAGATAAAAACCCAAAGAATTACGACTACTATTATGGTTTTCAGACAGGAGGCCCTATAGGATTTTTCCATACCCATCCCGATGCGACCTATGGCGATCGAGTGGTCAATGGCAGAAAGGTAGAAGACAGTGTCGAAAATCCAGACCTGTATCCACTAACGTCATTAAGAAAGTACATCGATTATAATCGATCGTACCCGAATGCGAATGGAAACTTATTACAAGCCAAACCCTTATTTTATGGGACAGCAGGAGGAAATAATGAAATCGCTTTATTCTTTACCAAATCCTATTTATACCATATGTTTGGTAGTTGGAAATCGTACCACGGTTTAGCAGCCCAAGACTATCAATTACAGATCTTGGTCAAGGATCCGATCGAAAAAGTTACTTTTTCCAATCCTCCGCAGTCCGAAGAAGAAATCGAAGCAATTCCAGGTACGACCAGTGAATGGACAGAAGATTTAGCACCGAGAGTACCAGAGTCGCATCTGTTTATCATCAATATGTTCAATAATCAGGCCTGTACCCCAAGCCTAGGAGATGCCATCATCCCTCGCAGCTTTACGCACAAGGTTACGATTACCAATCTAAAACCGCAGAAGATGTATACAGCCATTGTTAATGGACTGCACGAGGGAGCTACTGTACAAATACACGATTTTGTATTCCAAACATCACGCTATATAGATTTCAAAGCGCAGATACACAGTTATTATCTTACAGACGATGCAGGGAATACCAAAGAGGCCTTATTTTATCTACCTGTACAAGTAGATGCTGCGACAGTAAACACAGCCTACAGAACCGTAGCAGGGATTCCTAATAGTAGTAGTATTGCCAAAGAGACCGAACAAGTAGATCTTTTTGATCGTGTGATCGAAGGCATTTTACAACTACCGCCCTTGGATGCCGCAGTGACCACAGAGATCAATGTGTTAAAAAATGGAGACACTACCATTGGTATTTGGTTCCGTAGTCCAGAACCGATCAACGATCCAAAAATACCGATCGATGTACTGATGGGAACCGCAGCAGGAACCACGCCTACGATGGCAATCATTAGCGATGATGGGACAGTAGATACATCCTATCAATTACTGTATAACAAAGACCGATCACAGTGTTTGATCATGAAAAAACAAGGCGCTGATATACAGATCACAGCAACAGAGATCAACCTCCGATGCACTTATCTACGTTGGGATGGCAATCGCTACCAAACCAAAGACACCGTAGAGATTACAAACATTTTACTAAATGCTTAGTTACACAAAATCATGGCAGAAAAAGATTATTTTATAACTACTTGGGAAACGACGAATAATAATGAATCCATCGCCATAACTACCGAAAGAGGTGTGGAGTATAATTTCACAGTGGATTGGGGTGATGGAACAACAACCAATCACACATATGATGCTTTACATAGCTATGAAGTACCAGGTATTTATACAGTAAAAATAAGTGGTGAGTTTCCTAGGATATTTTTTTATACTGGTAATCTTAGTAAGCATAAACTAAAGACCATAGAGCAGTGGGGTACTACAAAATGGATCTCAATGGAGAATGCTTTTTTTGATTGCAAAAATTTAATAATAAATAGCAACGATGTTCCAGATTTATCTTTAACGACTACATTAAAAAGAATGTTTGTAAGTTGTGAAAGTTTAAAAGGAGATTTGAGTAGTTGGGATGTGAGTAACGTTACCAATATGAGTGGAATGTTTGAAGGAGCAAAAGCTTTTACTTCTGATTTGAGTGGTTGGGATGTGAGTAACGTTACCGATATGAGTAGAATGTTTGTTCGTGCAGGAGCTTTTAATTCTGATTTGAGTAGTTGGAATGTGAGTAAAGTGACCGATATGAGGAGCATGTTCGATGTAGCAGGAGCTTTTACTTCTGATTTGAGTAGTTGGGATGTGAGTCAGGTTACAGATATGAGTAGAATGTTCGCTGGCACTGGAGCTTCTACTTTTCATTTAAGTAGTTGGGATGTAAGTAAGGTTACGGATATGAATCATATGTTCGTTGCTGCACCAGCTTTTACTTCTAATTTAAGTAGTTGGGATGTGAGTCAGGTTACCAACATGTATGCTATGTTTTCTCAAGCTACTTCTTTTAATGGTGATGTAAGTAATTGGAATGTAAGTAAAGTTATTAATATGGGGAGTATGTTTTCTCAAGCTACTTCTTTTAATGGTGATCTAAGTAGCTGGGATGTAAGTAAAGTGACAGACATGGCACATATGTTCTTGTTGAATAAATTATCCATTGAAAATTATGATGCCCTATTGATGGGGTGGAGCCAATTGGCATTACAGCCTAATGTGAGTTTTCATGGAGGATTCAGTAATTACTGTGCAGGTAAAGATGCTAGAAAAATTCTTACAGAAAAATTTAAATGGAAGATTACAGATGCAGGGGAGGAGTGTTCTATTCTTGTAAAGATCGCTGCTTCGCCTAGAACTCTACCAGCAGATGGTACTTCTACAGCAACGGTCACTGTATTACTAATAGATACATCGGGCAATCCTATTACTGATAGCGATGCAACGGTAGAGATTAAAACCACCGAAGGCAGTATATCTTCTACTACCCGCCAAAGTGATGGAACATACCAAGCTATTTTAACCGCCCCATTCACCACAGAACCAGCTATTCTTTATTGTTTAGTAAATGGAGAAAGAGCAGAGGAGGAGGCAAGAGTACGATTTACACCAGCGGTGGATATAAAACTGTCTACGATTACTGCTTCCCCCACGCGTATAGAGGCTAATAATATCGCTGCATCTACGATCACAGTACAGCTCAAAGACGTTAATGGTAATAATATCTCCTTGCCTAATGCAGAGGTTCTCATAAACAGCAGTATCGGTACGATCCGAGACTTTCAGGAAGATCGCGGAGGTCGTTATACGGCTACTTTGGTATCTGGTGAGGCTGGAAACGCAGAGATTTCGTATACAGTCAATTCAGCGGACGGGGCTCAAAAAGCTACTGTAGTATGTTTTCAGGTCATCTCCTTACGACATTCAATCATTACCGCTTCCCCCACAAGTATTCTAGCAGATAATACAGAACATTCTTTGATCACAGTAGAACTGAGAGATGCTTTTGGAAATAGGATACAAACAGGAGGAGCTGCGATACAGCTATTTACTTCCCTAGGAACACTTAGTAACTTCAAGGATAACAATGATGGTACCTATACACAAGAACTCAGATCAGGAATTGTCGGTAATGCTACGGTTTCATTTTTTCTTGGAGAAACACAATCGTCTGCTACAGCATCCGTACAGTTCGTACGCGTAGTGAATATAGATGACAGTACGTATTTACAATCCCCCCATATTTTCTTACAAGCCGCAGGGTCTACAGGTAGTGATGGAAGTACTTCGGGCATTCACCTTCGATGGACATTTAAAGACAAATTAGGAGAACAACACTTACCTAAAGGAAACGCAGCGAGTACGACCTTAAATTTTAACAAGCCCGATGATTTTGTTCGGATTTATCGAACTCCTTTTCAACCGCGGCAGACGACCATCGACTTAAGCAATAAACCTGTTTTGATCGATGACCAGAGTGCTATTTGGATCTATCAGCAAGCGCAGGATAAATTTTTAGTGCGGTTTGCAGACCAAGAAACCTATCAGCGACTACGCCAACGAATCAATCCATTAACAGGAAGCCCGCTAGAGTTTATACGTGCATACGGCAGTGGGATTCTAGAAATCGAAAGTAGAAATACCCTCGCTTATTCGGTAGCAATAGAAATAACGGATAGCGTGCCTCAAAGTCAATTACAGACAGAAGTACTCGCTGTAGAAGCACAAACATTGAGCGCCACAAAGCATTTGATTGCACGAAAAACCTATCAAAGTCCAGAAGGAACGGAGCTGCTACAAATGGGAGACAATATTCGAAGCGTTCGTTGCAAAGCCATAAGTTGTACGCTAGCGAAAATACATTTTGGATTGTACAAAGATGTAATTGACCAAGCGAATAAAGATCGTAGTTGGACAGAGCTTGGAAGCTATGCCCTTACAGACAGTGATGCAGAAGCCTTCGGTAGGTTAGAGCCAGTAGCCGATACGGTACATGGCAAATGGCCTCGATTTAACGATCGCAGTTTTGTGAATCTAGACAATTATAAGGATCGCTGGAATGGTACTTCACAAGACTTGGACAAAAACCTACAACAGGTCGTACAGCGTTATATCGATTTAAGTAATGATGGTGTCAATCCACGCGCATTAGAAAACTTAGAATACCCACAAACTGTAGAAGACGAAACATTTGTAGATACCTATGAAGTCTCGTATCTAGATGTACTCTTTATAGCTTCCATGGATTACCATATTGCACGGATGCTCGGATTGGGAACACTAGATTACGATGCATCCGAAGCATCACAAACATACGTGTATGCAATGGAGTATCATACCCAAGGCAATCTAGGGGATGGAAAAGGAAGACAAAATGTACAGCACCTGTACCTGTCCTTACCGACAGCCATCACCGATGATCGATTACCCTTACCGATGGACTTAAAAGCACCTGTGCCTGGTATTGCCAAAGCAGAGGTAGGAGGAATCAATCCTCGATTAACCGACGAAGAGGGGTATACCTTTGATGGTAAAAAAAGATTCCTAAGCTTTTTTACAGAAGAATTGATCGATTACAATGCACAAACCTTTTACCAAACAACAGATCAGTTTAATACGTCTACGACCACCACACCGGTGTATATTGGAATAGAACAGAAAAGAGAAGGGGATGCAGCGTGGCAGCAACCCGAAATATCACATACGGTAGATTATTTTAATTGGAGCGATACGCCAAACAATCGCATCCCAGAAACAGTACCTATACTTATCCCAGAACCGCTACATGCCGCCTATGTACATTTATTAAAAGAAGAAGGCGTACATATCTATGGCTCTTATGGAGTCAACTGGTTTGGGAGATCGCAGCAAAGTACACGTACACATCGTATAGAAACCGCTTTTAGACCACAAAACCGTCTGTTAGCACCATCAAATACACAAGCACTACATATTGTAGAAGAACGCCCATTATTACTTACTTCCTTATATGAGCAGGAATTATATACGAACAATCCTGAAGCAGATAAAACATTGGTGCGACTCACCTTTGACTACCACAGTACACATGAAGTAGTCAACTATAAAATCCAGGAAGAAGACAAAGAAAAGTATCCAGATTTACTGCATCCAGATGCGATTTTTGAAGATGCCAAAGAAGTATTTGCAGATCACTTAGAACTCTGTTTTAGAAATGAATTACCCAAAAACATCGTAGGACAAGTCAAAAGTATCAAAGCACATCCTACAGATGCCTTACTATCGATTATAGAAACCCAAGCCTACACGCGACACAGCACAGGAGAAAGAGTAGTTCCAGAAATTCCTAGGGGCACTGTGGCAGCTAATTTTACAGGTGGGATATGGACAAGTAATAATGAGCAATTTGTGATTCAGGCTGTTGAGCAGCAGGCGAGCGGAATCGTTATTACAGTGTACAATAACCAATCGACATTAGAATCAGATGTAGAATATGCAGCACCTAACACCGAAGGAAGTGATGGATTCTTTATGGCTATAGAAAATATGCTCTCTTTAGGAAGTTGGGGTGCGAAGAACCCTCATACATTTCAGGTAGAAGTACCAAATTGGAACATCCATCGCGAATTGATTATAGAAGAAGGACCCAATGGCAACATTGAAGAAATCATCGAAAAATCTCGTGGAATTTGGGATGAGAACTGTAAGATTACTCCCGTTTTAGAACCAGAAACGGTTAATGAAAACAATGAAGTACTTACTGAAGTACACAAAGGAGTCTATAAAATAGCATTTAGCCAACCATTAGCACAACATCCACAATTTGCCACGAATGCAAATAGTGTAGAATGGAGCGGAGGAATTGTACGGATTCATGCTGTACAGCAACCAGCAGCTGCTAGAAGAGTATTAAAAGTAATTCGGATAGAACACGTAGGCACTACTAACAACATCGAAGTATATGTGCAAGATGACACCTTTAATATACAAGAGGATAACAGTTACGCATCAGACAATCCGATTCATACCGAAGGCAATGTATCCGTAAACTTTTACCCAGGTTATAGAGTATACCTATACGCAGCTCAAGATTGGGGGTTAACGGCGGCAGCATTACGTCCTAAAGAAGATGAGGAGGTAGCATATGCTATCTTTGGGTTACGCAGTGTAGCGACCGCTCATACAACATCAGATGGCAATACCTACAAATCCAAAATAGGGGTGCCAGGAATGATGTTTACTCAAAAAATTATTGAACCACAAAGACCAGAATTGCCTAAAGGGGCATTGTATGCGACACGACCGGATAGTTTTGGAAAAGCAACATATACGCTTACAACTGCCTTTAAACAAAATCCATATGCCATCCTATACTATCGAACCGATGAGCAAGCCATACTCAATGCGTTATATAGCGCCGCAACTCAGGCAGCTATCAAACAACAATTAAAAACCTTTGGGAAAGATGCATACCAAAGTAGCAGATGGAATAACCTATTGCGTTTTGACTATACATATGCAACGAATGATCCTGTAAATACCAATGGACAATTAGGAATCTATCCTCCTACAAGAGAAGGCTATCGTTTTCCAAATCCTGATAGTGCCGCATTATTTGATTCAATTAACAATGATATTACTAGGTTCAATAGAGAATTCGGACAAAGGATAGCTCCTAAAACACCAGGAAATCTAATTCCAAGTGATGTCATTTTGCCTGGAGGAACAGATGGAGAAGACACCACGCTCAGTGATTATATGCAAAAAGCCATTTTTGATATTTTTACACCGTTGACCGAACTGCCGATGATATATGCACATATCAAAACCAGTGGAGTGCCTGTTCCCAAAAAGCAAGTGATTAAAGATCGTAATGGATACTTGCTATCTCCCACAGACCCCTTGTATGAAATCGCACCTATGGCTAAAAAAGACAGTGCAAAAAAAGAAGTGCTTTTTACAGATTTTACATTAGACGGCACCTCTAATAACCTCTATTTTTATAGTGCCAGAGAAATGGGGAATACCATGCAATTAGGAGATTTTAGTCCCGTGTTAGGACCGATACAATTAGTCAATACCAAAGCACCAGCAGCTCCAGAAGTTAAAAGGATTATTCCAGTACTAGCAGCAAGTAATCATGGCATGAAACCCGTAGCCATGACTTTTTCAGATGTCAGAAACCTAGAGGTGGCTACAAACCAAATTACTAAAATAACAGATCATGGGTGGAATGCAGGAGCTGCCAGTACACAAATACTCAAAGGAAATACATACATCACCTATCAAGTACCTGAAAAAGCCTTACTGATGGTAGGGTATTCTGCTTACAATGCGAACGATCATTTTGAATCTATTTCTTATGGACTGCTCTGTAATGAAAAAGAGGAATTGATCGTATATGAAAATGGAAGTGCGATCAGTACAGTAGGAACGTATACAGCGTCGTCGCGATTAAAAATTGCACGTAGCGGAAAAAAAATACTGTTTTATAAAGATGATCTGCTGTTACATACCATAACAACGCCAGCGGTAGCTCCGATATTGGTAGATATAGCGATGCATACAAAAAACAGAACCATAGATGAGATCGAACTGTATACAGACAATCAGTATTTTATAGCAGAGACACTAGAAACATCAGAAATACCACTGACCATTACCAATTTTGATAATGTAGCAGTATCAGGCAATACGATTACAAAACCAAATGGACTCGCTGTATGGGATAGTGGTGGTACTTCTAATGAATTCTTACCTTATTATGGAGCCATCTCATATAAAGTGACAACAGCAACCAATATTTTAGTAGGACTAGCCAATTACAATGAAGACAATGCGATTGCATCCATCCAATATGCAATTTATGCTAAAGACGATGGATTGCTATATGCATATAAAAATGGAGAAAAAGTAGCCACAGGCGTAGCCTATGATGCAGAAAGTCTTTTAACAATAGAAAGGAGAAATGATCACATTATTTATAAAAAAGATCATAGGGTATTCTTTACGTTTCAATTACCTAATAACATTCCATTCATAATCGATTTTGCATTAAAAGATGTCGGTAGTAGCATCAGAGAATTAAAGATGTATCAAACTCAAAAAAGAATGCTTGATACCCTCATTGGAGCAAGTAATCCACCTAGTTTACGTATCGAATTAAATGCATACCAAGAAGACCAAAATATTGCCAAAGTGAACCTATACAGAACCTTAGATCCTGTAAATTCTTTATCCATAAGAACGATGGAGCTTGTACAGTCGGTGGATTTAAAAATATCAGGTGCACTACAGGATAGCGTACTTACAGTTACAGATGACTTTTTAGACATGGAGTACATCCCGTATAGCGATCCAATTTATTATAGAGCTACAGTTTGTAGAGAGGTAGAATATACGGTAGAGGAAGACGGACAAAAGAATGTCGTTACCGCCTATGCTCCTTCCGAACCTTCTAGAGTAATGATCAGTAGTATTGTAGAAACGACCAACCCTACAGCACCAGTAGTGTCTTGTGATTTTGAACAAACCGATCCATCCAGTACTATCGATAATATTTCATTGCGTTGGAAAAAAGCGGCACATAATGGGAAATACCATATCTATAAGATGAATACACAAGGAAATTGGGTGAAAATACACGAAGTAATAGCGAATGATGCTGAATTAACAGTGCCATTGTCAGATACATCATTGGAGTCAGATACGTTACCAGCGATTAATGAAGAAGGACTTCCTATCTATCATCATTTCAAAGTGGATGTAGAGAACTCCGTAGGAATGCTAAATACGGAGAGTACCATATGTACGATCCCTAATAAATAAAGAACATGATCAAGAATAAATAGAAAAAGGATGCTACCGAGATACATACCAATCCTATGGCACAATTAAGAAAACAAAAGCCACATAGATACCCAATGTCTACATGTTTTAGAATGTCAAAAAACTTGATGTAGCCATCATTTTTGAAGCGTTAAGGGATCATGCTATGGTGATCTCCTTTGTAGTCCGATAAACACATCAAGTATACAGGATGTTAGTTTATCAAATTTAATAACCGTAAAAAATTTAAAAGAGTATGACAAAATCAAGAGATACACTCAAAACATTTTTTGAAACAGGCGATATACCTACAGAACAGCAATTTGTAGACCTAATAGATAGTTTACGACATCTCGAAGATGGGGATGTTGTGAAATCAATCACCAGAAATAGAGAAGGGAATTTAGTCATTACCCTCTCAGACAACCAAGCGTATGTGATTACACAAGCAAATGATGAGGAATATGTACCCAAGTCAGGAGGGAGGTTTACTGGAGCTATAGAAATTGTAAACCCAGCAGATGAAACAGGGATCTATCTGTATGAAAATGGACAAATGAATACCTTGCATAAAACTCCTTATGGGTTGTATAAGGGATTTTCAGTAGAAGGCAAAGGAGACGGGTCAGGGAAGTTACAGTATCAATTTAGAGGAATTCCTACAGAGAATAATAACAATGATCAATTATTACAGATAATACAATACAAAGGAGGAGCAATCAAAAAAGAAGTCGTAGGAATGCAAATGTTCCAACGGAACTCACTATTAGTTGTTGGTGGCTGGTTAGGGCATAAAGGTACAGGAGCAGGTTATCAAGAAGGCGATAAACTACGAATACTCGAAGGAAATGCTGAAATAGATGGAACCTTGCGCGTAAAAGGAATAGAAACCAAAGGAACCATTTTAGAAAATGGAGTGCGAGTCGCTACACAAAGTTGGGTAAATGCGATTGTAGCTGAGTTAGCAGGTAATGCAAAAGCTAAGGATAGTGATAAATTAGATGGATTAGATAGTACAAGTTTTGCACGTCAATATATCATACCCGCTAAGACAGTTAAAAAAGGATGGTATACCGTAGCGATTAATCCAGGAAACAGAGCCAGTGCCATGTTTGTATTACGTGATACACGTTCTAGTTATCACCAATCAGTACATTTTTATGCAGCGCATCATTACGGTACAGGGAATGTAATCAATGTGCTATCAAACTCCAAGTATGCCAATGGTGGTACCATGCGATACATTCGTATAAAAGAGAAAGCAACATATGACGGAGCCATGTTACAAGTATATATTGATGTAGACGGGGCACCAGTTTCTGGTTGGGTTTTAGAAAATTATCAAGTCAGTGGATGGCTTCCAAGAGCTTGGGTGCCAGATGGAACAGACCCAAAGGGAATACCAGACTTTAAGAAGCTAACAGATATCGCTGTACAAGTAGATTTAGATCTTACACAAGGAATACAGTCATCAGAAGAGTTGTTTATAAAAGGAAAACAAGCCTATCACCAAGGCTATAAACCTAAGAATATAGATCCTATAGTGGATTATGGAAGAGGAGATCACTTACACGGATATACAGACAAAGGAGTTATTGCCACCTCTTCAGATAAAGCAGATTATAGAAAAATTCCAGCAACAGGAGTATATACATATAGAACCTATACAGGAAATAAAGGAGCTCCAGTTGGTTTTGGCGCTGCTATTGGATTTGGAAAAGGAACAGCAGGGTCTGTAGAAATTATAGGGCAATGGACAGGGAAAGGAGGGAATTTATGGACACGATCATTAAGAGATTGCTGCCAGAATTGGTCGGAATGGAATAAAATATGGACTAGTGGAAATGACGGAAAAGGAAGCGGACTGGATGCAGACAAACTAGATGGAATAGATTCGACAGGGTTTATTCGTAAAGGGGTTGATGACAATCAATCATGGAATGGGCAATATCTAATTTTTAATTTTACAGATGCCGATAATGTAGATGCCATTAGTTTTAATGATAAGAATAATAGTTTTCATTTTAATGGGAATGCCAAAAAATCTATCAGTACAGCCACAGCTAATATACATGCAAATGAATTCCGTATCAAAGACTCAAAAACGAGATTGAGTAGAGGAAAAAATAATGCATTCCGAGTAACTACTAATCATGGATATGTTGATTTTGGAGCCCAAAACGATGGTCATGCACATTTGATCACTGATAGACCCAGATTTTATTTTAATAAGGAAGTAAAAATAACAGGAAGTGTAATTGCCTCTGGAAACGTTACCGCTTTTTCTGATAGAAGACTAAAAACAGCTTTACAGCCTGTTAAAGAACGTTTCTTGGATAAAATAGATCAATTAAGGCCTACCTATTATCAGTGGAAAGACAAGGCAAAAGAGCAGACAACACAGTTAGGATTTATAGCGCAAGACGTGATGAAGGTATTTCCAGAATGGGTACATAAAAATGAGGAACACTATGCGATGTCTTATGATAAGATGGGAGCCGTATTGGCAGTAAAAGGTATTCAAGAACTACATGCCGAAATTAAGCAGTTAAAATCAGAACTAAAACAATTACAGCATGCCGTTACCAGCTAGAGGAAAAATAAGTATCAGTGACATCTTAAAAGAGATGGGAAGAGCTACTAACACTACAGCTAATCTCGATAGTTTAGCCAAAGAGTGGTATGCAAAAACAAAAAAAAATAAATTTAATACGATCAACCATTTGTTAAGCCATTGGCATGGTGAAGCATGGGTAAAAGATACATTATCGGTATCTCCCCAAAGTGTTAGGGTACAGGCATCAGGAGGGATTATCAGGTTTCAGATACAATCGAATACGTCATGGACATTAAAACCTTTTGGCGGAGTAGTAACGATTCGTCCTAGTGATTTACAAGGTACAGGAAATAAAACCATACAACTCACTTTTCCTAGAAACCCAAATAACCGTATAAGAACAGGATCAATACAAATTAATACTTCTAGTAATATAGGTGTTATCCCCTTTTCATGGACACAGCTTGGCAGAAGCGGTGGCGGTGGTGGTGGTGGAAAAACAGACCCTATCATCGCTGATGACGTAAGATAGGATATGTTATACTGTACCACGATTGGTTTTTTAATCAATAGTAGTACCTTCGGATAAATTAATAGAACCCATCTTGACTTTTTGTTTTTGACCGAAAATGAGAGGAAATTTGACTGGATAAGGCACTTTTTGAAATTCATAGCAGCGCTACGGATAAAAAAAGTAACGAAATACAGGTGAATTTCAGGCATTTTTTAGGGAAAAGAAAAAGTCAAGATGAGTTCATATAGGTAAATTATATGGATAATAACAATTTAGAACTTCTTTCCTCTGCATTAAGAACTGTAGGAGCAAATTTTGATGTACCTACGTTAGAACTGATCATGGTCATAAAAGAATTGATAGAACAAAAAGGCGCAGAAATATCATTAGGTGAAATAGGAGCTATTAGCAATCAAATAGCAGAAAAATATAAACTCAATACTCCATAAAATACGAGTTGGATATTACAAGAGCTTTTTGGGCGTTACCACAGGGGGCAGGCTATCCGTTCCAATTCCTCGACCCTCCTAAGGTCGGGGCTGTGGGATTTCCACTGCTATCCCTAACGCAAAATTGAAATATAAATATATCCTAACTAAAAGAGCAAAACCTTTTAGACCTAAATTAGAAACCTAAAAAACACATAGACTTACGCTATTCTTAATCATTTAGAAGAATAGCGTAAACTTTTTTGTGTCTAAAAATTTTTGAGCGTAATTATTGTTTGATAAACTTTATTTTTTCGTCGTTAATACCTATCATAAACATTCCCATGGACAAGCTGCTGACATCTACTTTTGCCCCTACTCCCTGTAAAACGGTTTTGCCTTTCATATCAATGATCTGATAGGTATCTTTAGTATCAGCACCATCGATGTATAAAAAGTCACCAACAGGGTTAAAACGCAGATTAATTAGTGTGGTTTTTTTTTTAGTAGCTGTGAGTTGCGTCTCAGTACTAGTGAGCATGTTGTTCTGTTGTTTCGCAATCGCTTTGATTTGCGTCGGGTCCATAGTGCTTAGAAAACCACTCTCTGCTACAGAAGCAATCCATTTATTTCTGATATATTCATTTTTTTCTATTCTACTGTCTCCCCAATAGCCAGAATGGTAGGGGGATCCCCATAATCCTTGAGTATTCCAATTGGCATTGATATACGCCAATGCTTGTACCTCACTATTCTCCCTCATAAACTGAAAGATGGGTTCAAACCACTCAGCATAGATTTCCTCTGGAGTTTTGTCAATACACTCTTGCCCAGAAGTTCCATCCCATATATCCCCTACATGACAGTTGGTTAATGCAGCGATAGAATACCCTTGTGGAGTTGCTTCTGCAATCATCATAGGCTTGTTTAATAATTCAGAGTGGTAGAGCATTTCGCGTGCCAGTTGTCGCTGTGTAGGTATTCTTTTGAGATCTTTAGATGTAATCGTTGCTTTTTCATCTATGCACAAGAACCATGAAATAGCCGTCCAATCTACGTAATCATCTCCAGGGTACCAATCCATGATGTTTTCTCGTTTTCCTTCTTCGATGGCGTCATCCACAGGAGCTCCACTAGATTGCCAAACGTATTTTACATTGTCCTGTTGTAAATGCTGTCGAAGCACATCTACGATTCTACGATACGCACTAATATAATTAGTCGTATTATCGTACCCAGGATACCAATTCCCATCAAACTCATATCCAATACGAAGAAAAAATACAGTTTCAGGAAAAGCATTAAAGAGTACTGCCATTTTTTGGATGATGGCATCATGTCCTCCTTTGGCGATTGTGGTTAACCCCTCTTTTTCTACACCAGTAGACATGTCTAAACCAACAGAAACTAAAGAAGATCGACTTGCTACTTTCCATAAATTAAGTGGGCCTCCTCCCCAATCAGTACTAGCTTCTACAGGTTTACCCTCATTATCCATACCGATGGCTCCATAATGAATGCCACCATGTGGGGTGTATACATACGGGGTATTAAGCAGATAAAAGGATAAATAGGTGGTTTCACCATGTCCTTTTGGACAGCCAATACAATTTTTTCTGTAGTTCGCTACAGAAGTGAGATCCTGACCGATAAAGAGCAGTTTTTCTCTATTTTGGGGCATATATTGAGAAAACACTACAGAATTGAGCAGGAGAAAAAAACACAAAATGACTTTGGTTGAGTTAAGTTTTTCCATTCCAAGAACGTTTTAAAATTCAGGGTAAAATTATTGCTAAACTGTAACTTGGATTATCTGTTCATTGAATTTATTAAATTTTTAACCAAAATGTAAGAATATTTTAGCAACTTAATCCTTTGAGTTCTTAAAAAATGTTAATAAAAAATTAATAATTTACAAAAATGCTAATTTTTGAGTTTTTCGCATAAATAATTGACCTTCAGTTGCTTATTGTGTGTTTGTGGTTTTCGAGTAATTGGAATTTTCCGCTAAAAAAGGTATAAAATGCAGAGAACAATCTGTTTATATTTCAAGAGCAAAAAAATAAGGCTAATGATCTTATATGTAGGCAAAAACTTACTGTTATTTAAAGGAAATATAAAAGCGAATGAATACCCTAAAAAATAAATAAAATGTCGCTTTAAGTAACATATGTTAAAATAAACATTTTTTTCGATAAAAATAATCAAGAAATTTACTTTAATATTTTTAGAAAATAGCACGCATGTACAAAGGAATCAATTTGTTAGAGTAGTGTGAGTTTTGTTAGCGAATATCAGAAGCACTCATTATATGTAGCTATATTTTTTAGAAATCAAACTTGCTTTTGTCAAAAAAAGTGAAACACACACAAATCGAGGAATGGCTTATAAATTTGATATCATCATTATAGGTACAGGTGCTGGAGGCGGTACATTACTTAAAAAATTAGCTTTAAGTGGTAAACGTATCTTAGTAGTTGAAAAAGGTGATTTTATTCCTAAGGAAAAAGAAAATTGGGATACAGAAGAAGTATTTGTAAAAGCGAGGTATAAAACCAAAGAAAAGTGGTATGATAGTGAAGGACGCGCTTTTCACTCCAATCAGCATTATTGTGTAGGGGGTAATACAAAAGTATACGGAGCTACTTTGTTCAGGCTACGAGAGAAAGATTTTGAAGCCATCGATCATAAAGATGGAATCTCACCAGCATGGCCCATTAGGTATGAAGATGTAAAGGATTATTACCAAGAAGCAGAAGAACTGTACCATGTACATGGCACAAGACATACAGACCCGACAGAACCTACAGAAAGTAGACCGTATTTACACCAAGCAATTGCTCATGAACCAAGGATTCAGAAGTTGTATGATGATTTAACAGCCCAAGGACTCCATCCATTTCCACTACCTTTGGGATTAAAACAAGATAGGACGGTACAAAACAAATCGCACCTCATCTTAGATCGGTTTGATGGTTTTCCCGACCCTACAGAAACCAAAGCTGATGCACATGTGATAGGCGTACAGCCTTCCATGTTTTATCCAAATGTTACACTGTGGCGTAATACGACAGTAACGAAACTTGTAACCAATAAAAAAGGAGATACAATACAAGAAGTAAAATTATCACGAAAAGGAAAAGAAATTACAGTCAGTGCAACAATCGTATGCCTGTGTGCAGGAGCGATTAATTCTGCGGCATTATTGCTTGCATCTACCTCCTCTAATTATCCAAATGGTGTCGCCAATAGTTCAGGTTTAGTAGGACGTAACTATATGTGTCAACATACTACGGCACTGGTAGCATTGTCCAAAGAACCGAATCCAACCAAATTTGGAAAAACATTCGCGGTCAATGATTACTATTTTGGAAGTGATGATTTTCAGTATCCTATGGGGCAGTTTCAGATGTTAGGAAAATCAGATGCGACGCTATTTAAAGAAGAGGTAGCTTCCTTTACAAACGGAGTTACCTTAGGATGTATAGCTACACATGCATTGGATTTTTGGATTACCACAGAAGATTTACCTAGTTCAGAGAATCGTATCGAAATCAAAGACAATAAGCTCATTATTCATTATAAACCGAATAATCTAGAAGCTCATGAACGGCTGATTCAGAAAGTCAAAGAAGCGGCAGAACGTGCTGGCTGCGAAAAACATTGGTTGTCGAATCATATGTACATGGGTACACAACATTCCATAGCAGGAATGGCACATCAATGCGGTACACTAGTGATGGGAACTGATCCCAAAACATCAGTACTCAATGAATGGTGTCGATCACATGATGTAACTAATTTATATGTAGTAGATGGAAGCTTTTTTCCATCGAGTGCAGCAGTCCCCCCAGCACTAACCATCATGGCGATGGCATTAAGAGTAGGGGGGTATATTAATAACCAATTGATGAATACTCCGATATAAATAGGAGTCATGCGACGAAAGAAAAAAATAAAATACGATACAACAATAAGCAGATAGGTCTACGGACTGTTTAACTATTGAAGTGGTTTAAATCACTTTTATAAAAATTTACACAAATTACACGGTATGAACAACAAGGAACAGCAATTATTTATTTAGGAATACTATACACTAATATTTCTAATATAAACAACTAATGACGAAGCATTGAAAGTCTAGATTGGCAATAAATAAAAATACACATAGCTACCGCTTGGGAAGTACGTAAAGAGACCTGCTCTAAAAGGCGTATTTATTTTTCATATTTTAGGTTTACAGTAACGTGTTATTGGAGCACTGCATGACACTTATGATACCACTGAGCGGAATGCTATGTACTTCTTTATATCAGTAAAGAAGCTATTTTTTTAGCAAGAAATAAAGCGATGATATTCCAAGGATTATAAGATATAGTATCATCTTTTTTTCCGATATTAAGAAAAAATAAAACAACATGAATCCAGAAGAAAAGAGGATACAAGAGAATTATACAGATACCAAAAATTGGTTACAATGGGGGCCTTATTTAAGCGAACGACAGTGGGGGACTGTACGAGAAGATTACAGTGCTCATGGAGAGGCATGGGATTATTTTCCGCATGATCATGCGAGGAGCAGAGTATATCGATGGGGAGAAGATGGGATTGCAGGTATTAGTGATAGGCACTGTGCGATTGCATTTGCAGTAACTCTTTGGAACGGAAAAGATCCGATCCTAAAAGAACGCCTTTTTGGATTAACAGGCCCCGAGGGCAATCATGGCGAGGATTGCAAAGAATTGTACTACTATTTAGACAGTACACCTACGCATTCGTATATGAAACACCTGTACAAGTATCCACAAAATGAATTTCCATACGGCGATTTAGTACATACCAATGCCCAAAGAGGTATCCATGAACTAGAGTATGAGATTTTGGACAGCCCTGCCTTTCAAAACCAAGAGTATTTTGATGTGTTTACAGAATATGCCAAAGCAGATGATGAAGATATTTTAATACGACTCACCATACACAATCGGGCAGCACATGCTGCGCCTATATGGGTATTACCCACCTTATGGTTGCGTAATTTATGGGTGTTTAATCAAGCAGAAGGAGAACATAGCATCCATAAACATACAGCTACAGATGCCTATGGATCGGTACTCCTCAAACACCCAAAATTAGGAGCATACCACCTTGCTTTTGAAACACCAGATAAATGGTTGTTTACCAATAACGAAACCAATACAGAGCGTCTTTTTCAGGTGCCCAACACATCACCATATGTAAAAGACTTATTCCATGATGTAGTCATTAATCAAGATTTTACACTGACCGATGCGATTGCAGAAGGATCAAAGTTCGCACCGATGTATCACTCTGTCATTCCTGCCAAAGGAGTGCAGCAGCTCAAATTGCGATTTTCTAAAAAAGCCTTTGATAGCAATCCATTAACAGCAGCCTTTGATCAAATATTTGACACACGAATTGCAGAGGCTGATGCATTTTATGCGCAATTCCGAAAAGGAGAAGATACCGATTTGATCAATATTCAGCGACAGGCATTTGCAGGGATGTTATGGTCTAAACAGTATTTTAATATCGATATTCCTACCTGGCTAAACGGAGATCCAGGACACCCAGCACCACCAGAGCAACGAAAACACGGAAGAAATAAGGATTGGAAAACACTCAATAATGAAGATATTATCTCCATGCCTGACAAGTGGGAATATCCATGGTATGCTGCTTGGGATCTAGCATTTCATTGTGTACCCATAGCGATGATCGATGCAGAATTTGCCAAAAATCAATTGATATTAATGACCCGAGAATGGTATATGGCTCCCAGCGGACAGATGCCAGCCTATGAGTGGGCATTTTCGGATGTGAACCCTCCTGTACAAGCATGGGCCGCTTTTCAGATCTATGAAATCGAACGAAAGAAAACAGGCAAAGGCGATATTAAATTCCTAAAACGTATCCTTAATAAACTAGCCCTGAACTTTACGTGGTGGGTGAATCGAAAAGATAGAAACGGAAATAACGTATTCGAAGGAGGGTTCTTAGGATTGGATAATATAGGAGTTTTTGATCGTAGTAATGTCATCCCTGGTGGAGGGTTTCTAGAACAAGCAGATGGTACCGCTTGGATGGCGATGTATTGTCTGAATATGTTACAGATTTCATTAGAAATCGCACAAGAAGATGATGCATACGAAGATATGGCGACTAAATACTTCGAACATTTTATTTATATATCAGAATCACTCAATCGATTAGGACAAGATTGGATCGGGAGTTGGGATGAGGTAGAAGGTTTTTTCTATGACGTACTGGTATTGCCGAATCAGACCTTTGTGCCGATTAAAGTGAGATCGCTAGTAGGGCTGATGACACTGAATGCTACTTTGGTACTAAAAAAAGAAGTACTTCAGAAATTACCCAATTTTTACACCAATCTAAAATGGTTTAGAAATTACAGAAGAAAGCATGGAGAATACATTGCGATCGAAGAGTTTCAAGAAAATGAAGATATTCTACTGTCTTTAGTGCCTAAGGATCGTATGAAACGATTGCTAACCGCCCTGTTGGATGAAAAAGAATTTTTAAGTCCACGTGGTATTCGTGCCTTATCTAAAATACATGAAACCCCGTATGAAGTACATATAGAAGGAGAGGTATTCGATGTAAAATACGATCCAGCAGAATCCAGTACCCATCTTTTTGGTGGTAATTCTAATTGGAGAGGCCCTATCTGGATGCCCATGAACTTTTTGATCGTGCAATCATTAAAAGAATACTACGCTTATTATGGCGATGACTTTAAGATACAACTCAATGGAAATGGTCCGATGCTTACATTTAAGCAATTAGCCGATGAACTCAGTACACGATTGGTCAGTATCTTCCAAAAAGATGCCAATGGAGAGCGCCCCGTCAATGCATTGCATAAAGAGATCTACAAAGATCCTTATTTCGAGGATCTGATATTGTTTTATGAATACTTTCATGGCGATACAGGTAGAGGTGTAGGAGCTGCTCATCAAACAGGATGGACAGGTATTGTAGCGACGCTGATTGATGCCTCTTGTTGGGATTGCGAACCCATCACACAAACAGAGGCAGCTTCGATGCTTCGTACGGAATGATATAGGTATGCATACATACAACGGGCTTATTTTTTTTAAATAAAAAACGATATGAAAACAACACAGCTAACGATACCAGAATTGCTTAAATTAGAGTGGTTAGAGACCAATGGACTGGGAGGGTATGCTTCCTCATCACTTACGGGAGCTAATACACGTAAGTATCACGGACTATTGGTAGCACCACAGAACCCTCCGACTGCTCGAAACATACTAGTTGCTAAAATAGAAGAACGAATTAAACAGGGGGATACAATCGATGATATTGCAGTCAATATATACCCCAATACGGTATATCCAGAAGGACATCGATACCTACAGCGGTTTGAACGACGCCCGATTGCCACGTGGTACTACCAAGGGGCAGCTTGGCAGCTCACAAAAAAGATATGGATGGTGCCGAATAGTAATACGACTGTGGTGAAGTATACCAATATAGGGGCTAGAGCCTTTGAACTAGAAATGCATCCACTATTGGTACACAAAGATTATCATGCCACGGCTCGACAGAACCATTTTGATTATTACTATGAGCGAGAAGGGACTACTCTGAAAGTGCATGCCTATCCCAATTGCCCACCATTGTATATGAACTGGTCTGAAGGTGAATTTATAGAACATAGAGCTTGGTACAAGGACGTGCAATTACCAGAAGAAGTATACAGAGGACAGGAATCTGTAGAGGATTATTACAGAATAGGATATACAGCAGTAATCTTAGCTCCTGGCACATCTGTAACCATTCGTTTTACTACAGATGAAGTTGTACTACACGAAGATAGTACGGCATTAGAGGATCGTGTGATGGCACATATACTAGGAGTACGAGATCCGAAAGTAACGCACGAGTTTTATAATGATTTACTACTAGCAGGAAATCAGTTTATTGTAGATCGTGCTGCTACAGCTTCTAAAACCATCATTGCAGGGTATCATTGGTTTACAGATTGGGGCAGAGATACGATGATCGCGATGCGAGGATTAACGATCGCCACAGGAGATCAGCAAACCTCAGTATCGATTCTGCATACCTTTTTTAAATACTTAGACCAAGGGATGCTGCCGAATCGATTCCCAGATTACGAAGGGCAGGAAGTAGAATATAATACGATCGATGCCACATTATGGCTGTTTGTAGCCCTGTACGAATATGTACAGAAATTTGAGGATATACAGCTGATCCAGCAGTATTTCGACCCCATAGAAGCGATACTACTACATCATATACAAGGTACACGATATAATATACACCTTACTGCAGAAGGATTGATCAGCGGAGGTGAAAAAGGGTGGCAGTTGACATGGATGGATGCAAAAGTAGCAGGTCATGTCGTCACCCCTAGAATAGGCAGTCCTGTAGAGATCAATGCACTTTGGTACAATGCACTATGTGTGTATACATCTTTTTGCGATGCGTTGCAGCGACCCGCAAAATCGATAATTCTAGATGCGAAAACACGGATTACAACACATTTTAGAGATGTATTCATGAGTCCAGAAGGCTATTTGTACGATGTGATTCATCCAGACCAATCCAAGGACAGCTCGTTTAGACCCAATCAGATCATGGCAGTAAGTCTACCCTTTACATTGCTTACAGCATCTGAAGCAGCAACTGTAGTCAATCAAGTAGCTATAAAACTAAAAACAGAGTATGGTTTGCGTACACTAGATCAGGAAAATAGTGATTTTGTAGGGCAGTATGCAGGTAATCAGTGGGCGCGAGATACAGCATACCATCAAGGAACGGTGTGGCCATTTTTAATGATGGAATATTGGGAAGCCTACCTAAAAGTCAATGACTATACCACTGCTGCTAAAGAGCAAGTGTTGATGGAGATGGAGCCGTTGCAATCTCATTTTTATACATCAGATTGTATTCATGGGATTTCAGAAATATTTGATGGAGTAGCTCCTAAACAAGGAAGAGGCTGTATACAGCAAGCATGGTCTGTAGCAGCGCTATTGAAAATATATGCATCACATGCATTGTATGCAGTAAAAACCCAACCGATGGATACTGCTGATGCCTATGTGTCGTAAACAGTGGATCGTAAATAAAGATAAAAACAAGCCAAATGCTTAGTAGCATCGGACTACTACGGGTCATACGGGCATATCTAAATAGTATTGATGATTTTTGTACTATTTTTTTAAGTAATTGTGCTGTTTTTATCAAAGGTGTAAAAGTGATTGATTATGAAAACGTTATCTCTTATAGCCTATTAATAGGGGTGTACTGCCAGATGTAGTTTATCTAGTAGTTGGTAGTTTGATCGAAAAAATACTTTTTTAAAGTGGGGAAAAAAGAGTAGTTTGTGCGAGAAAATTGCATTTTGTGATGCATAAGGTACGATGGAGTAATCGGAATCATTAATTATAGTGTTTGTAATAAACACAAAAATGCGATACGTCATGATGTAAACTCAGTTGACGAGCGCATGGTAAAGATGAACTCGCTTTGATTTTTTTAGGAAACAGAGATGAGTTCGACCCAATAAAGAACATAAAAAAATGAAAAAGAGCTTACTCATCATTAGTCTTATAAGTATACACGCATTGTCTTACGGGCAGTTTTTTAGCCTAGGAGGAGGATTCGAGTATAATATGTCTACAGATAACCCAGGGATTAATCTTAGGGGGTATTATAATATAGGCGATCATTTTTGTTTTGGACCTGAGTTCTCGTATGGATTTCCGCATACAATTACCACAGCGACCAAATCCAAAGAAATAACAGTATTTGAGTTCAATCTCAATGCACATTATATAGTTGAATTTTTTGAAGAGCACCTAGGCGCCTACCCCGTTTTTGGTATCAATTATACACTAGAGGATAGTACCCAAACCACGCTAGCTACAGGAATGCTAGCAGAGGAAACGATTAATTTTTGGGGCACAAACATCGGTGCAGGAGTGCATATACCGATCCACAATGTACTACCCTTTATAGAGTATCATTATATCACGGGTGCTTTAGGAGAACACGTATTGACCGTAGGTATTTTATATACGTTCGGTTCAAGTGAACATTAAACATTTTTAAAAGGAATTATGAAAACGTACACACACACAATCATCCCAGAAACATTCCCAACCTCTTCCAAGAGGTTGGTACCCAATTCCACGACTAAATTCGAGAAGTATCGTACTTATCTAACGCAGCAAATAGAGCATGCAGGCAGATCATTGGCGATCCTAGCAAAAGAGCATTTTTTACAACATCACCTTAGTGGTCAACAAGTAGCCGTACTAGCAGGAGTATCCTCTAATGGCGGTAGTGCATTGGTATGCGCCCGTAGATTACACAGCTTAGGAGTCGATGTTCAGGTTTTTATGACCGATACAGACGAGCGTATGGCAGCAGTGACATTGCGACAGAAACAATTATTAAAACAAATAGGGGTTCCTGTGCATTTAGGAACCGAATTACCGGGAGATCTAGAATACGATCTTATTATAGATGGCATTATGGAGAGCAGTGCCACCCAGAAATTATGCGGGCTTTCTATGGAAATGATCCATTGGATCAATGCAGGAAATGAAAAAGTAATAGCCATAGATCTGCCATCGGGTTTAAATAGCCGTAGCAATCGTGGTGCAGCAGCCATTGTAGAAGCGGATGCCACGCTCACGCTGGCAATGCCCAAAGAAAGCATGTTTACAGAAAGGGCAAAGCATTACATAGGTAGTTTGTATCTAGGTGATATGCGTGTTCCATCTACAGACACCGCTACAGATATTATAAAAATTTATTAATGAAGTGGTTTACCTTTTTTCGATGTCAGCGAAATTCGTACGATTTTGTACCCAAATGCAGTAATTTTTTTGTAGCATAGTAACGCCCGAAAATTCAAAAATTGTAAAAATTGGGTACAAAAGACCGTTTTTATAGCTAATTGTAAAAAGTGTATAACACTTCAGTATGTATGCGTACAGCCATGCCCAAAACAGTCTTAGTTATTGGATGGGAATATCCGCCCAGAATAGTGGGCGGATTAGCAGTGGCTACTTATGAAATTATAAAGGCGCTAAGCGAGTTTGTTGCAGTACAGTTGATCATCCCGTATAAAGATCAGGATACTCCTGTGCTACCTAATGTGACTGTGCATGGCGTCAATGAAATCGCTCAGAAAGAGCCTTCAGAGACCACCGCAGTACTAGCTATACATACCCCTGAGGAACTGTCTGCCTATCCAGCAACTCATTCGTATGAAATAGCTATGGATGCCTTCTATACACGTGCCAAACAACAAGTAACAGCCGATGAAGTGTATGGGGCAAATATATGGGCAAAAATACGGGCTTTCAAAGCGGGGGTATGTAGTATTGCAGCTACCTTATCCTTTGATATTATCCATTGTCATGATTGGCTTACCTTTACAGCAGGTATGCGATTACAGCAATTACGAGATACCCCTTTGGTGGTACATATCCATTCCTTAGAAACAGATAGAGTAGGAGTCGGTGTAGCCACTGCAGTATACGCCATCGAACAAAAAGCCATGCAGCAAGCCGATCTCGTAGTAGCGGTGAGTAGTTATACCAAGCAATGTATCAAGGAGCATTATCAGCTACCTGCTACTAAGATTGTACCTGTGTATCATGCTATAGAGTGCAAGCCGCAGGCACGCTGGAAGCATGCCATCCCGCAGCAGTTCATCACCTTTATGGGGCGGATTACTGCACAAAAAGGACCTCGATACCTACTAGAAACCATACAGAAGGTAACACAGCAGTACACCGATGTTCGTTTTGTCATTGCAGGATCGGGCGATCAGCTAGCAGCGCTATTAATGGAGGCGGCGAATACGCAGTTGAGTCAGTATATCATTTACACAGGATTTATGGATCGATGCCAGATCGACGCATTATTAGCCACTACGGCCATTTATTTTATGCCTTCGGTATCAGAACCCTTTGGGTTAGCAGTCTTAGAGGCTGCCAATGCCGGAGTTCCCTGTGTAATTAGTAAGCAATCAGGTGTAGCAGAGGTGCTAACCACTGCTTGGCAAGCAGATTATTGGGATACCGATCGATTTGCGCAGCAGCTTATTACCTTACTTCGGGATGCAGACCTGCGGGCAAGTATAGTAGACAAACAACAAGAAGAAATCAAGGCAGTAAGTTGGCAGCTAGCAGCAAATCAGCTCATCGCTGCATATGCAACAATTCTTAGGTAATATGGCATCGATTTGTTTTTATTTTCAGGTACATCAGCCCTATCGGGTTAAACCCTATGGGATTTTCGATATCGCCTATGATCAGCAGTTGTTTGACACTCCGCTGAATCGCACTATTTTAGATGAGGTAGCTGACCATTGTTACCTGCCCGCTAATCAGCTGCTTTATGAACTGATACAGCAGTATGAGGGGCGTTTTAAAGTAGCATTTTCTATTACGGGCGTTGCATTAGCGCAGTTCGGGCAGTGGCGTCCCGATGTAATAGAAAGTTTTCAGCGGCTCGTCGCTACCGGCAATGTAGAACTCCTAGCAGAGACCTATCATCATTCGCTTAGTTCTTTGTATTCCGAACATGTGTTTAAAGACCAGTTAGCACAGCACACCGCCGCGATGCAGCACTACTTTGGTGTTACTCCTACGGTATTTCGTAATACCGAGTTGATCTACAGTAATCAGTTGGCAATGGAGATACAGCAGTTGGGGTATAAAGGCATACTGGCAGAAGGAATCCCCGCAGAAGTAGGACAGTATTCAGTGAATTGCCTTAGGCATCCTCCGCAAGTAGCAGCCATGCCGTTACTCCTTAGAAATTATTCGTTGAGCGATGCTATCGCCTTTCGTTTTTCGGATACCACATGGAATTCCTATCCACTCACGGCAGCCGATTACGTAGCCTGGTTACATCAGGAAGCCGTACATGGAGCAGATACGATCAATATATTCTTGGATTACGAAACCTTTGGGGCGCATCAAACAGCCGCTACAGGTATTTTTGATTTTTTACGCGCATTGCCAGCCGAAGTGTTTCGGTATGAGGCATTGGACTTTAAAACGCCCTCAGAGGTCATAGCTACCTATCCCATACGAGGGGTGTACGATGTGCCTAGCAGTAGTTCATGGGCAGATACAGAGCGCGATCTCTCGGCTTGGTGTGGCAATGCCTTACAGAAAGAAGCCCTGCGGCGCCTCTATGCGATGGAAGCAGCAGTATACCACATTGGAGATGCAGTCTTACTCGCAGATTGGCATCGCCTCACGACCTCCGATCACTACTATTATATGTGTACCAAAAACGGAGCAGATGGAGCGGTTCACCAACATTTTAGTCCGTATAAAGATCCGCTACAGGCATATACCTATTGTATGAATGCCTACGCAGACTTAGAATACCGTATCGAGCAGCACATAGGAAGAAGCGGTATAGAAAAGTTGGTAACAATAGAAGCCCCATCGTAGCAGCCTACAAATAGTTAGTGTCCTAACTATATGACCCTCATAAAATTTACTGTTAAGTTTTTTTTGCGTTAGGGATAGGAGCGGCATCCTTTTTTGTTTTTCAGAAAAAACAAAAAAGATACAGCGTATAGCCCGACCCTTGTGGTAACGCCCAAAGTATGCATACCGATCATAGAAAATACCTGTAAATGCTATAAAAAACAGTAAGATTAGGACGGAAAAAGAAGGGAATAGCAGCCAAAAAACAAAAAGTTGTAATCACTTCTGAATAAAAAGAGTAATTTTGCCAAAAAATTAGAGCATACAAGATGAGTAGTATAGTGGCCATTGTCGGGAGACCGAATGTAGGAAAATCGACCTTCTTCAATCGATTAATTCAGCGAAGAGAAGCGATCGTAGATGCGGTGAGTGGGGTAACTCGTGATCGCCATTATGGGAAGAGTGACTGGAATGGTCGTGAATTTTCGCTCATCGATACTGGAGGGTATGTAGTAGGAAGCGATGATATTTTCGAAGCAGAAATCGATAAGCAAGTAGAACTGGCTATCGAGGAAGCGGATGCGATTATCTTTATGGTCGATGTAGAATCTGGCATCACAGGAATGGATGAAGATGTGGCGAATCTGCTGCGCAAGGTAGACAAGCCTGTTTTTCTGGCAGTGAATAAAGTAGATAATGGTCGCCGAGCCGCCGATGCCGTAGAGTTTTATAATCTAGGGCTGGGCGAGTATTACACCATCGCGAGTATCAATGGGAGTGGTACAGGAGAGTTACTAGACGCCTTAGTCGATGCCCTGCCACCTTATATAGAGGAAGAGGAGTCTGAGTTACCGCGTTTTGCCGTAGTAGGAAGGCCCAATGCGGGGAAATCATCCTTTATCAATGCCCTGATTGGCGAGGATCGCTATATAGTAACCGATATTGCAGGAACTACCCGAGATGCGATCGATACGAAGTACAATCGTTTTGGTTTTGAGTTCAATCTCGTCGATACCGCAGGAATCCGACGTAAGTCCAAGGTTAAGGAGGACTTAGAGTTCTATTCCGTGATGCGCTCCGTACGTGCCATTGAGCATAGTGATGTCTGTCTATTGGTAGTCGATGCTACGCGTGGGTTTGATGCACAGGTGCAAAACATCTTTTGGCTCGCCGAACGCAATCGAAAAGGGGTGGTGATTTTAGTCAATAAATGGGATTTGATCGAAAATAAGCAGAGCAATACGCTCAAGGATTTTGAGAAACACATCCGCGAGCAAATCGCCCCATTTACCGATGTGCCGATCGTGTTCATCTCTGCCCTGACCAAGCAACGTCTCTACAAGGCCATAGAAACAGCGGTAGAAGTCTATAAAAACCGATCCAAAAAGATCAAAACCAGTGAGATGAACGATACCATGCTGCCCATCATCGAGCATAACCCACCACCAGCCTATAAGGGGAAGTATGTAAAGATCAAGTATTGTATGCAACTGCCTACTCCACAGCCACAGTTTGCCTTTTTTTGCAACCTACCGCAGTATGTACGCGATCCCTACAAGCGTTATATCGAAAATCAATTGCGCAAGAATTTTGACTTCCACGGAGTCCCAGTAGCCGTATATTTTAGAAAAAAATAAGGATTTGGGCGTCCGAGCGGGCTATCCACTGTATCTTTTTTGGTTTTTTAGAAAACCAAAAAAGGATGCCGTTCCTATCCCTGACGCGATGCCGTGTTCCTGATATGCTACATGATTAGTATAGCAGCTATCATAGCTATTATATAGTTCTTTACATAACTACTTTTTTATATAAAATTTCTTTTTTACAGATAAATTAGTGTTTTTAATATATAATTTACTAAAATTATATACAACCACTAGTGTTTGTAAATTGCTGTTTTATAGTTGTTTAAGTGTTTGTTTCAAAATTTCTTCAAAAAAAGTGCTTTTTAGGGGGTAACATTTCCGCTGTTTTAGACATTAATAGGTGTACGCATTGAAGTGATGTAAACTTTTTGATTTCAGCGAAAATCGGAGATTTTGTGACCAAATGAAGTGATTTTTTTGTTGCATAGCAGGGCTACGGAACTCAAAAATTACAAAATTTGAGGGCAAAAGATCGTTTTTATAGCAAATTGAAAAAGTTTAAATCACTTCATTACGATGCTCCATCAACTAAGCCCCGAGTTGTCATGCATCGTGTCTCTTTATAAGATGTGTATGATCGTAAAGTAGTTAGTTTAGTTTTATAAAATAATTAGTTAGTATGAAAAAAATCTTTGTATGTCTCTTAGGGATGTTATACGGAATTGTGTCGGGGCAGGAATCGATCGTAGTGATTCCTCCAAGTCCAGAAGCCGCCTCTCTAGGGAAATTTGTAGAAAGTCCCGTCTCTTATTATAACGGTACACCATCGATACAAGTACCCATTCACACAGCATCGCTCGATGGAATGTCGATCCCGATTCAGCTATCGTATCATGCCAAAGGAGTACAAGTAGCAGAAGTAGCCTCTAGAGTAGGGCTGGGATGGTCGCTCAATGCTGGTGGCGTGATCACCAGACAAATTCGAGATGCAGCCGATGAGTATATTGCTAATTCTGTAAAGGGATGTTTACGAGATAATTATTATGAAACGTTTTTTACCTCAGAACAAACCCGAAGAAGGGTACAAGCTGCTTCTATACTACAAGAATTAGATTTTATCCCGGATATCTTTATGTTTAATTTTATGGGATATACTGGGAAGTTTTTCTTTGATCAAAGAACCAAGCAACCTGTAATACAAAGTTTTTCAGACATTACGATCCAACCCATTTGGGAAACAGGCAGTGTCGGTCCGATCAAAGGCTGGAAAGTACAAACACCAGATGGGTATACCTATCATTTTGGGACAGCCCTAGATGGTAAAACCAATGCGATAGATAAAGAGGTAGTTACTAAACAAGGGACATACAATACTAGATTAAGTACCACACCAGGCAGTGGATTTAGTCCCAATATGGCTTGGTACCTGATGGATATAGTGAGTCCTAATGGCCGATCAGCTAAGTTTAGTTATACAAAAGAAACACCAAGATATGTACGAAGAAGCTTTGATAAAATAGATAAAGGGCCAGCTGGGGTAACGTCTTATTTTTCAGAAGTACGTCCCATACAGCATCAAGTCGCTGGTATTACCTTTCCCGAAGGTAGTATGACATTTATACCTAGTACCACAGAGCGAGAAGATATACAAGGTGCGTATACACTAGAAACAATACAGCTAAAAAATACAGCAGGAACAGTGATTAAATCTTTTGGATTTAAGTATACCTATACCAATAATATATCTAATTCCAATACATTAGAGGCGTTACTTATCTTAGATCCTAGAGCTACCAAGCGATTGTTTCTAGATAGTATCACGACCTATGATCAGAAAGGAGAAAACAATATCCCTCCGTATACCTTTGCATACCACAGCGAACCACTTCCGAATCGATTTTCTAATTCGCAGGATGCATGGGGGTATTATAATGGAAAGCAAAACGGAGATTTTCTGACTTTTAAGCAAGCAGGAGCAAGAACAGAAGATCGGTCAGTAGATGAAACTAAAAATAAAGCTGGATTGCTAACCCAGATTACCTACCCTACAGGAGGAACGGCTACCTATGAGTATGAAGCGAATTTAGCAGTAAAACCTCCATATTTCGATGAGTTGTTGACGCCAGAAACAGCTCCTTATGAGCTTAAAACAGAGACCTTAGCGAAATCTCCGTTGTTTTACAACGGGCGCTTTTATGAATCAGAAGAGCCTTTTGAGATCATTTATTATGATAGTGATGATGTAAATGTTAGCTTGTTTATAAATCCTTCAGAATTTTGTGATTCGGAGGTGTTTACGACTACATGTCCTTATAAGGTACAGTTGCTAAACGAAGAGCGTACGATCGATTTTTTGCCAGGTAGGAATGTTTACAGAATACCAAGAGGTACGTATACCTTAAGAGCGACACCAAGAAATGTGGGGGCAGAAGACCCAAAGGATTTTGAGACCAGTCATTTTGCAATTGCTCTAACATGGAAGATACGAAAAGAAATCATAGACAGTGGTGAAGATACCAATAATTTACTCTATACAGCAGGTAATAGAATCAAGAAAATTACCCTGAATGACGGTGCTAATGGTAATATCATAAAAGAATATGAATATAAAAAACCTAATGGGCAATCCAGCGGATTGGTGTTTGCGCCACCAATATATTATTATATAGATGATATTGTAGGGAACAATACGATTCTGATCAGAAGAGTTTATGGAGCAAGACCCGGAAGTCCGATGAGTTATGAGCAAGGAAACCACGAAGGGTATAGCCATGTTACAGAATATCAGGTGGCCAATGGGGAGCGTATGGGGAAAACGGAATATAGCTTTACAGCATTTGCAGATACAGGAGATTTCTATAGACCGCCATACCATCCTGCCATTGATAATGAATGGCTACGTGGTAAACCCCTAACCACTACACAGTATCAAAAGACAGAAACAGGCTATCAACCGATACAAACGATTAAGAATGAGTATGTTTATGGAGGCAATGAAAACAATCTTATTCAATTGATGTTTCCAGGGCATTTTCCATCAAGTGATGATCCGTATCTTCATAACAGGTCCATGCATATACAACCACAGATTTTATTCTTTGATCAGGATGGTATACTAGGATCAGAAGATGAGGATGGGCATAATGAATACATTACTATTTATAACACAGCAGGTACAGCTTCTTTGGCAGCAACGACCACCACGAATTATTATGATGGGATGCAAGTGCAACAGAAAAAAACATATGCGTATACCTATGATGCACATTATCAGCCTAGCCAAGAAGTTACGACTATGCACCGTGGAAAAACCACTACGACTACCACCAAGTATCCCGCAGATGTAACAAACAAGGGCGCATTGGGGTATGCAGAGTTAACAGATGCCCAATACAGTGCTATCCAACAACTACAAGTATCAGGCGCCAAGCATATGCCTTCGGCACCTATACAAACAGAAACTGTAGTCAAGGATAAGGATGGCAATGTAAAGAGTACTGTGGTACAACGCATAGTGTATAAAGCCTGGGATACGACTATCGTACTACCAGAAGAGATACAAACACTAAAAGCGGTACAGGGGGCAGCTGGAGAATTAGAACCTAGAATACGCTATATCGCCTATGATACTAAAGGAAATCCACTAGAAGTAGCAAAACCCAATGGTACATCGGTAAGCTATATCTGGGGCTATCATCAATTATATCCCGTAGCTAAAATCGAAAATGCTACACGGGCACAAATAGCAAGTGCCACAGCTATTGCTGCCGATGCGCATACAGGAGCAGGTGGACTGACTGCTGCACAAGAACAGACCCTTAGAACACAGCTGCCAGCAGCTCTAGTTACGACCTATACCTATACGCCCTTAATAGGCATTACGAGTATCACTGATCCCAAAGGAGAAACAGTTACTTACCAGTATGATACATTGAATAGGCTACAATTCGTAAAAGACACTGATGGGAATTTAGTGTCTGAACATAGATATATGTATAAAAAATAAGCAATGGGAATCATGAAAAAAATACAGGTATTTATCATAATGTATATAGTATGTGCTACCGCTGGGATGGCACAAGTATTTGTTGGTGGAGGAGACTGCCCAAGTGATAAAATCTCATGGTATAGAGATAATGATGGAGATGGGTTTGGGGATCGATATGGTAAATCGATTTGTTCTCGAACAAAGCCACAAGGGAATTATGTGGCTAATAATTTCGATTGTAATGACAAAGATCCTAAAATATACCCAGGAGCTACAGAGTTTTGTGATGGAAAAGACAATAACTGCGATGGAAAAATAGACGAAAATCCAGCACCAGGCATTCCTAGTACCCCTGTTATTAAGCAGGAGTGTGGTAAAACGATATTGACTAGAGCCAATCCTCCTAGTGGTATTACATGGTATTGGCAGTACAATCCTTATGCTACCAGTACAGACAATGCTGCTAAGACAATAACTCGAACTAGGGGAGGAAGGTATTATCTAAGAGGTAGGGATAATAAAACCTTATGTTGGGGAACTACTAGGCATATCATATACGGTGTTAAAATAATGCCAGCAATACCAGCAACCCCTACAGTAGACAGCCAGTGTGGTAAAACGATAATAACTAGAGCCAATCCACCTAGTGGTGTCACATGGTATTGGCAGGGTGGTGCATCGGCGACCAGTACAGCCAATACTTCGAAGACACTCACCCCAACCAGTGGAACTACCTATTATATTAGAGCTAGGCACAACAGCTCAGGGTGTTGGAGTGCTGCTAAAAAAGTGGATTATAGCGTAAAAACGATTCCAGCCATTCCTGCCGCGCCTACTGTAGTGGTGCACTGCGATAGGACAGTTATCAAAAGAAAAAAACCGCCTAGTGGAGTTACATGGTACTGGCAGGGGAGTGCGACAGGAACAAGTACGAATAATGCAGCAGCATCAGTGGATAGAAAAAAAGGAGATGTATACTATCTTAGAGCTAGGCATAATCATTCTGGATGTTGGAGTACTGCTAGAACCATTACGTATACCCTAAAGCATTCAAAACTATGGTATGCAGATACGGATAAAGATGGTTTTGGAGATCCAGCAGCTCCTAAGCGAGCCTGTACGCAACCCACAGGATATGTAGCCAATAATACAGACAGGTGCCCAGCGGTATTTGGTGATAAACAAGGCTGTGTAGAATTGCCTTACGAGCTGGCATTATCCCAAAATCAGAATTATGTATACACCCGAACCTATCAGCTTGCGATGCAAAGTAATACGGCAATAAAGACCAATGCAGATGTATCGGAAACAGTGACGTATTTCGATGGATTGGGTAGGCCTATGCAACAGCGTGCCATCAAAGCAACTCCTGTAGATACAGACATCGTTACCCATATCGAGTACGATGCACTTGGGAGGCAGCCTAGAGAATATTTGCCTTTTATAAATGGAGGGAATGGCGCATATCAATCCGTATCCGTAGCAGATGATATCGGGGCGTATTATGCGACATTATACGCCAATGATTTTAAAGGAGTCAATACTTCTAGTGACATTAATGCCTATGCAGAGCGGGTGTTTGAAAATTCGCCATTAAATAGAGTGATAGAGCAGGGAGCGCCAGGAAAAAGTTGGAAAGTTAATAGAGCTGCAGACACAGATCATACCATTAAGATAGAAAGACGTGCGAATACGCAGGAGGAAGTACGCTATTTTGAGGTGAGTTTCGAGGATAATGATGCACAAAAACCTACTTTGCTACAAGAAGGTCATTACGATCCCAATGAGCTGTATGTAACGATCACTAAAGATGAGAATTGGCAGCCAGATCAAATACATAAGCAAGACCATACTACAGCAGAGTATACCGATAAAGAAGGACGAGTGGTACTCAAACGCACTTATAATAAGGGTCTCCCTCACGATACGTATTATGTTTACGATTATTTTGGGAATTTAAGCTACGTGTTGTCACCCAAGGTGGATGCTAGTGATGGGGTGTCAGATGTGGAGTTATCGGAAT
>CANMMM010000011.1 GCA_947498935.1 uncultured Aquimarina sp. | reverse complement strand
AAAAAAAGTGTAGAAGGAAGCACTAGGATGATAAGGCAAACCGTTCAAAAAAATGCATTTGATTAGTTTTCCTTTGGAATGCCAATGCCTAATCGAAACCAACAAGGAGATTATAGATATGGATATCAAGGTGAATATGCTGAAAAAGAACCTGAGTTAGGAAATGGTGTTAATTCATTTGAATTAAGAATGTATGACTCCAGAATAGGACGTTGGGTTAGTCCTGATCCAGCTCAACAATATTTTTCTCCTTATCTTGCAATGGGGAATAATGGAGTTAATGCTATTGATCCGGATGGAGGGTATGTTTATATAATTGGAGGTGATCCAACTTTAAAGAAATTTCTAAGTAAAATATTAGCAACTCCTATTGGTCAAGAAGTTTTAAAAGAATATGTCAACAACCCTCATAAACACTTGCATATAGGGTTCGGACCTGATACTAATATAAAGCAAACAAAAGTCAACGCAGTAACTATAACTTCTCAAGCTTTTGAGGTATCAAATTCTATAACTGTTGAATCTGTAAGTAATGTTTTAAGCGAAAAATTTTCATCCCATTATCTACCTTTTATTTCTGGTACCGAGCTACAAAAAGGTGATAATAGATTTGTCCTCTTAAATGCTTTCACTAAAAATTCTGAAGATAGACAAACACAAAGTCTATTTCATGAAATTACAGCACATAATTATCTTACAGATTTGACTAAAGGTAACCTAACTGGAACTCAAGAACATCTAATATTCTCTCAACATCCTAAAGGCCATCAAATTCCTGGGAATATAGGAGCTTCCTTGCTTGATCATTTCTTGCATCAATTTAATAATCAATTTACGTTATTCCATATGATGCAGTTCAATACAGTAAGAAGCAGTTCGGGAAGCGAAAGAGTTTTAAGTGATAGATTTTTCAAAAAATGAGGTATTTAATAATTATAATCTTTTTAATTATATCAACTTGTAAACAAAGTGAAAAAAAGCAGGAAGCAAGTGGTTATAATTTTTATTGTGGAAATCAAGAAGTAAAAGAAAGATCATTTTTTAAAAAAATGAAGAGTATAAACTATTTTAAAAATCTCCGTACTGGAGATTTTGAGAAAAAGAAAGTACAACTTTTGAATAAACAGAGTTTTGATTCTTCTATAGATTCATATTATGATGATATTTACTTTAATATAAAAATTTCTCCTGAATTAAAAGCAGGTATTTACGACAAAATAACTTTGAGAAATGATAGTGTTTTTTTATTTAACAACTTTTTTAGTTTAAATTTACTGGTTTTCAAATCGAATTTTACAAACGACAAAGCATGTTGTTACTCCAAACTTTCCAAAGTAGTGTATGATCCTGTGTGTAAAGATTCGATATACAAATTCCAATATAATTTTCGCTTTGAAAGTCATTCCGAAAATGATGAAGGTTTAAAAGAGATTTGGGCGAGCCGTGACCGAGGTATTTTAAGAGTAGTTTATAAAGATAGTTTAGGGGATTTATGGCAAGGTCAATATTATCCTTCGCTCTCCGAAGAGTGATTAACTAAAACCCGCTGCCGCAAGAATGCGTAACGGCTACCTCTAGTTTCCAAAACTAGTGGCGGTATAGCTTGGCGGCGTATGAGTAAGTAATAACAAAAAAGCCACGATCTATTTTAGATAGATTGTGGTTTTGTTTTTTATAAGCTACCTAGTTTTACTTTGGTAACAACAGCATAATAAACCAGTAGAATTAGGCTTAACAAAAATGGACGCCACTAGTCACAGATTAGCGGTAGCCTTTACTCTTTTCTTTTTTTGAAGTGTATAAGATGCTTATTTGTTTAGTTATTTTTTCAATTTCTAGCTATGTTTTTGCGTTAGGGATAGTAGTGGAAATCCCACAGCCCGACGATAGGACATAGCCGTCAGGCTAACGGGTTAATCATTTGATTGTCAATTTATAACATCAGGACACGAATCCTTTTACGGGATTCTCAGTCTTTTTTCCCATATTTGTGATGTTTGTAAGATAAATAATGGGCGGGGTTGAAAATCTTTATTTTTACCGCCCTTTGTTACTATAAATATACTTTTTCTTAGGGAAAGAAGCAAGTAAAAAAGGCAGCAGTTAATAACGAATTTTCGCTAAAAAATGTATTTCAATCATTTGATTTTGAGTTGATTGACAAAATAGCAAAAAAGACTGGTTTTGTTCAAAGAAAGTCAAAACTTAAACCATTAGATTTTCTAAAAAGTTTACTATTTTCTTATCAGCAAGGTAAAGAACTAAGTCTCTTAGATATTTGTGCTGATCTGTTTAATCAAGGAATTGAAATTACAAAGCAATCTCTTGATCAACGTTTTAATGATCAAGCAGTACACTTCTTGAAATCAGTTTTGGCTACTGTTTTAGAAAGTCAATTTGAGAGCGATTTTAATTGTAAAAATTCTTTTTCTCCCTTCAATAGAGTCCGAGTTAAAGATTCTACACGATTTGCATTACCAGCTGCTTATAAAGATAAATTCAAAGGTCATGGAGGATGTCTTCCTAATAGTGCTGCAATGATCAGTATTCAGTATGAATACGATTTACTTTCTTCCCAAACTTTAGACTTTGGAAGTACTATAAACATGCATACAGGATCAACGAAGATTTTAGAAAAACATTAAATAACAAAGAAATGCTCAAAAATCTGATAGCCAAGATAGAAGACGTCGCTGATAAATTCTTTGAGCTTGAAGAAAAAAAGAATAAAAAACTCATTTCCAAAAACTTAAGGACTTAGACTGACGGCTATGGACGATAGGAGGTGCGAGGAATTGAAACGGATAGCCCGACCCTTTGGGTAACGCCCTAATCATATATTTAGATTAACCAGAATTTTTGCATAAACACAATATTTGATCTTGATCCGTTTTAATCCTTAAAGGCTATGAATTTATTACAAAACAAAAAAGACTTTGTAAAAACAAAGTCTTTTTGTAAATGGGTGGAAGACGGGATTCGAACCCGCGACCCTTGGTACCACAAACCAATGCTCTAACCAACTGAGCTACAACCACCATTTGATTGCGGGTGCAAAACTAAAGTATTTTAGGCTTTCTGCCAAATAAAAATTGAAAAATTTTTGAATTAAATGAGGTTAAAAATGGAATCCACTGCGACATAGCGTTCTACGGTAAAGCCTTCTGCATGGGCTACACCAATCATTCTTCCTAAATCGGCTGCTCGGTACTCAATACTATCCAAAAAGTTCTTGCTAGAGATAGGAGTGGTAGGGGCTGTACTATTGGCGTCATAGAATTGAGAAGCATAGGCGAGTACGCTAGCTACTTTGGTATCGATATGTCCGCTGATGTCTACTACGATATCTGGTCTGATATCCTGCCATTGGATATAATGGTATACGTGTTTTGGTCTCCATGCTGTTTGTGGTTGGTGATCCAGTTGGGTTTCGATTTTGCGCAATCCGGATAGAAAACAAGCGTCACTGGTTAGTTTACTACCCTTGCCATGATCGATATGTCGATCGGTTATAGCATTGCATAGTACGATCTCTGGTTGGTATTTTCGGATCATTTGTATGATCGCGAGCTGATGCGCTTCATCATTTACGAAAAAACCATCTCTAAATTTTAGGTTTTCTCGTACTTGTACACCTAGGATTTCTGCTGCTTTGGCTGCTTCTTGAGCCCTGGTTTCGGCACTTCCTCTAGTGCCTAGCTCACCTTGAGTAAGATCGATAATGCCTACTTTTTTTCCATTTTTAATTTCTTTGGTAATTGTTCCTGCACAGCCTAATTCTACGTCGTCTGGGTGTGCGCCAAAGGCTAAAATGTCTAATTTCATGTGTTGTATATACTAAACGGTTAGTTGTGTGATTGCTTGTGCGATGTCTTGTCGTAAATCATCATATTCTTCGATACCGACACTAAATCGAAGTAAATTGTCACTAATACCTTGCTGATCTCTTTCTTCTTGCGAAATAAGTGCATGGGAGGTAAGGTGTGGAGATACCATGGTACTTTCTACACCAGCTAGGCTCATAGAACTCTTGATGAGTTGTAGTTTTTTTAAAAATTGACTGGCATCTATTTGTTCTGTAAGTTCGAAAGAAAGCATGCCTCCAAATCCTTTCATCTGCTTTTTTGCCAAGGCATGATCTGGATGTGTAGGCAATCCTGGATAGTACACGTTTTGTACATACTCATGCTGGGAAAGCCATTGCGCTAAGAGTAATGCATTTTCATTCTGCTGTTTGACACGAATACCCAGTGTTTTGATACTTCTTTCTAGCATCCATACTGTAAAATCACTAAGGCTGCCTCCTAGGTTTTTACCTAATTGGAAGATAGTGTCTATATGAGCATTGGAAGCAATTACAGCACCTGCTAAAATATCGCTATGCCCTCCAAGGTATTTAGTAGCCGAATGGATGACAATATCGATGCCTAGCTCGATAGGATTTTGGTTTACTGGGGAAGCAAAGGTGTTATCTATAATCGTAAGTATACCTTTGGATTTTGCCAAGGTGGCAATCGCCTGAATATCTACAAGAGTGAGTAGTGGGTTAGACGGTGTTTCTATATAGATGATCTTGGTGTTTTCTTGTAATTGTGCTTCGAACCCTTGAGGGTCTTGTGTAGTGACATAGGAGTAATCAATACCATATTTTTCGAATTCTTCATTGATCAGATTGGCAGTACCTCCATAGAGTGTACGTTGTAACACGATATGATCTCCTTGTTTTAAAAAAGCAAGTAATGTGGTGCTAATTGCTGCCATACCACTACCAAAAAGTAGTGCTGCTTCTCCTTTTTCTAATAAGGCTATTTTTTTAGATAGTGCTTCTTGGTTTGGAGTATTGAAATATCTAGGGTATCGTTTAATTGCTACATCCTCAAAGGCATAAGAGGTCGATAGATAAATTGGGGAGATGGCTCCTTTGAACTGTTCGTCTATGACTTCTCCTTCATGAATGCATATGGTATTAAATCCTTTGTGTGGTGTACTCATGTGATCGTTGTGTAGTTTGAAATTAGCTTATAAAAGCATAAATTAATCAATTCAGATACTTCTGTGTGATTTTAAGGTCTAAATATTTTCTTAAAAATTAGTCGCATCGACTGGAGGCTGTAGCAATAGTGCTAGGGATACTTTGGAATGGTGATCTATAGTAAATGGAAATAAAAATTAATTCCTATGGTAATTACAGATAGTAACTCATTATAAAGCAGTACGAGGTATTGCATATATGGAAATATGTGGTGCTATATGTATTTGATAATGAATTAGTTTTTATTTCAGTACAAGACAAAGATTATGTCATTTTAATAAGTAAGGTAGCGTAGTGTTTTGTATAGCAAAGGTATATTTTAGTTATAACTAGGGTTTTCAGGAGCATTGGACCAGAGTAGGTAATCGCCTCCTAATTCAATCATTTTTTCTTTCCAGAAAGTGTTGTAAGATTTGCCTATAATATTTTTTTCATAGGTGTTTTTGACAATTACCCACGAACTGGCTTCAAGTTCTTGGTTTAATTGTTTGGCATCCCATCCAGAATATCCAAGGAAGAAGCGTATTTCATTGGCAGAAATTTTATTTTCAGCGATTAGGTCAGAGACTATAGTAAAGTCACCGCCCCAAAAGATGCCATTAGAAATTTCTACGCTATTAGGAATAAGGTGGGGGATTTTATGAATAAAGTATAGGTTATCTTGTTCTACAGGACCTCCGTTATATATTTTAAATTCAGCTTTTACATCTGGGACTAAGTCGGATAATATGTAATCCAGTGGTTTATTCATGATAAAACCAATTGATCCCTCGTTACTGTGATCGGCTAGTAGTACCACAGAACGGTTAAAAGAGACATCACCAATAATGGATGGTTCTGCTATAAGTAAGTGTCCTTTTGCGGGTTGTAGGGATATCATTTAATCAAAATTATTTAATTAAAACTAACCAAATATTTCTAATAATCAAAGGAGATGTATATTTTTTGTGAAAAAAAAGTTAAAAAAAAACTCCCTTTACGGGAGTTTACTACTTTTTTTGTAGTAATATGTTAGTTTACCGCATCAGACAAGTCGGCACCCGCTTTGAATTTCACAACATTTTTAGCAGCGATTTTGATAGTTTTCCCTGTTTGTGGATTTCTACCTTCTCTAGCAGCTCTTTGTGAAACTGACCAAGATCCAAATCCAACTAAAGATATACGATCACCTTTTTTAAGAGAACCTTCTACATTTCCTAAAAAAGACTCCAAAGCTTTTTTTGCTGCTGCTTTAGTGATACCCGCATCAGCTGCCATCGCATCGATTAATTCTGTTTTGTTCATAATTCTGTTTTTTAATTAATTGTTGGTTGTACCAAATATTTGTTAAACGCTTTACAAATTTATACGGATTTATGATTCATGCAAGGATTAGCCCAGTAAATACGGGGTTTTGTTGATAACTCTGTATGATTGTTAATAAACATATAAAATTACAGGATTTTTTTTCGTATTCTAGTGATAGCGAGGCTTCAGCACATTTTTGCATCTGCATAAAAGGTATAACCATTGAGCAAAGATTTGGTATCCATCGCTTTTTTTCCTGGTAATTGCATTTTATCGATCAGAATGAATCCGTTTTTTGCTGCTATCTTTATTGTATCTTCACTAGTGTCGATAGTACCTACTGTTTGAGTATGTGCCGCTTTTTCTATGCGTACTTCATATACTTTTACATTAACTACTTGCTCTTTATTATGTAATGTGCACCATGCTGCTGGATAGGGACTCAATCCGCGTATGAGGTTATAAATAATAGTGCAATCTTGCTGCCAATCAATTTTAGTATTGTCTCGATGGAGTTTGTAGGCAGTTTTTGATTGCGTGGTTTGGGGTTGTGGTGTGGTCGTAACGGTAGCATCTGTAATTTTCTCAAGGGTATCAATTACTAATGCAGCTCCTTCGTTCATTAATTTGTCATGCAATGTGCCTGCGGTTTCTGTGGGCGTAATGGCCACTTCTTTTTGTAGTATGATGTGTCCTGTATCGATTTTTTCGTCGATAAAGAAAGTAGTAATTCCTGTTTTTTCTTCTCCATTGATAATGGCCCAATTGATGGGCGCTGCTCCTCTGTAATCAGGTAGTAGAGATGCGTGTAGGTTAAATGTACCGTATTCAGGCATATTCCATACTACTTTCGGTAGCATTCTAAAAGCTACTACGATATGTAGATTGGCTTTTAAAGCTGCGAGTTCTTCTAAAAATTGTGGGTCTTTGAGATTGGTAGGTTGTAGTACTGGTATGTTTTGTGCTACGGCATATTCTTTTACAGCAGATGCTCTTAGTTTTCTTCCTCTTCCTGCGGGTCTATCGGGAGCTGTGATAACTCCCACGACAGTGTATTTGTGTGCCATGATAGTGGCTAAAGTGGCTACAGCAAAGTCTGGTGTACCCATGAAAAGGATTCTTAAATCTCTCATTTGTTTAGATCAATTGGTATTCGTTGTTGGTATTAATTTTTATAATTCGATGTTCATTGAGTTGACGAAGTACCTCAATAGCAATTTTTTCTGGATAAGGTAAACGACTGATGAGGGCTCTAGAAGAGAGTTCTTCTTGAGTTAGTAACGCAATGATTTCTTTTTGTATTTGATGTAGATTTAGATTTGCTTCTGTGGGGTGTGTACAAACATCACATTGTCCACAATCCGTAGGATTGTCTTCTCCAAAATACGAGAGTAGCATATTGCTTCTACAGCTAGTAGTTGTAGACACAAAATGAATCATGGCTTTTACTTTTTTGATTTTGGCAGCGACTTGTTGTTTTAGATCTCCTGCAATACGATGAATTGTATGTGCATCTTCTCTGGGGACTAAAAATGTAATTTCAGCATCTGATACAGCATGTTCAAATAAGACAAGTTCCGCATTTTGTAATTGTTGTAATACATCAATGATTTGCATTTCTGTTACACCTACTTTGGTAGCGATAAGTGCTAAATTAATCGGAGTAGGAGCTTCGAAGATACCACTGTAGGTTCTTAAAATAGCTTTCGTAATGAGTTCGTATGGTGTATTTCTATTCAAAAATTCTAATAATTGGTTTCCTGAAACAATTACATGAAGGCTCGTTTTTTTGGTATATCGTTTTGTGAAGTCAATGACTCCACATCTATCTAAAAAAATAAGGGTATTATAGGTCATTAATCCAGATAGGGTATAGGTCTTACAAAATGTATTAAAATTGAAATACTGTATACTCTGCTCTCCTTCACCATAAGAAATCCTAAAATAATTGCATAATTTTCGATACACCAATTTTACAAAGTGTATATCGGGTAGTACATCTATGAATTGAGCTGTTACGTTTTTAATATCATTATGATTTTTTAGTAAGTAGGCATAAGAGGGCTGTTCATCTCTACCAGCACGTCCTGCTTCTTGGAAATAACTTTCGATGCTCTCGGGTATGTTTATATGGATAACCGTTCTTACATCGGGTTTATCGATACCCATACCAAATGCATTGGTGGCTACCATGATTCGAATTTCATCATGCATCCATTGTTGAAATCGTTTGTTTTTTTCTATGGCATCAACACCTCCGTGGTAGTAAGTAGCGGTCAGGTGATTGGCCTGTAAGAAATCACTAATTTCTACAGACAGTCTTCTGTTACGTACATAAATAATAGCACTTCCTGCATGTTTGGATAAGATCGTTAGTAATTGATGCTTTTTATCCAACGTATGTTGTACGATATATGCTAAATTCTTTCTGTAAAATGATTTTCTAAATACTTTAGGCTGGAATAAATCCAATTCCTGTATAATATCTTCGATTACAACAGGTGTAGCAGAAGCAGTGAGTGCTATGACGGGTACAGCAGGTTTGAGTTCTCTGAGAATATGAATCTTTTTATACGAAGGTCTAAAATCATTGCCCCATTGCGAGATACAATGCGCTTCATCGACAGCTATTAGATTAATAGGCATTCGTTTCAAACGTTCTTTTATCAATTCTTGTTGCAGGCGTTCAGGTGAGATGTATAAAAACTTATAATTTCCATACATACAGTTGTCTAATAATACTTCGAGTTCTTGGTATTTGATTCCACTTGTCAGTGCAATTGCTTTAATGCCTTTTTGCTGTAAACTGCGAACCTGATCTTGCATCAATGCTATTAATGGAGAAATCACAACACAAATACCTTCTTTACACATAGCAGGTACTTGAAAGCATATGGATTTACCACCTCCAGTGGGTAACAATGCAAAGGTGTCATTCGTATCCAGTACAGCAGTTATAATTTCCTCTTGTAATGGTCGAAAATTCGGATATTTCCAATACTGTTGGAGTATGTTTAATGGGGTAGAAGTCATGTTTTTATAGTTTCTAAAATAAACTGACTTCTTTCTGAGACTGTACCAAAAGGTACAGTTATACAATTATATCCTAATTGGGTATATGTAGCTACAAGGCATTGATGTATTTTTTGAGCTTGTTCAAAGCTCTCATAGCGTTCATTATCGGTGATGTGTATTTTTTCCCAAGGTGGCAATACGAACACTTGATCGTATTGATAGGTATTGCATGCCATGGCAAAATCATCAGGACATTGGGAGTTTGCATATTCCATATAGGCTAGTATATCTGGAATACCTCTGTCTATAAACACAGCCTCTGTTGGATGCGCTATAGCCTCATTAAACTGATCGATACGCCCGTCTAATAACCGTTGGCTAAATAGTAATGGATCTTCTAGAAAAAGTTGCTCAATACCTTCTTGTTGCGCTTCAAGAATAATAGTTCTAGAAATCTCATATAGGCATTTATTACCTAATCGCTCTAATTCGTTAATAAGGGTAGTTTTTCCAGTAGATGGACCTCCAGTAAGTACGATTTTATGTTTAGCCAAGGGGGATAATTTTTGTACAAATCTCGTAATTATAACATAAAATTGAAAATAAGTAAGGATTTGGTGTTTTAAAGTGTTGTTAAAGTTTGGTTTACGGTTGTTGAATGCCCCTGCTAATGCCATAAATATCTGGTATACTATGTACAATACGCACAGCTGTTCTAAATAGAAACAGTATATTTGCCACAAAAAATTGCAGTCATGAGCGGAAATTCAAATACCGATGCGTTTTATAAAAAGTTGAAAGCCCAATTAGCTGATACCGCTATGTGGCCTTCTGCGTATCTGTATAAATTTATTGTACCTACCGATGCACAAAAGATTGCACAGATCGAAAAAATTTTTGATAATCTAGGGGCTGTAATTGCCACGAAGCAATCCAAAAATGGAAAATATACCAGTGTATCCATTAATGTACGTATGAAAAACCCTGATCATGTGATCGAAAAATATAAAGAAGTAGCTGCACAGGTAGAAGGAGTAATTTCTCTTTAATACTACCCTATTCAAAACGTTTTAAAAACGAACACTTAGTATTGATGTTTAGCTGTATATATAAAGGAGAGGTGTTGCCTAATTAGTTTAGGTGCTTTGTCTTAGCTGTGCTGCGAAGCCATTTATAAAGTGATGTATGAGCATAAAAGAACATTTTATTTTGATGCAATTCAAAAAGTTTAGTCACTTCCTTAAAAAAAGATGAAACACTTTTATTTTATTTTAGTATTTTGCGACTCAAATAATGAGAACTGAAAAGTTTATTCTGCACTTACAGGATATCAGTTAATATAAATTCTACTCCTTTTTAGCCCCTCTCATTCTACGAATATTTTTATGGATACTAATAACTATTTAGAATACAATACTGAGCGTGAACAGCTCATCATCCCCGAGTATGGTCGTCATTTACAAAAAATGATTGATCAAGCAGTTGCTATTGAAGATCGCGAAGAGCGAAACAAAGTAGCAAAAGCTATCATCGCTGTCATGGGTAATCTACAGCCACATTTGAGAGATGTACCAGATTTTCAGCATAAATTATGGGATCAATTGTTTATCATTAGTGATTTTAAACTAGATGTAGAAGCACCTTATCCTATTCTGACTAAAGAAAAACTAGAAGAACGTCCTGAACCTTTAGAGTACCCTCAGAATTTTCCTAAATACCGTTATTATGGGAATAATATCAAACGAATGATTGATGTAGCCAATAGTTGGGAAGAAGGAGATCTGAAAAATGCATTGATTTATACGATAGCCAACCATATGAAAAAATGTTATCTAAATTGGAATAAAGATACGGTAGATGACATGGCTATTTTTAATCATTTATTAGAACTCAGTGGAGGTAAAATCGATCTGACACAAAGTACAGAAGATTTGAGCAATGCTACAGACTTAATGAGAGGTAAAAAGAAGAATTATCGAAATAATAATAATTCAGGAAAGAAGAATTACCGAAATAACAATAACAATAGATCCAAAAAGCGTTTTTAAACCAGTTTATCAAGCAACTTATAAACGAACTAATCATAACTAACTTTTATGAGTACTTTTCAGATAGAAGGAGGGCATCAGCTCGAAGGAGACATCACTCCTCAAGGAGCTAAAAACGAAGCCTTACAAATTCTTTGTGCTGTATTGCTAACATCAGAGAAAGTCACTATTTCTAATATTCCAGATATTAGAGATGTTAATAAACTTATCGAGATTTTACGGAACCTAGGAGTAAAAATTCAAAAATTAGGCAAAGGCACATACAGTTTTAAAAGTGATGCACTCAATTTAGCATATTTAGAAGGGGAGCAGTTTAAAAAAGAAGGTAGTGGTCTTAGAGGGTCTATTATGATCGTAGGTCCTTTACTCGGTCGGTTTGGCAAGGGATATATTCCTAGACCAGGAGGTGATAAAATCGGTAGAAGAAGACTCGATACCCATTTCGAAGGATTTATAAATCTAGGGGCTCAATTTAGATACAATAGAGAAGAGCGCTTTTATGGAGTCGAGGCTCCAGATGGTTTAAAGGGTACGTATATGTTACTAGATGAAGCTTCTGTAACTGGGACAGCGAATATTCTTATGGCAGCTGTATTAGCAGAAGGAACCACTACGATATACAATGCAGCTTGTGAGCCTTATTTACAGCAATTGTGCAAGATGCTGAATTCTATGGGAGCTAAGATCACAGGAGTAGGTTCTAATTTACTAAAGATAGAAGGAGTAAAGTCTCTAAAAGGATGTGAGCACCGTGTTCTGCCAGATATGATTGAAATTGGCTCTTGGATCGGTTTAGCAGCGATGACTAAGAGTGAGATTACGATTAAAAATGTAAGTTGGGATAATTTAGGAATCATACCGCAGACCTTCCGCAAATTAGGAATTCAATTAGAACGTAAGGGAGATGATATTTACATACCAGCACATAAAGATGGTTATCAGATAGAGAGTTATATCGATGGTTCATTTATGACCATTGCAGATGCGCCTTGGCCTGGATTTACTCCCGATTTACTGAGTATCGTGCTAGTCGTTGCTACGCAAGCTAGAGGAGAAGTAATGGTGCATCAAAAAATGTTTGAAAGTCGTCTGTTTTTCGTAGATAAATTAATAGATATGGGGGCAAAAATTATTTTGTGCGATCCACATAGAGCTACGATTATTGGGCATGATTTTAAATCTACGCTCAAAGCTACGACAATGGTGTCTCCGGATATTAGAGCAGGGATTTCACTGTTGATAGCAGCATTGAGTGCTAAGGGAACATCTACGATACATAATATAGAACAGATCGACAGAGGGTACGAAAATATAGATGAGCGATTAAGAGCCATTGGTGCAAAAATTATCCGTACCGCATAAAAATAATTGTTCTTTAAACATATCAAATGTTTATTAAAAAAGGCTGAATTCAAATATGTGTTTAGCCTTTTTTAATTAAGAACTCACCTTGGCTTTTTCTTTTCCCTAAAAAATGGCTGAAATTCACCTGTATTTCGTTACTTTCTTTATCCGTAGCGCTGCTATGAATTTCAAAAAGTAGAGATGAGTTCAAAGAAGTGGTTTCAACTTTTTTCAATTTGCTATAAAAACGATCTTTTGCACTCTAATTTTGCAGTTTTTTAGTTTTCGAGGGCTGTTATGCAACTAAAAAATCACTGTATTTGATCACAACATCTTGGTTTTTCGCCAAAATCAAAACAAGTGTAAACCACTTCAAAGTCTTCGATTTTTCGTTGAAATAACCTTATTTTTAATTTCTTAACTTAGTTAGCGTTAGTATTGTGCTGTTTATTTGCGTTAGGGATTGAAGTGGAAATCCCACAGCTACGACGATAGGAGTAGCGAGGAATTGTAACGGAAAGCCCGACCCTTGTGGTAACGCCCTAAGAAAAAAAAGTAGCATTATTTTTTTTCTAAAAAACCTCATCTACAATTAAATCTAAAAAATTATCAATCCCCATATTCATAGTTGCATCCTCTCTCCATTCTCCTAATAAAACCTTGGTAGATTTTTGGGTTTTTAGTGCAGTATAGTCATGCTCAATTGTAGTTATTTCATCATTCATATCCTCCTTCATTTTTTCAATCTTCTTTAATATTCCTTTTTTAGACTTAGCTTTGAAATTCTGAAAATAAAAAGCAGTTTCTGGGTTCACATGTTTGAGATCGTATCTGTCATTGTCTAGTTTAATGATTTCTTGTTCAAGCTGAGCTAATAATGGTTTTAGTTGTGAATCATTGATGCTTATAGTGATTTCAGTATCTATTTCTTGTTGTAATAATAGTAATTCATAGTAATTGCGTTCTTGCCAAACAGTAGATAATTTTTTCATCCATTCCTCGCGTTTTTCTTTCTCTAAGGGATCAATAACCAAATCAGGGTGTGCTTTTTTTACAAGAGTTTTATATAGTTTCTGAAAACCCTTATCAGTAGTTTGTACTTTGCTTTTTAAAGCTTCTTTCTTTTCCTCTTCTTCTTGTTGGTAGAAATTGGAGTAATCTTCTTCTTGTCGATTCTTGTATTCTTGTTCGAATTGTTCTCTAAAATCAGAGTTTTTAAACTCTTCAAAATCAAAAGTATCTTCATCTATTTCTACGCCCATATCGGTCAAGAAATCTTTTGCCATCTCATTCATTATTTCTCTATCAAAATCATCCATATTTTCAGACTGAAATGTTATAAATTGTTCATTTAATTCTTTTAGCTTTTCAGATTCATAGGATACCGATGTTAAAAAATTAAGTTCTTGCATTATTCTGGACTCTAACAATTCTTTTTGCCAGATTGTAAATGATTTTTGCTGCAACCTTTCGAATAGTTTAGTAATTAATTGTTCTTTAGCTTCGAATAGTTTTTTTTCAACAGAAGCGATGTGTATTCCAAATAGTTCTTTGGCAGTAGCAATTGTGGTATTTATTTTTTCAATCTGCTTTTTTAGACTATCAATTCTCTTTAGTTTTTTTTCGATGATCGATTGCTGTTTGCTAGCTGTAGATTCACCTATTACTGTTATTAGGCTAGATAGGGTGTCATTTGAATTTTTCAATGTAGTATGATTTTGTGTGTAAAGTGTTTTTTAATACTTGGGATTGATAAATACGAAACAAGCAAAAATAATCATTTGGTTAAAAAATCACGCTTATTATTTATAGTGTATATTGTATCGTATACAAGTAGTACATACAGGGTACTAAACTATAAAATCTACAAAGCAACAAATACCTTGTAGATTTTATGAGAATAGTTATTTATAGATTTAATTCGGCGGCATAGTATAGAAAAATTGCTCCGCTGTAATTTTTCCATTATTTACTTCATACATACACATTTCTTCTATTTGTATACGTCCTTGTTCTTTAAAAGTACAATCCATTTTCATAGAACAAGAAAAATGATTTCCTGCTACAATAGGATCTGATATTTCACTACCATGGAATTCCTCTACAGAGGCATACCATTCCTCACTTTTTTTAGTTACTGCGTCGATACCGCTTACAGAAGGACTAGGAGCACCAGGCATTTCAGTACTTACGATATTCGGAGCATAGAGCTCATTAATAGCTTTCATGTTTTCTCCAGAGCGACAAAGCGCAACTAACCGATTGGCTACTTCTTGTGTATTCATTATATAGTATATTTATTGATTAGCATATGATAAATTGAATCGCGCTCAGTTAGATTTTTGATACAGGTGATGGATTTGTAATCAAATGTAATACAATCACATATTTAATCACCATGTCAGTGTTTTTTACTGAAATTAAAATATTTTAACTGAGACTGTCTCAAATTACTAAAAAACAAGCAGAAATAGTTTTAACTAAATGTTATTTGTTAGGATGCATCTATGCCACAGCTTCTTTATACGTAGTCAGACAGCGTTCTCTAGCCATTTTATGATCTACAATTGGAGTGGGATATGAAAACTCATTGAGATCAGGTACCCATTTATTAATGTAGCCCAATTGTTTATCGAATTTCTGTATCTGAGTCGTGGGGTTAAAAATTCTAAAATAAGGTGCAGCATCTACTCCTGATCCCGCAGCCCATTGCCAATTTCCTACATTCGCAGACATATCATAATCTAATAGTTTTTCGGCAAAATACGCTTCACCCCATCGCCAATCAATCAGTAAATGTTTGCATAAAAAACTTGCTACCAGCATGCGTACACGATTGTGCATATAGCCTGTTTGATTCAGTTCTCTCATGCCAGCGTCTACAAGCGGATAGCCTGTTTTTCCAGCTTTCCAAGCTTCGAATTCCATTTCATTATTACGCCATTCGATCCGATCATATTTAGGTTTAAAAGCCTTGGTATGCGTGTGTGGGAAATGCCATAAAATCTGCATAAAAAATTCTCTCCATATCAGTTCCGACCAGAACACCTCATTTTCTGAAGCAATCGCTTTTTGTACCATAGCGCGAACACTCACAGTACCAAAACGCAAATGCGGACCTAATCGCGATGTGCCATTCGGTAGCGCAGGGTAGTTTCGAGTATCTTCATACGCAGCAATCAATGTAGGAGTGGCTGTATAAGCCGGTACTTTTATAGAAGATTCACTAAATCCCATAGCGGATAGTGGTATATGCGAAGGTACATCGCTTAGTCGTGTTGTATTTTGTAATACAGCCAGTGAATCATATAGGTGTACTATTTTTGGATCAAACAGTGTCTTCCATTTATTTTTATAAGGCGTATACACCACATAAGGAGCGCCATCATTTTTTACAATCTCATTTTTTTCAAAGATCACTTGATCCTTAAACGTATGAAATGCTACATCATGCAGGGAAGCCATTTCCTGAATACGAGTATCCCTATCTATTGCATAAGGCTCATAATCATGGTTGGTATAAATAGCTTTGATGTCATATGCATCGTTTTGTAATAATTCAGCGAACACCTTTTCAGGATCTTCATAAAAAATACTCAACGAAGCGGTACTATGCACTGCTGTTAATTGTTGTTGTAATCGCTCTAATGTTTGATGAATAAACGTCACCCTTGCATCATCTTTAGGTAATTGATCCAAGATTTTTTTATCAAAGATAAAGATAGGAGCCACAGGTACATCGCCAGTAAGGGCATGCCATAGTCCACAATTATCTTCTAATCTGAGATCACGCCTAAACCAGAAAATAGCTATTGATTGTACAGCCATATTAACCAATATTTAGTGTAGACATTCCTCCATCTACGCCGATTACCTGTCCTGTAATCCAAGAACTTTGATCGGTGAGTAAAAACCCAGCAATATGGGCTACATCCTCAGGGCTTCCTACTCGTTTTAGAGGATGTCTAGCATCCATTAGTTCCTTCTTTTTATCATTAGCTAGTAGTCGTTTGGCTAGCGAAGTATCCGTGAGTGATGGAGCAATAACATTCACCCTAAATTGCGGAGCATATTCGGCTGCCAGTGCTTTTGCAAAACCTTCGATAGCTCCTTTAGCAGCAGCAATACTTGTATGATAAGGCATTCCTACCTTTACAGCTACAGTACTAAAGAATACCAAACTAGCTTGCGGAGCTTTCTTTAGTTTAGGGAGTAAGCAATGTACCGTTTTTACTAGCGATAGAAAGTTAATCTGCATGTCTTGTTCAAACACCTCGGGCGTAAGCATATGAAACGGTTTTAGATTAATACTTCCTGGGCAGTATACAAACCCGTCAATCGTTTCGGGTAGTAATGTCATATCGATACTATCCTTCGATACATCATAAGGAATGTGTGTTACTTCCAGATTTCCTAGGTTTTCAGAAGTACGAGAAGCAATATAAATGTTATGTTCGCTGTATAGCTTTAGAGCGATTTCGAAACCAATTCCGTGGCTACCGCCTATTAATAAAATATTCTTGCGCATGTTTTGTTTAAAAAATTAGCTAAAAGTTATTTGACTATGTGTGTCCGAATCATACGTACCGTATAATTCGATCAATTTTTGTCTTCGGTATGAAAAAATTTCTTTGAGTTTAGGTTTGACCAAAATAGGATGTACGAGCTGTCCTAAAAGTCCAAAAGGAACTTTGTAATCTACAATATCTTCCATTTCGATACCATTAGGAATCTCTTTTATAAAATGCTTATGATGCCACAATGCATAAGGACCAAATCGCTGTTCATCTACAAAATAAGAACGATCAATCACATGTGTAATTTCTGTTACCCACTTTGTTTTAATACCAGCAACAGGAGTGACAATGTATTGTATGATTTGACCAGCATACATATTTCTATCCGCACCCGAAAGAATCTCAAACCCCATATAATCAGGAGTAATTGTTTTTAAATTCTTTGGGTCAGATAGTAGCTTCCATGCCTCATCTACAGTAATAGGCAAGCATTGTTTCGCTCGCAACGTATAAATTTTCATCAATCGAATTTTAAAGCTAAAATTACAATTATTTTTGTTTAACTAATAAGAATAAATGTTAAACAAAAATAAATTACTGCTATAGAGGTGTTTATTAGTTGGGCGTTACCCACAAGGGGTCGGGCTATCCGTTACAATTCCTCGCACTCCTCACGTCGTGCTGTGGGATTTTCACTGCTATCCCTAACGCAGTAAATTGATAAGACGTTTTAGTATTTGTAGTAAGAGTGCTATTGTATGTTAACTATATATTACTGAAAATGAATACATATACAATAATTAATCTCTTTAGAAATACGCTGTAGCCCACGATTTTGCTTCTTCGATAGTCTCAAAAAAAGCGAATGATTTATCATACAATTGTTGTTCTTGCATGGCTTTATCTCGTTCATCAGCACAACTCGATACAATTGCTAATCCTTTCATGGTATGCAATTGCCCTTGTTTATATACTTCTTCTGCTACTTCATGCTTGTATTTACGATGTGTGATCAATACAAAATCATTTTTTTTATAATACGAACGTAGCTTCTTGCGTACACTCGTAGCCTTATCGAGCGTGAAGAGCGTATTTTCTTTGATAACTATGATTACAAAACTTGAATAGAATTCAATTTGACAAAAATCATTGGTGAATAATTCCATCTAAAGGGTATGGTTAAAAATGCTATAAATATATGTTAAAAAATATAATATTTACGCACCTCAGAAAATCGATTTGTTAACAATCATCACAGCAATTATCAGATTTTATGAATTTACAGGTTATAACCGCTAGGAGTGCACCGATAATAGGAGCAATCATATACAACCATTGGTGTTTCCATAGCCCTGTTACCAGCGCAGGAGCAAGAGATCGAATCGGATTCATAGAAGCATTGGTCATCGGTCCAGCAAATACGGCTTCGAGTGTAATGACACCTCCGATGGCAATTCCAGCCATTAACCCCAGTTCTTTAGCACCTGTAGATACATGAATAATTACCAGCATCAAGAAATAGGTAAGGAGTAGTTCTAATACAAAAGCCCGCATTGCATCCAAAGCAGGATGCGTACCTCCTAATAACTCACTGTCAGGAAATAAAAAGCGTAAAATCCCACTAGCAGCTACAGCACCGATACATTGAGCAATGATGTATGCAGGTACTTCTTTCCATTCAAATTTTTTGGCATAGGCAAATGCTATGGTCACAGCAGGGTTAAAATGTGCACCTGATATACTACCGAAAGCATATATCATAGCCATCACGATCAATCCCCATGTCATTCCAATTCCTACATGGCTTACAGCACCAGCTGTTACTTCATTAATGGTCATAGCACCAGTACCACAAAAAATTAAAGCAAAGGTTCCTATAGCTTCGGATACATATTTTTGTCTCATTTGGATTAAAAATTAGCGTTTTTTTGATAGTAATTTTTCTAGATTTTACAGCAGTAATTTCGCTTTATGGCCTACTATAAAGAAGGCAAATATAGTAAGACTTTTTTTAAGCTTTTGTTAACTCTAAATGTAGGGGTAATTAGTACTTTCGTTACTCGTACTTTAATAAACACACTAAATTTTAAACACCATGAAAAAGATCATTTTATTTGTTTCTGTGGCTTTATTGTCTATGGGGATTCAAGCACAGATTAAAACTCCGCAGCCTAGTCCAGCTTCTACAATAAAACAAGTAGTTGGATTAACAGACGTTTCAGTGTCATACTCTAGACCGAGTATGAAAGGACGTACGATATTCGGTAATCTAGTACCATTTGATAAGTTATGGAGAACAGGTGCTAATAAAAATACAGAGATTACATTTAGCGACGATGTTAAGATAGGTGATGCACCTTTAAAAAAAGGAACATATGCTATTTTTACAAAACCAGGAAAAGACAGTTGGGAAATTATTTTCTACAGTGATGCAAATAATTGGGGTACTCCACAAAAATGGGATGCTACCAAAGTAGCTGCTACAGTAAAGGTAAAGCCAACTACACTACCTTTTTCAGTAGAAACATTTACAATCATGTTTAGTGATTTAGCAATGGATAGTGCACATTTGAGCTTTTTCTGGGAAAAAACAGAAGCTACGGTAAAAATTACGGTACCTACTAAAGAAATAGCAACAGCAAGTATCGAAAAAGTTATGGCAGGTCCTTCTGCAAATGATCATTATCAAATAGCAGTGTTTTATAAAGACACAAAAGAATTTGCTAAAGCAAAGCAACATATCGAAAAAGCAATTGCAGGTAATGGAGATCGTTTTTGGTATCACAGACAGCATTCTTTGATTTTAGCTAAAAACGGAGATAAAGAAGGCGCTATCAAAGCAGCAAAAAAATCTTTAGAATTAGCTTCTAAAGCAGGTAATGATGATTACGTAAAATTAAATAATGATTCTTTAAAAGAATGGGGAGCTTTGTAAGAAAAGTTCTCAATACTATTGTATAGCTGTGTAGAGGTTTACAAATTCTACAAAAAAGCTCCTTATGTTGATATATTGCATAAGGAGCTTTTTTGTGACTAGTGTAAATAATAATAAAATGTTTTACCTGTTTTTATATGTGGTAAACGCATATATCAATTGTCATGAAGAGTATGTTGTTGTAATTGAGTAGGTTGTGGTTTTTGAAGTGTTTTTCTTACGGTATAACTGTAAATTTTACTTTTTTAGTGTTAAAAAAATGTGAAATTATCAATAAATAGACGAGTGGTTTGGTAATACTACTTGTTTTTGGTAATTTAATTCCTTCATTATTAAAGTATTATTGTGTATGAAAAACTTAACGACAACTTTTGAGCAGGTTGATAGACAGCCTCATTATTTACGATTGAGTCGTATTGGAGATCAATTGTCAGCAATGTTATCCGAACTGCATTCTTATAAATGCGAACCCTGTACTCCAGATATGCATGAACAATATCTAGAGTTAGATGTTTATGGAAAACAATTAAAACGAGCAATTGATAAAACTGCTTCTCGATACAATGACGTAATCGATACTCATACAGTATCTGATAATGAAATTGGTTCTATCATATCACAATACCAAGATTTTCAAAAGCATATTTCAGATTATCTAGCAGAAGCTGTGATACATCATTAATACAAGTTTAGATGATGCTTATTTAGTTAGGAAATACGTATCATCTGAAAACTATGAATGTACAGTTTCAACTTTTTGTAGTATAATGGAAGCCACAGAAGCCTTTGTGTACTTATTTTATGTTTTTTAAGCACTTAGGTTGTACCAGAAAGCAAGTATTGCATTTAGTAAACACTTTCATTTAATAACCACCATTATAAAGAGTTGAAACTACTTCTAAGAGAAATTTTTTATAAATTTTATAACATTTATTTCTCAATATTACCCCATATTTTCTTCATTCTTATATTCTACAAAGTTATTTCTATTATAGAAGTGATTTAAACTTTTTTCAATTTGCTATAAAAACGATCTTTTGCACTCAAATTTTGTAATTTTTGAGTTCCGTAGCGCTGCTATGCAACTAAAAAATCACTTCATTGTGAGGTTCTGAATAATCGTTACAATTTAAGGTAGTAAATTCAAGTAGAACTACTTATTTATGTGTATAGTGGTTTTTTATATTTTTAGCCTATGAATATACATGTGTGTATACGCTAGAAAATGTAAAGATGAATGTAAATTCTACAATAAAACAAAATCTTAAAACCCACATATACATGGAACAATTCGACTATTCTGCTTGGTCTGTATACACAGGTCCATCAGCACTTAAAACCATTATTAATGATCCTTCTTGCCCCTGGGTGGTGGGTCAATGGAATGGAATTAATGCCAACACGACTGCTGCGGAAATTAAAAAAGATATTGATTATCGTATAGAAATCGTGATGGATTATTTTGCACAAATGATACCGCATTATAAAACCTATAATCGCCATTTCGTGATTCCAGAGTTCTTTTTTCATTGTGTAGAAGGACCTTATCCTTATGTAAAGATCGAAGAAGATATGTACCCTTTTGAATATATAGTAGCTACGATCAAGAAAGCATTTAAAAATGTAGTGCCTGATGATAATAATTACTACACATTGATTATAGGTTCTACACTAACGAGTAATATAGAGGATTATGAAGTATTTCTGAGTTCTTCTAAAGTACTAGCTAGACAAGCAGCATTAAACGAAATATTACCTCATGATATTCATACATTATTTAAAGCACATAGCAATCATAACTGGGCACGGAGTTTGGTTTTTGATATGAGTATGAGTGATGAACTTCAGGTATTAAATGACTTTATGAAATCGGCACGTGCTAATCCGCTGTGTACGGTAAGGAACAGGGGCGCATTTTTTCATTTAAACCAGACGATGATGGAGGATGTAGAAGTCTTTTTGTACGAAAAGCAAAATGAATCTACTGTAGATTTAACCATGGGGGTTTTTGATGCAAATGGACAGATTACGACCAATGGTATGATTACGGAATGGCTAGGGAATTATCCGTCTTATAGTATCTTGTCAGGAGATAAGCATACATCACCCCAATCTACTTATGCGCGTTTTACACCTTCATTTATAGGCAATAATGATATAGGAGTAGAGATATGCCTAGATCACCGTTTACAGCGATTACGCAGAACAGTAGATATGTGTACCCTCAATGGTGCAGCCGCCAATAATTATCCGCTATTTAAGCAGTTTATTCCATCGGGAGGGATGCAGATTCTGGATTATAGTGTAGCTGTTACACGAAATGCGTATATTTTTAATGCAGATGGGTGTGATAAAATTTATAAGAGCTATACCGATCCTAATAGTGTGATACTGGATGGAAAAGCAGGAAAATTTAAAGGTATTACTTGTGGGGTGTACAATCAATCGATTCAATCTAAATGGACTGGGAGGGATACACAGACGTATTATTCGCATAGTCAATTGGCGAGTACAACCAATGAATCACAGATTGGTGGGTTCGACAATGCGAAGGGATTGAATAATGTGATGGCTACAACGTATAATGGTACTACAGCTGCTCCGTATAACCAAAGAACGGATAGTTTTTCTCCAACCATAGCTATTACTACTGCTATTTCAGAAAATGTATTTGCACTTAATGAAGGTGAAATACATTATTATGAGCCGATGTAGTATTTTTAGTATAGTATGCAGCGTGTGTAGTCATCCATACGCTGCGTACTATATTTTATACCATTGTTTGGTAGGTTATATAATGCATCATAGTAATACGTCGAAACTCGAACTGTTTGATTTATTCAATTGTAAGAAAGTATCGCTCTTTTGATTTGCTAAATGCTCCAATTTTTTTGTAAAACTTCATAGCTCTTTTATTAAAATCTGGCGTTTGCCATTGGATCAATAAACAATCTAATTCTAGTGCTTCTTGCTTAATTCTATCGATTAATTTTTCTCCAATACCAAAGCCTCTTGATTCTTCTGTCAGGAATAAACAATCCATATAGATATAATAGCTTGCATCCCAAGTTGAAAATTGCTTCATGTAAGTTGTATATCCTATAAGGCAATCATCTTTTTCTATTACCAAACAAAACAAGCTAGGATGATTTGAAAACAAATGTGTATCCAAAAGCTCCTTTTTTTGTTTTGTGTCATATTCAGATTTTTCGAAGATAGCATGAAGTCTACATAATTCGACCAAATCAGGTAAGTCTTTCTTCTGTGCGAAACGTATTTTAGGCTCACTTATCATATTTCTAAATTAATATAAAGGATATATCTCTTTTATTGGAACTAGTGTTTTTTTCAAATTTAGAGGATTTTTGATTGAGATAATATTCTCGATGGTTATACTTTAAGATGGAGATATCAGTACCAAATTACGTTGCTATTGCGAATTGGTATTAACTCAATAATCAAGTATAAACGAACACGATTGTTGATGTTTGGGTACTTAAGCCAAAGTATTATTCCATGACTATTTGCGTTAGGGATAGCAGTGGAAATCCCACAGCACGACCTTAGGAGTGCGAGGAATTGGAACGGATAGCCCGACCCTTGTGGTAACGCCCAAAAAACAACAGTACAGTATGATTTAATTAAGGGACTGCTGTTTGGTATTAGGGAGTACTGCTTGTAGCAATACAGCTAAAAACATGACAATACCACATCCTATCGCATTAAGCCATAAATACCCAATCAAGGGTGGTGCTCCTGCTTGTTCGGGCAGATAGATCGCAAAGTAAAAAATAAGTATGATGATCACTTGTGTGCCGATGGCCGCAATAAAGGTGGCATTGCTCTGTACAAATTTCAAGAAAAAAGCGATGAGGAATATCCCCAATACATTGCCATAAAAAATAGAGCCTATAATATTTACGAGCTGTATCAGATTGTCAAACAGATTGGCAAAACAGGCAATGAGGATGGCAATGATTCCCCAGATGAGGGTGAATACTTTAGAGACGGTTACATAGTGTTTTTCGCTTTGCTGACTTCGATTTCGCTTGTATAAATCGATGGTAGTGGTGGATGCCAATGCATTGAGTTCTGAGGCGGTAGAGGACATGGCGGCGGATAGAATAACGGCTAATAAAAGTCCGATTAATCCACGGGGTAGGTTATGGAGGATAAAGTGTATGAATACAAAATCCTTGTCATTACTCTTGACATCAGGAGTGGCTTTTTCTAGTAATTTTTTGGCAGCGTCTCTGGTGTCTTTATCTTGGGTAGCAAGTTGTTGTATTTTTTCTTTGCTAGCTGGGGTATTGTGCTGTAGGTAATCGGTTATAGCACTGTTTTTTTGTGCTTGTATGTTAGCGAGTTGCTGTTCGAGTGCTGTATATTCCTGGGCTTCTGCTGTTTGTTGGATGGCTGTTTTGGCCTGTGGATTAAAATGTAGGGGTGAGGCATTGAATTGATAAAATACAAATACCATAACACCAACTAGTAGGATAAAGAATTGCATGGGTACTTTGAGCAATCCATTGAATAAGAGTCCTAATTGGCTTTCTTTTACAGATTTTCCTGATAGATAGCGCTGTACTTGGCTCTGGTCTGTACCGAAGTAGGATAGCATTAAAAATGTACCTCCGATAATGCCTGTCCATACGGTGTATTTATTACTGAGATCGAATGAGAAGTCTAGTACTTTCATCTTGCCATTAGCACCTGCTATGTCTAGTGCTTTGCTAAAGGTGATTCCTTCGGGAAGGTATTGGATGATCAGGAAAAATGCGGTAAACATACCTCCAAAGATGATCGCCATTTGCTGTTTTTGGGTAACACTCACGGCTTTGGTACCTCCAGATACGGTGTACAGAATGACTAATATACCAATAATGATGTTTAGTAGTGTGAGGTTCCATCCTAGTACTACGGATAGTATGATGGCAGGGGCAAATATGGTGATGCCTGCTCCGAGCCCTCTTTGGATCAGAAAAAAGAGTGCTGTAATGGTTCGGGTTTTGAGATCGAATCGGCTTTCTAGGTATTCATAGGCGGTATATACATTTAGCTTATGATATATGGGAATGAATACCATAGAAATGATAATCATGGCTAGTGGTAGTCCTATGTAGAATTGTACAAAGCCCATACCGCTATGGAAGGCTTGCCCTGGTGTGGATAGAAAGGTAATGGCACTGGCTTGTGTGGCCATTACGGAGAGTCCGATGGTCCACCATTTGGCTTGATTACCTCCTTTGATATATTCTTGTACGGTGGCACTCCCTCGGGTTTTCCAAGTTCCGTATATAACGATGAATAGTAATGTACCGCTGAGTACAATCCAATCTATAAGTTGCATAGGCTATCGATTATTGTTTTTTAGGACGAAAAGTAACGGGTGATGAGGTAAAAAATCACTAGATATATCACATTGGCTACTAGTACTGTTGTGTAGCTTTTTTTCCACTTTTTGGGTGTGGGTGTTGTTTGCATAGACCTGTTTTTAGTGCTTATTTACCTAAAGATAGCATATTCGCGAATAAGCGATAAGCTCCTGCTACCCCTGCTGGGAATTCTCTAAAGAAACTCAATCCTGTGTATACGTAATATCCTTTTCCGTGTTTGGCTACTAATAGGCCTCCTTTTTTAGGAGATTCATTCTTATCATTCGCAGCTAAAATAGGAGTGTAGGCATCGGCCCACTCATTAGGGAAATACAAACCACGCTCTTGTACCCAGCCTTCGAAATCCTGCGATGTAATCTTATTAGGTGTATTGAGTACAGGGTGTTCTTTGGCTAAGAATGTGATGGCTGCTGCTTCATCAGTGACACGATCTCTGGATAATTTAAGCGGATAGGGGCCTAATTGATCAGTTACTTTTAATCGCCTATTGGTATTGTATTGTACGATTAGATTTCCTCCGTTTTGGACATAGTCTAATAGTATCGGTTGTTTGAATTTTAAGGCTTCGACAGTATTATATGCTCGGATTCCTACTACGATGGCATCAAAACGGGTTAGGTTTTCTGCGGTAATGTCTGTAGGGGCAATAGTGGTCACGGTATAGCCGATTTGCTGTAAGCTTTCTGGTACGATATCGCCTGCGCCTTCGATATATCCGATATGTTGTCCTTTTTTCTGAATGTCTAATCGGACTACTTTCGTTTCAGAGGGTAGGATTACTGTTTGGTAGGGAATGTGGTCGTAATCCATCGTTACTACCTCATCGGTATAGGTTTTTTGTCCAACAGTAGCGATGGGAGTGATGTACCCTTCGTGCTGATGTGCTGGTGGTGTAACGGTGAATGAAATGGTTTGTGCTGCTCCTTTTTGTGCAAGTGAGAATTCGACTGTTTGTGGGGTCACTTGCCATCCTTCGGGTATTTTTAACTGTAATGTGCCTGCTACATTATCTATCGCTGAGGTAAGGGTTACAGGGATTTTTTTAGGTGTACTATTGGCAAAGATACTTACCTTATCTTCGAGACGTACTGCTACTTTGGGTACAATTTCTAAGGGCTTGTATACTTCTCCTTTTACAGGGTCATTGGTTTTATATACGACTTCTCTGTAGAAAGGGATAGTCACTCCATCTATAGCTACAGAAAATGTAGCTTGTATGTTTCGTAGGGTTTCAGGATTACCAATGAGCGTACGATCAGTAACGGTATACATTCCTAAGGTTCCTTTTTGGGTTAACCAGTAAGGAGAGGTATAAGGTAGACTCGATGGAATGATAGCGGTAAAGGTATCTTTAAAAGATATATTGTTTTCTAGCCTAGTGGCTGTGGCTTTGGTAATGGATAATGCGGGTATAGCAATGCTTTGTAATTGAATGGTACTGGCACTTCTATTAATAGCTTCTGCATGGATGGTCAGTTTGCTTCCATAGGTGGTATGAGCGGCTGTGCTTACGGTTTCTAAATAGAGCCCTGCACAGGCTGCGATGATTTTTTTGATTTCTTTGGTTTTGATCGTTTTCCAGTGCTCGTCTTCCAGTGTATCTATCAGTTGATATGCGGCTACTAATTGTGGCAATACAGCGGCAGGGTTTTGAAAATCAAATTCTTTTTCTACGCTATTGAGAATGGCTCCGATGGCTTTTCCACCTTTGATACGGTTCCATGAGGTATCAATACCGTCGAAAAGATTGGTTTTGTCGGCAGGTAATGTTCCTTTTATGAGTTCTATATACTCGGGTTGTTTTCCACGAGTTCCAGTACTACCAAAGCCTTGTGATTTATGCTGGCTTCTACTTAGAGATGCGATTTCTGAGTTAGAAAGTCCTGTAGTAGGGTAGTAGCTACCAGTATCTAGTGTTAAGAAATTAGATTTATCGGCTTTTTCAAAATTTTCTTTACTCCCATAAAACCACCAAGAGGTATTAAAAAATAGGCGTTTTGGCTGCCATGTGCTTACATATTGTAATTGATCAGGGTAGTGTTTGGCATCTGCTGTTAGGTCAAAGGCATCTACACTAAGCATGGCGGATGTAGTGTGATGACCGTGGGTAGTCCCAGGGGTTCTATGATTGAATCGATTGATAATTACATCGGGTTTAAATTTTCTGATAGCCCAAACGACATCGCTCATTACTTGCTCTTTATCCCAGATGGCAAGTGTCTCGTCGGGGTGTTTAGAGAATCCAAAATCATTGGCTCTAGTGAATATTTGTTCTCCGCCATCGGTACGTCTGGCAGCTAATAGTTCTTGGGTACGAATAACGCCTAGGAGTTCTCTTATTTCTGGACCTATCAAATTCTGTCCTCCATCACCACGTGTTAATGATAGGTAGGCGGTTCTAGCTTTTACCTGATTGGCCATGTAGGAGATCAATCGTGTGTTTTCATCATCGGGATGAGCTGCTACATATAATACAGATCCTAGGAAATTTAGTTTCTGGATGGCTTCGTGTATTTGTATGGCGTTTAATTTTTCAGGAGCTTGTGCATAGTGTGCGTGTATCGATACGATACTCAAAGCAATGGCTAGAAGTCGTGTGCGCATAGTGGTGTATTAAGTCTCTTTTTCTCAAATATATAAAGATATACAAGCTCCATTTTACGTTTAAGGATAATTTAACAGCGCAAGTGCTAGCCACGGCAGATTGTTCTGATATGGAGCAGAAAAATGTGAGGGATACTAGGTATTATCAGCTACATAAAAAGAGAGGTGTACCCCTTTTTATGTAGCTGATAATATAAGGATAGGATGTGCATGTGAATGCATGTGTTATAGATTTTTTATACGGTCCATTCGTAGAAATTAGAACCTTGATTGTGTTCAAACCCTGTTTTTGGATATAAATTATTGCCGATATGGTTAGATTTTTCAGTTTCTAAACAAAGGGCACAGGCATCTGTTTCTTTGGCTAAGGTTTTAGCACGTTCGATGAGTTGTACAGAGATTTGTTTGCCTCTAGATGCTGGGGTTACAAATAGATCGTTTAATAGCCATAGTTTTTTCATTCTGGTGGATGAAAATAATGGGTATAGTTGTACAAATCCTACTAGTTGTTGTGCTTCATTTTCTGCTACAAAAATTTCAGCGTCTTTTTTTTCTAATCGTTCAGCTAAGAAAGATTCAGCTCCTTTGAGATCCGTCTCTTTTCTGTAAAATACTCTGTATGCATCGAATAATTGACTTAGTTGCTGAATATCAGATGCTGTTGCGGTTCTTATGGTCATAACTGGTTACTTTTTCCGATCTACAAATTCTAATTGATCCAAGGCTACATTGGTGGTAAAAATACCGTAATTCACCACTGCTTTTTGTTTTTCGATGGTATCGATGGTGCCGATAGCTTTTCCATCGATCATACGTACACGATCTCCTACCTTGAGTGTGATTTTAGGTTTTGCTTGTTCGATTTTTTCGGCTTTCTTTTTTTGCTCCTTTTTCTGTACGCGAATGACTTCTACCTTTTTTTCTACTTCCTCGACTACCTTTTGTTCTTTTGCTTTTTCGGCTTTTCGTGCTTTGGCAGATTGTTTTTTTCGTTTTGAGTTTTCGATCTGTACTATTTTCATAAACTCATCGATCAGTTCTCGCTTTTTCTTATTGTTAAAATAGCGTTCGCTGAGCTCATTTACTTTTTGTCCTAGATAGATCATACGCTGATTACTATCATAGAGCTCTTGATAGCTTTCGAGCTTGTGCTGTACCTTTTTATTGATTTTGTCTAATCGTTCTTTTTCTTCTGCTGCTTTTTGTTCTTTGGTTTTCAGGGCAGAGGTGGTTTTTTGCAACTTAGAACGTTCTTTTTGTAGATTGGCAATACTCTTATCAAAACGAATTTTGCCTCGCTCTACTTTTTTCTTGGCTTTATTAATAAGGCTGTACGGAATTCCATTTTTTTGTGCCACTTCGAAGGTAAAAGAACTCCCTGCCTCTCCTAAATATAATTTAAAGAGTGGTTCTAGAGTTTTAGCATCAAATAGCATGTTTGCATTATTCATGCAGGGTAATTCATTGGCTAGCATCTTTAGATTGGCATAGTGGGTAGTAATGATCCCGTAGGATTCACGTTCATAAAATACTTCTAAGAAAGCTTCAGCTAAAGCACCTCCTAATTCAGGATCACTCCCTGTACCAAATTCATCGATAAGGAATAAGGTAGTGTCATTGCATTTTCTAAGGAAATAGTTCATGTTTTTGAGTCGGTAGCTATACGTACTCAGATGGTTTTCTATAGATTGATTATCTCCAATATCCGTAAGAATGGTCGTGAAAATAGACATTCTACTATAGGCGTGTACGGGTACTAACATACCACTTTGTAGCATGACTTGTAAGAGTCCTATGGTTTTTAGGGTGATACTTTTTCCACCAGCATTAGGACCAGAGATGACGATAATACGGTTGTCCTTATCTAGGGATATGGTCTGCGGGTGTGTCTTAGTACCTTTGGCTTGGTTATTTATATACAGTAGTGGATGATATGCGTCTTGTAAATGTACTTCTTTAGTGGTGGATATGGTGGGTAATATCGCATTAAGCTGATTGGCATATTTGCTTTTTGCAGCAATTACATCTACGTCACTCAGGTATTCCTGATACTGACTTAATAGCTCGGAATAGGGTCTTAGATTATTGGTCAGTACTTTTAGTATTTTTACGACTTCCTCTCGTTCATCATACTGTAAATTACTCAGTGTACGACTGTATTGTAGCGTGGCTTCGGGTTCTATGTAAACAATGCTTCCTGTTTTAGAGTTTCCTAGAATTGCCCCTTTTACCTTACGTCTGTACATGGCTTTTACAGCGAGTACACGTCGGTTTTCTACGATACTTTCTTTGATGTCATCTAAATAGCCAAGGCTGTTGTATCGAGTAAGATCTCTACCGAAACTACCATTTAATTTTCCTTGTACCTCGTTAATGTCCCTTCGTAGGTTTTTTAGCGTAGGGGAGGCATCGTCTCTAACATCTCCAAATTTATCAATTACATGCTCAATAAGATGTATGATTTCTTTGGTAAAAGGTACTTGTAGTGCAGTATCGTGTAGTATTGGATAGAGTTCGTTGTTTTTTCTAAAGAACGCTAATAGCTCATTGCTGGTGTTGCTAATGGATACTATTTTTTTGAGATGGATCGTCTCTAAAAACGTATTATCGATACTTAGTAATTGTAGTTCTTTGTCGATACTATCAAATCCGTGATTGGGAATTCTAGCATCTTGTAGGTATGAGGATTTGTATTCATTAACCTGTTGTAATGCAATATGCAGTTTCTCTTCTGTAGGTAGGGGGATGATCTCTAGCGCTTTCTTTTTTCCATATTCAGTATTACATATATCTGAAATATGTGCGAGTACTGTATCGAACTCTAAATCATTTAATGTTTTTTCGGAAATACGAATCATTTTCTTCCCTCTATTTTTTGTAGTTATTGACGTGGTTTACACTTTTTTGATTGCAGTGAACATCGTAAGATTTTATAGCAACTTATAAAAAGTCTAAAACATTTTATTACCTATTGAAAATACTTGCAAACTATAGGGTATTGATTTGTGAACAACTAAGCTTGTTGGCTATTCATTTTTACAATTTTTTTGCCCTAATTTTACATCAGCAACAAAAGTACATAATTGCACTATTTTTTAGAGAGTATTATGAATGTAAATATAGAACAGAGCTGGAAAGCACAATTACAAGCAGAATTCGAAAAACCGTATTTCAAAGATTTGATACAGTTTGTAAAGTCAGAGTATGCTACTCATACTTGCTACCCAAAGGGGCGAGAGATTTTTGCAGCTTTTGATTATTGTAGTTTTGATGCGGTAAAAGTAGTGATTATCGGTCAGGATCCGTATCATGGAGTAGGGCAGGCGCATGGGCTGTGTTTTTCTGTTAATGAGGGGGTCGAATCACCACCATCTTTGGTGAATATTTTTAAGGAATTAGAGAGTGATCTTTCTATACCGTTTGCATCTAATGGTAATTTAGAACGATGGGCTAAACAGGGGGTATTATTACTCAATGCTACCCTTACGGTACGGGCACACCAAGCAGGTTCGCATCAGAAAAAAGGATGGGAACAGTTTACAGATGCAGTGATTGCTGCAATATCTGCACATAAAAAAGATGTCGTATTCTTATTGTGGGGAGGGTATGCTAAGAAAAAAGGAGCAAAAATAGATACTCAGAAACATCATGTATTAACCAGTGGGCATCCATCTCCATTAAGTGCTAACAGGGGATACTGGTTCGGGAATAAACATTTTAGCAAAACGAATGAACACCTAGAAGCAACAGATCAGTTGCCAATAGCATGGTAATACATCAATTACTATTTTGTATTATGCAGCCTTAGCGATACTTGTCGCTTTTGGTTTCTTACCAGTTAATGTTGGTGTAGATTTAGTTTTACGATTTTTAGATTTTCTTTTATCACCATCAACAGATTGAATGCTGAATTTTAGAAGTACAAAGTTAAAGACGATTAAGCCCGCTAAGATAAATAAAAAGGTTGCCATAATTGGTTTGTTATTTATTATTAGATATTACTATCTTCAATTGGTTGCGTTAAAGGGTGTTAAAAAATGTATTAGTAGGCATTGCAAATGTACAAAAATATACCTGTCGATTACTGTGGTTATTCCTCAATATCTGTGATTTATTAATACCCTAGAAACTCTCGTTTTATTTTGAAACTTATGTATTAATTCTATGTTTCTATTGCAAATATCACAAGGATTTCCTTGTTTTGATAACGCTGAATTACGCAAAAACCCTACCTTTGGTTTTAAAAAACAACAAGGGGGAATTTCTAAAGAGCTGATATTAGCTGTTTTCTAAAAGCGATATCCTAGATATAGGGTAGGTCGTACTACTATTTTAGGACTATATTTGTTAAATAAGTTGCGCCCAATACCGATGCTAATATCAGTTACAAATCTTTTTCTGGTCATAAACTAACCATTAAGATTTCCTCCTAACAGAAAGTCTAGATACTTATTTTGAACCCATCGTTCTTCTTTAAAGTTGTCGAATTGATCTAGGCCATCTATATATCAAAGTGGTTTACACTTTTTTCAATTTGTTATAAAAACGAACTTTTGCACTTAAATTTTGCAATTTTTTAGTTCCGTAGCGCTGCTATGCAACTAAAAAAATCACTGTATTTGATCAAAAAATCTTAGTTTTTCGCTAAAATCAAAAAAGTTTAAATCACTTCATCGATTCTTTTTTGGAGTTTCATCTTACATACAGAAAACAAATATCAGTACAAGTAAGATGAAACTCCTGCTAAAAAATAGCTTACAAAACCGAAATTAACGTATCACTAGGTACTATCTTAGGAATAATATCTAGTTCGAATAATTGTTTTTGTACGTTATCCAATATGGCTACAGAAGGTGGAGATTGACTCCATGTGGTCATGGATAGCCATTCTTGGATATCCGCTAGTTGTTGTTCATATCGTATGGCTAATGTATTGTCTATACTAGGAATATTTTTAAAATCTAAGGTAGTGGTGTTTATGGTTTCCAGTACTGTTTGTAATTGCTCTTTTTGCGTATCTATAATTTCATTTCTGACAGCAATCACAAAGCAGGGCCATGGCGTAGGGCAATCTGCAATACGTCTAAAAGTTTGGTTATCGACCAAGGGTTTGGTCGTAAAATGCTCCCACATAAAATAGTCTGCTTGTCCATTGGTTAGTGCTTCGACTGCACCATCTAGATTTTTAATCACTTCGAATTGGAGTGATTGCGTATCCCAGTTGTTATTCTGCGCATGAACATACGCCATAAGATGCGATCCAGAGCCATACCTACTAATAGCTGCTTTTGTGTTTTTTAGCTCATCAATCGTTTTATACGGGCTGTGATGACCTACATGAATTCCCCAAATGAGTGGAGATTGTATATAGGTTTGTACAATTGTGGCGGGATTACCTGCTATGATATCTTTTATAATTCCTTCGGTGAGGATGATAGCGATATCGATATCTTTATTTCTCAAAGCTTCGCACATAGCGCCAGTACCACCTGGAAAATCTTTCCAAACGAGGTCTATGTTTTGTTTTTTAAACGAATCATCTTCTATAGTCAGATGCCAAGGAAGATTAAAATGCTCAGGTACTCCTCCAATTTTTAATATGTCCATAAAATGATTTTGTGTGTTTTATCGATAAAAAATGCTTTTTATCGTTGTTTTTGATTAATTTTGATTATATTTGGAATATAAATCTGAATATCAGTGTTATATTTGAATAACTAATAAATGAAAACCTATAAAACTATTGCTATGAAAAAGAATTTCGTAAATAAAAACAAAGCTCGTGTAAAAGTTGCTAAATTAAATGACACTTCTTTCGAGAATGGAATTGTAATTTTTATTGGTGTATTACTTGCTATTAATTTTTTCATAAGCATGCGAATTTTATTTGGATAAAATGGTAGTCAGATAGCTTATTGATGGTCAAAGGTGCTAATTTTTGCCAAGGTGTATCGAATCAGCTGATCTACAGTTTCTGTTGGATTAGTACTAAATACCCCTGTAGCTCTATTGGCTAAAATAGCATTCATAGATACAGCACGATGTCCCAATAATTTCGATAATCCATAGATACCCGCAGTTTCCATTTCTAAATTGGTAATTTTTTTATCATTGTCTCTAAATGATGCAATCTTTGCATTCATATGTTTGTCATCATTTTGGATTCTTAGGACTCTGCCTTGTGGTCCATAAAACCCTACATTGGTGATTGTATATCCAAGTTGGGTAGCTTCGCTAAGCATATGATTTCCTAATTTTTTATCAAACAGCACTGCGTAGGGTGTAGCTTTGTTGCTAGACCAGTTAAGGTGTGTTTTTAGTGGTGTGGTGATTTGTGGTAATACTACATCCTGACTCTCATAGAAATGTAATAAACTATCGAATCCAATAGCTACCTCGCTTACCAAAAAACTATCAATAGCGATATCTTCTTGCACTGCACCAGAGGTGCCGATACGTATGATGTTTAATGTGGTGTGTTTTTCTTTTACCGTTCTGGTCTCTAAATCTATATTTACCAGAGCATCCAATTCATTGAGTACGATGTCTATATTATCGGTGCCGATCCCTGTAGATAGTACTGTAATTCTTTTGCCTTGGTACCAGCCTGTTTGCGTATGGAACTCTCTTTTTTGTATGCGATGTTCTATGGTGTCAAAATAACGAGTTACCTGTGCTACTCGATCAGGGTCGCCAACTGTTATGATGGTATTTGCAATATGAGTAGGTAATAAATTAAGATGATAGATACTGCCATCTTCATTGAGTATAAGCTCTGATTGGGCTATCGCCATATTATAATTTTAGTAAATTGTGTGTTTCATTATTATAGAGGTAGTCATACTTTTTTACCCCACCATAATGCCAATCTAGCATCTGAGTGTTGTAAAAGTTCTTTTTTTCCTGTAGCGCTAATCTACCTCTTTCTGATAATAATAATCTGTCTTTGGTTTGTTTTAAGAACTGGAATAGTCGCGCCAATACCCGTTTCATTTGCATATCCCCATATCCGTAAAATCCTTGATAAGCTAATGCATAGCCCATCAGTTGCTTTATGTTGCTGATTTTATAGGTGTCGATCATTTCTAGGATATTAGATTCTAGTGTATTGAGTCCTGTACGCATGTTAGGAAATCTCTGTAAGTGTGCTCTAAGGCATATAGACAGGTATTCAAATGAAGACTGTTTTTTAATCTGTCCAGCGATACGCTGTGGGTTTGACTCGGAGTAAAGCGTCCATATATGGGATGCTAATTCTAGATCATTGAGTGTGAGTTGTTTTTTCTGGTTATAATGCATTTCTAATTGCTGATCCGTTAATTCTCCTAACCCATAGAGTCGTTGTTCATTGTCTATCTGACCACTACAGACTAGAGAGACTTCGGTATTTTGGATATTATTATGTAGTAATAAATGGATGGCAGCAATCATATTAATATGACAGAATAAGTCATATTCAAACCACAGTACAATGGTGTCGTATCGTGATACGTGTTTTATTTTATGGATTTCAGATACGAATTTTTCTTCGTAGGATGCAGGAGTAATATGGTAGTATTTTTTCAAAAAATCCTTACGTACTGTAATCGATTCATTGGTTTCTATTTGGGGTATGGTAGGACCTTCGCATAACATTTCTCTCCAGACCAGAAAATCTCCTGCGATAAATGTAGCTTTTCGTAATCGATTGGTTAGATAATCTCCATTGGTAATGTGTAGTGTTTTGGCTTCCATATCTTTGCGTGTTTTTAGTGAGGAGTCGTTTTATCCACCGACTCGTTTAACTTTGAATCCCTTATCTTTCAGGATTTTCATGATTTTATCTCTGTAATCTCCTTGTATAATGATTTGCTCGTTTTTAAAGCTGCCTCCAACACTGAGTGTGGTTTTGATCTCTTTGGCTAATTGTTTAAAATCTTCATCAGCACCCGTATAGCCTTCTAGGATAGTGATGGGTTTTCCTTTTCTCTTTTCGTATTTACAAATGATTGGAGCGTCTTGCATCCATAAAGACCCTTGATCGGTGGTAGTGGTTTCTTCAGCATCTTCAGACGATTGGTGATCAGGGAATAAGTTTTTTAGTTGGTCTTGTAAATCCATGTATGTTATTGATTTTGGGTTGTATTATTTTGGGCGTTTCCCCTGATGTAGATCAGGGGTCGGGCTATCCGCTACAATTCCTCGCACCTCCTAAGGTCGGGCTGTGGGATTTCCACTGCTATCCCTAACGCAAGTATTAAGTTATTAGATAATTGCGTTACGTACTATTTTTATTCTTCTTTGATCAATCCGATTTCGATTAATCGCTGTCGTAAAAATGCCCCAGCTGTAATATCCTCATAGTGTTTGGGGTTTTCTGGTGTAATACACTCAGGAATACAATTGAGTTTCATATCACTTCTAGGATGCATAAAAAAGGGAATAGAATACCTAGGGGTACCCCATGCTTCTTTAGGCGGGTTGACTACCTGATGTATTGTAGATCTCAACTTATTATTCGTGTGCCTTTCTAGCATATCCCCCACATTGATGACTAGTTCATCCTCTGCAGGTAGTGCATCTATCCAAGCTCCATCTTTGCGCTGTACTTGTAGTCCTCCTGTAGAGGCGCCCATAAGGAGTGTGATTAGGTTAATATCTCCATGTGCACCAGCACGTACGGCTCCTTTAGGTTCTTTGGTGATGGGTGGGTAATGGATTGGTCGTAAAATACTATTACCATTACGTACCCAATGATCGAAATAATGTTCATCCAATCCGATATACAATGCCAATGCACGTAGTACATAAATGCCTGTTTTCTCTAGCATTTTATAAGCTTGCATCCCGATGGCATTAAAATCCTCTAATTCTTCTACTATAATATTAGCAGGATAGGCCTCAGCTAGTGCTGCATCTGCATCAGGTTCTTGTCCAAAATGCCAAAACTCTTTTAGATCTCCTTCTTTTTTTCCTTTGGCATGTTCTTTTCCAAAGGAACTGTAGCCTCGTTGTCCTCCGAGACCTTCGATCTCGTATTTTTTCTTGGTTTCGGTAGGTAGATCAAAAAAATCTTTTACTTCCTTGTATAATGCATTTACTAATTGATCGTCTAAAAAATGATTCTTTAGTGCTACGAAACCAATTTCTTCATATGCTTTTCCTATTTTATTGACAAATTGCTGTTTAGTAGTAGGGTCTTTGGACAAAAAATCAGCTAGATCTACACTAGGTATTGTATTCATACGTATTTTACTTTTTGGATAAATTAAAAGTATTTACTGCATACCCACAAGGGTTTGGTTATTTTTCTCATGTCTATGCTTTGTTTACTGTTGTCAATGTTTATCATCAGCTTTATAAATGTAGTAAATTCTTAGCTTTTTGGTATGTTTGTTAACAAAATGATAGGTGAATTTTGAATTTCGTTATGAAAAAATGTTTTTAGAAGGTGTGTTGTACGATTTGCGACTTCGTTTATTTAAAATATCGAATTTGTATACGAACTATCGTAGGGTGTGCCTTATAAGTGTGATAAAATAAGTACATTTACTATGAAGTGGTTTGCACTTTTTACAATTTTTGAGTTTTCGAGCGCTGTTAAATCACTTCTACAATAAGGCTATAAAACTGTATTTTAATAGTGTGGTATTTATTCTAGTATATAGAACGGAATGCTATGCGTTAGGGATCCTAGATGGAAATCCCACAGCCCGACTTTAGGAGGTGCGAGGAATTGTAGTGGATAGCCCGACCCTTGGGGAACACCCAAATTTGTAATAAAAAAGATGTAATGAGTTTTGATAAATTGTGCATATATGAATGATGAATACCCTTTTAATTTTGATATTCAAGATATAAATAAGGCTACCTTACTTTCGTTGTATTATGATATGGTGTTGCCTCGGATGATAGAGGAGAAAATGCTGATTTTATTAAGACAGGGTAAGATTTCTAAGTGGTTTAGCGGTATTGGGCAGGAGGCGGTTTCGGTGGGTGTTACCACTGCTATGGAATCAGATGAATACGTGTTACCTATGCATCGAAATCTAGGGATATTCACGACTCGGGGAGTGCCATTAGCACGACTTTTTGCACAATGGAAGGGGAAAAGCAGTGGTTTTACCAATGGTAGGGATCGTTCTTTTCATTTCGGTACTCAGGAGTATCGTATTATCGGTATGATTTCGCATCTGGGGCCCCAGTTAGGAGTGGCTTGTGGTATTGCATTGGGAAATTTACTGGCTAAAAAACCCAAAGCTACTGTGGTATTTACAGGCGAAGGGGGAACGAGTGAGGGTGATTTTCATGAGGCACTAAATGTGGCCTCTGTGTGGGGATTACCTGTGCTGTTTTGTATCGAAAATAATGGCTACGGTTTGTCTACGCCTACATCGGAGCAGTATCATTGTACGCATCTAGCAGATAGAGGAGCAGGGTATGGTATGGAGTCACATATCATAGAAGGTAATGATGTGGTAGCTGTGTATCAAAAGGTACAGGCGTTATTACAGAGCATTCGGCAACAACCAAGGCCTGTTTTGGTAGAGTTTAAAACATTTAGAATGCGGGGGCACGAAGAGGCTAGTGGTACTAAATACGTACCCGATGCTTTGTTATCGCATTGGGCTGCTAGAGATCCTATTGCTACATACCGTCAGTTTTTACTAGATACTAAGTTGCTAACCGCTGCGGAGGAATCGATACAAAAAGAAGCGTTGGCTACTGCGATAGATAATGATTGGAAGATAGCGGATCAAGAACCTGTGGTAGTGTCTTCTGTAGCAAAAGAATTGGCTGCTGTGTATAAGGAATATATACCTAGCGAATCTTCTTCATTAGTTAATCGTAAGGAGATACGTTTTATTGATGCGATTTCTGAGAGTTTGCGATTATCAATGCAGCGATTTGAGGAATTGGTATTGATGGGGCAGGATATTGCAGATTATGGAGGTGTTTTTAAAATAACAGATGGTTTTGTGACGCTTTTCGGAAAGGAAAGGGTACGAAATACTCCGATCTGCGAATCGATTATCGTGGCTACTGCTTATGGATTGGCTGTGCAGGGAGCAAAAGCGGTGGTAGAAATGCAGTTTGCAGATTTTGTGGCTACAGGGTTTAACCCTATCGTAAACTTATTAGCCAAGTCGCAATATCGCTGGGGGCAATCAGCTAGTGTAGTGATTAGGATGCCATGTGGTGGTGGTGTAGGTGCAGGGCCGTTTCATAGCCAAACAAATGAAGCTTGGTTTGCCAATACTCCGGGACTAAAAATAGTATACCCTGCGTATCCAATGGATGCCAAAGGATTACTGGCTACTGCTATTGAAGATCCCAATCCTGTGTTGTTTTTTGAGCATAAAGCATTGTATAGAAGTGTACGCCAAGAAGTACCTGAGTCCTATTATACCATTCCTTTTGGAAAAGCGAATTTGATCAGAGAAGGGGATGCTATCACGATCATTAGTTATGGCGCGACGGTGCATTGGGTATTGGAGGAGTTGGATTCGCATCCTTCTATTGCAGTAGATATGATTGATTTGCGTACGTTACAACCGTTGGATACAACTACGATATATGCTTCTGTTAAGAAAACAGGAAAAGTAATTATTGTACAAGAAGATTCGATGTTTGGAGGCATTGCTGCAGAAATAGCAGCATTAATTACGGATCATTGTTTTGAGTTTTTGGATGCTCCTGTAAAACGAGTAGCGAGCTTGGATACACCAATTCCGTTTGCTAATGTATTGGAAAAGCAATACTTACCGATAGGGAGATTTAAAGATGTATTGCTAAAAATGTATCGTTATTAGTAGTTTTTTAACAGCGAAAACGTTATTGTTGATAAAAATACAGCTTAGTGTTAAGTGTCTGTTAATCAGGAGTGTGTTTTTGCTAAAATCGATGAATAGAAATTTTATAGGTTCACTGCACATGAGGCGTATGTAACAGGGTTAAAATCCCCTATGGTTAATTTTGTTAGTTCTATAGTTAAACGTTAATTTCGCAAGTATTGTATCAGTTAGGTGCATGTAGGGGAGTAAAAATCAGGGATCATATACATACTTTATGAATACACGTCAATTAGAGAAATTAAGTTCTTCAACCGTTTTAGTTACTGGAGCAGCAGGTTTTATAGGTTCTAATTTGTGCGAGACTTTATTAGAAAAAGGAAGTACAGTTATTGCATTGGATAATTTTGCAACAGGACATCAAAAAAATATTTTAGCCTTAAAGTCACATTCGAATTTTACATTTATAGAAGGAGATATAAGGGATTTAGAAGCATGCCATCAAGCCTGCAAAGGAGTAGATTATGTGCTTCACCAAGCAGCTTTAGGATCTGTACCAAGGTCTATAAATGATCCTATAACGAGTAATGATGTGAATGTAGGCGGATTTTTAAATATGTTGGTAGCAGCTAGAGATGCTGGTGTGAAACGATTTATATATGCAGCGAGTTCTTCTACATATGGAGATTCTGTAGCCTTACCGAAGGTAGAAGATAAGATAGGAAAACCACTCTCTCCATATGCGATTACAAAATATGTGAATGAGTTATACGCAGATAATTTTAAGAAAACATATGATTTAGATACAGTAGGGTTACGCTATTTTAATGTATTTGGTCGTAAGCAAGATCCTAATGGAGCGTATGCCGCAGTGATTCCTAAATTCGTGATGCAGTTAATGAAACACGAATCTCCAGTAATTAATGGAGATGGTTCGTTTTCTAGAGATTTTACGTACATAGATAATGTAATTCAAATGAATTTAAGAGCAATAGTGTCGGATAACCAAGAGGCTCTTAATCAGGTATACAATACGGCATTTGGAGAACGTACGACATTAAATGAATTGGTTACACTACTCAAAGAATATTTATCATACTACGATAGTGCTATTGGAGCTGTATCGATACAGAATGGACCTGAAAGAAAAGGCGATGTGCCACATTCTTTAGCCTCTGTAGATAAAGCAAAAGAGTTATTAGGATATGATCCTAAATTCGATATAAAAACAGGATTAAAAGAAGCGGTTCATTGGTATTGGGAAAACCTAAAGTAAATTGTACTAAATTAGTGTTATAAACTAAAAAAACAACCACACACACGCATGAAAGACACAAAAGTAGCTGTAATAGGCTTGGGGTATGTAGGATTACCATTGGCAAGATTACTAGCAACCAAATTTCCAGTTATAGGTTTTGATATCAACCAAGGTCGTATCGATGAGCTTAGATCGGGTACGGATACTACGCTAGAGGTAGAAGATGCTGTTTTACAATCAGTATTAGTACCTTCTGCAGATATGGAACAAGGATTGTATTGTACAGCTTCCTTAGATACAATTAAGGATTGTAATTACTACATCGTTACTGTACCAACACCTGTAGATAAGAACAATCGTCCTGATCTTACACCACTGTATAAAGCAAGTGAGACGGTAGGTAAAGTATTGAAAAAAGGCGATATCGTTATTTATGAATCCACAGTGTATCCAGGAGTTACAGAAGAGGAATGTGTGCCAGTGTTAGAAAAAGTAAGTGGTCTACAGTTTAATAAAGATTTTTATGCAGGGTATTCTCCAGAACGTATCAATCCAGGTGATAAACAACATACAGTAGAGAAAATCCTAAAAGTTACTGCGGGTTCTACCCCAGAAATAGGCGAGAAAGTAGATGCATTATACAGATCTGTGATCACAGCAGGAACGCATCTCGCTCCTACGATTAAAGTGGCTGAGGCTGCTAAAGTAATTGAAAATTCGCAGCGTGACATCAATATTGCTTTTGTCAATGAATTGGCTAAGATTTTTAATCTGATGGATATCGATACGCATGCAGTGTTAGAAGCTGCGGGTACCAAATGGAATTTTCTGCCTTTTAAGCCGGGATTAGTTGGTGGACACTGTATCGGTGTAGATCCTTATTATTTAGCGCAAAGAGCACAGGAATTTGGGTACCACCCAGAGATTATACTTGCAGGAAGACGATTGAACGATAGTATGGGGCAGTATGTGGCTTCTGAAATCGTGAAGTTGATGGTGAAAAATGATATACATATAAAGGGTGCTTCGGTATTGATACTAGGAGTAACATTTAAAGAAAATTGCCCTGATGTACGTAATACCAGGGCTGTAGATGTAATTGAACATTTGCAAGATTTTGGTACCGAGGTAACTATTTTTGATCCATGGGCAAGTCCAGAAGAAGTGCAACATGAATACAATCTAGAAACCATAAAAGAACTACCTAGCGCTACAACATATGATGTGATTGTACTAACGGTAGCGCACAAAGAATACTTATCCTTGGATCTGCAATCTCTTTTAACACCAAATGGTGTGGTATATGATGTAAAGGGGATTTTAGAAAAAGATGTGACAGGAAGGTTGTAGCATTAATTAGCTACCAATTTAAGTACAAATAAACTATAAATCGTAATAGTTTGAGTCAATTAAAAAAAGGAGCAATCCTAAATTACATTACAATTATTCTAACTAATGTTGTGGGATTGGTGTTAACACCTTTTATCATTAGTAAATTAGGGGATGCAGAATTTGGATTATATACATTAATAGGAGCTTTAGTCGGGTATATATCTGTTTTAGATTTTGGTCTACATCATACAATTGTCAGATTTGTAGCAAAATATAAAGCAGAAAAAGATAAAAAAGCAGAGGAGAATTTTTTAGCAATAACCATGCTTATATATCTTTTTATATCTTGTATTGTAATTCTAATAGGTGTTGTATGTTATTTTTCATTAGAAAAAATATTTGAATCCTCATTAGAGCGTGATCAATTAGATAAGGCAAAAATCATGTTTGTTATTTTGATCTTTAATCTAGCGATTACATTACCAGGCGGATCTTTTAAAGGTATTTGTTCTGGTTACGAACAATTTGTTTTTCCGAAGAGTGTAGATATAACAAGATATATCGTAAGATCTTTGATGTTAGTAGCTGTCCTTTTATTAGGTGGTCAAGCTATTTCCATAGTCATTTTAGATACTGCAATGAATATTCTTGTGATTTTAGCGAATGCAATCTTTGTTTTAAGAAAGTTAAAAGTGAAGTTTAAACTTCATGATTTTCAAATGCATTTGGTGAAGGAAATTTTTAGTTACTCTATATGGATTTTCGTTTTTATTATTATAGCACAGTTTCAATGGAGAGCTGGTCAAATGGCACTTGGGGTGATCACTAATACAACTGTCGTAGCAATATTTGCGGTAGGAGTCATGCTAGGGACATATTACGGAGCATTTTCAACAGCTATATCAGGTGTTTTTTTGCCAAAAGCAACACAAATGACAGTCGCTAAAGCATCATCAAAAGAATTAACTGATATGATGATTAGAATAGGAAGGCTATCATTTATTATCTTATTATATATCTTAGGAGCTTTTATAATGTTTGGTAAGCAGTTTGTCATATTATGGGTTGGGGAATCTTATATAGATGCATGGACTATAGCTACGATTATTATGGTAGCATATACCTTTCCTTTAATACAATCATTTGCCAACTCTGTGTTGGAGGCCAGAAGTAAACTTTCTTTTAAAGCGATACTTTATTTAATTTCTATAGTAATTGGAACTGCTATTGGTGCTTTACTGGCTAGGGAATATGGAGGAATAGGAATGATTTCTGGAACTGTTTTTGGATGGCTAGGAGGTCAGATAATTATGAACTTTTATTATCATAAAGTGGTTAAAATCAATATTATTAGATTTTTTAAAGAAATTTTTTCAAAGACAATGATTACCTTATTCGGGGTGCTATTTACAGGTTATTTTATAAACTTAATACCTGGTAATGATTGGTTAAACTTTGTACTCAAATCAGTTTTGTATACCATAGTTTACTTCTTTTCGATGTTTTATTTTGGCATGATACCGTTTGAAAAAGAAATGCTAAAGGGGTTTATACAAAAGATTACTAATTTTTTGAAAATTAAATTGACCTAAATATGATTTATAAAATAAGAACCTTGTTTTGGAGATTACTAGGGGTTAATTATGAACAAGTGCTCAGAGTTCATGATCATGTTTTTTTAAAAAATGATCCTTATACAACCATAGGTAATCATACATATGATAATGGAGCACTCGTTTTTAGATGGACTAGTGCGCCAGTAACAATAGGTAAATTTTGTAGTATAGCTAATGGAGTTAGATTTATTGTAGATGAGGCTTTTCATAGTGCTTCAACTATAACATCGTATCCTTTGGTTAATAATCTTTATAAAAATGAAGATACATTAGTTACAGGTAGCAGTAAAAAAGTATTTCTAGATAAAGTAGATCAAAAAAAAGGAATCACTATAGGGAATGACGTGTGGATAGGTATGGGAGTATATATAATGCCTGGTGTGACTATCGGTAATGGAGTGACCATTGCAGCTAATTCTGTAGTAACAAAAGATATTGCTGATTTCACCTTAGTAGGAGGTGTTCCTGCAAAAGTGATTAAGAAAAAATTCGAGGATACTACTGTAGAAGATCTGAATAAAATAGCATGGTGGGATTGGGATACAAAATTGATTAAAGAACGTATAGAAGAGTTTTATGATGATTCAGATAAGTTTATACGAAAATATAAAGTCGATTAATGGATAAAAATATGAGAATAGCTTATTGTATCGGTTCATTAGCAAAACCTGGGGGGACTGAAACCGTTTTGGCTAGTAAAGTTAACTATATGGCTGAAAAATTAGGATATGATATTCATATTTTAATTATTGAACAGCGCGGAGAACCGTTGTGTTATAAATTTTCTGACAAAATAAAAATTTATGATATGAAAGTTTCTTCTTTGCAAAAAGGAAAAACAATACCTGGCGTAACGTACTTGCGGAATATTTCAAAAATCAGAACTCTTTATGATGCTAAAATGAGTGAGATTAAGCCTGATGTGATTATAGCAGTGGAGAGAGGCTATCACGATTTTGTAATTCCATATATAAATCCAGGAATACCCAAAGTAAGAGAGTTTCATTTTTCTAAAGGAGCTGTACGTTTTAGTGCAAAAATGATGAAATCTCATATCAAAAGAATTAGATATAAAATCTTATATACTTTATTGTATAGACAATTTAAGAAGTATGACAAACTAGTACTCTTGACCAAAGGAGATCAAGTTGCTGAAAATTATGGTGATAATACTGTTGTTATAGAAAATATGATTAATCCATTTTCTGAGTCTCCTTCTTTATTGACTAATAAAAAGGTGATTAGTGTAGGGAGTATGAATGATGATAGAAAAGGATTTTCTAAACAAATAGAAATCTGGAAAACTATAGTAAAATCATTTCCAGATTGGACGCTTACCATTTATGGAGATGGTGTGATGCGCAAAGAATATCAGAGTATAGTAGATAAAAATAATCTATCAGACAATGTTATATTTTATGGACGATCTAATGAAATACCAAAGAAGTTACAAGAGTCTTCTGTCTTTATAATGACATCAGAAGCTGAGGGGCTACCAATGGTTTTGATCGAAGCTATGTCTGCTGGTTTACCCTGTGTGTCTTATGATTGCCCAACAGGGCCTTCGGATATCATATCAGATAAGGTAGATGGGTTTTTAATACCGTTAAATGATGAAAAAGAATTTATTAACGGATTAGAAAAATTACTAGCGGATGAAGAAATAAGAATAAATATGGGAGTTCAAGCTTTAGAAAAAGCTAAAAAATACCTTCCAGAAAGTGTAATGCCTAAATGGCAAAATTTATTTCAAGAATTAACAAAGAAATAATGAAAGTTAAAACAATAACCTGTCACGAAGTTTATAATCATGGTGCAAGCCTACAAGAATATGCCTTGTTAAAGTATATAGAATCTTTAGGACATGAGGCCGAAACGATTCATTATAAACCTTATTATTTAAGCAATCATTTTAATTTGTGGAATATTTCTAATGAGAAATATGAAAAGAATTTTATATTAAAATGGACGTATTTAGCACTAAAATTACCAGGAAGACTTAAGTCCTTGAAGAGAAAGAAGAATTTTGATATTTTTTCTGAAAATTTTATCAAATCGACGAATAAGTTATACAAGACGAATGAAGATCTACTTGCAGATTTACCAGAAGCTGATGCTTTTGTTTGCGGAAGTGATCAGATATGGAATTCTTTTTTTCAAAATGGGAAAGATCCGGCTTTCTATTTGGATTTTGTTCCTGATACTAAATTGAAACTTTCGTACGCAGCAAGTTTTGCGATTGATAAAATAGCGGATGATTTAAAAGATTTTGTAAAAGAAAAAGTTTCTAGACTCGATAATATATCCGTAAGGGAGTCTTCTGGAAAACATATTCTTCAAGATCTAGGAATCCATCAAGTTCAACAGGTATTAGATCCAGTTTTCCTTTTGGAACCACTTCATTGGGAAGAATTATGTGAAGATAAGCTAGAGGATAATTACGTCTTTGTCTATGACTGTGATAGTGATCCTTTGATTCATAGGTTTGTGAGAAAGTTGCAAAAGGATTTGAATTGTAAAATTGTTACAGTTAATAATAATATTAAATATGCGGATAAAGATTACAGTTTAGAAGGTCCTAAAACATTTTTATCGTTAGTGAAAAATGCAGAATTTGTAATTTCTAATTCGTTTCATGCGGTAGCTTTTTCTATTATCTTTCAAAAACAGTTTACCGTTTTTAATAGATCTGAAAAAATTAATACAAGAATGAGGGATGTGGCTAATTTATTAAAAATACCAGAGGTTCTTGTACTTGATGAAAAACAAGTTGATGATTTTGATTATACGATTGACTATGAGAGTGTACAGGAAATCTTATTTCCTTTGATAGATAGTTCTAAAAATTATCTAAAAGAAGCCTTGGTTTAGTGTTTTTTTAATTTAGAATAGACAAATATGTTACAGAGAATAAAATCAAAGATTCACGCACTTGTATTTTGGCAAACTTCATTAGGAGATTGGGCTAATAAGATGTATGATTTGAAACTATTTTATAAATACTCATTTAAAAAAAATATATCGAGGAGTAAAGAAAGTGAAATGGCTTTTTTGACAAAGCAATATCATATTGTAGAGAAAGGATTGGCACTACCTAACCCTAGACTTGGTTTTGGAAAAGAAAAAATCAATCTACTTTTAGATAGGACGACTATATATAAAGAAAAATATGGAGAAGATATTTTAGTGCTTTCTGTAAAAAATTGTTTGTCAGAATATATAACATTTAATAGACAAAATAATGTAGCGATTAAAGGCGCTTATTTTGATAGGATTCAAGATTTTATAGGTGAAGAAGTACAACAGAAAAAAGGAGGTACGGTACTAATTCATAAAAATGAATTAAAAAGTACAATTGATATAGATTTTGAAAAATTTGTAAAAAGTCGTTTTTCAGTTCGAGATTTTGATACTACAGAAGTGGCTATTGATACTATAAAAAAAGCGATTGATATAGCTAAATATGCTCCATCTGTTTGTAATAGACAATCTTGGAAAGCGCATGCTTATGTAGATAAAAAAGACATTTTACCATTATTAAAAATACAAGGCGGTAATAATGGTTTTACAGAGAGTATTAATAAACTACTTGTGATTACCACTGATATAAAGGCATTTACCACTTTAGAGAGTAATCAATTGTATATAGATGGAGGTTTGTTTTCAATGAATGTAGTGCTGTCTCTTCATAGTTTAGGTATCGGAGCATGTTGTTTAAATACTTGTTTTCCTTTTACTTCAGAAAAAAAAGCTAAAGAAATAGGAGGAATTCCTATGAATGAAAAGATTATAATGATGATAGGAATCGGTAATTTGAAAGATTCATACAAGGTTGCGATCTCAAGAAAAAAGGAATTATCCGATATAATAAAAATACACTAAAAACTAACTGTAAAGATGATACCAAAAGTAATACATTATTGCTGGTTTGGACGAGGTGAAATGCCAAAATTAGCTAAAATTTGCATTGAATCTTGGAAGAAGTATATGCCAGATTATGAGCTTTATTTGTGGAATGAAGATTCTTTCGATGTCAATAGTAATTTGTTTACGAAACAAGCATATGAATCGAGAAAGTTTGCCTTTGTAACAGATTATGTTCGATTATACGCACTCTATCATCATGGAGGGATATATATGGATACAGATGTAGAGGTTATTAAAAACATGGATTACTTTCTACAATTTCCTGCGTTTTCAGGTTTTGAAGATGAAATAAATATTCCGACAGGATTAATGGCTAGTGCAAAAGGAGGGAATTGGGTTAAGTTTTTACTATCATACTATGATGATAGACCATTTATCAAGGAAGATGGTAGTATGGATACACTGACCAATACTGCAACTATAGGAAGAATGACAAAAGAAATGGGATTCGTTCCTAATAATAAGTATCAGGTAATAGCTGATGAAGTACATATTTTTCCTAAGGATTATTTTTGTCCAAAGTCACAGGTTACAGGTAAGATTGAAGCTACTGAGAATACATTTTGTATTCATCATTTTTCTGGATCTTGGATGCCATTAAAAAAGAAAAGAATGACTCATGCAAAACGAAAATTAATGGCTGTTATTGGGGTCAAAAATGTAGAGTTTCTTATACGTGTATTACAATTAAAAAAGCTTAAAAAACATTTATGAAAAAAGTACTATTGGTTTTCGGAACTAGACCAGAGGCCATTAAAATGGCTCCTCTGATTAAAGAATTTAAAAAACACCCTACTGTTTTTAAAACATTAGTATGTGTTACTGCTCAACATCGAGAAATGTTGGATCAGGTACTATCTTTGTTTCAAATTAAGCCAGATTTTGATCTTGATTTAATGAAAAAGGGGCAGGATCTATACGATATAACATCTAGAGTTTTATTAGGCTTAAGAGATGTTTTACAAGAAATACGACCTGATATAGTTTTGGTTCATGGCGATACTACTACGTCTACAGCATCTGCCTTAGCTGCTTTTTATGAAAAAATACCTGTGGGACATGTAGAAGCTGGTTTGAGAACTCATAATATATATTCTCCTTGGCCAGAGGAAATGAATCGTCAGTTAACGGGCAGAATGGCGAGCTTTAATTTTTCTCCAACAAAGTTGAGTAAAGAGAATTTAGTGAATGAATCTGTTTCTGAAGAAAACATACTTATAACAGGTAATACAGTTATAGATGCATTGCATTTAGTTTTAGATCAGATAGAAGCAAATAAAGATATACAGAATACCGTAATAGATTCATTACTAACGTTAGGTATTACTAAATCTCAATTGGATCAGTGGGTTTTAAATAAAAGAAAATTAGTTCTTATTACTGGGCACAGAAGAGAAAATTTTGGGGAAGGTTTTACGAATATATGTCTAGCTATTAAGAATCTTGCAGAGCAATACCCAGAGGTTGATTTTTTATATCCAATGCATTTAAATCCAAATGTAAGAAAACCAATTTCAGAAATTTTCGATCAAAATCAGTCGTTAAGTAATGTTATTTTTATAGAGCCATTAGAATATCTTTCTTTTGTATATCTAATGAGCCAAAGTTACTTAGTATTAACTGATTCTGGTGGAATTCAAGAAGAGGCTCCAGGAATAGGGAAACCTGTTTTGGTAATGAGAAATACTACTGAAAGGCCTGAGGGATTAGAAGCGGGAACGGTAAAATTAGTAGGCACAGATAAGGATAAAATATATGAAGAAGTATCAAGCCTTTTAGAGCATAACGATCAGTATTCAAAAATGTCAGAGGCATCAAATCCATATGGTGATGGTTTGGCCTCTAAAAGAATAGTTGATTTTCTTAAGGAGAATTTATAATTATCATGTCACGAATGCTCAAGGTATTATACATTACGGATCAAATTTATTTGCATGGTGGAGGAGAACGTGTTTTGACCAATAAAGCAAATTATCTAATTGAAAATAATTTAGCAGAAGTTTATATTGTTACCTCAGAACAAAAACAAAATACTCCGTGTTACCCTATTAGTTCTAAAGTTATTTTTGAAGATTTAGAAATTGATTATAACAGATCAGTGAGTTATTTTAAATGGATAAATTTTAAAAAAATACCGAAGCATTTTTTTAAACTAAGAAAGGCGATTCATTCAATACAGCCAGATGTAATTATTACACTGAGTACGCAATTTGATTTTTATTTTTTACCATTTATAAAAAAGAGTATTCCAAAAATTAAAGAATATCATTCATCACGATATTTTAATAATAAAAAAAGAGAATCCAATACTTCATCGATTAGGTCTTTTGTTTATAAATTAAATGATTATATAGAAGGGGAATACGATGCATTAGCAATTTTAACACAGGATGAAAAGCAATACTATAGATCAAATAATACAGTAGTAATCCCTAATGCTTTAACTACATATCCAGATGTACAGTCTACATACACTAATAAATGTGTGATAAGTGCTGGTCGAATTGCTCCTGTAAAACAATTCGACAAGTTAATAAATACTTGGAGTTTAGTAGCCGAAGTTTTACCTGATTGGGTCTTACACATATATGGAGGGGGAGAAGTATCTGAGATAAATTACTTACAAGAATTAATAGATAGTAAGAACTTAGATAGACAAGTAAAGCTTTGCGGAAGTACGAATGATTTGGAAACAAAAATGCTGAATTCGGATCTTTATGTAATGAGCTCTCAAACAGAATGTTTTCCTATGGTATTGCTGGAGGCAATGTCTTGTGGATTAGCAGTTGTATCATTTGATTGTCCGCACGGACCAAGAAATATCATAACAGATAATGTAGATGGGGTGTTAACTGAAAATGAGAATGAAGCACTACTGGCAAAAGCCATTATAAGTATTATTAAGGCACCAGATGCACTAAAGAAAAAAGGAAATATGGCAAGAGAAAGTGTAAAACGTTTTAATGCAGATTATGTAATGCATCAATGGATTGAATTATTTAATTCATTAATAGCTGAAAAATAACGATTAAATGTTTGATATATTTCCACTAAATCTATATTATCCAATCTATGTGAATTTATCATTAGTTATCGTAGTGATGATGCTCTTAAATTCTTACATATTACCAATAAATGATCAAAAGAATATAAGTTATACTAATTTTATTGGATACCTTTTTCTGTTTTTTTCTATATATTTTATTGGAACTAGAGCTGTTAGTGGACGTTATTTTGGGGATATGGTTACTTATAATAGGTATTTTACTTATTATTCGCAAGGAGGTGAGGCAGAGTTAGATAAAGATGCTTTTTTTCATTATTTCATGAAATTTTGTTCTTATTTCTTACATGTAAAAGTTTTTTTTACAGTGTGTTTTATTCTTTACGTATACCCTTTATACAGGATATCGAGAGTTTTTTTTAAAGAGTATTGGTTTTATTCTTTTTTGATGTTTGCAGTTTCCTTTTCTTTCTGGACATATGGTACTAATGGAATAAGAAATGGGATAGCAACATCAATATTTTTATTGGCTGTATCCTTTTATAGGAATAAGGTATTAATGATTTCTTTTTTATTTTTATCTAGTTTGATACACCAAACTTTACTGTTACCAATTTTAGCATTTATAGGGACATTTTTCTATCAAAAATCGAAGTCCTATTTAATTTTTTGGTTTGTTTCAATTCCTCTATCCATTGTTCTGGGAGGTTTTTGGGAGTCCCTATTTGCAAGCCTTGGTTTTGGTGATGAAAGACTAGGTGCTTATTTAGTCGGAGAGGTAGATAAAGAAGCTTTTAGTAGTACTGGTTTTAGGTACGATTTTCTATTATATAGTGCTGGAGCGGTATATGTAGGATGGTATTTTATTTTTAAAAGAAATTTTACGGATAAAATTTACCTACAATTATATCATACATATCTGGTATGTAATGCTTTTTGGGTTTTGGTAATTCGAGCAAATTTTTCTAATAGATTTGCCTATTTATCATGGTTTATGATGGGATTAATTATTATTTATCCATATCTACGAAAACAGTTTTTTAGTAATCAACATATGGTTATCGGAAAGGTGATCACTGTATATTTTATGTTTACATATTTAATGTATTATGTCTATTATGCCAAATAATTTAAAATAACACTCATGAAAAAATTAACGATTTTTACACCTACCTATAATAGAGCATATTGTTTAGGACAATGTTATGAGAGTTTGATTAAACAAACGAATCAAGATTTTATCTGGCTGATTATAGATGATGGTTCTTCAGATGGTACTAGAGAATTGGTAAATGATTGGATAAGAGAGGAGAAAATACATATTCAATACCATTATCAAAAGAATCAAGGGATGCATGGCGGACATAATACGGCATATGATTTAATCGAAACAGAATTAAATACGTGTATTGATTCTGATGATTTTATGCCAGAAGATGCTGTGGCTAATATATTAGATTTTTGGGAAGCATCAGAAAAAAGTAATGATATAGCTGGGATTATAGGACTAGATTCGTACAAAAATGGTCAAGTAATAGGTCAAAAAATTCCTAGTCAATTAGTTAAGACTACGTTAGAAAATTTACACCATAAATATAAAGTTTCAGGAGATAAAAAATTAGTGCTTAGAACTGAGATAGTAAAAAAATATGCAAGATATCCAATTTTCGAAGACGAACGATTTGTCCCATTAGGAACACTTTATTTATTGATTGATAAAGAATATAAATTATTGTGCCTTAATAAAGTATTATGTATAGTAGAATATATGGAAGATGGATCTTCAAGAAATATTGTAAAACAATATTATAGACATCCAAGAGGGTTTCAATATGCTCGAAAATTAAATATGAAATATTCAAATTTTTTGAAAGTTAAATTTAAAAATGCGATTCATTACGTGTCACATAGTTTACAGTTAAAGGAATTTAATTTTTTAATGAAATCACCAAAACCTATTCTTACTTTTTTAGCAATTCCTTTTGGCGTATTACTTTATGGATATGTGATTTACTTTAATAAGTATAAAAAATGAGGTTATTACAGATTACGAATTCATTAATGTCTGGTGGGGCTGAAAAACTTGTTGTAGATACTTCAATTTTGTTTAAAAAAAAGGGCATTGACGTTGAAGTCCTATTGTTAGACGGTACATCAACTCCTTTTTTAGAAAAGTTATCAACTCATAACGATATCCCAATACACTCTTTAGGTGATACTAAAAATATATACAACCCTTTAAATATTTTTAAACTCAAAAAGTATTTAAATTCTTATGATATAGTTCATGTTCATCTATTTCCTAGTTTATATTGGGTGTCTTTCTGTAAGCTGCTGGGATTGTCTTCTACACGAGTACTAGTAACAGAGCATAATACTACGAATAGAAGGAGAAGTATTCCTATTTTTAGGTTATTGGATAAGGTAGTCTATAAACAGTTTGAGAAAATTATAACGATATCGAATGCAGTAGATGAAAATTTAAAAAATCATTTAGGTGTAAAATTTACAAATCTAATTAAGGTTTATAATGGAATTAATTTAGAAGTTATAGAGAAAGCTAATCCATATGCAAAACAAGAATTAGGGTATTCTGAGCAGGATGTACTACTACTTCAAGTAGCTAGTTTTACTCCTCAAAAAGATCAAAAAACTTTAATAAAAGCAGTAACAAATTTACCTGATCACTATAAATTACTTTTGGTAGGAGACGGTCCAACTAAACAAGAACATATCGATTTATCTATAGAAATAGGGGGTAAAAATCAAATTCATTTTTTAGGAATACGTTCTGATGTACCTCGATTATTAAAATCAGTAGATGTAGTAATACTATCTTCTTTTTATGAAGGTTTATCATTGTCTAGTGTAGAAGGTTTAGCTTCAGGAAAGCCTTTTATAGCCTCAAATGCGCCAGGATTATCAGAAGTTGTAGAAGGAGCAGGAATTTTATTCGAAACCCAAAATGTAGCTGAACTGACATCAAAATTAAAAGAGGTTACAGAAAATAAGGTATATAGTGAATCTATTACAACTTCTTGTCTAGAACGTTCTAAAAAGTTTGATATTCATTTGATGGTAGATAGTTATATGAAATTATACAAACAACAAGATTTTCTTGATTAACGGTAAGGATCACGAAGCTCTCAGATGCTTACTCGTAGCCATACACCTAATAAAATAAAAGAAGTCACTGATTAATTAATTTATTGAATCAGTGACTTCTTATTTCTGAGCTTATTTAGCTACTTACATACATGTATTATTATCGATAATAATATTAATGCCATCATTACTATTCTGCTGAATGCAATTAAATTTTGTGTTGATATCTATATTATTATTTTTGATTTTTATATTTTGACAACCTTGATCAATTCTAATTCCGTGAGCATTATCAAGTTCAATAGAATTATTCAATATTTCTCCTCGTTGTGCGTTTACCAATCTTACACCACCATTATTAGAGTTGTTGTCAGAAAATAAAAATCCATGTGTGTCACTTAGTGTAGCACCACCATTAGAAAATGTGTTATTACTAATTGTTAAGCTGTAATTTTCTTCTCCAGCATCATTATTTATACCTACTAATTGAAAAGGAGTTCTTTTTACATCTATAATATTTTCACTAATAGTTACTTTATCTATATATTTTGATTGTCCTGCACTTAAAATCCCATCACTTGAATTTCTGGTACTTTTGATATTGTTTTTAGTAATTATGGAATTAGTAATTACTTCTAGGGATAAACCTACCTTACAGTTATTAATGTTATTTTCATAAACTTCTAATTCAGTATTAGAAACTTTGATACCAGTAGAGAATCCATTAATAGTATTTCCATACACTTTATTTCCATGATTTTTTTCAAATCTATCATTGCGTCCAGCAGTTATTGCTGTTCCGTTTTTAGTATTGAAGTCAGATGTACTTGTAATTGTATTATTTCTTATGATAGTACCAATAGTCGTAGAGTAAGAAATACAGTTTTCCATGGTATTATTCTCTATAGTTACTCTATCTCCTGTATGTACAGTAAAACCACCAATTCTACTACCTCGTTCGGTATTATTTCTAATGATGATATCTTCGGCTACCTGATAGGGTTTAGGCCCAGATCCTCTAAAAGCTTCTACATCAATTGCAAAACTAGGTGCGATACCTTTTGATGATGAGGTATGAATTCCAGCATCTATAAATTCATTCCCTTCTACAATAATGTCATATCCATCAGTAATGGACATGTTATTTCTTCTGTTTCTTATAAATGTATTACCAATTATTAATAAGTCATGTGATGGGTTGTAATTAGCAGCAAAAGAATGTCCTAGTCCTGAAATATCTATACCATCTCCAGCAGCATCCATAAAGGTTACATTCTTAACAGTAACAAAACTACAAGCTTTTAATCTTAATAAGTGAACCCATTCATGTGTTCCTCCGTCTGAATAATCATGTTCATCTCTTTCTCCATGTAAGAAACCTCCTTCTATAATTACATTAGAGTTTCCATTGGTTACTGATAATAAAGTAGGTTGTTTGTATGAATTAGGTTGCATTCTCAGGTGTGTCTGATTACTCATTTCAAATTTAAAATTAGAAGGTAGTGTAATAGCTGCATCTTGTGGTACGGCTTCACTCAGAGGTTTGTCTACCTTGAAATAAGCGTCTAAATCGTTTATAGAAAATGTGTTACCTTGCATCTTCTTTACAATATCAATTAGGTTTTGTAATATGTCTTTATTGTTTTTTGCTATTTCATCTGTTATTTTTCCTTCTACTATATCCCATTTAGAGGTTTCAAATTTAAAAACAGGGTCTTTTAAGCTAACGTTTCCGTTAATTTCTAATGTAGAATTCATAAGTCTTCCATCGATAATACCTCCCGAAAATGTAAGACTTCCATTAATAAGAGTTCCTCCTTTTTCAAATTCAAATTCTGTATTTGCTGGTAAACTAATTACTTTGCCATCTAAATCTAAGGTACAATTGATTGTGATCGTAGAATTTGGTGGTACACTAGCTAGATCAAAACCACATGGTTCAGCACTTGCGTTTCCATCAGTATCGTCATTATCATCGCCATCTGAATCATCATCATCAGTATTATCTGGATTATCACTGGAAATAGGATTTGTTATTTCATCAGTTGTAAATTCATTATCATCTGTACTGCATGAAGTAAGAAATAGCGTACATAAAATTAACAGGTAAAGGGTTGATTTGGTTTTCATTAGTGTTATTTTTAGGTTTATACGAGATTTGGATATGCTACAAAAATAACATCATTTAATCGGGTATATTGTGTTTTTTGTCGATTATTTTTGAAATTGTCGTAAATTTATCTCAATACATTTAAACCTTTATGGGACAACCGTAGCAATATATAATTTTCTTTGTTTTTTACATTCTTTTTTTTGATCATTTGTGAGATTTTATCGTTTTTTATGCAAAATTTAATTTATAGACGGTTTCTTAAAATTGAATACGTTTATAAAAAACATAACCATCTAGTACATAGCACACAATGAAAAAAATTATAAGGGTAACTACTGTACCTCTATCACTTGGGGGGTTATTAAAAGGCCAGCTACAATTTATGTCAGACCATTATAAAGTTATTGGTATATCTAGTAAAGGGCGTATTCATAACGGAAAAGATACTATAGATATTGTAGGAGAACAGGAAAATGTACAAGTAATCCCAGTAGAAATGACACGGCAGATTACTCCGCTTAAAGATTTAAAAGCAGTGTATGCATTGTATAAGATTTTTAAGAAGGAGACTCCTTATATTGTACATAGTCATACACCTAAGGCAGGTACATTATCTATGATAGCAGCTAAACTAGCTGGTGTTCCTCATCGATTGCACACGATAGCAGGGTTGCCGCTACTAGAAGTTACGGGTGCAAAGCGCAGATTATTAGATGTAGTAGAAAAAATAACATATGCTTGCTCTACGATGATTTATCCTAATTCTTTTGGATTACATCAAATCATTTTAGATAATAAATATACTACTACAGATAAACTAAAAGTAATTGCAAAAGGGAGTTCTAATGGCATAGATACGTCACATTTTGATCCTAGTTTATATAGTGATGCAGCGAATACAGCTCTAAAGAATGAATTAGGTATAGCGGCCAACGATATTGTTTTTGTTTTTGTAGGAAGATTGGTAAAGGATAAGGGGATAAACGAATTAATAGGTGCTTACAAAGAAATTAGTAAAAAGCATTCGAATACGAAATTACTTTTAGTGGGGTCTTATGAAAAAGAGTTAGACCCATTGCTTCCCGAAACAGAAAAAGAGATCAATCAAAATCCATCGATTATATCTGTAGGATGGCAGGATGATGTAAGGCCTTATTTTGCAATAGCTAATGTCCTTGCATTCCCGAGTTATAGAGAAGGGTTCCCTAATGTAGTGATGCAGGCTGGTGCTATGGGGCTAGCTAGTATTGTAACTAATATCAATGGTTGTAATGAAATAATCACAGAAGGGGTTAATGGAACTATAATTCCTGTAAAAAATGAAAAAGCACTTTATAGTAGTATCGAACGATTTATAACAGATGGTACGTATGCAGCTACATTAGCAAATAAGGCCAGAACTCATATATGCGATAATTATGAGCGTGCTTATGTATGGAATGCGATCTTACAAGAGTACAAAACACTGTCATAAAAGTTTGCGAACTTTACGTATAAGAGAGAGGTTTAGGTTTTTATAGACTGATAGTGATAGGCCAAATAAATAATGTGGGATATATGATGAGAATTAGTGAGCAACTACGAAAATTTATTTTCTGGACGTTAGATTTTATAAAGGGAAGTAAGATAAAAAGGCATTACAGTGCGATTAAAAGTCATATGGAGTGCATAGATCTTTTAAAAGTTAAAAAGGATCAAGAAACATTATTGGTTCGTCTACTCAACCATGCGGTAGAAACAACCACATTTTATAAAGAATACAAAACCACAAGTATCACTGATTTTCCAGTAGTAAATAAAGAATTGATTAAAAAGAATACTACTGGATTTCAATCCAGAAGGTACTCGCATAAAAAACAATTTAGTGTCGCTACTAGTGGCTCTACCGGAGCTTCATTTATTGTGCAACAAGATTATAATAAGCGGTATCGAAATGTAGCGGACATTCTATATTTTTCAGAATTAGCAGGGTTTCAATTAGGCTATAGGTTATTCTATCTTCGGTTTTGGAGTATGTTTCAAAAGAAAAATAGGCTACAGTCTTTTTTTCAGAATATTTGCCCTATCGATGTTTTTGACCTATCACCCGATATGATTCAGCGTATTATACTACGTCTTCAAAAAGATAAGTCTAATAAGGGAATGCTTGGATACGCCTCATCATTCGATAAAATATGTAATTATTTGGCTTCTAAGAATGCTGCTCAAATAAAGTGTAATCTCAGATCGGTTATTGGAATTTCGGAACGACTAAATCCAAAAACCAAGGAGATGATGGCTAAATATTTTGGAGTGCAGATGGTGTCTAGGTATTCTAATGCAGAGAACGGAATGATTGCACAGCAACCACTGGGTAAGGAGTATTTTAAAATTAATACAGCTAGTTATTTTGTAGAGATTTTGCATTTTAATCAAAATACGAGAATGCGTCATGGCGAATTAGGGAGAATCGTGATTACAGATTTATTTAATTATAATACTCCTATTATTAGGTATGATACAGGGGATATCGGTATTATGGATACTGTACAAGAGCATAGTGGTGCTAGGTTGGTACTGAAAAAAGTAGAAGGTAGGAAAATGGATATGATTCGGAATACGTCTGGCGAAATTCTATCTACTAGCATCTTATTGTTAATTAATAAATATGAAGAGGTTTTAGAACGACAAATTATACAAAAAACACATAACCAATACGTATTTAAATTAAAGCTTAAAGATCAAGCTTTCGAAAGAGAAACTGTTTTTAAAGACGAGTTTAAAGGTTATTTAGGCGAAGATGCTATTATTACTATCGAATATGTAACAGCGATACCATTACTAGCTTCGGGTAAACAGCAAGCAATTATTAATGAAGTGGGAATGGATACGTAATGTCAAATAGCGTAAAATGATGATGCGTTAGGGATAGGAGCGGCATCCTTTTTTGTTTTCCTAAAAAAACAAAAAAGATACAGTGGATAGCCCGACCCCTGATCTTTTATCAGGGGGAACGCCCAAAAAGAATAATTACTACAAAAAATGACGGTAATCGAAGATATTACGATCGAATACAGTGATTTTTTGTTGCATAATAATGCCACGGAATTAAAGATCGCAAAATTTGAGTGCAAAACAGCATTTTTATAACAAATTACAAAAAGTTTAAATCACTTCACTCATAAAAATAAAATATGATTGTATATTTGTTAGCGAGTTATTTGTACATGATTGTTAGTAAATATCTTCCCATGTATTGTGAACAATCAGAATAACTTCTTCCCCTTTTTTAGATAGTATCATGAATAGTTTTTGTGTGGTATATTCATCTTTGTCAACCTACGTAATTGTATGTGTACTATGCGCTCTACAAATAGTAATATTGGCAGCTATTTAGTGCATTTAAATAGATAATATAAAAGAACTAAAGCAGTGTATAAATTTTTCTTTAAACGAGTAATTGATTTCCTAGTATCATTGTTAATGATGATTGTAATTTTTCCTGTTTTTTTACTACTAATAGTTCTATTGGCTATAGCGAATCGAGGAACTCCCTTTTTTGTGCAGCAACGCCCAGGTAAAAACGAAAGGATTTTTAGGATCATTAAGTTTAAAACTATGAATGATGCAACAGATAGTAATGGGGATTTATTGTCTGATGCAGAGCGGTTAACCCCTGTAGGACGTTTTATCCGAAAAACGTCTTTAGATGAAATACCGCAATTGATAAATGTATTGAAAGGGGAAATGAGTTTTATAGGGCCAAGACCATTGCTGATTAAGTATTTGCCTTTTTATACAAAACAAGAAAAAATTAGACATTCAGTACGTCCTGGGATTACCGGTTTAGCACAGGTGTCTGGTAGAAATCTACTGAATTGGGATGATCGATTGGCAGCTGATGTACGCTATGTACAGCATTTATCAATGCTACAAGACTTAAAAATTATAGTGAGAACAATTAAAAATGTAATTACTTCTAAGGATATAGTGGTAGATCCACGTTCAGTTATACAAGATTTGGATGAATATAGAAAACAAAATTAATTGGGCCATATTAGTTACTGGTTGGGGACGCAATGCTAGGGATTTAATAGCAGAATATTGTGACGGGAATTTACAAAAAAGTACGATTTCTTTAGTCGTATATGAAGCAGCACCTTGTGGTGCAGCTGAATTAGCAGAGGCTAATGGGATAGAAACTATTGCGTTAGTGAAAAAAGATTTTGCTAATGCAGTGGCGTATCAGCAGCAATTGATAGCGATACTCGCAGAAAGAAATATAGATTATGTGTTTTTGTTAAATTATAAATATGTTATCAGGGAAGCGATGTTGGCAGCATTTCCTAATAGAATTCTAAATATACATCCTTCACTTTTTCCTAGCTTTTTGGGTACAAAAACAGCCATACAGGATGCACTAGCTTATGGGGTAAAAATTACTGGAATCACTACACATATTATAGATGATAAATTGGATGAAGGTATTATCTTAGAACAGCAAGCAATACGTATAGAAAAAGAAGATACTTTCGAAACCTTGTATCCCACATTTGCCGAAGAAGGAAAGAAACTGATACTAAAAACAGTAGCTTTAATAGAGGAACAATATTTTACAACGTAATAGCATCATTTTATGAATACAGATTTAAAAGTTGAAGTCATTACTAAATCGATGCTAAGAGAAGCTGTACTGCATAATACTTATTGGAAACAACCAGGGGTTGTACCATTGCCCAAAAGTAAGGCTACTTGGGTGGTGGCTAATCCTAGGATTGAAGAAGAAGAGTATTGCGGTGTGATGGGATTATCGGGTACTAAAATGGTTTCTTTTATTTTTATGTTTCCTGATATGATGAATATGCCTACAGGAGGCACCCAAAAAGTATATTGGTTGCTACTCTGGTGGGTAGAAAAACAATATAAAGATACGGTCTTGGGGACTTATGTGTTTAATGAAGCGCTTAGAATTACACAAAATAAGGTGTTGATTAAATCGTATGCAGAACATGTCAATGCTTTTTATGAGAAACAACCTTTTACAGTCATTACTGCTAGATTAAGACATACGATTTTTTTTAATCTAGATACTTCAATTCTTATCGGTAAGTTTTCTTTTCTATCTCCATTTAAACCAATACTTCATCAATTGAGTCGTGTTGTAGGGTGGGGGGTGCGATTGCTAAACCAACGTCGTATTCGTAAAAGAGTCTCAGCTATACGGTACGAATATATAACAGAGTTAGATGCTATTTCGTGGCAATTTATAGAATCATTATGCCATAAAGATTTAATCCATAAAACCAAAGAATATATTAATTGGCAATTAGATAAACGACAATATACACAATTGCCAATTGCGAAACGATTTATGTATCAATCACTTCAGGTAGGATATGGAAATCAAATCGATATTCATACGCTAAAAGTCATGAAAGAGGGAACTATGATAGGGTTTATCTCTTATGTGAGAAATCATAAAGAATGTAATGTAAAGTACTTTTTAGTAGCAGAAGAGGATAAATATACGACTTGTGTAGATGCTTTAATGGAGCATGTAGTACATCATAAACTTAATTTTCTGTTTACAGATGATCAAAAACTATCAGATGCTATAAAAACGAGGTATCAGACTATTTTTAGGTATCAGATAGAGAAAAAAGGATTAGCACATCAGCAAATGCAATTGCAAGCTGATCAAGTGAACTTCTATAATAGAGATGGACACTTTTATTAATAGAGTATTTGTTGGAAGGCATTATAAAAATGGAATATATTAAACAACTTAAAAGGTCATTAAAACAGTATGTTGGAAACAATGCATTGTGTATTAATGGTAATTTTTATACCTATAGAGAACTCGCCATTGCTGTTTCGAATATCAGAAATACATTAACTATTGCTACGCAAAGACAAGATAAACTCATCGGATTAGTAACGAATGATGATTTACAGACGTATGCTAGTATATTGGCGCTATGGTTAGAGGGGAAAGCATACGTGCCGATTAATCCAGAAGTACCTCTAGAACGTAATCTACAGGTTTTATCGCTCACAGAGGCTACTTATGTATTGGATTCATCTATAGCGTCTGTTTATACAGACTACACAGTACTAAACCCTACTGTTACTGATGAAGTAGAGATATATGTAGAACCCGCTGTGATTGATGAAAATGATATAGCTTATATTCTATTCACATCAGGAACAACAGGGCAACCAAAGGGAGTACCCATTACTTTTTCTAATGTTCAGGCATTAGTCACTGCGATCGATGATGAACCTTCTTTTAATTTACAAGCATCAGATCGATGTTTGCAAATGTTTGAACTAACCTTTGATTTTTCTGTGGTTGCTTATTTATTTCCTTTATTAGCAGGGGCATGTTTTTATACCATTCCTAAAGGAGCTATTAAATATTTTTATATTTTTAAATTGATAAGCGAACAAAAACTTACCGTGCTTACCATGGTGCCTTCGATTATCAATTATTTACGACCTTACTTTTCAGAGATCAATGCTCCTCATGTACGATATTGTAGTTTTGGGGGTGGAGCATTACATAGTGATATAGCTAAAGAATGGAGTACTTGCTTGCCTAATTCTAAGATATTTAATTATTATGGGCCGACAGAATTTACGGTGTATAGTGGGTTTTATGAGTATATTCCTAATAGCGCTACCAAAGCATATAACGGAGTCATCGCTATTGGTACTCCGCAAAAGAATACTTCTTATCTTTTAGTAGATCAGAAAAACGAGGAAGTAGCTGTAGGTGTTACAGGAGAATTATGTTTAGCAGGGCCACAAATTACTAACGGGTATTGGAAGAATAAAGCAAAGAATACGCAAAGTTTTTTTACACGATTAGAATCAGGAGTTTCTGTACGCTATTATAAAACAGGAGATTTGTGTATTAAGGATGATGAAGGAGATTTTTTATATGTAGGACGTGTAGATTTTCAAGTAAAAATCAGAGGCTATCGTGTAGAACTTGCAGAAATAGAATTTCATGCCAGGGTCAAGTCTGATCACAAGGTGGCTATGGTAGCATTAGCGATTACGAATCATTTAGGTAATGCAGAATTAGGACTCGCGATAGCATCAGACCCCTTTGATACCACCACGATTTTTGAGCATATGCGTACTCAGATGCCTCCGTATATGATTCCGATGCATACCGTTTTTGTAAAAGAATTTCCGCATAGTATAAACGGAAAGATAGATAGAAAAGCATTAAAAAAATATTTTGACATACATAAGGACTAACCTAAATTAATCATACACATGAATAGAGAAGAGATTGTACCAAAAGTAAAAGAAGCTTTTGTAACCGTATTGGAACACGAAAATTTTGAGCTTCTAGATACCACTACAGCCAATGATGTAGATGGGTGGGAGTCGATTACTCACATGATGATCATCAGTGAGGTGGAAAAAAAATTCGACATTAAATTTAAGTTAATGGATTTAATGAACATGGATAATGTGGGGGATCTACTAGATACCATTGTAGCTGAATTAACCACTAAATAATAAAAACCATAGCACCTTTCTAACCAATGTATACACTATTTATAAAAAGGATCATCGACTTTTTAATAGCCTTAGTAGCACTTATAGTATTGTCCCCAATCTTACTACTTGTTATTATCTTGCTATTATTCGCTAATAACGGAAAACCTTTTTTCTTTCAGCGACGACCAGGTAAAGGGGAACGGATTTTTAACATCATCAAACTAAAAAGTATGAATGATAAAAAAGACGATTCAGGAGAATTATTACCCTATGAATATCGCATCACCAAAGTAGGGGCTTTTATCAGGAAGTATTCTTTAGATGAAATACCTCAATTAATCAATGTATTAAAAGGTGATATGAGTATTATAGGTCCTAGGCCTTTACTAATACAATACTTACCATTATATAATGTACAGCAAAAAAGAAGACACGATGTGCGTCCTGGTATCACAGGATGGGCGCAAGTGAATGGTAGAAATGCTATTAGTTGGAAACAAAAATTCGAATATGATGTATGGTATGTAGATCATATATCATTACTACTAGATATTAAAATCCTGATTAAAACCGTAAAAAAAGTTGTACTTAAGGAAGGAGTAAATAATAGTGAAAAGATAAATATGCCAGTGTTTACAGGTAATGAAGAATAAAAACGCACACTATTTTTAAAATTAAATGGGGAAATCAAAACAGTAGTCGTTATACTCAGTCTGATTTTCTATACGCTTACAGTATAAAACAAACATAATGGAAAAAATTCTTGTTTTTGGGGCTTCTGGTCATGCAAAAGTGATCATAGAAGCTATAGAATTGAATAAAAAGTATCAAATAGCAGGGTTAATAGACTCTTATAGACCTAAGAGTTATAAGGTATTTGAATATGAGGTATTGGGGGATGAGTATCTATTACCTGCACTAATGAAAAAAGGAATTACTAAAGGTATCATAGCGATAGGAGATAACTGGATACGTCATAAAATGTATCAAAAGATACACGAGTTGGTACCCGATTTTGAATTCATTACTGTGATTCACCCTTCTGCTATTATTAGTGAACATTCTAAAGTAGGTAAAGGAACGGTAATACTCGCATCAGGTACGGTGAATGCGGATGCCGAAGTAGGAGATTTTTGTATTATTAATACCAATGCTAATTTTGGCCATGATAGTATTATGGAAGACTTTTCGAGTCTAGCTCCAGGGGTAACTACAGGCGGAACCATACATGTCGGCGAATTTACAGCGATTTCGATTGGAGTGACGATCATTCAGAACTTATCTATAGGGAAACATTGTGTCATAGGCGCAGGCGCAGTAGTTACTAGTAATATATCAGATAACAAACTGGCTTATGGCGTGCCTGCAAAAGTAATCAAAGAGCGAAATCAAGGAGAACCCTATTTGTATAAAAAAGCGAAAGCAAATAGCTTTAAAGTAGCAGCAATTAATGATATCGATGATATCAGTACGTTTAAGCAAGTTGTCGATGCATTGGGGATCACCAATCCGTTTTATAAGACAGAACTGTTAGATACTACAGATATGCATAAAAATCAGTTATGTTACTTTGTATATGCTAAAGAGGAACAACCTATCATCGTGATGCCGTTTTACGTAAGGGATATAGTTATTAATAATGAATTAACTGCTTATAAGGATGTCACCTCTCCTTATGGGTATAGCGGCCCATTATTTAATAACCAACAAGTAGAAGTATCAGACATAAGAGATTTTTGGACACAAGTAGATGTTTGGTATAGAAAAAAGAATATCATTAGTGAGTTTATTCGATTTAGCTTAACTGATAATCATGTTCAGTATACTGGAAAAATTATAGAAAGCCTACAAAATGTAAAAGGAAATATCATAGCTGATAAAGAACAGCAGTGGGCTGAGTTTAAATCAAAAGTACGTAATAATTATAGAAAATCTATAAAGCAAGGATTAGAACTAAAGGTGTTTGAATCTCCAATTGATCAGCATATTATCAAGGATTTTTATGATATATATATTCAAACAATGAGGAGGCACAATGCCCACTCACAATATTTTCACTACATAGATTATTTCGAAAAATTTATAAAGAACAATCCAGAAAGTGCAGTAATCGCTATGGTGTATAAAGACGATATGCCAATTTCTACAGAATTGATATTATTAGGGGATACTACGCTGTATTCATACCTAGGCGGTACACTATCCGATTACTTTTTTACAAGGCCTAATGATTTCTTAAAAATAGAAATGATGAATTGGGCTAGAGTAAAGGGATACAAGCATTACATTTTAGGAGGAGGAAGAGAAAATAATGATAGTCTGTATAATTATAAAAAATCATTTTTTCCTAATGATGAAGATGTAACGTATTATACAGGTAGAAAAATCATCAATGCTAAGGTGTATGAGTCACTAGTAGAGAAAACAAATAGCGATGAAGTAGTTATTAGCATGGATGAGGGCGCAAATAAATATTTTCCATTATATAGGTATAATAGTTAAAAAAGCACTGTATGAGTCCAAAATTGACCCTGATCAAAGAAAAGAAAGAATGGCAAGTATGTATTGAAAAGATAGGGAATTACGATTTTTATCATACGTATGACTACCATGAGTTATCAAAATCTGAAAATGAAACTCCTATTCTCATTCAATACGAACAAGGGAACTATAGTATTGGATTACCTTTTTTACTAAGGCCTGTTCAGAATACTTCGTATTACGACCTAACCTCTGTATATGGATATGCCGGTCCTGTATCTAAAAATGTAGACGATTCTTTTGATAACACACAGTTTATAGAAGCATTAACAGCTTTTCTAGCAGCACAGCAGATCGTCTCTATATTTAGTAGATTAAATCCACTGATACCACACCAATCAACTATTTTAGCAGGATTGGGCGATATACAAAACTTAAGTAAAGTTGTTTGTATCCCAATGACTATACCAGTAACAGAGCGGATTCAAAACTTTTCTAAAACAACTAAAAGATATATAAATAAGAGTAAAAAAGTGTGTACCATTACACAGGGCAATTCGCCAAAAGAATTAGAGCAGTTCAAAGCATTGTATTATGAGACTATGGATCGTGTAGTAGCGAAACCGATGTACTATTTCTCAGCAGCTTATTTTGATAAAATAGTGACTAGCGATGATTTTACTACAGAAGTACTTTTAGTTACCCATGATGAAACCCAAGAAGTAATTTGTGGAATCATGGTCATGAAAACCAATCATATCATCCAATATCATTTATCAGGTACTAAGAGTTCACATTTATACCTTACCCCATTGCGGTTATTAATTCATGAAATAGTTGCTAATGCTACAGAAGGGGTATATCAATACTTTAACTTAGGAGGAGGAGTAGGTAGTGCAGAAGATGCACTATTTAGGTTTAAATCGTCTTTTTCTAAGTTATACAAAGAATTTGCGGTATGGAAAGTGATTGTAAATGAACAGGCTTATATAGAATTGTCAGAAAAACAAGGGATCAATACAGCGGAAACCTCTTTTTTTCCTGCCTATCGTAGTAATGATTAGGGCGTTTCCCCTGATGTAGATCAGGGGTCGGGCTATCCGTTGCAATTCCTCGCACCTCCTAAGGTCGGGCTGTGGGATTTCCACTGCTATCCCTAACGCATTTTTTTAGAGTATTATTGGTCTAAGAGTTGCTCCATAGCATTTTTTAAAGCTTGTAGTTGAGCAGTATCTTCGCTAGAAATAGGTGCTTGATTTTCACTCAATAAGTTTGGGTTTTCTAGAGGGTTATCAGATACATTGTATAAAAATGTTTCCGTATCATTTGTTTTAGAAACATATTTATGCGTACGATTACGGATCGTACGATCATAGGTGTCATCATCACCATTGATCGTCAAGTCCCAATCATCATATGCCTTCACTGCTCCAGAGAGTGCTCCTGCATAATGTCCTACACCGATATCATTAGGATGCGTATCTGTTCCGTCACCCAGATGCCATTTGCCAATTACGGCTGTTTGGTAGGTGCTATTTTGTCTAATTTGCTGTTGTAGGGAGGTTTCTGTGATTGGTAGTGCATCGCCAACTTTGCGAACACCTGTTCTGAATCCATATTTTCCAGTAATGATTCCAGCACGTGTAGGAGTACAAAGCGGAGCACTATATGCATTCGTGTATCGTATCCCATTGCTTATAAGTTGATCTATCGTAGGAGTATCGGGTTTATTTTCTGACCCCAATTGGTAGCCATTAGTAGCATCTAATCCCATGTCATCTACTATGATTAATAACACGTTTGGAGTGATATTAGTAGGGGGTTCAGTAGCTTCGTCTGTGCGTGTACTGTTTTCATCATTACTACAAGCAATGGTAACAATAGTCATCAGTATAAGAAGGCTATAGTATAGAGGGTATTTCATGCTATTTTTTTAATTTTTTTAGAAATAGGTATGTTATTCCGCTACTACTTAATAGTACTAGTAGTCCAATAGGAATAGCTGCTTGTGTACATGAAGTATTGGAAGCTATTACATAACTAGGGGACCGAGGTGTTGTAGCAAATTCATTTTTGCTCTCATGAGTCCGTAATGAATGTAGATTACGTTGTTTACGATTGATTTCGAATAAAAAAGTATTTTCAATTTTAGCAATTTCACCATTTTCAAATAAAAATTCGAAATAGGCACCATGTGCATGTCCTTTAGCAGGAGTGGCTTCTCGGATGGTACGTAATGGTATTTTAGTGCTGTCTACAGACCATAATAAGAGGTGCTTGGTTACATATGATTGTAATACTTTCTGAAAATACGTTTTGTTTTTATGTACTTTAAGTTGTGGATCATGTTGTTCCAAAGCATCTTTGATAGTCCACGGTAGGTCTACACTTACTTTTATAGCGGTAGGTTGTTGTTCTACTAAAAAGTAGGTGACGCTAGTCTCATGGGCATAGCTACATAGCATACTTCCTAATAGGAAGTGTAAAAACAGATAGAACTTCATTGTTTTTCTAGTGTTATGGTTTAAATTCTAAAGTCACTAGAAGGTGTCCCTTTAAAATATCTAGGAATACTAGGAAACGCATCGGTGATGATATAGTAGTAAGTACCATTAGGGTATTCTGGAGTTACTCCCGTACGCCCATTGGCTTGATCCAACGTACCTAGTCCTTCTACATATTCATAATCATTGGTATATACTCCTGTAAATGCACCACAAGGAGCAGTAACACCGTCTCCAGGTCTATTGCCTGATTTGAGTCTATAACTAGGGGTCATAGCAGTAATGGTAGAAGTAGCATCATTAGCCGTTGCATATGCATATTTATAATAGATTGGGAATCCATCGGCAGCATAGCCTACTAGTGTCATTTGATTAGAGGAAGTGTTTAGGCTTTCTAGATATAGCGTAGGAGTACCGTGATGATGATATTGGCCTGTATTCTGTACATGAGCGTTATTACAGTCTAATCCTAATAAGGCATTCAAAGCCTCTAGATTCCAATCCCAATTCGCATTAGGATCTGCTCCGCGTAATGAGGAGTGTGGCCATGGCTCGGCAGCTACAGGGTCTAATTCTATCCCATTCAGTAGCACTCCAAATGAATAAGCGATTCCACCTGTAGTACGTAATAATGAAGTGAAATCTGTATTAGCCACAGGCATTAGATCTATTTCATAGCGTAGATCTAAGGGCTGAATGGCATTAGGATTTAAACTTCCTTGTCCTGCTCCAAACTTTCCGACTTTATGCTCAGGGATATTATTTGTTTCTATGATACGCTTGGTTGTAGTGATAGTCATACTAAATGTAGGTGTTACTGCTATGGTTTCTTCGCAGGCACCTCTACTGGTATCTACTACTCGATCACTTGTACATGGGGTATCGGTTTGATCACCATCTGTCATTGAATCGGTATCATTAGTGTCATCATTACTGCATGCATATACGCTAATACATACACAGATGAGTAGGCTGTAAATAGATTTCATAAGGGTTTTGTTAAATTTGTTAATATAAAGTTAAATAAAAAATGTATTCATCTGTAAATAAGACTAATAATTTTGAGGATGTTTTAATCAATTTATTAAAAAATTATAGGATAGAATAGGTGTATGCTGTGTAGTGAACAATTCTTTGCGTTAGGGATAGGAGTGGAAATCCCACAGCCCGACGCAGGAGGTGCGAGGAATTGTAGCGTATAGCCCGACCCTTTGGGTAACGCCATAGGTATTAAAAAATGAAGAATTATTAGGGTAAGATCTTTTGTAAATAGGTAGCTATTTGTCCTGCAATTAAGGTTCTTCCATGATCGTTCCAATGCTGATCATAGATGAGTGTGGTAGGTTGTATAGCAGGAGCTAATACTTCATTTATATCGATGTATGGAAATTGATGTTCTTTAAGATAGGTAAGAAATAGAGCAGGGGTGTCTGCTGTATCTAATAATAGTGTATAACGCTGTTTATTGTAGTGGTATGTACTGACTAGTTGTTTAAAATTTTCTAGATAATTTATTTCTTTTTGTGGCTTTATTTTTTTTTGTTCGCTAGTATTGCTAGTTTTTTGAGGAGCAGAAGGGGTTAGATAGCTAAGCATACGACGAATCCATCTTTTTGGGGGATCTAATACGCCTATGTTTTTAGCATACAGGAGTAGTTTGCTGCTACGTAAGAGTTTGTTTTTGGGAGATTCTAGAGCGAGTCTTTCTATACGTACGTTGTAGATTCCTCTTTGCAAGTCTTCTGAAAATTTGATGTAGATGATCACATGGTCGATGTGTTTAAAATCATTTTTATAGGCGTCTATCAAGTGCATTTGATCCGCAAAATCATAGCCAGCATATCCGTATTCATAGATTGCTACAGTAGGAAGTTGCTGTTCTATTTTTTTTCCTATAGAGTTTGTGTAGTCTTGGTGAAATCCTTGTATATAAGAATCTCCAACTAGTGCTACTTCGGTAGCGTGTGGGCTGGGTATAAATTCTCGGTAGGAATTAAATCCAGCCTTATTGATATTGTATTTAGAAAAATTTTGTCTTCTATTTCCTGTTACAGACATCCCTTGTTGATTAGGTTTCCATTTTTCTACTTGATAGGAGTCTACCCATCGGCTAGGGGTGTCTTTTCCTAAGTAGCAGAGTCTGACCAATATTTCTAATATAATGGTGATAAGCACTAGGTAATACACTATTTTTTTTAGAAATTTTTTCATGGCTTATAAGAGGGTTAGAATTGAAAGTATATAAACGAACGATCTACATGGTCTTCATAGAATAATAAAAGACCAAAAATAACAAGGGTATATGCTATGAAACGAGCATATGGAGAAGAAAATTCAAATGGAGCGCGTTCGTCCTTTCTAATATGATATTCATAGCTTATAAATACTACTAGTACTACAAAGTAATCGATCATACGATATCCCATAGGATGCTGATAGGTTTCGATTTCGAGATGTGTGATGGCTTGTAGTATATATCCAAAAGCTTCTGTAATGGATGGAGCTCTAAAGAAGATCCATGCTATCGTAATACTTATAAAAGTAATAAGTATCTGAGAGTATTCTTTGAGGCTTCTTAACCATATATTTTTATAGGTTTTAGTATGGTGAACTTGTTTTTTTATACTAAAAATAGAGGGGATATATAGTAAGAAATGGAGTAGTCCCCATACAACAAATGTCCAGTTAGCTCCATGCCATAAACCACTTACTAAAAATACGATAAGGATATTTCGTAGCGTGGTTATTTGATTGTTTTTACTCCCGCCGAGTGGGATATATACATAGTATTTAAACCAATTGGATAGCGATATGTGCCATCGTTGCCAAAACTCACGTATGTTTTTAGAAAAATAGGGGAACTTAAAATTAGAAGACAGTTCGATACCGAATAGTTTGGCGGTACCGATAGCGATATCGGAATACCCACTAAAGTCACCATAAATCTGAAAACTGAATAGAAAAGCTCCAAGGCATAGTGTGGATGCACTGTGTGATGTGTAATGGGCAAAAATGTCATCTACAATAAATGCTATAGAATCCGCAATGGCTACTTTTTTAAAAAATCCCCAAAGAATAAGTTGTAACCCTTCTTTAGCTTGCTGATAAGAGAACTGTCTTTTTTGATGGAGTTGAGGGAGTAATTGCGATGCTTGTTCGATCGGACCAGCTACCAATTGTGGAAAAAACGAGACAAAGGTTGCGAATTCTAGAAAACTCTTGGATGGTTGTAACTTCCTATGATAAATATCTAAGGTATATGACATGGTTTGGAAGGTGTAAAAAGAAATACCCACCGGTAGTAGGATGTTTAATGACCAATAATCGGTATTGGTATACCCTATTAATGTTATGAAATCAATCCATGAATCGATAAAGAAGTTGACATATTTGAAATAAGCAAGGATCCCCAAATTAAAAATAATACTGATCCATAACCATTGTTTTCTATTCTTTTGCTGCTGGCTTAGAAATAATTGTTTTCCTACTATAAAGTCTACGAGTGTACTAGCTATGATTAGAAATAAAAAACGCCAATCCCACATTCCATAAAAAAAATAGCTAGCACACAGAAGTAGTATGTTTTGTGCTTTATTGCTTTTACGACATAAAAACCAATAGCTTATGAAAACAATAGGCAAGAAGATTAAAAAGTTAAAGGAATTAAATAGCATAGGTGAGTACTTATCTTATATGACTGTTATGCAAAGCATAGTTTGATTTTTATGAAATGAGGCATAATTTCAATTAATTAATCTAGTTTTTCAAAGAAATACAAGAGTTTTTTTCATTGTAAGTTAGAGGAAAAAAATAACAGTGGCTTAATATCGTGTAGTATTCCATTTTTAATAGAATTTCTATTCCTTTACTCGAGTGCTTTTTGTCGATTGAAAATGTATTTTGTCTTTGTTTAGGTGTTTATTTCGTTGATTTTTATAAACTTTACCTGTATAGCTAGGTATTTTTGGGATGTAGTTGTAATGATAAAATCATGTTAATGTAAAATAATGTACGTGTTTCTACGATAACATAAACAAGATTAGTTAAAAAGGGGAAAAGCCCTATAGTAATTAAGGTGAATCCTCTATCAAAATATGGTAATATATTACTAGCTTTGTATTGCCGTATAAAATTTAAAGCTTTAACTGTGTTAACATAAAATTGTATAAATAGTGTAGTAATGAAGTTAAATTATATGTTTTTGGGCAATAGTATACAGATGACATAGTATTTAGATGCTAATAAAAGCATAATAGTAGAATTCTTACGGAATTATTGTTTTTTTGGCAGGTAATAAATAGTAACATATGTTGTTGAACGCTTTTTTTAAGTATTCTGTCTAAAATATATGTTTTTTGATTGTTATTCGCTGGAACAGAGCTATTTTAGCATAGGTTAAAGCAAAAAAAGGTAATTATGTAACATGTAGGAGGAAATACCCCTCTTTCTACAGGTTATTCAAGACATTAGAATTTATAACTTCAATTTTAGATGACTATAACATTTGAAATTGTAAGGTTTATGAGTATTGTTCATTATTAATGGGAAAATTATGAATATAGTTGAGTCCAAGAAAATATGGCTCTCTTCTCCCCACATGGGAGGCACTGAGCAGCAATATGTAAAAGAGGCTTTTGATACAAACTGGGTTGCACCTTTAGGACCGAATGTAGATGGTTTTGAAAATGATATAGCCAACTATCTAGGAGAAGGTACGCATGTAGCGGCTCTTAGCTCAGGAACTGCTTCTCTGCATCTAGGGTTGCAATTATTAGGAGTGAGTACTGGTGATGAGGTTTTATGTCAGAGTATGACATTTGCAGCATCTGCAAACCCGATCACGTATTTAGGTGCTACACCTGTATTCATAGATAGTGAATTTCTAACATGGAATATCTGTCCCGAACAACTTGAAATAGCTATTAAAGATAGAATAGCTAAAGGTAAAAAACCAAAAGCGATAGTGGCTGTACATCTGTACGGGATGCCATATCAGGTAACGGCGATACATGATATTGCTACTAGATACGAAATTCCGGTTTTGGAAGACAGTGCAGAATCACTAGGTAGTACTTACAAGGGAGTAAACTGCGGTACTTTTGGAGATATATCCATCTTATCATTTAATGGAAATAAAATAATTACGACTTCTGGTGGGGGAGCATTAGTTTCTAAAACAGAAGCATATCGAAATAAAGCCATTTTTTTAGCTACACAGGCTAGAGATAATGCACCACATTACGAGCATACAGAAATCGGTCATAATTACAGAATGAGTAATATACTGGCAGGTATCGGTAGGGGGCAAATGGAAGTGCTTGATAAGCATGTTTCATTACGTCGTAGGAATTATGAATTTTATCAGCAACACTTACTTGAGTGTTCAGACTTACAATTACAACAAGCACCAGAGGGATATTTTTCTAATAGATGGTTGTCTTGTATCGAAACACAATCCTTTACACAACGAGAAGCTATAAGAGCGGCATTAGCTGCCGAAAATATAGAATCTAGACCTTTATGGAAACCAATGCATTTACAACCAGTTTTTGCTGACTGTGATGCATATCTCAATGGGGTTTCTAATGATTTATTTGAGCGTGGGCTTTGTTTGCCTAGCGGATCTAATTTAGAAGAAGAAGATTTATTCAGAATTACATCGATTATTAAAAAAATAGTAGGATGATTAAAGATTATATAATTAATAACTCACATAAGCATGCATCAAAATGGTTGGTGCTGGCAATTGATGTTGCAATTACGATTTTTAATTTCTTTTTAGCGTATGCTATCAGATTTGGGATTACTTTAGATTTTACTAGAGCACATTTAGAGTATCAATTACCTGTAATGGTAGTGATCTCTTTAGTTAGTTTCTTATTAATAGGGTCCTATAAAGGAGTGGTAAGGCATACAGGATTAAGAGATGCATATAACTTATTTTTAGCCGTAACATTATTAATATGCTTCAGTGGCGCATTAATGGTATCCAGTAGGTTATCATTTACACCAGAATTATTACATATTCCGGTTTCTATATTATCGATTCATTATTTATTGAATATCATTACGCTTACTACGAGTCGTTTGATTTTTAAATACTGTTATCATTATATAAAATCTAAACTAGGAGATGCATCTAGAGTACTTATTTACGGGGCAGGTGATTCTGGATTAATCACACTTGCAGCAATTACCAATGATTCTAAAAAGCATATCACTGTTGTAGGTTTTATGGATGATAACCCACAGAAAATAGGAAAAACGATCAATGGAATTAAAGTATATGATCCATCATCTATTGATACAGATTTTATCGCAAAAAATAATGTAGGCGAAATTATTGTATCAATACCTCATTTAGAAAAAAAGAGATTATCAGAGGTTTCAGATACGTTGTTAAAACTTCAGGTAAAAGTTAAAATTGTACCTGCAGTAAATGATTGGATTGATGGAAAATTAAATCCATCACAGATCAAACAGATACAAATAGAAGATTTATTAGATAGAGCACCTATTGCCCTAGAAAATCTTAAAATCAAGAAAGAACTGCATGATAAAGTAATCATGATTACAGGTGCTGCGGGTTCTATAGGAAGTGAAATCGTACGACAAGCTTCTTTTTATAACTATAAGCATTTAGTACTGGTAGATCAAGCTGAATCGCCATTATATGATTTGCAACAAGAGTTGCTAAGTAAAGGGGTTGAAAACTTTACACCAATAGTGGCAGATATTAGAGATCATCAACGAGTAGAAACTATTTTCGAAAAGTTTAAGCCTAATATGGTATTTCATGCAGCGGCTTATAAGCACGTACCATTAATGGAAAATAACCCTTGTGAGGCGATTAAAATTAATGTATTAGGAACTAGGAAACTGGCAGATTTCTCTATTAAGTTTGGAGTAGATAAGTTTGTTTTTGTTTCTACAGATAAAGCAGTAAACCCTACCAATGTAATGGGGGCAACGAAGCGAGTAGCTGAAATGTATATTAAGTGCCTGCATAATACTAGCAAGACGAAATTCATTACCACTAGATTTGGTAATGTGTTAGGATCTAATGGTTCTGTAATTCCACTTTTCAAAAAACAAATTGAAAAAGGAGGGCCATTGACAGTGACACACCAAGATGTAACACGATTTTTTATGACAATTCCAGAAGCTTCTCAATTGGTTATTGAGGCTGGAACAATGGGTAATGGAGGTGAAATCTTTATTTTTGATATGGGAGAGTCCGTAAAAATATTTGATTTGGCTAAAAAGATGATTCGCCTTTCTGGACTTCAATATCCGAATGATATTGATATACAGATTACAGGATTAAGACCTGGAGAGAAGTTGTATGAGGAATTATTAGCAGATACAGAAAATACATTGCCTACCTATCATAAAAAGATTATGATTAGTAAGCATGATGATGGAGATTGTGCATTGATCAAAGATAAAATTGATGATTTATGTATTATGAATTTATTTAATCAGGATAATCTAATAGTAGGAAAATTAAAAGAAATTGTACCAGAATATATTTCTAAAAATTCTACATTTGAGAGTATAGACAAAGAAAATAAAGTAAGCCAACAGAGTAATAAACCAAAAGTATTAGCTTAAATGAATATATGTTGCGTTAATCTGCCAACGTGATGTGTCGTTAAAAGCCTAAAAATACCCAAAAAAAAGAAGTTATTTATGTACCCCCAAAAATATTTTATAGTAATCATTTTACTAGGATTACTCACTTTTTCTTGTAAGGTACCTACAGATGTAGTGTATTTTCAAGAATCAGAAAATTTAGAAAAAATAACATCAGCAAATTCTTTTACGCCTGTTTTTAAGGTGGATGATATTGTAAGTATTCTAGTTTCAGCCACAGATATGATTGCGGCTAGACCTTTTAATTTGATGCAGGGATCGTCTTCTATAACTGAAGGAGGAGGAGGATCGTCTTCAACAAATACTACAGATCCTACTTATCTAATAGATGAGGAGGGAATGATTGATTTTCCTGTGCTAGGTAAGTTAAAAATTGCTGGTCTAACTAGGGTTGAAACTAAGGAGTTAATAAAGGGAAAATTAACAGTATATATCAAAGATCCTATTGTAAATGTAAGACTTCAAAACTTTAAAATTACAGTAATGGGTGAAGTAAATAGGCCAGGAGCATTTACCATTCCTAATGAAAGGATTACTATTGTAGAGGCACTAGGTCTAGCAGGGGATCTAACCATTATGGGGCAACGTCAAAATATTATGGTGATTAGGGAAAATGACGGAGTTAATACATACCACCGTATTGATCTTACTTCTAAAGAAATTTTTAATTCACCAGTATATTATCTTGCTCAAAATGATGTGCTATATGTAGAACCTAATAAAGCAAGAAAACGAAATTCAGAAGGAAATAAAAATACATTAGGAATAGTGCTTAGTATTGTAGGCGTAAGTTTATCTGCATTAGCACTTATTTTAAGATAAAATGATATGATGAATACCGAAAATAATTCTCAAGACATTTTTTCTAACGCTACAAAACAAACCACTTTCGATATTAAAGAGGAGATAGCTAAATACTTAAAAAAATGGTATTGGTTTCTATTGAGTATACTTGTTTTTGGGGTACTTGCCTTTATGTATATACGGTATACGATTCCGCAATATAATGTCTCTGGTACAATCTTAATTTCACAAGAGAAAAACGTAAGTGAATCTGAGTTAGCAGCTTTTAAAGATCTTGGACTGTTAGATAATGAAAGTAATAAGATAGAAAATGAAATTCAAATCATTAAGTCCAGAACATTAGTTACTAATGTGATTAATAATTTGCAACTAAATGTGCAGTATTTTACTAAGGGACGTATTTTAGAGACAGAAAACTATCCAAAATCTCTAGTAGAGATGAGTTTTTTAGCTGCTGATTCAATAATACATACGAAGTCAAAAAGTTTTAGGGTTTTAATCAAATCAGGTACTTCTTTTTCATTTGTAGATAAGGATGGGAATGTAAAAAGTGATCATTACTTTGGGAAAACGATCACTACAAGTCTTGGAGATGTAATCGTAACGCCTAGTGTCAAAGATATATCGACTCAAAAAGGATCGATTATACATATTAAGATTACCCCTGTTAAGTATATAGCGCAGTCTTATAGAAATAAGTTGTCTGTTAGTAAACAAGGAAAAGGATCTTCTATCGTGAGGTTATCACTCAATGATCCAGTAAGAGAAAAAGCTAAAGATATCATTAATAGTTTAGTAGAGGAGTATAATAAAGTTACTATAGCAAATAAAAAGCAAACTTCTGCTAAGACTGCTAGTTTTATTAATGATCGATTAGAATTGATTTCGGGAGATTTATCAGCTGTAGATGATCAAGCGGCAGGCTATAAATCTAAGTTTGGATTAACGAATGATGTAGAAGCGCAAACACAGCGAGTGGCAGACATAGATTCTAGAAATGTACAAGAGATTAATAGGCTAGAAACCCAACTTAGAAAAATCGAGTCTACAAGTAGATTTGTGCAAAGTCAAGATGGGAAATTTGATATTTTACCATCTACTTTAGGTTTTGATGATGCTACAGTTACGGAAGCAGTAACTAGATATAATAGTTTGATTAATCAAAGAAAAAGATTACTGAAATCCTCTAGTGAGCAAAACCCAGTAGTTGTAAATATAGATGAGCAAATAGCTTCATTACGACAGGAATTGATTGCAAATCTTAATGGAGCAAAAAACTCCATTTCTATTACTCTTAATAGCTTGAATACACAAGATAAATATTTTAGTGGTAAGCTATATAATGCACCTCTACGACAAAAAGAGTTAAAGGCTATTGGAAGAGAGCAGGGGATTAAAGAACAATTATACCTCTATTTATTACAAAAAAGAGAAGAAGCAGAAATTACAAGTCATGTAACTCTGTCTAATGCAAGGGTGATAGATAAAGCATCTACATTGGGTTCTTATCCAGTATTTCCAAACAAAAAAATGATTTATCTAGCAGCCATTGTATTTGGGTTAGGTTTACCTTTTGTCGTTATTTATCTAGCGAATCTGTTTAATACTAAAGTAAATTCTAGAAAAGATTTAGAACGTTTAGTTTCGATGCCTATATTAGGAAGTATTCCTAAGACAAAGAATAAGAAAAGTAAAATAGTCGTAGCTAGAAATAGTAGGACACCTATTTCTGAGGCTTTTAGGTTACTCAGAACCAATTTAGATTTTTTGATGGCTGGAGCTAAAAAAGATAAAGGGAAAGTAATATTTGTTACTTCTACTATATCTGGAGAAGGAAAAACATTAGTGTCTTCTAACCTAGCAAAAACACTGGCAATTTCTGATAAAAAAGTTGCGTACTTAGGTACTGATTTTAGAGCACCGAAGTTTCATAGTTTCTTTGATTTACCAAAAGGAAAGGAAACTCCTGGTTTTACTAATTTTATTATGGATGTAGATAGTAAACCTACGGATGTGATGTACCAGCAGAAAGGAGAAGATCCTTTGTATGTAATTCCGTCAGGTGTAATTCCTCCTAATCCGGCAGAGTTATTAATGAATGATAAGGTAAAAGAAATGTTTGACTATTTGTCAGATAATTTTGATTACATAGTCGTAGATACAGCCCCTGTGAGTTTAGTTACAGATACCTTATTGATCAGTAACTATGCAGATTTAAATATTTATATAGTCAGAGAAGGCTTCTCTGATAAAAGAGTATTACAGATACCAGAAAACTTTTACAGAGAAAAAAGATTACCTAATATGGCTATATTACTTAATGCAGCCAATGTAAAGGCTGGTTATGGATACGGCTATGGATATGGAGCAACGAGTTAAATCAGAAGAACGAAAGTAAATATTTTATCTAAGGATTTGGTTTGAACTTTTATAATTTGCTATAAAAAAGATTTTTTACTTTCAAATTGTGTGATTTTTGAGTTTCGTAGTGTTGCTATGCGATAAAAAAATAAAGTATTTGGTCACAATTTCTTTTATTGCTAAAATCGAAACCCCTTCTAAGAAAATAATCGATTATTTTGCATTGTAGATTGAATAGCTATTCCTTGCTTATTGCTAAACTTATGCTCCGTGAGTGCTTCTAATTGTTTGTAATTGTGGATATCTGAACCTGTAAAATCTATAAAGCCTTCATTTAATAATTTGAATGCCATATTTTTTACGGTGTCGCCATAAAATCCTGTAAGTGATAATAGGTTTACTTGAAACAATACCCCTTGTTTTTTTAGAGATGTGTACGATTTTAAACTTGTGTTATAAAAAGCATATCGTTCTGGATGTGCTAATACAGGGGTAAAACCTGCAAGTTTGATTTCAAAAAGTAACTCTTTTAGATTGATAGGAGGGTTGAAAGTAGACATTTCTACTAAGATGTGTGATTTAGGTAGTGGTAATATATCTTTGGCCTGCAAGCGTTCATAAAATAAATCGTCTAACATATATTCAGCACTTGTTTCTAAGTCTACTTGTATCTTGAGAGCATGTAATACCGCTCTCATTCTTTCTAATTTATTTTGTAAATCATGGGTAGTGTTAGGCCATACTTCTTGCATAACATGTGGAGTAGTAATAATCTTAGTAACACCAATTGCTGTGAGTTGTTCTATAATATAAGCAGATTGATATACGGTTTCTACGCCATCATCTACATTAGCTAATAGGTGCGAATGAATATCTACGTATCCCTTTGGTATGATCTCAGCGAATGAGAGTTTTTTTCTCGATAAAAAATTCAATTTATTATAATTTTGGGGGGAGCTTATAATTTTTTTGTCAAAAAAAATGAGCTTTTCTTGTTTTCATACTAAAGTTAAGTAAAAATTAACATAAAAAAAACTGCACAATCATAAAATATATTGCGCAGTTGCTAAATAAACTAGCGAGACATGCTCTTTTTTCCGCTTAAAAAGTATAGAATATGTATATACCTAAAATTATGACTGTTTGGTAATATCGCCAGATCCCAAAACTTTTTTATCCTCTGTAGAAGGATTTCCTTTATAATCAATATCTCCAGACCCTGTAACTCTAGCTTTGATAGATTCTGTAGCTATTACCTCTACATCCCCAGATCCTGTTACAGTAGCATCTACATTTTTAGCATTTAATTTGTATGCCATGATATCGCCAGATCCAGTAACGTTAGCAGCTAATTGTTCAGTCGTTCCAGAAAGTATAAGATCGCCACTACCAGACACAGAACTTTTTATAGTTTCGGCATCTACTAGTAATCTGACATCTCCTGATCCAGAAACACTCGTGTAGAAACTAGAAGCTTTGATAGGAGCATCGCTATAGACATCTCCAGATCCCGATAAGGTTACTTTATCAATGTCTTTAAAAGGCACGGTGATGATAAGCGTTTTATTACGACTTTGGTTTAGGTAATATCCATTTTCAACATAAATTTTTAAACTTTCTCCTTTGACTTCAGTGATTACATGTGGTATCAGATTGCTTTCCCCTTTGATAGTGATATTTCCTTCGGTTCCAGCTACTAATGATACATCTAGGCTTCCATGTACCTTGATCTGATCATATGAAGCTGTATTTCTGGTAATAGATGTTACCTCTCCATTACCATTTACCTTTTTTCCATTGCCCCACCATTGAGCTTGTAATGTGCCAGTGCATACAAGTACTGTAACGAATACGATAGTTCTAACTGTTTTCATGATTTGATTGAGTATTAAAAGTTAATTTTTCTTGAGTAAAATGTTTCCGTAATTGGTTTGAATTTTTATGAAGTTCGTACTGTTAGCAGTACCATTGTATCCTTCATATATTTTTTTAAAATTAGTTTCATTTTTTTTAGTAGTTACTACATTGTCGTCTAGGTCAATCCCACCAAAGTTAGATTCTAATAAAAATTTAAAATCATAAATAGGAGCATAACCAATTTGTACTCCGGTATAATCAGTATCAATAGTAACATTTTGTGTAGTCTCCTTTAATTCTTTGATATCGAGAGACCCATAATCAGATACAATTTTTAGTTCATCACTAATACTACCGATGCGTGTTAGTAAGTACTCTCCATGTCCATGAATTATGGCAGCTTCTTCTATTTGTAGCTGAGCATAATCACAGTAGTAATCAATTTTTTCAATGCTACCCACTTTGGATGTTGTATAATTAGCATTTAAAGTGATTGTTTTTCCCTTTTTTAATGAAAAATCAGAATAATCCGCTTTTATTTTTCCATGCTCTATCCATTGGATACTACTGTTATTTGTATATTCTATATCAATTATATTAGTAGCACTTAATAACTCTCCAATAACTATTTGTCCATAATCACAATACACAGTTGCATTACCTTTGAGTTTGTCTAAAATAATAGCACCATATGTATTAGAAAGATGTACATTATTTGTTATTGGTACTTTTACATTATAATGAATTTCCATTTTTAGGTGGTTATCACTCTGGTTGGATACAAGTTTATTCCACCATGATTTTTCGTTGTTTTCAAATACAGTAGTAGCGTTTACACTACTTGTAGAGTGTTTAAACAGTACATCAATTGTATTTAGTTTATTGAGTACTTTTTCGCGATCATTACCTTGTACTTTTATTAGGATTTCAAAAACAATCGTATTCTCTTCCCACGAACTAATAGTTAGGTTACCGTAGCTATTTTTAATTTTTAGTAGTGCATCATCATTTACAGAAAACTCTTTTTGGATTTTCTTTTCTTCTGAATATCTACTATTTATAAAGCGGTTGGTGGCTCCAGTGGCTGTAATCATAGGTAGTATACATAAAAAAATGCATAGCCATTTATAATATATCTTGTTCATAGGTGTCTTTTTTTAATGCGTGGATAGTTTGTATTTGTTGTAACACGTTTTCGAGTAACGAAGCGCGTTTCTGGAAATTGAGAATCATAGCACTGATCACTCGTTCGTCATGATTGCTATGGATGAGATCTTTTTTTAGTATTTCGTAATGTAACTCTAATCGTGTTAGCTGTCGCATCGCATCTTCAATAAGTTGTGTCGTAGCAGGAGATGAGTGCGCATTTATTTTTTCTAATTGTGTTTGTATAGCAATGTTAAAAAATTCCTGTGTTTCTTTCATTTGCGGAGATACGCTAGCTAATTCCGCTTTTTCTCTAGGAGCAGCTAGCAAAAATGTAGTTGCTATGGTACCTAAAAAAATAAGGATTGAGGCAGCAGTCATAAGAGGGCGTATCCATGACTTTTTTTGTTGCGTTTGCTGTGGAATAGAGACCACTTTTTGTTGTTGTTGTAATTTTTCTAAAAAACGAATTTTATGGTCTTCAGCAGGAGTTACAATATCCACTTGTTCTTTTACAGAAGCAAACAGCTGTTCTATGGGGTCTTGTTTTTTCATACTGTAATTAATTTTTTGCGTAAACTTTCTTTGGCTCTAGAAATCAATGTACGGCAGTTAGCATACGATATACTTAGGATGTCACAAATCTCTTCGTAGTCATACCCTTCTATGAAGTGTAATGACAATACAGTGCTGTAACTTTGTTTTAGTTGTTGCAATGTTGTTAATAATGTTTGTATTTTTACTTGTTTGATATCAAGTGCGATATCTTCCTCTTCTTCTACAACAGAAAAGGGCATAGTATCTAAAGAAATTTCATTTAATTTTTGCTTTTTACGAATTGCAGCGATACTGGCATTAATGACTATTTTTTTTAACCAACCGCCAAATAAAGTATTGTCTTCAAGCATTTCTAATTTTGTAAAAGCCGTTAAAAATGCATCTTGCATTACATCCTCTGCTTCGGCACTATCTTTAATGATTCTAAAGGCAGTATTGAACATAGCTTTATAATATCTATTATAAATTTCTAATTGCGCTTGTTGATCACAAAGACGACATTGTTCTATTAACTGTACTGTATGTAATTTGGTTGGTGTCAAAAAATCACTGGCTTTTGTACATAAGATAGGATTATATTTCGTTTGTTACAGTTTTAGATTTTTTTTTCTATGTTTTATGGCATAAGAATTGGACTGTAATGAAGAAGTCAGTTATAAATAGCTTATCTTATAAGTTTTACAGACGATTTTTTGTATTTACATTAATTTTTAAAAAATGTAATTTTGTTTTAATGACAAAATGACCTTGATATATACTTATGACAAAATCTAAATTAGGAACACTTGACAGTTTGTCATTTCAGGAAATCAATGAAGACGCAGAATTGATTCCCTTAATGACCCCAGAAGATGAAGAGGAAATAGATAAAGAGAGCTTACCAGAGATATTACCCATATTACCCCTTAGAAATACAGTGTTATTCCCAGGAGTAGTTATACCAATTACAGCAGGACGTGATAAGTCTATTAAATTACTGAATGAAGCCAACAATGGTAGTAAAACGATTGGAGTAGTATCTCAAAAAGAGGAAGAAATAGAAAATCCTACCTCTAAAGATATCAATAAAGTAGGAGTAGTGGCAAGAATTCTAAGAGTTTTGAAAATGCCAGATGGGAATACTACTGTTATATTACAAGGGAAAAAGCGCTTTAAGATTGATGAAATAATAGAGGAAACCCCTTATATCAAAGCGAAGATATCTGAAGCTGTAGAAATAAAACCAGCACCAGAAAATCAAGAGTTTTCTACTATTATAGATTCTATAAAAGACCTTGCATTAGAAATCATAAAAGAAAGTCCTAATATCCCATCAGAAGCTTCTTTTGCGATAAAAAATATCGAAAGTAATTCCTTCTTAATCAATTTTGTTTCTTCTAATTTGAATCTATCCGTAGAAGAAAAACAAAAAGTACTAGAAATAGATTCCATCAAAGAACGTGCGTTAGCCGCCTTAAAATACATGAATTTAGAGTTTCAGAAGTTAGAACTTCGAAACGATATCCAGAATAGGGTACAGCACGATATGAGCCAGCAGCAGCGAGAATATTTCTTACATCAACAAATGAAAACGATCCAAGAAGAACTTGGTGGTGTTTCTCATGAAGATGAGTTAGAAGAAATGCAACAACGCAGCAAAGAAAAAAAATGGAATAAAGAGATACAGAAACATTTTGATAAAGAATTGGCCAAAATGCGTCGTATGAATCCGCAAGTAGCCGAATATTCGATCCAAAGAAATTATTTAGACCTCTTTTTAGATCTCCCATGGGATGAGTTTAGCAAAGATAAATTTGATCTCAAGCAAGCCAAAAAAGTATTAGATAGAGATCATTATGGACTAGATGATGTAAAAAGACGTATCATAGAATACCTAGCAGTACTCAAATTACGAAATGATATGAAATCCCCGATACTATGTCTGTATGGCCCCCCTGGTGTAGGAAAAACATCTTTAGGAAAATCAGTCGCAGAAGCATTGGGCAGAGAATATGTACGAATCTCATTAGGAGGACTTAGAGACGAAGCAGAAATAAGAGGGCATAGAAAAACTTATATTGGAGCAATGCCTGGTAGAATCATACAAAGCCTTAAAAAGGCAGGAACTAGCAATCCAGTATTCGTATTAGATGAGATCGATAAACTATCTTCAGGACACCAAGGAGATCCGTCATCAGCCTTATTAGAAGTATTAGATCCAGAACAAAACTCAGAGTTCTATGATAATTTCTTAGAAGTAGGTTTTGACCTTTCTAAGGTGATGTTTATCGCTACTTCTAATAGTCTAAATACCATTCAGCCAGCATTACGAGATCGTATGGAAATTATAGATGTAACAGGGTATACGATCGAAGAAAAAGTAGAGATCGCGAAGCATCATTTATTACCCAAGCAATTGGTAGAGCATGGGCTTGATAAGTCGCATCTAAAAATAGGGAAACCACAATTAGAAAAAATTGTAGAAGGATATACTCGCGAATCAGGCGTAAGAGGGCTAGAAAAACAAATTGCAAAAATGGTACGCTTTGCGGCTAAAAATATAGCAATGGAAGAAACGTATAATATCAAAGTAACCAATGATGATATTGTAGAAGTACTCGGTATTCCTAAGTTAGAACGTGATAAATACGAAAATAATGATGTAGCAGGAGTTGTAACAGGATTAGCATGGACGCGAGTAGGAGGAGACATCCTGTTTATAGAATCTATTTTATCCAAAGGTAAAGGAGCACTTACCATTACAGGAAACTTAGGGAAGGTGATGAAAGAATCAGCTACCATAGCCATGGAGTATATCAAAGCCAATGCAGATACCCTAGGAATAGACAATGAGATATTCGATAAGTATAATGTACACATACACGTTCCTGAAGGAGCCACACCTAAAGATGGACCTAGTGCAGGAATCACTATGCTTACATCGCTAGTATCTTTATTTACACAGAAAAAAGTAAAGAAAAGTATAGCGATGACTGGAGAAATCACACTTAGAGGTAAGGTATTGCCAGTAGGAGGTATCAAAGAAAAAATCCTTGCAGCCAAAAGAGCACATATCAAAGAAATTTTGTTATGCGAAGATAATAAGCGAGATATCGACGAGATCAATCCAGAATATCTAAAAGGATTAACATTCCATTATGTAAAGGAAATGGAAGATGTGCTATCCATCGCACTGACCAATACCAAGGTAAAGAAAGCCAAAAAATTATAAATTTTCATCCACCAAAAGTGAGTCTATGTTCAGAAAGACTCACTTTTGTGTTTTTAGCGCAGGATGATAAAATTTTTAATGCTTACGATCGTTTTCCAGATAGTTTACTTTATTTTTGCTTGTAATGATGCTTAGATACATTTTTTTAATTTTTGGTTTATGTACCACTATATCTCATGCCCAAATAGGAGGTAGATATACCTATCAGTTTTTAAACTTAGTCTCATCTCCCAGACAAGCTGCATTAGGAGGGAAACACGTTACAGGCTACTCGATGGATCCTACCTCGGTACTACTTAATCCAGCAACTTTAAATCGTGAAATGCACAATCAATTAGCAGTGAATTATGTAAACTATATTTCAGATGTTAATTATGGATCCGTTTCATATGCCAGTCAGTTAGGCTCCAAAAGAAGAATATTTCATATCGGTGTTACGTACATTAATTATGGTACGTTTGATGGATTCGATGAGTTTGCAAATCCTACAGGAGATTTTAGTGCAGGAGAAGTCGCTTTGTCTATTGGACATGCGTATACCATACCCAATTCCAATGTACATGTAGGAGCTAATGCAAAAGTAATTTCCTCTAGATTAGAAGAATTTAGCTCCATTGGAGGAGCGTTAGATCTAGGAGTACTCTACCATCATCCCGATAAAAAATTAGATATAGGGCTTTCCCTTCGTAATATAGGAACTCAATTTACTACTTATGCAGGCGTGAGAGAAGATTTGCCTTTTGCTGTAGATTTTGGAATCGCTAACACATTGAGTAATGTACCCATACGTTGGAACCTTACATTAGAAAACTTACACATATGGGATGTAGCCTTTAGCAATCCATCCCGAGATATAACAGATCTAGAAGGCAATGTTACTAAAGACGACCCTAGTTTCATCAATAACATATTTAGGCATGTAGTCCTAGGAACAGAGTTCTTTCCAGAAGGAGGTTTTACGATTAGGTTAGGCTATAATTTTAGGAGGTCCGAGGAGTTGAGAATCGTAGATCAGCGTGCCTTTGCAGGATTAAGCGGAGGACTCTCAGTAAAAATAGGTAAATTTAGATTCGCCTATTCATACGTACGTTACAATGCAGCGGCAGCTACAAGTACATTTGGTGTTAATGTAAATCTTCAATAAGATAAAGTGTTAGAAAAAATAATAATAGCGATAGACGGATATTCCTCTACTGGAAAAAGCACAGTAGCAAGACAACTAGCCAAAGAATTAGGATATATATATGTAGATACAGGAGCCATGTATCGTTCCGTAACATTATACGCCATGCAACACGGATATATTAGTCAAGAGCATTTTGATCAGGACGCTTTGATCCAAAACTTACCTAATATTAACATACGATTCGAAGTAAGTACCGTAACAGGATTGGCAGAAGTAGTGCTTAATGATGTAAATGTAGAGCGATCCGTTAGAACCTTAGATGTATCTAGATTGGTTAGTGTAGTAGCATCCGTGTCTGAAGTACGCAAGAAATTAGTAGAACAGCAGCAGTTGATGGGCAAGGAAAAAGGAATCGTTATGGATGGAAGAGATATAGGAACCGTAGTTTTTCCAGATGCAGCACTCAAATTGTTTATGACAGCCACTGCCAAGGATAGGGCAGAGCGTAGGTATAAAGAATTAGTAGATAGAGGAGAAGAGGTCACCTATGAAGATGTATTAAAAAATGTAGTCAATAGAGATCATATAGATAGTACGCGTAAGGATTCTCCACTGCGCAAAGCAGCAGGCGCTGTTACGATCGATAATTCGAATCTTACGCTAGAAGAACAGTTTCAGCAAATTCTAGCACTTACCAAAACAGCGATACAAAATAATAGCACTAGCAGTTGTACTGGATAGTGCTATGTAGCAAAAATTAGGGGTAGTAATTAGCTTATTAATCATATCCTTCACCCGAAATCGAATCATTTCCTTTTTGGGCAATAGGTTTATTTTTTAATTGGTAATATAATTGTTTACCATCAATCCATTCTATTAGTAATTGTTGTCCCCCTTCTTTATTTTCTAACAGTAGCACACGGTTCAATCGGTATTGTTGCTCATGAATCATCTGTTTTAATGCAATAGAAGTATCCATGACTGCATAAAAAGGAGTGTCTTTGATAATCCTGAAATGTGACCCATTATTCAGCACAATTTCTTTATTAGACTCAAAAATTACATGAATAGCCGTTTTTTTTTGTGTAAAACCTTGGGAAATACACAGTATAAATACTAGTAAAAATAAATAAAATCTCATCGGTTCGGTAGTTGTAAATAGGTTTATTACGTGAAAACCGTAAAATTACATATTTTACAGTTACACGTACCTATCTGTTTACTGAAAATTCCCAAAAAGACACCAGCATAGTAGCTTTTTATAACAGAAGTGATTTAAACTTTTTTCAATTTGCTATAAAAACGATCTTTTGTACTCAAATTTTGCAATTTTTGAGTTCCGTAGCGCTGCTATGCAACTAAAAAATCACTGTATTTGATCACAAAATCTTCGATTTTCGCTGAAATCAAAAAAGTCTAAACAACTTCAGGTAATGATTCATACGCAGTAGGTTATTGAATTTTTTAGTACTACTTTGTCATCTTAGCGAGCAGTATTTATTTGCGTTAGGGATTGCAGTGAAAATCCCACAGCTACGACCATAGGAGTAGCGAGGAATTGTAGCGGAAAGCCCGACCCTTGCGGTAACGCCCTAAGAAAACAAAGTAGGATTAGGAAGAAAAAAGAAATAAAAAAAACCTGCCTTTAGAAAAAGCAGGTTTGTGTGATATAATAATGAAGTGATGCAAACCACTTCATCAAGGTCTGTTACAGATTCGGAATAATCAATTCCTGATCTGGATGAATTACATCAGGGTTTTTTAATATATGTGTGTTGGCTTCAAAAATTTCTTTGTATTTCATAGGGTCTTTAAAATAGTGTTTCGCTATTTTGCTCAATGACTCTCCGCTTTTTACGATATGTCTGTGGTATACAGAAGTATCAGCAACATCGATGTCAGCTACAATATCACCAGGAGACTCTCCTCCAATTTCTTTAATCTTATCCCAAAGTTGATTTTTTTCATACTGAGTACCCGCAGTACCTTTTACCTTCAGTACCCCATTATCTTCAGTTACATCTCCATTTTGGATATTCAATGTCTGACCTAAGTCCAATACATCTTGGTATTTAGCTTTTACCATAACTACGTTGATTTATTTAGTATTATTAAATTAGATTACACTCAAATATACTAATTTATCAATAGTAACTAATAGAATTACCGCATTAAAAATCGTATAATCATCGATGAAATGCATAAATTATCTATATTCGAATAATATTATACAGCGCATATGTTTCGAAAAAGATTCTATTACCTTCTCCAAATCCAGTATCTAGGGTTTAGGTATCACGGATGGCAAAAGCAGCCCACAGTTAATACCCTACAGCGCATGGTCGAAAGAACCATCGCCTATGTATTAGACTCCAAAGAATTCAAAATCCTAGCCGCAGGTAGAACCGATGCCAAAGTATCAGCCAATCAAGCCTATATAGAGTTATTTGTAGATCACACCCCATTAGAACTAACCGCTTTTTTTGAATTACTCAATAAAAATTTACCACAGGACATTAGAGCCTTGCACATACAAGAAACCGATGCCAATTTTAATATCATTCAACATCCCAAAATCAAAGAATACATCTATCTATTTAGTTTTGGCGCTAAATTTCATCCATTTAGCGCCCCATTTATGTATAATTACATAGGCGATTTAGACATAGCCCTCATGCAGCAAGCAGCCCGATTATTTCAGGGCAAGCATAACTTTAGATCCTATTGCCATCGCCCCAATGCACATACCGTAGTAGAAGGAGAAATCATAAGCTGCGAAATTGTAGAAAATACCCTATATACCGCCAATTTCTTTCCTCCAAAAAGTTATATGCTTCGCGTTAGAGGACAAGGGTTCAAACGCAATCAAATACGCCTTATGATGGGCGCACTATTAGACCTAGGAAAAGGAGAAATAACCATTGATTTTATAAAACAAACCTTAGACCCCAGTGCCCCTCCAATAAAATTAGAACACATCGTTCCCGGATCAGGTCTCATCCTTAACACAGTAACACTATTAGAAGACACCCAAGTATAACTAGTATATCACACACATATTCAGTAAGCATTCTACTATGGCGATCACAGTAATCTCTACCAATATCGGACAACCCAAAACCATCATCTGGAAAGGAAAAGAAGTACAAACCGGTATCTACAAATATCCAGTAGACACCCCTATTTATTTAGGAGCAGAAGACGTACAAGGCGATCACGTAATGGATAGAGCAGTACACGGAGGTGTAGACAAAGCCTGCTATCTATACGCAGCAGAACACTATGCATATTGGAAAGAAAAATATCCATCACTAGACTGGCAGCTAGGTATGTTCGGAGAAAACCTCACTCTCTCAGGATTATCAGAAACCGCCATGATCATCGGAGCCATTTATACACTCGGTACCGCCACCATACAGATCACGCAGCCCAGACAGCCCTGTTATAAACTAGGGATTCGTTTCCAGTCGCAATCCATCCTACAGCAATTCATCACATCCCGTCTTTCGGGAGTATATGTCAGGGTGCTTACCCCTGGTAGTGTACAAAAAGGCGATGTACTGACCCCAGTACCCCCTTATAAAGATGGTATTTCCATTACAGAAATGAATGATTTATTATTTGGTACAGCCGTCGATCCCCAATTAGTCAAAAAAGCATTGAATGATCCAATGATTACACCCAATAATAGAAAAACCATTCTCAAAAGATTTAGGAAGTAGCGCTTGTATAGGAGTATTTGTGTTTTTTGTAAAAAAAATGAGTATGAGGGCGTTACCACAAGGGTCGGGCTATCCGCTGTATCTTTTTTGGTTTTTTAAAGGAAACCAAAAAAGGATGCCGCTCCTATCCCTAACGCAAGAAAATAGTTATAAAAGTAAACAACCAGTCACATTATTGTAACTGGCTGTTGTTTTACCTCCTTTAATTGATTTATGATATGAGCTATTATTCGTACCAAATGAAATCCTAACTGTTAATTTATCAACTTAATGTGATTCCAGATGTCAAAAATGTAACACTATTTTTAGCATTAATTTTATACACCATAATTAAACGAGAATTAGTAAGGTCACCTACAGTAGCTATATCAACAATGATATAATTGTCTTTAATTTCACTAAAAATTACAACAAAACTATTTTTCTTGTTTTTTTCGTTCAAAACATCAATCTTATCGATAGTTTTTTCTACATAATTTTTCTTATTTTTTTTACATTTATAAATAATACTATCTGGAATACTTTTCCTGTATGATAGAGCATATGTACAAAATGGGTTATCGTACTTAGAAAAATTCAATGTTCCTTTTTCTTTTTTCATTTTCGCCTTATAATTCTTAAACTCTTCATTTTTGAGAATATCTTGTTTTAGAGTTTGATAAACAGTAATGTCTGATTGAGCGTTTATTTTTCCTGAAAATAAAAACAGAACCGTAAAAATAAATAATTGGAGTAGTCTCATTTTTTTAAGTTTTAGTTAGACTTACCTATTAGGGTTTTTCCCTTTAACACTGTATTTCTTTGCTTAAAAAAAAACAAACTTAAAGTAAGAGGTTTTCTTGGATTTTCTGTTTTTGGAAGAACTCAATATTGGATTAGGAAAGAATAAAAACTACGTACAATAACCGATACGCAATGCCTTTCGGGACGCTTTGCATAATTAATAAATATCTAAATATGAATGAAACATGGTCTATAGATAAATTACAAGATGCTTGGAAACTAGCTTCAAAATTGCATGATGGACAAAAATACGGAGGACCAAATGAAGGAGATCAAGTAGAATATATAAATCATATTGGAAGTTAAAATTACAGCTCTTACAAAGGTAGTATTAATTCATTGCCATGATGAGGGGTTTTGTAAGGATTGTTTGATGCTAAAACTTTTTATTTGCTTGGAAATAAATTCAGGAATCCCGTATGACAAGGAAGTAAATTCATTGTGTTCGTAATCCCATTTTATAAAGTTAATCATTTGTATAAGTTCTTTACAATTGTTGCTAGTGTCTTTTTCTTTTAGTGCTAAATTGATAGAACCTATTGGTTGTTGAATAGCTTGTTTGTGTATAGCTGTATTGCTTTTTTGATACGTAATTTGTTTTCCTTCGGATGTATCTATTGTAATTTTAAAAAATTGAGTATCAAAAGAAATATCGATAGCTATGATGTCTTCACAGATGTTTTTTATGTCATTAAATACAGGGATGAAAAAATCTTGTTTCTTATAATAAAAAATACCACCACCTCCCATGACATATGCTTTATTGGTAAGTTTACCAATGGTCTGATTTTTTATTTTTTGAGCTTTATTATTTCTCAGTTCATCTATCGAAACACCAGATTGCCTTTTTACTGTTCTTTTTAAAAGAAAAAAAAGAGTTATGATCACCAATGCGGCTAGAGTAAAGAAACGTAAGTACTTCAAAATCGGTTTTAATTAGTTATTTTGATTAAAGCGATGTGCACTTTTTTGATGGTAGCTAACATGGAAGATTTTGTGAACAAATACAGTATTTTTTGTTACATAGCAGCGCCACGGGACTTAAAAATCACAAAATTTGGGTACAAAAGCTCATTTTTATCGCGAATTGTAAAAAGTGCACATCATTACATTACAATAAACGATACTTTAGTATTTTTGTGACACTAAATTTTTTGCATTTATAGTGGTGATCGAGAGTACTGCTAATTGTGTGCAGATTACATAGTGTACAGTTAACCTAATACGTAAGCATGATATCGGATATAACGAATGAATTAGAAGAAGGATTAGCACTCGCTCCTCAGTTTGATAAAAGAGGTGGTTTACTACCTGTAGCAGTGCAGGAAACGGCTACTGGTCAGTTACTCATGTTGGCTTCTGTGAACAAAGAAGCATTGTCTAAGACATTGGCTACAAAGATGGCTACATTTTGGAGTACCTCTCGCAATGCATTATGGACCAAAGGCGAAACTTCTGGTGATTATCTGAGCATCGATAAAATCTTAATTGATTGTGACCAAGATGCATTGGTATATCAAGTGACATTGGTGGGTAATGGTGTATGCCATACATACAGTAAAGAAGGCAATCATCGTAAGGCTTGTTTTTATAGAGAGATTGATCTAGAGGAAAATAAGCTTGCATTTATAAAGGATATGCAATAATCAGCTAAGATGAGCTCTAGACGACTTTAGAAAATACAATAGCATACTATTAGTAAAGCTACGTGTCATTTAGATGCGTAGCTTTTTTAGTTATACTATGTAAAGAACTGCATACGTATTCCCATTTGATAAACCGTACTGCGTAATGAAGCATTAATATTGCCTAAATACTTGCGATAACATGTGCGGTAAGAAAAGTAGTAAAGAGGTTGTAGGAATGGTAGTTTTGAATATGTAACGGGTGTGATGTTGGTGTTTTGTTTTAAAATATTGATTAATAGGTTTTTGTGTTGTTTGTTTGTGGGAGAAAATGTATCTTATCCTACAGTTAATTAATCCCTAGATTTTTATGAAAAACAATTACCTACTAATACTATGCTTGTGTGTATGTATGATAAGTTTTGCGCAGGATTGGCGAAAGGCACATCTACAAGAACAAGCAAATTACTTTTCTATTGTAAAACAACAACGCGAGCAATATGCTCCTATAAAAAGGAGTAAAAAAAGAGCAGATAAAAAGAAACTAAAGCAATTCGAGCGCTGGGCATATTATTGGAATCGACGCATCCATGAAGATGGGAGCTTTCCAGACCCAACACATACGTACAGCGAATGGCAGCGGTATCAACAATCCTCTTCTATATCTAAAACGAATGCTGTAAATTGGTCATTGATAGGTCCTAAAGTGATTCCTGATTCTGATGCAGATTTTTATGCAGGTATGGGTAGAATCAATGTGGTCAGCTTTGCTCCAGATAACGTAAATGAGATTTGGATCGGTTCACCAGGTGGTGGTATTTGGCGTTCTACTGATGGAGGGGAGTCCTGGGAGGTCAAAGGAGATCCGATTCCGAATTTAGGAGTGTCAGATATTGTTTTTGATCCCACCAATAGCAATATTATATACGTAGCTACTGGTGACTATGACGGAAGTAATAATCCATCCATCGGAGTGTTAAAATCTACAGATAGAGGAACAACATGGCAAGAGACTGGTTTGAATTATACAGTGTCACAGACTAGGATTATTGCACATTTATTAATCGATCCTACCAACACGAATACTATTTTTGCGACCACCGATGGAGGTATTTATAAATCAATAGATGGTGGAACTACGTGGCAGTTAAAAAGTGTGATTAAAAAATTTAATGATATATCATATCAGGCGGGTAGTACCACTGTGTTATTTGCTACAACAGGAGATGAAACTGCTTTTTATACCTCTACAAATAATGGAGAAACATGGGCAGCGTCTTCTACAGGATTATCTGAAGAAGGACGCTTCGATATTGCTACTACGGCTAATGATGCTTCGTTTATTATAGGATTAAGTACGACATCGATGTATAAGTCTACCAATGCCGGTGCTTCTTGGACTAAAATAACGACTCCGCAGGAATTAAGTACTCAAGAAGGGTATAACCAAACGATCGCTATTGCTCCTAATAATAAAAATTTAATTGTTATCGGTGGGGTACATGGATGGAGAACTACTGATGGTGGTACTACATGGCAAAAATATTTAGATGGCTATTGGGAAACAGGGCAGCCTTTCTTTTATGTACATTCGGATCATCATGATCTAAAATTTATGCCTGGTAGTAATGAAACCTTATTTTCGGCTAATGATGGAGGATTGTATAAGGGAAATGTAACGAGTAGTACGGCATGGCAAGATCTTTCATCGGGATTACCGATTACACAGTATTATAAATTGGCAGGGACGCCACAGAATGCTAATTTCTTATTGGCAGGGGCGCAGGATAATGATATCGGTCATTATACAGGAAGTAAATGGATCAATCGAAATTTTGGAACAGATGGTGTAGAAGCTTTATGGAATTATAGTAATAGTAATATCGCTTGGACATGCAGTCAGAATGGATATCTAGAACGTACGCAAGACGGGTGGCAGACACAGCCAGAGGTATTATCTACTCCCGATGGAGCAGAATTTGTATGGCCACTAGAAATAGACCCAGTAACATCAACCACTATTTATGGAGGGTTTGATAATTTGTATAAATCTACGAACTCAGGCGATACATGGACGAACCTGAATACGCCTGGAAATGCACCTAGTATTATAACTGTAGCGCCTTCGAATGCGAATACTATGTATGTATCGGATGGTGATGGAATATATAAAACGACGAATGCAGGCCAGAATTGGACAACACTTAACACCCCTATTACTGGATTGATCAGTAGCATCGCGGTGAATCCAACCAATCCGAATGAGGTATACATTGCTTATGGACGGTACAATCAAGGAAATAAAGTTTTTTCATCTACGAATGGAGGGAGCAATTGGACCAATATATCAGGCTCATTGCCTAATGTACCGATGCATAAGTTATTGTATCTTACTGGAGGGAATGGAGATATCTTTTTAGCATCTGATATAGGTGTGTTTCATAGAAACAATCAAAACACAGATTGGCGTTTGTATGGGACTAGTTTGCCCAATGTGATTTGCTATGATTTAGAAGCACATTATGGGACAGAAAAATTACGGGTTGCTACATTCGGTCGTGGTGTTTGGGAAGTATCTATCACATCTACCGCTTTGGGAATTAACGATTTTGAGTTATCTGATGCATTGACCGTATATCCTAATCCTGCAACAGCTATCGTACATCTAGAACTAAAAAATGGACAAGGCCCAACGGAGGTGACACTCTACAATGCGATTGGTGGTGTGGTATACCATCAGAAGGAGGCAGATGCATCCATGACTGTCGATGTGAGTACGTATAGCAAGGGAATGTATTGGATAGCAATGCAACAAGCGAATAAGAGAGTGATTAAAAAATTATTGATTCGATAAGCAGTTACAAGCTGTAATAGAATTTTTTATAGAAGTGATGTACTCTTTTTTGATTTTATAGATAATCGCAAAAAGTGTACATCATTTCATTGCATACAACGAATTTACTGCGTTAGGGATAGCAGTGGAAATCCCACAGCCCGACGAGAGGAGGGCGAGGAATTGCAACGGATAGCCCGACCCTTGGGGAACGCCCAACAACAATAAATACATATTAATTTTAGTAACTATTATATATGAGATATAGTACTGGCATAGTCATTATGATTGTTTGTTGCCTGTTTACGGCATGCAAAAAAGAACTGCAATTAATCAGTGCAGAAAAACAGATTATACTACCAGGTAGCCCTACGGCAGCACGATCCGTTCGCTACCAAATACAGATCAATGTACAGCAAGAAGCTCCGGATATACAGATCAACGCTGTGCGTATGCCCATACTGGGGGAAGAAAGTAATCAATTGGGATTTGATATCATGGAATTGAGTACCAATACGGTGGTGCCCAAGATTAGCAAAAAAGGAAAGTATGTGCTAACGATTAATCCAGCCACGGCATTGGATGCACAATTACTAGCTGCTACCGATGAAGCAGTAGTGATTGTATATACAGATCAAGCTATTGAGCAAGAATTAAAGGTGACGAACTTTGTAAAAAAAACGAAGCGGATTCGATGATTGTATAGCCAATTATAAAAAGTTTGAGTACTTCTAGGTATAGAAGCGGCGTATCGACTATTTTTGTGGAAGAAATTATTGCTGTGTGAGTGTCGATACGTCTATACAATCTCTTTTTTCGGTATTAAAGTGCTGTGTGTGCATACCTACTTATAATAATGACAAAACCCTACGGGCTGTCATAGAAGGAGTATTGGTATACACAGACCAACTACTCATTATCAATGATGGTGCTACGGATACGACCGCTGCTATTTTAGCGGAATATGTCGATCGATTGACCATTCTTACGTTTCCTACCAATCGCGGAAAGGGGGTAGCGCTTAGAGCAGGCTTCGACAAGGCTGCTGCACTGGGATATGAGTATATGATTACCATCGATAGCGATGGACAGCATTTTCCTGATGATATTCCTGTTTTTATACAAGCATTAGCTGCACACGATGCACCTGAACCTTTATTACTCATAGGGTCTAGAAATATGAAGGATCCTTCTGTACCCGGAAAAAGTAGTTTCGGGAATCGATTTTCTAATTTTTGGTATTATGTAGAGACGGGAATCCGATTAGAGGATACACAATCTGGTTTTAGGTTGTATCCTATCCCAGAGATTGCCAAACTTCGCTTATTTACTACCAAATTCGAATTAGAGATCGAAGTAATCGTAAAATTAGCATGGCGCGGTGTAGTGGTACGTACTATTCCTATCAAGGTGTTGTACGATCCATCAGAGCGGGTATCGCATTTTAGACCGTTTCAGGATTTTACACGAATTAGTATCCTCAATACATGGTTGGTACTACTGACTTTAGTATATTATTTGCCCAAACGATTATTACAGCGTGTACAGCGAAAAGGCATCAAAAAATTCTGGAAAGAAAATGTGCTAAAAAGCAATGATCCACCTGCAAAAAAAGCTGCGGCCATTGCGCTAGGTGTATGTATAGGACTGTCTCCATTATGGGGATTGCATACCGTATTGGTATTTACACTTGCGGCTGCTTTTCGTCTGAATAGTGCAATTGTTTTTTTGTTTTCGAATATCAGTTTACCACCTTTGATTCCTTTTATCATATATATCAGTTATCAGATAGGAGCGGTAGTACTAGGAGAGCCTGTAGCGCCGATACCAGCTATAGAAGAGATCACCTCAGGGATAGGAATCGCCAAGGGACTAGGACAGTATGTTGTAGGGAGTACTGTGGTGGCGATGGGGATGGGAGCACTGTTTGGAGGTATTGCATATCTATATTTTACAATTCGTCATTCTAAACGTACTACCTAGATGTCTCGCTTTTTTATCACTATACATACATGGTTTACTACCTATCCACTACGCGGATGGGGAATCACAATATCGATAGCATTGGTATTAGGCTACATGTCGATGCAGATACGACTAGAAGAAGATATTACGCAGTTAATTCCTGATAGCGATGCGGCTGCTTTGACTCAGCGGGTATTAGAAACAGTTTCCTTTTCGGATAAAATAGCAGTACACATGCATAGCCCATCGGGTGATGCTTCTGCGCTTTCGGAATATGCTACACAGTTTATCGATTCTGTAGCTACACACTTAGATACGTATGTGTCTCGTATACAGGGCAGGGTATCGGAGGATCGCATGTTTGAAGTATATGATTTTGTATACAAACAATTACCCCTGTTTCTTACTGAGGCGGATTATACGGCTATTGCTCATCAGCTCTCTCCGGATTCGATAGCTCAGGTTGTAGAACGGAATTATAAAACATTGCTATCGCCAGCTGGTTTGGTAGCGAAGCAGTTTATCGTCAAAGATCCTCTGGGGATCACTCCTAAAGGGTTAGAAAAATTAGCAGCATTGCAGCTAGGAGATGATTTTGAGCTATATGACGGTTTTTTAGTTACCAAAGATCATCAGCATCTATTGCTATTTATTACGCCTGCATTACCAGCCAATGAAACGGCTCAAAACACTGCCTTTGTAGCAGGATTAGAGCGCATTACACAACAGCTCAATACTGACTATGCACCCCGTGTACAGACACAAATGGTAGGCGCTACGCTATATGCAGTGGCCAATGCTACTCAGATCAAAAAAGACATACAACTGACCATCGGAATTGCGATGACCATTCTATTACTAATACTAGCGGTGTTTTATAGAAAATGGAGTATTCCGTTGCTTATTTTTGTACCTACACTATTCGGCGCATTGGTAGGACTTACTGTATTGTGGTGGGTAAAAGGAACGATCTCTGCCATATCACTGGGTATAGGAGCTGTATTATTAGGGATTACATTGGATTATTCCCTACATATACTCACACATTATAGGCATACTACAGCAATCAGCGCATTGTATAAGGATGTGGCCAGACCGATATTGATGAGTAGCCTCACCACAGCTGTTGCCTTTTTATGCCTACTATTTGTACAATCCGATGCATTGAATGATTTAGGAGTTTTTGCAGCTGTCAGTGTACTAGCAGCAGCAGTAGCTGCACTGGTGTTGATACCGCAATTGGCTCGTTTTTCCACGGCGCAAACGCATACGTATAGCACATGGATCGATCGTATAGCAAAATGGCCATTCGATAAAAATAAATGGCTACAACTAGGCATTGGTATGGCATGTATTGTAGGGCTTTTTCTGTTTCGAAAAGTCGTATTTACCACCGATCTAGAGGCGATGAATTATAAGCCCCCCGCTTTAGCCGCAGCCCAAAACACTTTAGACAGCATTACGAACAGCAAGGCTACTGCTATCTACACAGTATCCTATGCAGCGCATTTAGATGCAGCCTTGCAGACCAATCATGTACTACACCAACAATTGGTTGCAGCAAAAGCGAAAGGGACCTTAGTACACTACAGTTCAGTAGGGGAGGTGGTACTATCCAAAGCGGTACAGCAACAGAAAATGAAGCGATGGTATGATTTCTGGACTCCCGAACGCCAAGAGCAACTAAAGGCATCATTGATAGCCGCAGGCACAAAGGTAGGGTTTAAACCCAGTACCTTTACCCCCTTTTACGAGCAGTTGGCTAGATCACGATCACCTATCGAATATGAGGATTATAGTGCCATTAAAGGGTTACACTTAGATGAGTTTATTACAGTACAAGAAGATTTTGCTACAGTGGTAGCGGTGGCTAAAGTACCTAAAACAGCTGCAACTACTATAGAAACGACCCTTTCTCAGATACCTAATACCGTACAGATTAATAGAAAACAACTGAATGAAGCACTATTGGGTAAACTAAAGAATGACTTCGATACGCTGATTAGCTATTCATTCATTGCCGTTATCATACTCTTATTGGTATTTTATAGAGATAGTGTATTGACATTGCTTACGATTATTCCTATAGCCATTACATGGATCATTACCCTAGGAGTGATGCAGGTATTGGGGATAGATTTTAATATATTTAATGTCATTATTTCTACATTTATCTTTGGGTTAGGGGTAGATTATAGCATTTTTATGACCAATGGCTTGCTCAAAGAGCATACAGATGGTACATCTACATTGCCTACCTATAAAACAGCAATTCTATTATCGATGATTACGACGATTTTAGGAATTGGGGTATTAATCTTTGCCCAACATCCTGCTCTACGTTCTATTGCAGTCGTATCTCTAGTAGGTATCTTAACTGCAGTACTAGTTTCGTTTGTGGTACAGCCCATATTATTTCGATATGCGATTACTTATAGAAGCCAAAAAGGAAAAGCACCCTTGCAACTGCGACAGACATTATGGTCTGTTGGTAGTATTGCTTATTTTGTAATAGGAGGCTTTTTAGTATCTATCATCAGTAGTGTATTGATTCCTTGGTTACCTATCAAAACCAAAAAGAAAATGCATTTTTTTCATAAAGTTGTTTCTAAAATGATGGCATCTGTGTTGTATACCAATCCTTTTTTAAAAGTACGGGTTGATACTATTTCTAAAGATACATTTTCGAAGCAAGCGATTCTGATAGCCAATCACAGTTCGTTTCTAGATATATTAGTCATAGGGATGTTACATCCTAAACTGATCTTTTTGGTAAAGGATTGGGTGTATCAAAGTCCTATTTTTGGAAAAGCAGCTCGGTTAGCAGGTTTTTATCCTGTTTCATCAGGTATAGAAGATGGTGTAGCACATTTACAAAAAAAAGTAGCGCAAGGCTATTCTTTAATAGCATTTCCAGAAGGATCGAGAACCTCCACAGCCAAGATGCGTAGATTTCATAAAGGAGCTTTTTACCTAGCAGAAACATTAGAATTGGATGTCCTACCGATCATCATTCATGGAGCTGCACATGCAGCGCCAAAAGGAGATAGTATCATCTATGATGGCCAGATTACCCTCACGCTATTGCCTAGAATAACTAACACCTCTTTTGATTTTGGTACTACATACGCAGCACGTACTAAGAAAATAAGTGCTTATTGCAAGTCCCAGTACATCGCCCTTCAAGAAACACTAGAAAGAGGTGATTATTTTAAAAAAGCAGTACTAGCCAATTATAGTTATAAAACATCGTATCGAGCAGTACAGCGCTATTATACGCAGTATCAAGAAGCACTGGAAACAGCCACCCTAGCAATACCTGCCGATGCGCAGGTAGGTGTGTTTTCAGACAATCATGCAGTAGCAGTACATTACATAAGCTACAGAAGACCGTATGCCAAGCTACACGTATATCCAATCGATACAGCACAAAAAAAGAGATTGCAAAATAGCTATACAGTAATAAAACATGCTGTAGCATTTGTAACAGAAAGCACTATAGGATCGCAAAAAAATGATGTACTTTTGTTAGAGATAACCGCTCCATTAGCAGTATCACAACATGCACAATTGTTCCATGATGTAGTACAAAAGATCATTGTACTTTCAGAAGACACCCTTATTATAGCCCCCTTATTAGCAGATTGGGAGATAGAGGTACAGCATAGTGGAGTGACCGTTTTGAATAGAAAGAGATAAATGCAGCAAACATTCGATATTATTATTATAGGTAGTGGCTTAGGCGGATTGGTATGCGCTAATATCCTAGCTAGAGAAGGTAAAAAAGTATGCGTTTTAGAAAAAAACAATCAGTTCGGAGGCAACCTACAAACCTTTGTACGAGATAAAACCATTTTTGATACAGGGGTACATTACATCGGCGGATTAGAAAAAGGGCAAAATCTCCATCAGTACTTTACATATCTGGGGATTATGCAGGATCTAAAGCTTAAACGTATGGACACAGATGCCTATGATGTCATCACGTTTGACGATGATACTATCGCCTATCCACACGCACAGGGATATACCAATTTCTATGAGCAATTGGTACGCTATTTTCCAGACGAAGCAGCAGGTATACAGCAATATTTGACCAAGATTAAAGATACATGCTATCAGTTTCCCTTATACCATCTATCTACAGAAAAACCCACCTACGGAGAATCATTAATCACGCTCAAGGCTAAGGAGTATATAGAGCGTGTAGTGACCAACCCAAAGCTGCGTGCCGTATTAGCGGGTTCTAATTTCTTATATGCAGGGGATCCAGATAAAACCCCATTTTATGTACATGCCTTATCCGTGAATTCGTATATAGAAAGTGCATGGAAATGTGTCCAAGGAGGAAGCCAGATAGCCCGTTTACTGATCAAGAAACTGAAATCCTACGGGGGGACCATTCATAAATACCAAGAAGTAACGACCTTTAATTTCGAAGCGAAAAAACTAGTGTCTGTTAGTACACAAAAAGGAGACACCTTTTATGGAGATTACTTTATCTCCAATATAGATCCCAAAGTGACGTTAGCGTTGGTAGGGAAACAGCACTTTCGCAATATGTATTACAATAGGATACAGGGCGTAGCCAGTGTTATCTCTTCCTTTAGTCTCTATATTGTGCTAAAGAAAAGAACACTTCCTTACCAAAATAAAAACTATTACCATACCAATGACCCAGCACGTGTATGGACAGCGCAGCAATATACCACAGCAGAATGGCCATTATCGTATATGGTTTCGATGACAGAAGATCCCCAAAATCCAGGCTTTGCAGAAAGTATCACGACCATTACCTATATGCGATTTGATGAGGTAGCTCCTTGGGCTAATACGCTGAATACAGTGGCCAATGAAGAAGATAGAGGAGAGGCATACACACATTTTAAACAACAAAAAACAGAAATATACCTCCAACAATTAGAAAAAAAGTTCCCCACCATTCGCCAATGTATACACTCCATTCATACAGCTACGCCATTGTCATACAGAGATTATATCGGGTGTTACGAAGGTACGATGTATGGATTGGTCAAAGATGCAGACCACCCTATGAAATCATTTTTATCACCACGAACTAAAATTCCCAATCTATTATTTACAGGACAGGGATTAAATATGCACGGAATATTAGGAGTCACCATCAGTGCGATCGTTACCTGCTCAGAATTAATAGACAAAGAGTATTTAGTAGATAAAATAAAGACAGTAGTTGCCGAATCGTACAACCAATCTACATCAGATGCGGGTTAACACTCATTTTTACATAGGGTTTAGTATCATATGGCTAGTGTGCAGCGCATGCGGTGTCAAAAAATCATTAGCAGCACGTCCCGATACTACGGGTATTCAGTCCATAGACACCACACGAGTGCAACACAGCCTTACTCAGTATTCGCTCAATAAAAACAGCTTACAGCAAAACGAGCAAGGGATCTGGGAATTATACGTTACAGGTTCCCCCTTAGAACGCGGATTATCCGCAGGAAACCTCACCAGAGAATTGATCCAAACTCAGGAAGACGCCTTTGTAGGTAAGATCAAAGAATTTATTCCTTCCCAAGGCTATCTAAAATTAATCAGTAAAATCGTAGCTTGGTACAATAGAAAGTTGCACCTACACGTACCCGAAGAATACAAGCAAGAAATTTATGCCCTCTCTAGATACGCTCCCGATACCTATAATGATGTAGCCATGCCATATGTACGGATGTTGTATGCTCATGGCGCACATGATATAGGGCATGCATTACAGGATTTGATGCTCGTGGGCTGTACTTCATTTGCCGCTTGGGGAGATAAAACCGCTGATGGCAAGCTATTGATAGGACGTAATTTTGATTTCTATGCGGGCGATGATTTTGCAAAACAGAAAGTTGTTACCTTTATGAAACCCGATTCAGGATACCCCTTCATGTCCTATGGTTGGGCAGGGATGATCGGTGTCGTATCAGGAATGAACCTACAGGGGCTGACGGTCACGATCAATGCAGGGAAATCTAAAATTCCTTTACAAGCCAAAACTCCTATATCGATTGTCGCTAGAGAAATATTACAATACGCCAGTACCATCGAAGAAGCCATCGCCATTGCCCAAAAACGAGAGGTATTCGTATCAGAATCCATCATGATAGGCAGTGCTATCGATCGTAAGGTGGTATTGATCGAAGTAGCTCCCAGTAACTTTGGAGTATATGAAGTAGCCAATAGCAATCAGCTAATTTGTGCAAATCATTTTCAGAGCAATGCCTACGCACAGGATACTCGTAATCAGCAGGCCATTGCAGAGAGTCACTCTTTATACAGGTATCAGCGTATGCAAGAGTTATTAGCAGCATCAGAAAAACTAACCCCTACCCATGCAGCAGCCATACTCCGTAATCGAGAAGGATTGGAAAATGCAGCCATAGGATATGGAAACGAAAAAGCACTTAATCAACTATTAGCACATCACGGAATTATATTCCAGCCGCAGGATCGAAAAGTATGGGTATCCACCGCTCCATATCAATTAGGAACTTTTGTAGCCTATGATTTAAAACAAGTATTCGAACAAATGAACTCCAACTCTGGAACATCATTAGCGGTTACATCGCTCAATATCCCAGAAGATCCCTTTGTACACACCGATACATACCATAATTACGAACGTTTTAGAGCGCTCTCCAAAACCATAGAACAAGCTACGGCTGCAAAAAAAACGATTCCAGCACAGCAATTAGTAGCCTATGAGCAACTCAATGCTGATTATTGGCGTACCTACCAAATTTTAGGAGCCTATCATTACGCACACAAAGCTTATAAAAAAGCATTGATCGCCTATAAACAAGCCAGTCGTAGAGAAATTACTACGGTGCAAGATGCGGCCCATATCCGTAAGTATATCAAGAAAGCCACGCGTAGACTTCGATAGTGGTTACTAGTATAGTGATTAGTAGTATAGTGATTAGTAGTAGGGCGTTACCACAAGGGTCGGGCTATCCGCTATATCTTTTTTGGTTTTACAGAAAACCAAAAAAGGATGCCGCTGCTATCCCTAACGCAAAACATTCTTTATCATAAGCAGTACTAATGATTTTGAGCAGTTTTTTTAGACCCAAGCTGAATATTACAAGGCTTACCGATTAACGGATACGGCACGAACGAGACGCTACGCTAGCAAAGGAATAAAAAGTTAAGATGAGTGTATAGTTACTATTTAAAAAAGTGAGGTGTATAATTATTCATTTTCAGCACACAATAAAGTAGGTATTTGTAGGTTTAATCGTATGTTTGTTATGTAGGAATAAGCGGGTTTTTAAAAGCTGTTAGTACTACCATCATCAAAAAACAAAATCAATTCCATTACTGTATTACATGCAGCACATACGTATACATCGTTGTGAATCTGTAAACATAATGAGTCTAATCAAACATCATGAGTGCCTTACAATTACTAAAAAAAAGAATTGCAGTCGTTCTAAAAGATCCCAACAGAAAAAGTACTTTCCGAATACTAAGTGAGATGCTATCATTTTGGTATCACAAAAAAGAATTGCCCTATTTCTACTTAGGCAAGTTTTTATACCGAAAAGACGTCAAGGAGTATAAAGCATATTTAAGTAGCAAAGAAGTAGATAAGATTACGTATTCTAAGCGCTTACATCAAGATACCTATGCCACTTTATTGCGAAACAAGTTAGCCTTTACCTTACACACCCAATCCCATAAGCTACCGATTCCCAAGTTAGTTGGTTATAATTTTAAACAGCGCTTTTACGACGCTCAAGGAGTAATAACAGCTATTGATTCACTAGCAGCGTTAGTCACTTATTTCCAGCAATTATTACAGCAGCAAGGATACGAGCAAGTATTCGTTAAGTCCATTACAGATATGGGCGGAAAAGGCTGTTTTTTGATTCATACACATACGCTAGAGCAAGATCTAGCAGCCTGTTATCCATACCTGATCACGCACGACTGTCTGTTCCAAGAAGTAGTAGTACAGCATCCACAGATCAATAAAATATATCCACATAGTCTTAATACAATACGCTTTACGACCTATATAGATACACAAGGAAAACCACATATCCTTTCAGCCTTTATGCGATTCGGAGCAGGAGGGAGTGTGATCGATAATAGCAATGCAGGTGGGATGTCAGTAGGTATTGATCTAGAAAAAGGAATCTTAGTAGGTACTAGTCACCAATTAATGAAACACGGAGGACAGCAATTAGCAGCACATCCAGATACAGCTACAGTTTTTCATGGGTATGAGATTCCCTATTTCGATGCGGCCAAACAATTGATCCACGATGTGCTAGAATGTATTCCAGATAGAATGGTAGGGTGGGATATTGCCATAGCAAAACATGGGCCTATACTGATCGAAGGAAATGATAATAACTCATTAATAACTCCCGATATTATCTACGGAGGGTATCTAAAGCATCCACTTTTTAAGGAAATTATGGAGCAGGCTTAGATACGATTCTAGTAAATTGATGTAAGCTTTTTCGATTTTAGCGAGCATCGTAAGATTTTGTGACTAAATGAAGTGATTTTTTAGTGGCATAGCAGCGCTAAGCAACTAAAAAATTGCAAAGTATGCGTGCAAAAGATCGTTTTTATAGCAAATTATATAAAAGGGTAACCTAATTTAGTATACAATACTTAATGGATTAGTCAAAACTTAAGAAATGGTAGCATTAATAACTAAGCTTGAAGACTTACTACAGACAGGATCGAGATACGTATCTCAATCATCTGAATCAGAAATGAATCTAAAAGTATCTGATGAAAAATGGTCAAAAAAGGAAATTTTAGGTCATTCAATTGATTCTGCAATTAATAATCTCCAAAGATTTACAGAAATTCAATTCGAGCATAAGCCTTATAAGATTAGAAAATATAATCAAGTTGCATTAGTAAAAGCTAATCAGTATCAGAACTCCGAAACGAAAGAAATTGTAAAGTTTTGGATTGCAATCAATACTCAAATAAAGGAAGTCATTAAAGTACAAACTCATACAACACTGAATTATAAAATAGAAGTAGAAAATGGAGATATTATAGATTTAAGGTATTTGATAAATGATTATGTAGATCATTTAGAACACCATCTAGCTCAAATAGTGAACTCATCTTGACTTTTTGTTTTTTTACCGAAAATGAGAAGAAATTTGACTGAATAAGGCACTTTTTGAAATTCATAGCAGCGCTACGGATAAAAAAAGTAACGAAATACAGGTGAATTTCAGTTATTTTTTAGGGAAAAGAAAAAGTCAAGATGAGTTCAGTAACTAATAACTGAATATTCATAGACTTTATCGTTTTTATGAACGACTAAAAGGCAACTGCGACAGGTCTACATTGCCCCCAGAGAGAATAATACCTATTTTTTGATTGGTAAAACGGTGTTTTTCTTTTAGCATTGCAGCAAAGGCAACAGCAGCAGAGGATTCGATAATAATTTTTAGGCGTTCCCATACGAGTTGCATGGCTGCTACGATCTCATCTTCTTCTACCCGTATGATTTCAGCCACCTGTTGCTGGATTATAGGGAAGGTATGTTTACCTAATTGTGTTTTTAGTCCATCGGCAATCGTATCAGTGGTTGTATTACTTTCTATCCGACCACTTCGCAGGGATCGATAGGCATCGTCTACAGCTAGGGGTTCTCCACCAATCACAGCACAGTGGTTTCCAAAATGTGTAGCTGCTAAAGCAGTGCCACCAATCAATCCTCCACCACCCACAGAACAAAAAATAACATCTAAATCTGCATGGGTTTCTAATAATTCCATAGCAGCAGTACCTTGTCCTAGAATCACATCAGGATCATCAGAAGGGTGAATAAAAGTAGCCTGTTTTTCGGCTTGTATACGAGCGGCAGTAGCTTCTCGATCTGTGAGTGTAGGCGGGCATTCTATAATAATGCCTCCATAATCCTGCACCGCAGCTTTCTTTACCATAGGAGCGGTAGCAGGCATCACGATATAGGCAGTAACACCTAGCGTCTGTGCAGCGAGTGATAATGCCTGTGCAAAATTTCCAGAAGAATGGGTAACCACTCCATGCGCACGCTGCTCATCGGATAATTGTAAGATAGCATGAACCGCTCCTCGCATCTTAAAAGCCCCCATTCGCTGAAAGTTCTCACATTTAAAAAACAGAGAAGCACCAGCTATTTCATTGAGTAATCTAGAAGTGAGCACAGGAGTATGATGTATATACGGTTGTATACGTTTGAAACAATGTATAAGTGCTTGGCGATTCATATAAGTAGTTTTCATAAGTATAAGGGTACATCACTGCTAGGTTAAAAATACAGCTTTCTAGCCAAGGCACATAAAAAAATCCAACCACAACATTGTGATTGGATTGTATTGTAAAACACTTCTGCGTTCACCAACAAAGTGTTACTTATTTTAGAGTGCTGAAGCGATTAGTTATTCAGCATTACAGGCATTACTAGCATCGTTACATTCTCACCCTCATCAAGACCATCAGTAGGAGTTAAGATTCCTGCACGATTAGGCAGCGACATCTCTAATTGCACTTCATCAGCATTTAGGTTATTTAGCATCTCGCTTAAAAATCGAGAATTAAATCCGATTTGCATATCATCACCCTCGTATCCACACGTTAGACGCTCTTCGGCTTTGTTAGAATAATCAATATCCTCTGCTGAGATATTTAATTCTGCACCAGCTACTTTTAGACGTACTTGGTGAGTGGTTTTATTAGAGAAAATAGATACCCTACGTACAGAGCTTAAAAACTGCGCACGTGTGATCGTCAATTTATTTGGATTTTCTTTAGGAATTACAGCCTCATAATTCGGATACTTACCATCGATCAATCTACAGATCAATTGGGTTTGATCAAATGTAAATTTGGCATTCGACTCATTGTACTCAATCAATACCTCGCTATCACTACCAGCCAATATACCTTTCAATAGGTTAAGTGGTTTTTTAGGCATGATAAACTCTGCTGACTGCGACGCTTTTACATCTTCTCTAGCATATTTCACCAATTTATGCGCATCCGTAGCTACGAATGTCAGGCTCTCTGTAGAAAATTGGAAAAATACTCCGCTCATCACAGGTCTCAAATCATCATTTCCAGTAGCAAAAATAGTTTTGCTAATCGCAGTAGATAATATATCTCCTAATAAGGTAGTCGAACTAGGATCTTCCAACTCTACAGCTTTCGGAAATTCCTCGCCATCTGCATATGCTAAAGCATATTTACCATGGTTAGAGCTAATTTCTATCGTATTATTATCACCAACTACAAAAGTGAGTGGCTGTTCAGGGAAGGTTTTTAGTGTTTCTAGCAAGAGTTTTGCAGGTACAGCTATGATTCCTTGATCACCAGATTCTACCTCTAGCTTAGCAGACATCGTAGTCTCTAAATCAGAAGCAGATACTAATAATGAATTGTTATCTAATTCGAATAAGAAATTATCTAGGATTGGTAAGGTATTACTATTATTAATGACACCTCCTAATACCTGAAGTTGTTTTAGTAAATATGAACTGGATACTATGAATTTCACCCGTTTAAAATTTTGTGATTAAAACTGCTCTTACAGAAGTGATGTACGCTTTTTGATTTCAGTAAAAAATAAAGATTTTTTATCAAACCATAGTATTGTTGTTACATGACAGCACTACGGAACTCGAAAAAATACAACACTTCACAATAGCTACAAATAGGTAGCTAACGCAAATATAATCGTATTATGCAAAGCTACTGTTACGCAAAAAGTATAGTTATTAACAAACATCAAGGAGTTATCGACTATATTTCTTTTTGCGATAGATCGAAAATCCAATCCCAGATATTCCAATGAATAGTAAAGGAACAATAAGATTGATCGCCTGCCAGTATCCACGTTCTTTCATTACTTTTTCTAAATCCAGAAAGGCAATAGCCACTTGTTTACTACGGATACTTACTAATCCAGTGTCATCGAGTAAGTAATGCACCGCATTGATCAAAAATTCTTTATTACCATACTGCAAGTTCATATACGGATCATACCCTAGTGGTACAGGTTTTCCTTTGCGCAAGCTGTTTTTGATCACATCTCCGTCTGCAATGACCACCATTTTAGTAGGCGAACTCGTATCGATATGATCTTGCGTGTGCATAGGTTTTACACGATCTTTATACGTAGAAGGAAAGCGACCTTCTAATAATACCGCCAGATTTTGGGGTTGTGTAGGATATGAATCGATAGCAGCGCGCTCTCCAATAATTTTATGCAGATTAAATTCTTTAGGTACTCCTTCTAACTTTGATTTCTCAGAACTAGTGAGTAGAATCGTTTTTTGAACACTGTTTTTTAGCGTATCAATCTGGTTAGAGAATTCAAACTTCACAGCTTCGATATTTTTTACGATAGGGTGTGCTGTAGTACTTTTAGCAATTGACGCATATGCCCAAGGGTAGGGGGTAAATTGTGTCTCATTACCTTTGCCAGATGCCAGCATAATAGGCGCAGAATAATAATCATTTACGATCACAGGATTGATACGCACACCATAAGCAAACAACATATCTTTGAGGTGTAAGTCTTGTACAAAAGCAATGGCCTTTCCTTTATTTTCAGGTTTAAATAAGCTATCGATTTCCATCCCCACACTTTCTACTAACCATAGCGATTTACCACCCTTCATCACGAATTGATCTAGTACATACTTTTCTTTTTCGCTAAAAGCCTCTGTAGGTTTGGCATTGATCACCATATCGAATTTTTGCAAATCCTGTAATGTTTTTTCAGGATTCTTAGCTACAGAATCTAATGTAAACTTCCCGATAAAGTAATATTCCTGTAGGGTTTTGATATAATCAGCAATCTTAGCATCGGGGAGTTGCCCATTGCCTGCTAACACAGCAATTTTTTGTTTTTTTGGGTGGATTACCTTTTTTAGTGCCTCGGCAAACGCATATTCTAGTTGTTGGATTGAGTTGGTAACTCTTTCTTCGGTCGTAGCGCCCATTGTATTTTTTACCAGTGCCACTTTTGCCTTGCGATTTTGATAGTTGATAATCGCCCATGGTACTACAGTTTCTACCGCTGTTTTTCCATTTTCTTTTACACTAACTTCCATAGGAGTCAGTCCATGTCTCATCAATTCTTGGGTAGTTTCTTTTCTAAAATCTTCATCCTCAAACGGATTGATAAAAATATGCTTTACATCAGGATTTACACTCGAAAACTCTTCTAGTAATTGCCTAGTTTCGGTTTGCAATCGTCTAAATTCCGACGGGAAATCCCCTTCTAGTAATACTTCGATAGCAATCGGTACAGCTGCATCTTTTAATAAATTTTGCGTAGCATCTGATACCGTATACCTGCCATCACGGGTCAAATCATAACGGTGGTACATACTCGTTCCTATCCAATTGATCACTAGGCATCCTACTATGAGTATACCAGCGCCTTTTAGTATTTTTTTTGTGTTTTGTGCAGTAAGTAGTACAGTGGTAAGCAGTATGAATAAAACACTCAAACTTATAAAGTATACAATATCTCTAGTATCTAATACGCCGAGGCTAATACGCTCATAATGCAATTGCATACCTATTTGCTCTAGCGTATAATCTGCAGTACCTAATAATTGATAATCAGCAATACCGCTCAGTCCAAAATACCCTACAAAACAGATAAATAAGGCAGTTAGAAATGCGACTACCTGATTATTAGTGATCGAAGAAGCAAAAATACCTATCGCAGTATACGTACTACACAATAGTAATAAAGCGCTATAAGATCCTATGATGACTCCCATATCGATAGCACCAGCAGGTTTGGCTAATGCAGAGAGGGTGTACACATATAACCCACTAGGAAGTAATGCGATACAAATCAGAAATAAGCTACCCAAGTATTTGCCAAGGACAAGCTGCCACGTACGAATAGGTTTGGTCAGTAATAATTCTAATGTACCTTGTTTCTTCTCTTCGGCAATACTACGCATAGTGATGGCCGGAATGAGCAGTAATAAAATCCAAGGTGCTATAAAAAAGAAAGGCGATAGCGTAGCAAATCCACTATTTAGTATATTGAATTCACCACTAAAAACCCATAAAAACAGTCCGTTTAGGATCAGGAATATGGCAATAACTAAATAACCTACCGATGTAGCAAAAAATGTTTGAATTTCTTTTTTAATAATGGCTAGCATATAACTTTTTTGGTGTTTTTCTAGTGGGATAAGTGATTGGTTTCAGCGATAGCTTCTGTACTCCATGCTTCGGCAGGTTGCGAAAACCTAGGTTTTGTTACCGCCCAAATTCCTTGGAATAACGAAGAATTTCTATAGTTATTGAGATGGGCTTCTGATTTCCAATAGCTGTATGTAAAAAATTGATAGGGTTGTTGTACATCTCTCAATAAGGTTAGATGCGTACAGCCTTCAAAATTTCGAATCTGTGTTTTATGCAGCTCGAAATCTGCCAGAAAAGCATCAATTTCTGCGGGTTTAAAACCTAATTTTACGATACGTATAATCATGAATCAGTTATCAGAATGTAAAAATATCAAAAAACAGCTACAAAGCGATAGTTACTACAGTAAGATCTTATCATTAGAAAGTACTAATTGCGTAATTAGCTAGGCTCTTGCTCAAAGGTAATGCTTACACGGTCTCTGTAATTCAATCCAAAAAGGCTTGAAGCGCTCCCTACTGTTCTAGGATTACTCTTATAAATAGCCAATTCTAGGTAGCCCGAGGTATTGAATAACGCAATTTTTTTACCATCTTCTTCTCGTTTGCTTCGTTCGACATCAAAGTTAATCGCATCGCTATAGCGGTTATAAATTTTAGAAAACACAGCATTTCTAGCCGTAATCTTAAACGGACGTCCTTTACCTATTTCCTGAAATAATTGCTGAGTGATATTTGTAATCAAGTTTCCGTAATTATCGATATAGATCACGCTACCCACGATTTGTTTGCCTCCTAGATTGATAATTGGTTCAGATCCTTTGATCATTTTAATATCTGTAATCGCCTTGCCAATCACCTCTAGCGTACCTCCGCGTGCGATATGGCAAGCCACTACTACAAAAACATCTAGTACCGGAAAATTGGTTTTTACAGCGTCATGGATATTGATTTCGACCATTTTTTCGGGCTTAAACTCTGTAGCGATTAATGAAATCAATCCATTATTAGCACAGATAAAATAATGATCATTCAGCAGTACCGCTATATGTTTATTCTCGGGATGTAATTCGCTATCGATTCCTACAATATGAATACTTCCTTTAGGAAAGTTTTTGTACGCATTCTGTATTACATACGCTGCCTCTGTGATATGAAAAGGAGAAATCTCATGAGAAATATCTACAATCGTAGCCGTGGGTAGTGCTGAGTAAATAGCCCCTTTTACAGCAGACACAAAGTGATCTTTGATTCCAAAATCTGTAGTTAAGGTAATAATTGGCATGCAGCGAACTTACTTTTTAGCAAGTGTAAAATGGTGTATTTTACACGTAATTGTTAATATTTTTTAATCATTAGCACTTAAAAATATGTAAATTTGCTTTAAGGAAGTGGTTGGTTTACGATCTAAATGAGTATTGTAACCCAAACAGTCCACAAAGTGCTATTTGCTGATAGTTAATTAGCTACAGGGGTTCTGTAAAGGTGTAACTTTTATTTTTGATTTCCCAGCAAAAAAATTAAGTAACTTCGGCAAAATTAGTCAATCCAAAAAACAAATCATACTAAAATTCATATAGCTTTTGAACGAACTAATCATAGAACTAACAGAAATCAACCCGAGAGAGTTTTTCGGACTTCAGAACAGTAACATTCAATTATTAAAAAAATATTTTCCAAAACTAAAAATTGTTGCCCGAGGCAGTAAGATGAAAGTCTACGGAGATGAAGATATGTTAGAAGAGTTTGATCTTCGGCTGAATATGCTGTTAGAACACTTTGGCAAGTACAATAAGTTAGACGAAAATGTGATAGAACGCATCCTTACTAGCGAGAGTAAATCTGATTACGAAACTTCCGAGGCCAGTGGCGAAGTATTGGTACATGGCGTAGGAGGTAAGCTGATCAAGGCACAAACAGCGAATCAGCGCAGACTCGTAGAAACGACCTATAAGAATGATATGGTATTCGCTATAGGTCCCGCAGGAACAGGAAAAACATATACAGGAGTAGCCTTAGCGGTCAAGGCATTAAAGGAAAAACAAGTAAAACGAATCATTCTTACCCGTCCAGCCGTAGAAGCAGGAGAAAACTTAGGGTTTTTACCAGGGGATCTTAAAGAAAAACTAGATCCTTACATGCAGCCGCTCTATGATGCGCTGCGAGATATGATTCCTCCAGAAAAACTAGACAGTTTTATAGAAAAAGGAGTGATACAAATAGCGCCTATGGCGTTTATGAGAGGGCGTACCTTAGACAATGCCTTTGTGATTCTAGACGAAGCGCAGAATACCACCCATGCCCAGATGAAGATGTTTCTAACACGTATGGGTAAAAATGCCAAATTCATCATTACAGGAGATCCGGGTCAGATAGACCTGCCCAGACGCGTTACCTCAGGGCTTAAAGAAGCTCTGTTAGTGCTCAAAAACATCTCGGGTATCGGTATGATCTTTTTAGATGATAAAGATGTGATCAGGCATAAACTCGTTAAGAAAGTCATAGCAGCCTATAAAGAAATAGAGAACAGAAACGGCTAACGACCGCAGAAGAATACATATAGATAGCACATATATACATGAATACAGTAATTGATACAGATTTTAACTTCCCAGGACAACAATCTGTTTACAAAGGAAAAGTAAGAGAGGTCTACACACTACAGAATGATTTATTAGTCATGATTGCCACCGATCGATTATCGGCATTTGATGTAGTAATGCCCAAGGGGATTCCTTATAAAGGGCAAATACTCAATCAGATCGCTACTAAAATGATGAAAGCTACAGAAGATTTGGTGCCCAATTGGTTGATTGCCACGCCAGACCCCAATGTAGCGATAGGGCATATGTGCGAACCTTTTAAGGTAGAGATGGTGATCAGAGGATATATGTCTGGGCATGCAGCACGTGAGTATAAAGCCGGAAAACGCATCTTATGCGGTGTGCCTATGCCAGAAGGAATGCGCGAGAACGATGCATTTCCAACCCCCATCATTACACCTGCTACTAAGGCAGAGATGGGAGATCATGACGAGGATATTTCTAAAGAAGAGATCCTAGCCCAAGGTATTGTGAGTCCAGAAGACTATGCTGTATTAGAGTCATATACCTATAAATTATTTGAGCGAGGAAGTGAAATAGCAGCGCAACGTGGATTGATCTTAGTAGATACCAAATACGAATTCGGAAAAACCAAAGACGGAAAAATCGTATTGATCGATGAGATTCACACCCCTGATTCTTCACGTTATTTCTATGCAGAAGGGTATGAAGAACGACAAGCAGCAGGCGAACCTCAGAAGCAATTGTCTAAAGAGTTTGTAAGACAGTGGTTGATTAGCAATGACTTTCAGGGATTAGAAGGACAGCAAGTTCCAGAAATGGACGATGCATACATTACCTCCGTGTCAGATCGCTATATAGAATTGTACGAGAACATCACAGGAGTTGCTTTTCAGAAAGCAGCAGTGTCTGATATACAGCAGCGTATCCAAGATAATGTATTGTCGTATTTAGAGCAGTACGCATCATAATATATGGATAAAAATGCTATGGGCGTTACCCCCTCCTAAGGTCGGGGGTCGGGCTATCCGCTGTATCTTTTTGTTTTGAAAAAAAACAAAAAGGATGCCGCTCCTATCCCTAACGCAAAAAAATACGTGTATACATCTGAATTAATTATATATAAAATACCATGCCAGCATATGCTATATTAGACCTAGTGGTTTTTGATCCAGAAAAATTACAAGCCTATAAAAATATAGCACCTGCTACGATACAAGAGTTCGGAGGGAAGATCATTGTCCGTATACAATAAAAAAGCAGCGTTCTATTTTGGAATAGAGCGCTGCTTTTTTATTTATGTAATTGTAGTAGTGGTTGGTGGTTATTCTACAACTTTTACAGCTAATGACTGAAATGAATTTCCTTGAATACCGATAATTCCATAGGCAGTGGTTCCCTTTTTGATGGTTTTTCCTTGTAGGTTATAGTTGTTCAGTTCCTTTTTAAACTTGTCATTCGCATTACCTGCTGTAATCATATTTATTCCCGTGATTCCTGGGCCTAGTACAAGTCCGATAGGAATACTATTTTGTTCTACTTCGCCTCGGCTATTCGTATCACCAGAGGAAGTAAATAGTTTTAAAGGGGTTAGTAATAGGTACAATAAATACGTAGGGACAGACTGTTTTAGTTGTTTGTAAACAAATGTATTGTCTAATAAAATAAGCTCGTTTTCATCTCTGTTTACTAATTTAAGATCTTTACCAAATACTAGATCTTTATCTGAGTTGTTGGTGATTTTTAGACTCGCTACTTTGATGCCTTTTCTGTTTTCCTTTTTGTAGTATTTTTTAGTCAGTACATTGTATTGATAGTCTAATACCACATCTTTATCTTTAGATGTAGAGTTGTAACGTACTGTTTTGGGTTCGATACTTTTGTATCCAGTAGCACAACTAGTCATCGATAGTATAGTGATACTTAGTACGAGGAGTTTAAAGATTTGTTTCATTTTTTGTTCTAGTTTTTGTTTTCCAATTGTTTTTTAAACCCTAAATAATTCGTGTAAGAGTCTAAAAAGTCGGCGAAATTAACAATTATTTTTCATTTGTAAAGGAAGTTTTATGAAAAGTAATTTGCTATAGTTCTATATGTTAGTGTCAGAAACAGGAAAAATGTTACCCTAGATTTTTCATTTTTTTAAATTTACAGAGTGTGATGGTACTTGGCAATGAAGGACTGAGATGCTGTGAATACTGGCTTTCTCTTAATTTTAGTATACCATTAAAAAAAAATAAAAAGCACGGTAGTAATCCAGAAACGATACTAGGTTTTTATTACGCATTAGTGGATTTTAGGCTAAAAAATAAGCGTAGTTATTCTTTTATGTATTTTAGGTAGTTGTGGGGGTTACTCTACCACTTTGATAGCTAATGCCTGAAATGAGTTTCCTTTAATACCGATAATTCCATAGGCAGTGGTTCCCTTTTTGATGGTTTTTCCTGTTAGGTTGTAGTGATTCAGTTCTTTTTTAAACCTGTTATTAGCTGTGCCAGCTTTCACCATATTTATTCCTGTGATTCCTGGTCCTAGTATGAGTCCGATAGGAATATTACTATCTTCTGTAGATTCATCACTTACAAAATCGTCATCTACAGAATCATAGGTAGTAATTTTTAGAGGTGTTGCTAATAGATATAGGATATAAATTAAGAAAGGTTGTTTTAGTTGTTCGTAGACCAGTGTATTGGCTACTAAATCAAGTTCTTTTTGATCTCTGTTTACCAATATAAGATCTTTACCAAATACTAGATCTTTATCAGAGTTGTTAGTGATTTTTAGACTAGCTACCCTGATATCCTTTCTGTTTTCTTTTCTGTAGTATTTTTTACTCAGTACATTGTATTCATATGCTACTATTACATCTTTATCTGTGGCGGTGGAGTTGTAATACACCGTTTTGGGTTCGATACTTTTGTACCCAGAAGCACAGCTGGTGATAGATAGTGTAGTGATACTTAGCAAGAGGTATTTAAAGATTTTTTTCATCTAAAGGGTAGCGTTTTGTTACAATTTTAGTGTTGAAGTGATGTAAACTTTTTTCAATTTTTGAATTTTCGAGCACTGCTATGCAATGAACTCATCTTGACTTTTTCTTTTCCCTAAAAAATCACTGTATTTGATTACAAAATCTTGGTTTTTCGCTGAAATCAAAAAAGTGTAAATCATTTCATTGAGTACTACATATCAGAGTCAGAAAACAGGAAAACGTTGCGTTTTAAGCGTCACTTTTTTTAATTTCTAACTAAAACTGACTTTAAAATTGCGTTAGGGATAGCAGCGGCATCCTTTTGGTAGCACCTTAGTGCTGCCAAAAGATATAGCGGATAGCCCGACCCCTGTGGGAACGCCCAAAAAAAGAGTGGCACTATACTAGATTATCGAAGTAGTTTTTTGGATTTTTCTTTGATAATATCCGCTACGGGTATGCCTTGGATATTGCTTTCTAACCATGATAAAATATCTAGGTATAAAAAAGCGCGTTTCTCATAGGGATGTTCTTCGTATTGTAGCAGGGTGCTGTGTAATTTCTTGAACTCATCTTTGATCTGATGCGGAAAGATATCTCCGAGGTTTTTTAGAAATTTAATCATCTCTTTTTGTACTGCATGTAAGTCGTTCATTTTTATTAAAAAACGGTACGTTTCCTTAAGCTGTGTTTCTAGGTGGTAATCCATTCCGGCTTCGTAATGGGCTACTAAACTGAGTACTCTGGCGAAACACATGAGGTCTTCGCGCATTTTTAGCGATTTGTTCTGAATGATTTTAGTGAGGTATTCAATACATTTTTTATGATTCCCCATCCCGAAATAAAGACATCCTATTTTATAATACAATACCATAATATGGTGATCGTCTAATCGATTTTTATAATCATTGATTCCTTGTAGTATTTCGGAGACCAAATATTCGCCCTCGTCGAAGGTACCTTTTAGAAAATGGATGTTCAGCTTATTATTATAGATGTATTGAAAGCGCAATACGGCTAGATTGTCATTTTTAGGAAATAGATCACTATCGATGGTGGTTTCGAATTGCGATAATCGATCCTCTAATTGTGTCTTGTCTTTAATAAGGTATAGCGATTCTAGTAGGTAGTGATTTCCTCTGAGAAAAAACACGGGATTGAGTGCGATCATCTTGGGATGTTCGTGGAAGATATCTACCCATTTCTTGGAATATTTGTAGCAGGATAAGAAGTCTTGTACGATAAAACTATACCATAAGTGTGCTTTGTACAACCATAATTTTTCTCTAAAGCCTAGCATATTCCATTGGTAATTGGGTAGCTTTTCCTCGAAGTAGGTGGTTACCTCGTTGTGCTCTTTATCATTGCGTACATAGCCCGTTTTTAGCATCAGTCCGTATAATTGTAGGGATAGATTAGAGAGTCTACTGGTCAGTACGTTTTTCATGCTCAGTAGTTTCGCTTCTATGGTCAATTCATCGGCACGGCTATTGATACTACGTGTGATATACTGTGTCTCGATTACTTTTTCTAGTTCTACGATTTCGTAGGCGATGTTATTTTCCTCATTTTCTTTGGCGATGGTTTTTGCCTTGTCCAAGATTTTTAAACTCTGTTTATAGAGTCCTTTATGGTATAGGATAGTTGCAAAATCCAGTTGTTCGCGTATTTGCGAACGAACATTCTGGTGTACAGGGCTCAATCGGAGACTGATTAAGATCTGCTTGTATAAATGTGCTTTTAAGTTAGAGAGTTGTTGTTTTTTTACAATGCCCTTAGCGATGATGAGTTCTTCGTCTAATGTCTCACTTTTGTCCAAGTGATTGAACAGTGCTAAGAATTTAGAGTCTGTATTGACTCCTAATCGGCCTACATATACCTTGAATTGTCGCTTTTCCGATTTAGAAAGAGACTTTACTAAAACAAATAAAGGATCTTTTTGATCATTAGTCATTGTAAGAAAATATATTATAGTTAATTGATTTTTAGTATATTGTAATTTATTTAAAATACTTTAGCATTGTAAAATATGAATATAAATACCTTTTTTTGAATCCCCAAAATATAAATTCGTAAGAGAATACTAAAACATCTGATCAATAATCTTTGTGATGGTATTTTTTTCATCAAAGCACTAAACTATAAATTCACACAATACCTATGAGTGATAACAAAGTCCAAATATTCGATACAACGCTAAGAGATGGAGAGCAAGTCCCAGGTTGTAAGTTAAATACTAACCAGAAGTTAGTCATAGCCGAGCGACTGGATCTATTAGGAGTAGATGTGATAGAGGCAGGTTTTCCTGTATCTAGCCCTGGGGATTTCGCTTCTGTAACAGAGATTTCAAAAATCGTAAAGAATGCTACGGTTTGTGGACTCACTAGGTCTGTAGAAAATGATATAAAGGTAGCTGCAGAGGCATTAAAATATGCCAAAAGACCAAGGATACATACGGGGATCGGTACGTCTGATTCTCATATTAAGTATAAGTTTAATACCACTCAAGAGAAAGTAATCGAAAGAGGAGTAGCTGCTGTAAAATATGCAAAGTCTTTTGTAGAGGATGTAGAATTCTATGCAGAGGATGCAGGAAGAACAGATAATGAGTTTCTGGCGCGCGTGTGTGAAGCGATGATCAAAGCTGGAGCGACTGTACTAAATATTCCTGATACTACTGGATATTGCCTACCAGAAGAGTATGGTGCAAAGATTAAATACTTAAAAGAAAATGTAAAAGGGATCGACGATGTGATCATTTCATGCCACTGTCATAATGATTTAGGATTGGCTACGGCTAATTCTATTGCGGGTGCCATCAATGGTGCTAGACAGATCGAATGTACAATTAATGGTATCGGAGAGCGCGCAGGTAATACGGCACTAGAAGAAGTGGTGATGATCATGAGACAGCATCCTTACTTAGATATCGATACGAATATCAATACCAAATTATTATACGATACGAGCCTAATGGTTTCTGAGAGTATGGGGATGATGGTGCAGCCTAATAAAGCGATTGTAGGCGCCAATGCTTTTGCACATAGTTCAGGTATCCACCAAGACGGAGTGATAAAGAATAGAGAAACGTATGAGATTATAGATCCTGCAGAAGTAGGAGTTACAGAATCTGCAATTGTACTTACTGCACGAAGCGGAAGAGCTGCATTGGCATACCGAGCAAAGAAAATTGGGTACGAATTGACTAAATTGCAGTTAGATGATGTGTACCAAGAATTCTTGAAGTATGCAGATAAGAAAAAAGAAGTCGTGGATGAAGATATTCACGAAATCATGAAAAAATCAAACGTATCGGTCACAGCTTAAAACACTGTACACTGATACGTATAAAAAACGGATCAAAACTATGAAGCTAGAGATTGCGGTATTATCTGGAGATGGAGTAGGTCCTGTGGTAACAGCACAGGCAATTAAAGTACTAGAAGCAATAGCCCATAGTTTTGATCATGTTTTTACCTTTAGGGATGGGCTGATCGGTGGCGTAGCTATCGATAAAACAGGAGAAGCACTACCTAAAAAAACATTAGAGTTGTGTGCTGATACTGATGCTATTCTGCTAGGAGCAGTAGGTGCACTCAACTATGATCAATATGACACGGTGCGGCCTGAAGATGGACTATTACAACTTAGAAAGGCTTTAGGGTTATTTGCTAATATTCGCCCTGTGAGAGCCTATGAAGGTTTGATAGAGCATGCACCGCTAAAAAAAGAATTGATTGCAGGAATCAATATTGTGATTTATCGCGAACTTGCTAGTGGTATTTATTTCGGAAAAAAAGCGATCAATGATCAGGGGACTATTGCATCAGATATCTGCGAATATACACAAGAGGAAATCGAAAGAATTGCGCACTTGGCATTTCGATCTGCACAACAACGAAAAAAACACCTGACTTTAGTAGACAAAGCGAATATACTGGCTTCTTCTAAACTATGGAGAAAAGTAGTATTAGCCATGGCGGATCAATATCCAGATGTGACGGTAGACTGCCTGTTTGTAGATGATGCTGCGATGCAATTGGTGCTCAATCCAAAAGCATTTGATGTTATTCTTACAGATAATATGTTTGGTAACATTATAGCAGATCAGGTGAGCGTGCTCAGTGGTTCTATGGGCTTATTGGCTTCGGCTTCTATCGGAGCTACTTGCTGTTTGTTCGAGCCGATGCATGGAGCCTTTCCAGAACAGGGAGGAAACAGAATCATCAACCCGATGGCTTCGATTCTGTCAGTAGCCATGCTGTTGGCACATTTTAAACTACACAAAGAAGCAATTGCTGTGCAAAAAGCGGTAGAAAAAGCCTTAGAACTACATCTAACCACAGCAGATCTCAGTACTAAAAATCCACTGACTGCCGAAAAAGTCGGCGATTTTATCTACGATTACATCCTTAATCCCGAAGATTCTAATATTAATTTTGAGAATATCCACGTAGGACAGTCTACGATTATCTAGTTTTTATAACATTTCTGATAAGGACGCCACTAGTCACAGACTAGCGGTAGCCTTGGGGCAATAAAAGAAAATTAACTATGAAGTATATCTTTCAAATAGCTATAATATTTTTGTTTAGTTTTTGTGATCAAATAAATAATTATAAAGGATACCAATCCAAAAAAGAGAATATTAAAGAGATTGTGAATGATTTTAATAAAAATTCTTGCAAGCTGTCAGAAAACTTTAATTCTTTTCGGAAAGAATTGAAGTTAAACAATATTGAAGATGTTAAAAAGTATATTGATTTTCCATTTACCAATGCAAATATATGGCATTTGATATTCATGGATTCAGAAGATGAAAATTATGATTTTTCTAGAGATTTAAATGAAGACGATTTTGATAAATATCACCAGCAAATTTTTCCGTTGGAATTAATTGAAAGTCTTATGGATATTGATGTTAATTACCTAATTAGTAAAGGTTTGTGTGAAGCTGAAATAAAATATAAATCTGATGAAAAAGGAAATATTGAAACAAAGTATAAATTAAGTGCAAAATTTAATGATTTTGATAAAGAGTTAATATTTTCTATGTATTATGAGTTTTATGAGGATGAGGAGATTTATGAGACCTCTGTTATTTATAAATTCATATTAAGAAATTGTGAACTAAAATTAAACAAAGTAATACTAGCAAACTAGTTTACCCGCCCCGATGGCGCGAGCAAAACTAAATAACCGCTAGCGCGATGTCCCGCTCCCGAAAGGTGTGCTATGAGAGAATCGAAAGATTTTTGTAACTAAAAATAAGATGGTAGTAGGTCTACCGATATCGGCTTACAGGAGCGGGTATCAAACTACCTTTCTGATGCAGTTAGAGTGATCTGTCTGTGTGAAGCGAGAAAGGAAAAGGCTCCCGCTCGTCCTAGTATGCGCTAATGCTAGTTTTCAAAACTAGTGGCGGTACAGCTTGGCAGGGTAAGAGTAAGCGATAAGAGTAAGTAAATAATAAAAAAACCACGATCCCCCGCTCCCGCTAGTTTCCAAAACTAGTGGCGGTACAGCTTGGCAGGGTAAGAGTAAACGATAAGAGTAAGAAATAACAAATGCCACGATCTATTTTTATATAGGTTTTGTTTTTTTAGAATAAAGTAATCCTACGAGTATCGTTGCGATTAGGCATGGTTATGGATACTAAAATAAAACAAAAAGTGATCCTATCATTATCATAGCTTTTTGTATTTTGGTTATATGAGTAGAAATTACAAATTCCATAATAAGAGCGGTCTGTATTTTGTAAGTTTTGCAACGGTTTACTGGATAGATGTTTTTACAAGGCAAATGTATTTTGATGTATTGGCAGATAGTGTGCGGTATTGTAGGAAAAATAAGGGAATGGAAGTATATGCTTATTGTTTTATGCCGAGCCACGTACATTTTATATTTCGTTCAGGTAATGATGATCCTTCAGGATTGATTAGAGATTTCAAAAAACATACATCCAAAAAAGTAATTCAGGCAATAGAAAATAATCCTCAAGAGAGTAGGAAAGAATGGTTATTATGGATGTTTGAAAAGGCTGGTAACAGAAATACTACTGTTAGATATAGACAATTTTGGCAACAGCATAATAAACCAGTAGAATTATGGACTGACAAAGTTATTCAACAAAAAATAAATTATATTCATAATAATCCAATAGAATCAGGTTTTGTATCAGATTCTGTAGATTGGAAATATAGTAGTGCTAGGAATTATGTCGATGATCATACCATTTTAGAAATTGATAGTGATGGATACTTATTAGGCTTAACAAAATAGTAACGCCACTAGTCACAGACTAGCGGTAGCTGGGTTTTTTTTTAAAGAATAAATAAACCCTATGGGTGTCATTACGATTACGTAAGTATATGGGGACTGAAATAATACAAAAAGCTTTCTATCGGTTTGATAGGAAGCTTTTTGTATTCTGTAGCATATGATTGTAGATGTTATACTATTTACCAATTAAGAAGCTTTAGGAATGGTATTGCTTAGGTTTTCATTGATTTTACGGAAGAATTCCATGTTTTTATAGGGTTTTCTGAGGAAATCATTGAAACCTGATTCTGGGTCAAAGATGGCTTCTAAGGTGTCTTCGGTATCAGAAGCGGTCAGTGCTACGATAGGGGTATGCGTATCGAACTCACGTATGATCTTGGTGGCTTCCATACCGCCCATATTCGGCATATTTAGATCCATCAATATTAGATCATACGAATTTTCTTTGGTCATTTGTACTGCAATAAGTCCATCAGAAGCGATTTCAGAATGGTATCCTTTGGATTTTAGGATGTTTTGGGTCACAATTTGATTGATCTTATTGTCCTCTACAATCAAAATGGTATAATTATCAGTATCCATTAGAGGGATGCAATTCTTAGCGGCTTTATGATCTTCTTGGATAGTGGCTGTTGGATCAATTTCAAAAGAAATGGTAAAGTAAAACGTAGCTCCTGATCTTGGCGTACTTTGTAACTGTATAGTGCCACCGTGCAATTCTACAAGGCTTTTGACAATATGTAGTCCTAATCCAGTACCTGTGGTATGGTCTTTAGCATCTGCCTGAGAAAACTTATTAAATACCATGTCTTGTTTGTCTAGAGGGATGCCTCGTCCATCATCTTTGATCTCGAAGGTAATGGCTACTGAATCGTCTGTAATGACAGGATTGATAAAGTTTAACCAAATGTTTCCGTTTTTAGTGAATTTATTGGCATTACTGATCAGATTGATTAATATCTGTGACAGCCTTACGGAATCTCCAATTAATTGATTGGGGATGGTAGGATCGAAGTTAAGGTGTAGTGTATTTCCATTTTTTTCTGTCTGGAATTCAAAGGAATTCTTGATATCATCTGCAAGATTCTTGATATTGTATGTTGCGTTGTCAAGCTTTATTTCATAAGCTTCCATTTTGGTTACTTGTAGCACATCATTGATTAAATTTAGTAAATGATCTGCTGAAAATTTCATGAGTTTGATGAATTTATGATTTTCTTCGTCTTTGATACGCTCCATCAGGATGGAAGAAAGCCCTACAACGCCGTATAAGGGTGTTCTAAGCTCGTGGCTAACCGTAGATATAAATTTTGTTTTTACGGCAGCTAAACGGTCTGAATTCTCTTTTTCCTTTTTCAATTCCTTATTGCGAATGGCTAGATTTTTACCTAAAATCTTTGTCTTATTGTGGTTGTATATAAAGAAACAGAAAAGGATAAGGCATAATAAGAGTAGGGATAGTGTAAAGATCGATATCGTTTTGGACTGTTGTGCTTTTTGGGTTTCGATCGTCTTTTTTTCTTCGCTAATTGTTAGTTTTTGCTTGTATTGATCTGCTTCGAGTTTTTCGATCTCCAGCGCTGTTTGATGGTGCTTGGTATATTTTTTTAGAATGGCATAGGCTTGGGCATGTCTACCTGTACGTACGAGTAGGTTTTCGTATTTTCGATAGATCGTCATGGCTTGTCTAAACAATTTGTTTTTTTCGGCCATAGAGGCTGCCTTTTCATAATACTTTACAGCATTAGCATATTGATTGTTTACGGCAAAATACTCTCCATAAGTGGTGTAGGTTAATACTAGTTTAGAAATATCTTCTTGATTGGCTGTAAAATACTTTCTGCATTTTCTAAGTAGTTTATAGGCCTTGTTGTAATGCTTGGTTTTGATATAGATATTGGCTAGGTTTAGCGCGATACTATGTTGTGTCTGTTCGTTTAGATTTTTGGATTTGGCATAGATATGCTTAATTTTCTGTAAGGCTCTTCCGGGTTTGTTATACCCATCTAAGTATACTTTAGCGATGTTATTATATACATCAATCGCTAGTTCTGGAAATGTATCGAGTTCTTTGATGAATAACTCGGCTGTTTTATAATTCCGGATGGCTTCTTCAAAATCTTTAGTCGCGTAGTGAATTTTACCAAGTGCATTGTAGGCACTTCCTTTGAGATAATATTGTTGATTACCGTTGAATTTTTCTGCTATATCTATGATTTGTTCTATGATAATAATCCCATTGGCCCTACCGATAGAGCTCAGGTGTGCTTCGGTATCTACGATGGTTTTTTTAAGATCAGAAAAAGACATCTCTTCATATCGCTGAGGGTATAAAAAGCTACAGCATAGAGATAGGCATAGAAGGCAAATGTACCGCTGTATCGTATAAATTTTCATTGTGTATTAGATTTTGGGGCATTCAAATATATTTAAAATATCTCAAAAAACGGATTAAATACACAATTATTATGGTAAAACACTACTTTTTTTAATTTTTTAACTAAATATATGTAGGTTTTTTCTACTTATGATGGTTTAAAAGTTGGTTATAGCTTATTTTTTGGAATATATGATTACAGAAGCGTAAGGGGACAGTTTTTTTCGATAGCACATCGATGATGTACTGCTATAGTAATGAGGGATTAATGATGAATAACGGTTTACTTGCGTTAGGGATAGTAGAGGAAATCCCACAGCCTGACGATAGGAAGTGCGAGGAATTGGAACGGATAGCCCGACCCTTGGGTAACGCCCTCAAAAACTAAAGAGTTAAGATGATTTAGGTGTAAAAACTATCTTTTAAGTACAAGGAAGTGGGGTGTACTTTTTTGATGTCAGCTTTATAGCAAATTGTCAAAAGTAGAGATCATTTCCTGATGTGTATATGAGGGAAATATCAATCATCAATGAAATCTTTGTATTCTAAGAAAAACTGCTCTAATTGATCCATTTGGTTGTACAGAAATTCCATGGTGGCTTCCCATGTTTTTCGGTTATGAATACACACATTGGGTAGCTCTGTGTAGATACGAGCTATTATTTTTCCATTATCCAATTCGTAGGCAGCATCAAAAATACAATTAGGCAAATAGTCTGTGAGGAGTATGTTTTGTAGACTTTGCAGTTTTTCGTAATAATAGGTTTTTATGACTGTATCTTCGGGCTCGATATCTATGGATACCTGCGCTTTTTTGGTGGTAAAAGTAAATTTAAGCGTAACATCTTTGATCTTGGTATTGTACAAAAGCCATTTGCGCGGATATTGCTGACCAAAGGTAGTCCAGAATTCTTGTCGTATTTTCTTTGATTCTTCTCTAGAGAACATAACTTATAGTATATAGGCGACTGCGGTGGCTAGTAGGATCACAAATAGTTTGGCGATATTGAAGGTATGTCCTTCGTCACTTTCGAACAAAATAGTAGTCGAAACGTGTAGAAAAATACCGATGACCAAAGCATTGATTTCTCTATAATAGTGTTGTAAGCTACTGAAGTGGGTAGCAAAAAAAGTACCAAGGGGCGTCATTAATGCAAATAGAAAAAGAAACAGAAATATCTTTTTTTTGGCAATTGCTGTTTGGTATAAAAAAGTAGCTAGAATCATTGCTACGGGTATTTTATGTACAATAATACCAATCAGTATTCCTTCTGTTTGATGTATCGGAAATCCTTCTAATATAGAATGAATATAGAGACTAGCCGCAAGTAGTTTAGGGAATTGCGTTCGTTTTTTAGATAAATGCACATGTCCGTGTTCTGCACCTTTAGAAAAATATTCGAGTACTTTCTGGAAGAGGATACCAACCATGATCCACATCCCAGTTTGTTTAGCGGTTTCATGGTCTTCGAATACTTCTGGGAGCAAATTAAAGATAGTAATTGCTAGTAAAAAAGCACCACTAAAGGCTAGTAATAACTTTAGGTTTTTGGGATGATCAGCAGGTTTGAATACTAATACGATAAGCGATCCTATACAGACTGCCGCTATGGATAATAGGTAGTTATACACTATCTAAAGATTAAAATAAGCCTAGGGGATGTTTGGGTATTAAAGGAATCTAATTGATAGTTCCCGAATACCTCTAATAGATCAATCCCAGCTTGTTGGAAATAGTTTTTAAAATCATCTAGCTGTAAGGCTTTTACTTTTTCGGTAAATAAAAAGTCATTACCCTGATCTGTAAATTTAATCTCTTTGTGGATATAGCCGTCTTGGACATATCGTTTTAGGTAGAAAGTAATACCATCAATTTCTTTGGTTTCTTCTGGTACTAAATGTGCTATTACATGCGCTGCATTCATAAAATCGATAACAGCTAATCCTTTTTCGGTAAGATTGGCTTGGATGGCGCGTATGGTATTTAGGTTGTCTTCTTCATTGTCAAAATACCCAAAACTGGTGAATAGATTGAATACTGCATCGAATTGCTTTGGATAGGGTTTGCACATATCATGTACATGAAATTGCAGCGTTTCATTAGCGAACTGACTCGCGTATTCAATACTATTAGCAGATAAGTCTACTCCTGTAACCGTATAACCCAATTGATTGAGGTATATACTGTGTCTTCCTTTGCCACATGCAAGGTCGAGAATGGTTTCTGAGGGTTCTAAATTTAGATAATTAGTGAGGTTATTCATGAATGTCTGCGCTTCTTCATGACCTCTATCTTTGTACAGTGTATGATAATATGGTGTATCAAACCATGATGCGTACCACATTGTAGAATCTTTTAGCATAGAGCGCAAAATTAATGTATTTTTGTCGTTTAATAATAGAGAATAGGAAGATAGTGAGCAATTCATTTAAAATGGTAGCCAAAACCTTATACGGTTTTGAAGAGCTATTAGCTAAAGAACTAAGAGATCTAGGTGCGCAGAAGGTAGTGATAGGAAATAGGATGGTGAGTTTTTTTGGTGATACAGGATTTATGTACAAAGCCAATCTATGCTGTCGTACAGCCCTTAAAATTTTAAAACCATTACAGACCAAAAAACTGAGAAATGAAAAACAGTTGTACGATTTTGTACAATCCATTGATTGGGAGGATTATTTAGACGTACAAGATTCTTTAGCGATATATGCCACTGTTAATTCTACTATTTTTAGACATTCTCAGTTTGTAGCCTTAAAAGCTAAAGATGCGATTGTAGATAAGTTTAGGAAAGAAACAGGAAAGCGCCCTAGTGTGGATACAGAACATCCAGATGTGACCATCCAATTGCACATTCAGCAAGATGTATGCACGGTATCTTTGGACAGTTCTGGGGGATCACTACACCATCGTGGGTATAGAACGAGTACAAATATCGCACCGATTAATGAAGTATTGGCTGCTGGGTTATTACTATTATCTGGCTGGGACGGTACTACCGATTTTATCGATCCCATGTGTGGTAGTGGTACATTAGCAATAGAAGCTGCCATGATCGCTTGTAATATCCCTGCGAACCTGAATAGAAAAGAATTTGCTTTTGAGAAATGGTTGGATTGGGACATGGATTTATTCGAAAAAATAGAAGCAGCGGCATTGAATAAAACACGTGATTTTAGACATTCGATTATAGGGTATGATAAAGCACCTTCTGCTGTAAGAAAGGCGATACGCAATGTAGAGAATGCCAATCTGACTGATTTTGTCTCGATTCAGGAGCACAACTTTTTTGAGACAACTAAAGAAACAGAAGCCCCTTTGCATATGGTATTTAATCCTCCGTATGGAGAACGATTGGCATTGGATGAAGAAGTATTTTATAAGCAAATAGGTGATACCCTAAAACAAGGATATCCAGCTACTAATGCTTGGTTTATTACTTCTAATCTCGAAGCCTTAAAATATGTAGGATTACGCCCATCTCGAAAAATAAAAGTATTTAACGGTAAGCTAGAGTCTAGATTGGTTAAATATGAGATGTACGCAGGTAGTAAAAAAGCAAAGTTTCAGAACAAGAAGGAGCAGTAGAAGCAATTGAAAATGAAATTATAAAAAAACCGCCTATATGTATTGATACGCATATAGGCGGTTTTTTATTGAGGTGATTTATACTTTTTCGATTTCAGCGAACATCAGAAGATTTTGTGAGCAAATACAATATTTTTTTGTTGTATAGTGTGCTACAGTACTTAAAAATTCCATTATCGAATAGCATCGTATGACTACTCTATATGGCAATAGTACTCAGCTCAGTCATACTTAACCCTTTGGTAGCATCAGGTGCCAATTGATATTGGTACAAACCTGTTTCTCCAATAGCTAACAGTAAATCTCCAGAGATAATTACATCAAAGGTGTCGCGATTCACAGAGGTAACGAGTGTAGAATTCGCAGGGTCAGTGATGTCAAATACCTTGATTTCATCATCACAGACGATGAGATAATTATTATAGATGCCCAGCCCTCTAGGGAATGTTAGATTTCTAGAATTGATCAGTACAGGGGCTGTGATATTGGTAATATCATATACTTCGAGTAGATTGATCGCACCACCACAAAACGTATCTGAGTGTAAGGTTACGAATGCATGCGTATCATTAGCTACCACGGGATCACAGGCGGTAAAATGTTCTACTGCGGCCAGTCTTTTTGGAAATTCAGGATTGCTTAGCTCATAAATAAACATTCCATTTCTAGAACCGATGTACAAGTAATCTTTGTAACTAAAAAGTGTCTCGATATCAAAACCTACAGATAAGGTATTGACTTGCACAGGCTCCTGTACTTCTGTGATATTAAATACGGTGAGATCTGTATGATCTACGGTATATAAATAGTCTCCCTTTAGCGCAAAAGTAGCTAATGATCCTCCCTGTCCATCAGGGCTATCCTGTGTAGGTGATGTACCAGTAGCACTATCTTCATTACAGCTCAGGAGTATACAAGAAATAAATGTGGCGATTATATATTTTTTCATAAGTGTCATTATTTTTTAAGTCTAAGAATAGTCATCATACAATGATGAATAAAGTGTAGTATGCTTCAAATTAATTTTTAATAAGTTTCCAACCCACTACTACTTGATTATTGGCTAGATCAAAAGGCAAAAATCCATCTGGTGAGCGTAGTTTTGGAAAAATTTTAGGAATCCGTTTTGTTACCTTTAGTGACTGAGCAGTCGTATCATATACTACTGCGATCAGGTCTGTAGCTTGATTGATATACATAACTTCGTTTCTCACACCAATATCTGTAGCTCCTGGAACAGCTAAAAATCGTAACGCAACAGGGGCTTTAGGATCGGAATTGTCATATACATGGAAGCCTTTGTGTACTTCATTTATAAATAGATACGATCCTCTAATATAAATTTTACCAGAATTTTCTATAGGAATAGGGTCACTTACTTTTACAGCATTTTCAAAATCACTTCTGAGTAAGGTGATGGGTTCATAAGCACTTAAGTTGGGTTCTACAATTGTATCTGAATCATCATTTGATATACAACCTATCGCAAATATCATAATGATGAAGGTAAATAAAATACGTTTCATTTTCTTTATTGATTTGATTTACTAGGAAGATGTAGTTATCGTATGAAGGTTGCGTCATCTACTTAAAAAAAATATTTTTTATAGCAACAGGTTTTTCTTTTTGTGAAGTGGTTTACTTTTTTTTGATTTTAGTGAACATCGCAAGATTTTGTAACCAAATACACTAATTTTTTTGTTGCATAGCAGCACTCGAAAACCCAAAAATTGCAAAAAGTGGGGGCAAAAGATCGTTTTTATAGTCAATTGAAAAAAATATAAACCATTTCTATGCATCAAGTATATCTAAAATGAGATTTTTGTTTAATGTTTTTAAGTTAACTAGTAAACAAAAAATAAAAAACAAACACCTAACACCTGATTTTTTGATAAAAAATCAAATATAATACCATAAAATTATTAAGGGAAAAAAATATTAATATACGATGCTTCTTCTACTGTTTTGGATCAAAATTCTGACAAGTTGTTAGTGTTTGTAATAGTTAACTAACTATTGGTTGTTAGTTTTTATTTTGTTGAGTTATTTGTTGAGTTTTGGTTATGTAAGTGATTTTAATTTAATGAATATGTGTATTGTAGGTTTTTGTTTAACAAATCGTTAACTTCAGGTAACATAACTCTTAAACCTTATTACATGAAAAAAGCATACTTTTATTCGGTGTTATTTGTTTTTTTTGTAGGACAAATAGTATTGGCACAATCAGGGATGGATGCCATTGTTACTGCGCATTTAAATAACGTAAAAGCTAGATCGGGATTTACAACTCAGGATATAGCAGAATGGAAGATTACAGACGTCGTTCCTTCATTAAATCCTGCGATACAGCATGTCTATGTACAGCAATTATATCGGAATATTCCGATACAATACGCTACTTATAAATTAACTGTAAAGAATGGAAAGCAAGTAACTTGGGAAATTGATCAGTTTGCAAAGAATATAGCTGATAAAGTAGCAACTCGCCAGCAATCAATTGCTGCCGAAGATGCTATTAAAAAAGTAGCGAATAGGCACAGTTTACAACCACCCAGATTGAATGCTATACAAAGAAAACCTAATGGGAATATAGCGTATACAGATGCTACAGTAGCACTAGAACCTATAGAAGTAACACAGGTATATGTCATACACAATGATGAGCTACACCTCACATGGAAAGTAAGTTTCTATCAAAAAGATGGGACACACTGGTGGAATGATAATGTAGATGTAGAAACTGGAAAGATACTACATTCAGAAGATTGGGTGATCAGTTGTAATTTTGATGCACCAAATCATAGCAGGCATATACATACCAACAAAAAGCAGTCTACAACTGCAAAAACAGAAACTACATTAGCCTTAGCACCTAATAGCTATAATGTATACGCCGTTCCATTAGAGAGTCCTGATGAGGGAAATCGTTCTATTGTTACAGATCCCGCAGATTCTACGGCATCTCCATATGGATGGCATGATACCAACGGGAGTAATGGAGCAGAATTTACGATTACGAGAGGAAATAATGTATGGGCGCAAGATGATAGTAATGGAAATAATGGTACAGGAGCTGCACCTGATGGAGGTGCTAGCTTGGAATTTGATTATCCATTAAACTTAAATAGCCAACCAAGCACGTATAGAAGTGCATCAACTACGAATCTTTTTTATTGGAATAATATCATGCACGATGTATGGTATCAATATGGTTTCGATGAAGCGAGCGGTAATTTTCAGGAAAATAATTATGGAAACGGTGGAGCAGGTAGTGATTCCGTAAATGCAGATGCACAAGATGGAGGAGGTACTAATAACGCTAATTTTTCGACCCCACCAGATGGGCGTAATCCTAGAATGCAAATGTTTTTATGGAATAGAACCCAGCCCAATAGAGATGGAGATTTTGATAATGTAATTATAGCACATGAATACGGGCATGGTATTTCTATTCGATTAGTAGGGGGGCCATCTTCCAATACATTAGGAGGATCAGAACAAATGGGAGAAGGTTGGTCAGATTGGTTTGGGTTAATGCTTACTATGAAACCAGAAGACAAAGGTACTGATGGAAGAGGAGTAGGAACCTATGTATTAGGAGAAGGAGTCGATGGTACAGGAATTCGTCCCACCAGATACTCTACCAATAGAGGGATTAATGATACGGAGTATGCAGATATAGGAGGACTGACAAGACCGCATGGAGTAGGCTATGCATTTGCTACCATTTTATGGGATATGACATGGGCGTTGATTGATGCAGAAGGATTTGATCCTGATTTGTATAATGGGACAGGAGGAAATAATATAGCCATGGCATTAGTCATCGAAGGATTAAAAAACACAGCAAATAATCCAGGATTCGTATCAGGTAGAGACGGAATTCTACAAGCAGATCAAGATCTGTACGGCGGTCAATACAATTGTATTATCTGGAAAGCATTTGCTGAGCGTGGCGTAGGACAAGGAGCCAATGAAAATAACAATGGCGGTACTAATGGACAATCAGATCAAACCGTCTCTTTTACCAATCCATGTGATGGTGGAGGTGGCGGCGGTGGTGGTACCACTGATGAATGCACGGGTGATGTTGCAACATTTCCTTATACCCAAAGTTTCGAAGGAACACTAGGAGCATGGTCACAAACGACTACAGGAGATGATCTAGATTGGGTAGTTGATGCGAATGGTACCCCATCAAACGGAACAGGACCTAGCGATGCCATAGATGGAGACTTTTATATCTATGTAGAAGCGTCAGGGAATGGTACAGGATACCCTAGCAAAAGAGCTATTCTTAATTCACCATGTTTAGACTTTTCTACACTAACCTCTCCTGTGTTAAATTTTCAATATCATATGGTAGGATCAGCCATAGGTACATTAGCACTACAAGCCAGAACCGATAATGAAGGAGAGTGGGTATCATTATTTACGAGAACAGGAGCACAAGGTACTAATTGGAATACAGCATCTATAGACCTTATATCGTATGCAGCAGCAACCAGTGTACAACTACGATTAAACGTCGTAACAGGAAGTAGTTGGCAGGGAGATATAGCCATTGATAACTTAAGTATTACAGAAGCCGATGGAGGCGGGGATGACGATGATACCTGTGAAGCCTTGGATTTTAATGATTTTGAGATTAGACCATTTTCGAACCAAGACAGTGACGGAGATTTTTCTATCAATACCTCTGGTACCGCTTTGTCCTTGTCTAATAATACCTGGAAGTACATCGCACTCAATTATACCATAACTGAAAATACCGTTATTCAATTCGATTTTAGTAGCACCTCCGAAGGAGAAATTCATGGAGTAGGATTCGAAAATGACAATGAATTATCGAGTGATTTTTATTTTAAAGTATATGGCACACAAAATTATGGAGTCACTAATTTCGATAACTATGCAGGGGGAACTCAGACCTATGTAATCCCCGTAGGAGACTTTTATACAGGAGCAGCAGATAGAGTAGTCTTTATCAATGACCAAGATGCAGCAGGTAATACCCCTAATTCCTTATTTAGTAATGTTAAGATTTATGAAGGAACCTGTGGAGATGCAGTAGTAGCAGAGATGACCAAGAATTTGGCAAAACGAACGCCAATAATAGGTACAGAAGACGAAGAAGTAGTGTCGCAAATCGCGATCATCCCTAATCCTACAAAAGATCATTTTCAGATCAATGTATCGGGTACAGTTATGTCGCAGACCACAGCCACCATTTATACCATCATGGGCAGTGTACAAGCTATACTACCAATCACTACCGAAACGACTAATATATCGGCTAAAGTGCTAGGATTGGCAACAGGTATGTATATTCTTAAAGTAGAAAGACCAAATACCAAAACAATGATCCAAAAACTGATCGTTCAATAATAATGCACAAACAATAGCTTATACATCAATGAAAAAGAGTGCTTTGGTAACTATGATCAAAGCACTCTTTTTTTATACTTACATACAGGTAGTAGCTAGTTATTTTGTGCTCAGTGTATGCATAGATAAAAGATACTGTTTTTGAGCATATACAAGTACCAGTAGTGGTACCAAACCATGAGGGAGTCGATACACTACTAAATAGAGATATTGATGTAGTGATTGTATCGGAAAATCAATGTAGAAGTTAGCTACAATTCTAGCCAATGCCGTAAGCAATCCCCATACCGCAGCATACCATAGTGCATATCGGTATACAAAAGGTACAAAAAGGAGTATTGCAAGTATAAAATCTAACATGCCAGCTACATATAGAAAAGAAATAGCAGTTTTTTCAGAAATACCTACAATACGAATCGTCATATCTATAAAATGGCCAGGAACTGGATACACGCCAAACGCATACAATCCATGCGAAAAAAAGGTAATCGCAATCAGTAGTTTTAGGCAATTCATCAGCCGAGGGACTGAAACTGTTTTCTGTAATGAATAGACAAACACAAATGGTAAGCCGAATTGAATACTGTGTTCAAAAAACTGAGCGATATGATAAAACTTTTCTTTGGTCTGTAGCATCGCTAGAATGAGCAGGCACATACCACCTATATAGATCCAATAACGTAGCCAATACTGTCTATCGCGCCGAATCCACCAAGTCATCACAGCGGCAATCAAATACACAATACCGTGAGTTATAATCAGCGACTGGATCACAGTATCTGTAGAGATACTAGTAGCATACGATTGCCAATCCATCCTTAGTACATTTTCTATAATAGGCCGTAACAGCGTTTCATCCCAAAAAATAGCACGAAAAGGCGCGTCCCAGAAGAGATGTTGCCAAGCGCGTCCCAAAAAAATCAAGCTTACAGACAGTCTAAAAATGAGTTGAGTACCAATATTCATAGTCAACAAATTAACATATAATTATGTTAACAAACCATCAACTAAAAGTTATACTATGACTATGAATACGTTATGTGATTTAAGGATCAATTAAGATTGATTTCAGTAGGTATATCGGAGCATTCAATCCGTTACATTTGAGTAATAACTAACGAATCATAAGATCACTCAATAGGATGAGCCTGTGGTATCTAAACAGACATATACCATGGACAATGCTAACACATCAAAAACACAAAAAACAAATGAAACAACTACTCTTTGTATTCATAGTATGCATCGCTTTCTCTGTGCAAGCTACTACCGAAAAATACCGACTCACGCTTAGGGGCAATCCAGCAACCTCTATCGTTATCGGGTGGAATCAAGTATCGGGTAACAATCCGATTGTATATTACGGTACTACAGACTACGGAACAGCCTATACCCGCTACCCAAATGCCAAAGCTCCAGATCGAACTATTGCTTATAAAGGCATGAACAATACCTTTAGCCGCCTTACAGGACTACAACCCAATACCGCCTATTATTTTGTGATCAAAGATAGTCAAGGCACTAGCCAGCGTTTTTGGTTTAAAACAGCTCCTTCTGATAGCAGTCGTTTGTCATTTATAGCAGGAGGAGACTCACGTAACAACAGAACTCCACGACAAAACGCCAATCGATTAGTAGCCAAGCTAAAACCCCATGCCGTACTCTTTGGAGGCGATATGACAGATAGAGACACCAATCGCCAATGGAGCGCTTGGTTCGATGATTGGCAATTAACCATTGCTACCGATGGAAGAATGTTTCCCATCATTGCAGCCAGAGGCAATCATGAAGATAGCAATAACAGTATCTATAACCTATTCGACACCCCTTCACCCACTGTATATTATGCCATTACCTTTGGCGATAATCTAGTCAGAACCTATACACTCAATACAGAAATAGCTATCGGAGGCAATCAAACCACTTGGCTGCGCAATGATCTAAACATACACAGCAATGTACAATGGAAAATCGCACAGTATCATAAACCGATGCGACCACATGTTTCTTATAAATCAGAAGGCAATAGTCAGTATAGGAATTGGGCACAATTATTTTATGATAGCGGAGTAAAACTTGTCGTAGAATGTGATGCACATACTGTCAAAACTACTTGGCCACTAAAACCCACCACAGCCTCTGGTAATGATGAGGGATTCATTAGAGACGATGCCCAAGGCACTGTATACGTAGGAGAAGGTTGCTGGGGCGCCCCATTACGTACTAATAATGATACCAAACGATGGACTAGAAACTCAGCCAGATTCAATCAATTCAAATGGATTTTTGTAGATAAAAATGCCATCCAAACCCGTACCATTAATGTAGACAATGCCACTCAAGTAGGAGAAGTATCCAACAATAATGTTTTTCAGATTCCAGCCAATCTCTCTATATGGAATCCCTCTAATGGTAGTGTCGTAACCATTACCCAAAATGGAACAACCAATCCAGATCCTACCGAGCAGCGTACAGTAACCATGACTATTACTACTGGAAATGACGACGTAGAAGAAGATAAATATGGCGAAATTTACACCAATAGTAGTGATTTAGAATTCGTATATGACTCCTATAATAATGATAGTTACCAAGTCATCGGATTGCGATTTACCCAAGTAGCAGTACCTAAAAATGCAACCATCACCAGTGCCTATCTTCAATTCACCGCAGACGAAAGTAATCGTACAGCCACCCAGCTAGAAATAGCCTTGCAGAATAGTAGTAACTCACCCTCTTTTTCCACGGCTAACAATGTATCAGGTAGATCCGTATTTTCGTCTAAAGTCATATGGAGACCTGATGCTTGGACTAGAAATCAGAGTGGTAATGCACAGCAATCCCCTGATTTAAAAAATATGGTACAGCGCTTGGTAAATAAACGGAATTGGACATCAGGAAACAGTGCTAGTTTTGCCATTAGAGGAAAAGGAAATAGTCTCACCAATACCGCAGCCAAAAGAGTAGCCGATTCCTACGAAGGAGGTGCTAACAAAGCAGCAAGATTAATCATTACTTATAAGAGGCAAGATACCAAAAACTATAAAAAATCAATTTCCAATACAGTTACCGAAACTACTACAGCTAATAAGCAACCCGTATTTACCAGCTACCCAAATCCATTCGATACCCATATTATAGTACGTACCGAAGGATTTAACCCTATCCAAGGCAATTACTTAGTAGGACTATATGACCTACAAGGCAAGTTAGTGAAGCAAACCATCATCCACACAGCACAGCAGCAAGCACTCGTAAAAATAGATACCCAAAACATCCCGTTAGGGTTTTATCTCCTGCGGATCAGTAATAAAAATGATACAACCGTTTTTACACAACGTTTTATAAAAAAATAAAACATACTTCACGATTCAAAATATTGAAGTGGTTTAAACTTTTTCGATTTCAGCGAAAATCGAAGATTTTGTGTCCAAATGAAGTAATTTTTTTGTTGCATAGCAGCGCTACGGAACTCAAAAATTGCAAAATTTGGGTGCAAAAGATCGTTTTTATAGCAAATTATAAAAAGTTTAAACCACTTCATTGTATAAGCCATTTAGTAGCACTCGATTACTAAATGGCTTTTTTAGTATAGCAACTGAAAAGTGGTATGTTTATAATGAGGGCGTTACCACAAGGGTCGGGCTATCCGCTATATCTTTTTTGTTTTTTTAAAGGAAAACAAAAAAGGATGCCGCTCCTATCCCTAACGCAAAATAGTGATTTGGGTATGAGCATTACAGATATATATTAGTTATCGATTGCTAGCATATAAAGTGATGTACAATTTTCTGATAATAGCGAGAGACAAAAATGTTGAGTAAACTATAGCATTAACAGCACCCGATGATTAAAAAAAGAGTGAGTGTTATAGAAAGTGTCCGTGTTAATTGCTTAAGGATATTCATTGCAGCATCAGACTACATACAGCCTACAAGTAGCGTTTAGGAATCATAGTACGTAGTGTCTACAAAATGATAACCTCCTTTGTATTGAGTATACATCGTAATTATGGAAGTAAAAATGATATGTGTTGATTTTTAGTGTTTTACCGTACTTATTAGGATGTGACAAAGTAATGATTTTACTGTAATTATAGCTAAATTCACAAAGTATTAACAAAATCTCTAAAAATACAATAAACGTTAAAAATCAATAAAGTAAGTATAAGAACTAGCTATTGGTAGTCATACCTATAGGTAGAAAGTTTCATTTATATAAGGTGTATACTACTTTTATTGATCTACTATATAAACTAATACCTATTAAGAATACCCCAAAGATAAGACAGTAAAAAACACTCGTTAAATAAAATTTGTGTCAACTAAGTATGTATTTTTTTCATCTTCCCAAAGAGATAGTTATTCATAGTAGTACGAAATACTTTTCGGCTTATACACATATAAAAACTACAGATACCAGTAATAAGCATTATACAAAGCAAGTCACCATTAAAAAAACAACTACGCTAGCAGTCACAGCTAGAGGCACCCCTTTTTATACGCACAGAGTAGCAGAGCGTAGTCAACACAAATATTCATTACCCTCTTTATATAACTAACTACAATTTATGAATCTAAAATGCTAAAAATGACAAAAATTACCAGTAGAATTGTCAGAATGCTATGCATTAGTATACTTATGACCAGTATAGGCATAGCACAGACCAAAGCATTCATACCAGATGCTAACATTCACCACAGAACCACAGAGGTTCTACCACTTACGAAACACAATATACGTAATAGTACCAATGGCAGCGCGATTTATTTTATAGATCAAAGTGTAGCCAACTTACAAGAGTACATTACGATTACAGATCCAGTAGTCATACTCGATGCCTCGTCGGATGGACTAGAACAGATAGCCAAGGCCATGCAGTCATATACCGATGTCCAGTCGGTACACATCATGAGTCATGGAGAGGCAGGAACCCTTTTATTAGGAGCTAAACAGACCAATGCGCATACATTAGCTACGCATCAGTCAGAAGCCATTGCTACTATAAAAGCAGCATTACACCCAGAAGCAGACATCTTATTATATGGATGTAATGTAGCCAAAGGAGCCATAGGAAAACAATTTGTCAATCAATTGGCTACACTTACAGGAGCCAATGTAGCAGCTTCAATAGATAAGACAGGGCACCAGCAGCGTAATGCCGATTGGGAATTAGAAACGCAAGTAGGAGCCATACACACAACTCCCGTAAGCGCCGCCAAATGGAATAGTACGCTTCAAAACACCGATGGAGATGCAGTAGCAGATAATAATGTAGATGCTGATGACGATAATGATGGAATTCTAGATACTGATGAATGTGATTTTACAGCCTTAGGAAGTATCGATAGTGGCTCAGGAACAGTAAATGTAGGAGGTTCTTTTACAGGAGATGGTTCCTTAATGAATTTTAGTATGGTGTCTAGTGATGCGTTAAATCAAATCACTAATGGAGTCGTTAATGGATTACAACTTCAATGGAATCAGGGGGGTAATGTAAACACAACTCTTGATATTACCTTACAAGCACCTACTCAGGGAACACTACAAACCTTTGTTTTAGCGACTAGAGTACCCAATGCGGCACTTCCTTTTGAAAACAGAGAAAAGAATGTTACCGTTACTTGGTCTAGTGGAGGGAATGCAATTTTATCAGATCCAAACAATGAAGTCACTAACTTTGCAAATGGTGCTACGATTACTTCTGGATCTACACTAACTTTAGGATCTGGAAATGCGAATCTTTCTATTTGGAACATGTCTATCGATATGAGTACAGCTACCTTTCCTGTCACTATAGATTTTGACACCGCAATAATATCTGGTTTTGCAGGAAATGAAGGTTTTGGATTTAATGCTACCTTATCTTGTGATTCGGATGGCGATGGAGTAGAAAATGTATTTGATTTAGACTCTGATAATGATGGGATCTATGATGCAGTAGAAGCAGGCCATAACCAACCCCATACCAATGGAGTGGTCAATGGAGCAGTAGGAACAGACGGAGTACCCGATGCAGTACAAGCAGCGGGACAAGAAAATAGTGGTACGATTAATTATACCCTTGCTGATTCAGAAGATACCCCAGATGGCGCACCCAATCATCGAGATATAGACGCCGATGGAGATGGCTGTAATGATGTATTAGAATCAGAGTTTACCGATACAGATGATAATGGGTTCTTAGGTACAGGTACCTTTGGTAGTGGCCTTACCGTAGATAGTGACGGAGTCGTAACTAGTGGAACCGATGGATATACCGCACCTAATGGTAATTATACCAATAGTGGGGTGGTATCTTTAGATTGTTTTTCAGCAACTGTAAGTGTCACTGCTACAGATACAACAGCAGATGAAACCGGACCTAACAACGGAGAATATACCGTAACACTATCTCAAACCAATTTACTAGCTAACAGTATTACGATTCCTTTAGTGATGAGTGGTACAGCTACCAATGGTACAGACTATACAACCATCACGAATGCAGTCATTCCTAACGGACAAGCAAGTGTTACAGTAGCTTTAGATGTGACTGATGATAGCGATATTGAAGGGGATGAAATTGCTACTGCTACTATTGGCGATCTTAGTGCTGTAGATGGAGTAAGTGCAGGTCCTACCAATCAAAGTGCAGATATCACTATCGAAGATGACGATGCAGACACCCTGTTAGCCAACATCGGAACAGATGCTACTAATGGAGATAATACCAACACTACAGGGACTACCGCAGCAGACTTAAATGCACTACCTAATGTTAGTGGTGCAATTCCTGCCAATGAAGCAGCATATCTAGCAGCAATAGCAGCCAATGAAGGACCTTTTAGTAGCCCAGCTACCGAAGCAGAAGTACAAGCCATGATTACTGCGGTAAACACTTCAGAAACTATCTTAGCAGATATTGGTGCTGATGCAGATGATCTAGGAACCGATTCTACAGTGACTACCTCAGAATTAAACTCAATTGTAGGAGTCACTGGAGCGATTCCTGCTAATGAAACTGCCTATCAAGAATATATAGACGCCAATCCAGATGCGTTTAGTAGTCCTGCTACAGCCGCTGAGGTACAAGCGATGATCGATGCCGTAAATGCTAATGAGACACTATTAGCCAACATCGGAACAGATGCGGATAATGGCGACAATGCAACGACTACAGGAACCACTGCGGCAGACTTAAATGCATTACCAAATGTAAGTGGCGCGATTCCTGCCAATGAAGCAGCTTATTTAGAGTACATCGCTGCCAATGCAGCTGCCTTTAGCAGCCCTGCTACTGAGGCAGAAGTACAGGCAATGATCGATGCAGTAAATGCTAATGAAACTTTATTGGCGAACATCGGAACAGATGCGGATAATGGTGATAATGCAACAACGACAGGAACCACGGCAGCAGACTTAAATGCATTACCAAATGTAAGTGGCGCGATTCCTGCCAATGAAGCAGCCTACTTAGAGTACATCGCCGCCAATGCAGCTGCATTTAGTAGCCCTGCTACAGAAGCCGAAGTACAAGCGATGATCGATACAGTAAATGCTAATGAAACTTTATTGGCGAACATCGGTACAGATGCCGATAATGGTGATAATGCAACAACGACAGGAACTACCGCAGCAGACTTAAATGCATTACCAAATGTAAGTGGCGCGATTCCTGCCAATGAAACAGCCTACTTAGAATACATCGCTGCCAATGCAGCTGCATTTAGCAGCCCTGCTACCGAAGCGGAAGTACAAGCGATGATCGATGCCGTAAATGCCAATGAAACACTATTAGCCAACATCGGTACGGATGCGGATAATGGTGATAATGCAACAACGACAGGAACCACGGCAGCAGACTTAAATGCATTACCAAATGTAAGTGGCGCGATTCCTGCCAATGAAGCAGCTTATTTAGAGTACATCGCTGCCAATGCTGCTGCCTTTAGCAGCCCTGCAACTGAGGCCGAAGTACAGGCAATGATTGATGCAGTAAATGCCAATGAAACACTATTAGCCAACATCGGAACAGATGCGGATAATGGTGATAATGCAACTACCACAGGAACTACCGCAGCAGACTTAAATGCATTACCAAATGTAAGTGGCGCGATTCCTGCCAATGAAGCAGCCTATTTAGAGTACATCGCTGCCAATGCAGCTGCGTTTAGCAGCCCTGCAACCGAGGCAGAAGTACAAGCGATGATTGATGCCGTAAATGCCAATGAAACTTTATTGGCGAACATCGGTACAGATGCCGATAATGGTGACAATGCAACTACGACAGGAACCACGGCTGCTGACTTAAATGCATTACCAAATGTAAGTGGCGCGATTCCTGCCAATGAAGCAGCCTACTTAGAATACATCGCAGCAAATGCAGCAGCGTTTAGTAGCCCTGCAACTGAGGCAGAAGTACAAGCGATGATCGATGCCGTAAATGCCAATGAAACACTATTAGCCAATATCGGAACAGATGCTGATAATGGTGATAATGCAACAACGACAGGAACTACCGCAGCAGACTTAAATGCATTACCAAATGTAAGTGGCGCGATTCCTGCCAATGAAGCAGCCTATTTAGAGTACATCGCTGCCAATGCAGCTGCCTTTAGTAGCCCTGCTACAGAAGCGGAAGTACAGGCAATGATTGATGCCGTAAATGCTAATGAAACTTTATTGGCGAACATCGGTACAGATGCCGATAATGGTGATAATGCAACAACGACAGGAACCACGGCTGCTGACTTAAATGCATTACCAAATGTAAGTGGTGCGATTCCTGCCAATGAAGCAGCTTATTTAGAATACATCGCTGCCAATGCAGCTGCCTTTAGTAGCCCTGCTACAGAAGCAGAAGTACAAGCGATGATCGATGCCGTAAATGCCAATGAGACACTATTAGCAAACATCGGAACAGATGCGGATAATGGCGACAATGCAACTACCACAGGAACTACTGCTGCAGACTTAAATGCATTACCAAATGTAAGTGGCGCGATTCCTGCTAATGAAGCAGCTTATTTAGAGTATATCGCAGCAAATGCAGCTGCATTTAGTAGCCCTGCAACTGAGGCCGAAGTACAAGCGATGATCGATGCAGTAAATGCCAATGAAACACTATTAGCCAACATCGGAACAGATGCTGATAATGGCGATAATGCAACTACCACAGGAACCACGGCAGCAGACTTAAATGCATTACCAAATGTAAGTGGCGCGATTCCTGCCAATGAAGCAGCCTATTTAGAGTACATCGCTGCCAATGCAGCTGCCTTTAGTAGCCCTGCAACTGAGGCAGAAGTACAAGCTATGATTGATGCCGTAAATGCCAATGAAACACTATTAGCCAACATCGGAACAGATGCGGATAATGGAGACAATGCAACAACGACAGGAACCACTGCTGCTGACTTAAATGCATTACCAAATGTAAGTAGCGCGATTCCTGCTAATGAAGCAGCGTACTTAGACTATATTGCTACTAATCCAGCTGCATTTAGTAGCCCTGCTACCGAAGCGGAAGTACAAGCGATGATTGATGCGGTAAATACTTCGGAGTCTCTATTAGCAGATATCGGAAATGATGCCGATGATCCTGCTACAGATACTACAGTAACTGC